>JADJTG010000013.1:40000-743427 GCA_016711285.1 Sphingobacteriales bacterium
CAATGAACTTTTCACAACCCCGACTGCTCTTGTTTATCTCGCAGCCCAATTCTTCTTTTCGCTTCTTCGCTGAGGTGGGCAACTCACATCGCCGCTCCGCTGAAGGGGGTCTCTTTTCGCTTCCTTTTTATTATCAACGCCCTTTTTGTCAAACGTTGTTTTCCTTGAAAGCGAGTGCAAAGATAATGACCTTATTTTCTATTCTCCAAATTTTTTTGCAATTATTTTTATTGTTTTTTTAAAATGACTATTTTTTGACTGATTTTCAATGTTTTATGTACTCCTTTTTTTACTTTCTTTTTCCACAATAATCATCTCCAATAGCTTTGATTGCCGGAGGAATGATGAATATGATGATAGAATACATATTTGAAAGCCTGCCAGTCCGTCTAAAAAACCTCTTTTTATAATGTAATCGGTGAAAAACTTAAAGAGTGGTTTGATGAGGATATGCGTGATGGAGCTTTTTTTGCCTTTTTGAAAGTCATCGGCTGCCATTAATGTGGTGAAATTATTTATCTTTTGGGCGTGTTGTGCAATGTTGTTGTAGCTGTAGTGGAGTAGATCTCCTTTGAGTTTTTGCAGGGTGGTGAGCGGTTGCATTTGTACTGACTCGTGAATATTGCCTTGCCAAGTGCCTTTTTGTTTGTTCCAAAGTCGGAGTTTGGTGTCGGGATACCACGCACTGTGCCGTATCCAAGTGCCGCAGTAGTTGGTGCAGCGATTGAAACAATAGGCATCTTTGGAAAAGTTTTGTTTTGCCGATAATATGGATTGTTTTAATTCGTCTGATAAAGTTTCGTCGGCATCTAAGGAGAGGATATAATCGTGGCGGGCGATGTGGTTGCCGTAGTTTTTGGCAGCGGTATAACCCTCCCATTTTCTTTGGATTACTTTAGCCCCGTATTGTTGGCATATAGTGGTGGTGGTGTCGGTGGAAAAACTGTCTATTATTATGACTTCATCTGCTATTCCTTGCAATGAATCTAAACAGCGTGTAATGTTGTGTGCCTCATTGTGGGTGATAATTACTGCACTCAGGGGGGGCATTTTTTATAAGTTCTTGCTTTTTTTTGACAAAGTTAGCAGAATATTCCATCTTTTATAAGAACTTGCTTATTTTTGAAAAAATATCATTTGAATTTTTTATTTAGTTATATTACAGTGATGTTTATTTGTTTCTTTGTTTAAATAATCTTTAATATACTGTCTTTTTGTGGGTGTTGTTTAGTTTATTTTGTTTTTTGTATATATATTAGCTTATTTATTTTCAGGTATTTAATATATTTTATTTTAAATAATTTTATTATTTTCTAAGTTTTATTGTTATGAAACGATTTTTACTGTTTATTCTTTTTTTAGCTTTTATACAAGGGAGGCTTTGTGCTCAAGTAAGCTATGATTTTCCGCTAAATGATGAAACGTTGGAAATAGAGGCGTGTGATATGATTATTTTGTATGATAATGGCGGCGCAGAGGATAATTATGCGCCTTCTTCTGGAACTGTGACGGTGTCGGCTCCCGGTGCTTTGTATTTTACGGTTTCTTTTACGGCGTTTGATTTGGCTGATGATTTTTTTTCGAGTTTACAAATTTATGATGGAGATAACACGATGGGGGCTTCTATCGCAAATTTTGGCTCTGGATTTGAACCCAACTTAAACACCATAGTGGTTTCCTCTACCTCCAATATTGTATCATTTGTATTTAATTCTTTTGAGTTTAACCAAATATCCGGTGAGGGTTTTGCGATAGAGGTTACGCCTGTAGTTGCTGATGGTGTAGAAGATGTGTTTTTTGCAGCCGATTCGCCGATGAGTTGCAACGGCTCGGTGAGTTTTACGGATTACTCGTGCAATGCACCCGATTCGTGGCTGTGGAATTTCGGCGATGGTACGACTTCTACGGCTCAAAACCCTACTCATACTTATACTACTGAAGGAAATTATACCGTGACATTGACCGCTTGCCAAGAAGATGTTTGCGGCTCGTATAGTATGCCTTTCGCTTTTGACAGCGAAGCCAGTTTTTGCTTTCAGGAAATAATGCCTGTGAGCGGTGAAGCCACTACTCAATCTTGTAAAGGCACATTATTAGACCCGGGTGGCAGTGAGCCTTATCCTTTTGAGCCTGTTTCATCTATTTATATTATTGACCCTCCCGGTGCTACTATACAATTCCGGTTTACTGACGTAAATTTAGAGGGTATTATGGATTTTGGTTTTGGTTTGCAGGGAGCGGGTGTAAGAGTTTATAAAGGTGTGGGTACTGCCAATCCTGTTTTTACGGAAATTCCTGCCAATGGTATCCCTCCTTTGAATACTGCTTTTGTGGTGGAAGATGCCATCACGGTAGAGTTTGTTTCGTACAACGGTAATTTTAATTCTTATGATGGCTTTGCGATGGAATGGGAGGTGGCAGCAGAAAATGTACCGCCTGTGGCTGCTTTCAGCACCGCCCAAAGTAGCCCTTTTGCTTTTAATACACCTGTTCAGTTTAATGATGAAAGCAGCAATAATCCGGGTGAGTGGCTTTGGAATTTTGGTGACGGCACTATTTCCACTGAACAAAATCCGCAGCACGCTTATACCGGTGTGGGCGATTTTACGGTGACGCTTGTGAGTACTAATTGCGAAGGCAACAGCAATGCCTTTTCGCAGGTGGTGACGGTTTTACCTTCGCCTACTCTGCTCAGTTATAGTCCGGCTTCGTTTTTCGTGACTTTGGAGTCCGGCGAAACTACCACCGAAACGCTCACTATCAATGCGGGCGGCGGCGGATTACTCAGCTATGATATTCAGGGTGCTGATGAAAGTTTTGCGGGTGTTATTTCGGTGTTGGTGTATAATTGGGGAGGCTTTAGTGCCGATGATGAAAAACAATATCAAAATACACTCCATATTTTGCAGGACAATTTCGGCACTTTAAATTATACCGAAACTTCTACTCAAAATGCCAATGAGTTGGAGAGTTTATTGGCTAATACACAAATTTTATTAGTACCCGGACGTGAAGATGATATAAATGAGGATATTTTTGAAGATTTTCAGGAAGTATTGCAAACTTTTGTAGAAAACGGCGGCTCTGTTATTTTTACTGGCGACAGCAGTGGCGATGCTATTAGGCAATCGGGATTGTTAAATGGTAATGCGGGAGCTTATTTGTTCAATCCGCTTATTTTAACGGAAAATAATGAACACCCCTTGCTGCAAGATGTGAATACTTCATTTTACGGAAAATCGGGCGTTATTCCCTATAACTTTACCAATAATGATATTCAGAATGTATTGAATTTTCAGAGTACGCTTTTGGTATCCTATCGCGAGGCAGGAGCAGGTAAAGTGGTTTATTTATCCTTTAATTATTATTTTTATAATGATGATATGGAGCAAATTTTGGCTAATGCCATTTCGTGGACTGCCGGCAATGAACAAACACAATGGCTGTTTGTAAATCCTGAAACCGGAAATATCAATGCCAACAGTTCGCAACAAATAGAGTTGTTGTTTGATGCTACCGGAAAACCCGCCGGAACTTATAATGTTACTTTACAAATTTATACCAACGACCCCGCTAATCCTGTAATTCAAGTGCCTTGTATTTTGGTAATTATCGGTATGCCGCAAATTTCTGTTTCTGATAATTCCTTAGATTTTGGCAATGTTATTCAATATACCTCCGCTACTGAAGAATTTACCATATATAATACAGGCAGCGATACCCTTTTTGTTACAGGCATCACTATCGGTGACAATCAGTTTACAACTGATGTGGACGATTTTTATTTATATCCGGGTTTTTCCTATACAATAGATGTTACTTTTGCTCCTACCGAAATTTTTACTCACAATAATGTGCCCTTAATTATTGAAAATAATGACGAGCCTATCACTGTGTATCTTAACGCAAATGCCACAGGCGCACCGGTTTCTTCCGTTAGCCCTGCTGCTATTAATTATACACTAAATGTAGGCGAAACCGGCAGCACTACACTTACGCTGAATAATCCCGGAGCCGGATATTTAGAATATAATATCAGTGCCAATTTGGTGTCTGCCAATACAGGATTTATTCTTAATTTTACTACTGATAATTATCCTACCGAATTTTATTGGCAATTATTTGATTCCGAAGGCAATTTATTGGCAGAAAGTATTCCGGGTAATTATACGGATGTTCTGACCGATTATACTGAATCGTTGATGGGGCTTTCGAGTGGCGAAAATTATACTTTGGAATTGTGGGATTCTTTTGGTGATGGTGGCTTGACTTCGTATGAAGTTTTAGATGCCACTACGATGGAAGTAGTTGATAGTGGCACGTTTGCTCCTTCTGATGGAGATAGCGGCTTTGAAGGTACAAAACTCACTGTTGATTTAGGAAGTCCTACGCTTAATCCTTCCGATTTGTGGGTTACTTTTAGTCCCACACAGGGTGAGTTGGATTTTCCTACCGGTTCGCAGGAAGTTGTAATTAATTTTGATGCAACTAATTTGCTGGGTGGTATTTACGAAACTACGCTCGTTATTGCCTCCAACGACCCTTTAACTCCTACTATTTCTATTCCGGTGACACTCACTGTTATTGGCATACCCCAAATTAATGTTTCTCAAAATACACTTGATTTCGGCAGTATCTTGGTCGGTTTGGAAAATACGCTCACTTTTACCGTCAGTAATGAAGGCGGTACTGATGATTTGGTGATTAGTTCTATTCAGATAGGAAATGCACATTATGAAGTCTCTCCTTCTAATTTAACCCTCGACCCCAATGAAACTGCTACCATTACCGTTACTTTTTCGCCAAATAATGTGGGCGACTGGGATACTCAAATGATTTTGGTGAATAACTCACAAGATGGGAATATTACCGTCAATTTGCAGGGAGCAGGACAACCCGCACCCAGTGCTTCCGTGAGTGCCACTGATGGTATCAACATCGTGTTGCAAGCCGGACAAAGCGGAATTGAAAGTTTTGTGGTTGCCAATACCGGAGCCGGAAATCTGGAGTTCGATATGCCTGCCAATAACCCTACTTATTTAGATTTCAGTACACAGGGCGGTAATGTAGCTCCTAACGGACAAAGTACGGTGACACTCGCTTTTGATGCTACAGGTATGACCGCAGGTGTATATGATTATGTTTTAGTAATTTCCACCAACGATCCTCTCAATCCTACTATCAATGTTCCTGTTACGTTGCAGGTCATTGCTTTTCCACAAGCGAGCTTCAATGCCAACAATACCGATGTATGCGGAACGGATATTACTGTTCAGTTCACCGACCAATCTGTGAATGTGCCTACTTCCTGGTTGTGGAATTTTGGTGATGGTACTACTTCTACTGCACAAAATCCTACCCACGTTTATACCGAAAATGGTACATATACTGTTACACTCGTTGCTTCTAACGAATTGGGAGCAGATACACTTATTTTACAGGATTATATTGAAGTAGATTTATACTGTATTGATAAACCTATTACTTGGAACGGCTCTCAAAGTGTGCAGGGCTGTAATGGTTCTTTGTATGACAGTGGCGGAGCAGACGGCAATTATGCCAATAATTCCAATGGAACACTCTCTGTTACTGCTCTTGGTGCTACTGCTATGGTGCTCACTTTTACTCAATTCAACTATGAGCTTGGTTTTGATACTTTGTATGTGTACGAAGGCACGCAAGCTATTCCAAGTGCTTTGGTGGGTGCTTATAGCGGCACTTCTTTGCCTGCCGGCGGTACAATTACTATCACAGGTCCTTCGTTTACTTTACGCGAAAAAACAGCTGTTAATGGCGGCAGCTTTGCGGTTTTAAACTCAATTTTGCCTGCCAGCAACCCGAAGCTCCCCCTACGGCGGCTTTCACTGCAACCCCTACGGCAGTATGCAGCGGTTTGGTAGTATTCAACAATCAATCAACATTGGCTTCTACCTATTCCTGGAATTTTGGCGATGGCTCTACTTCTTCTAATCCTGCCCCTACTCATCAATATACCGAAAGCGGCACTTATACCGTCACGCTCACTGTTACCAACAGCTTTGGAGATGCCACTGCTACCGAAACCCTTAATTTGAATGTATTGTATCCGAATGTAGGCATTTGCGAAGCGGCAAACCCAACGTGCCTATTCAGTTTAAAGATAATACTGCCAATGCTACTGATTGGTTATGGGATTTCGGCGATGGAACTTTGTTGCCCAGTGTTCAGAACCCTACCCATACTTATACTGCGGCAGGAACTTATACTGTTACGCTTTCTATTTCTAATACGGGTGTGGCTGCCAACTGCTTGGTGCAGTATTCCGCCAATATCGTTATCAGCAATGCTGCCCCCGATGAATGTACCTATGTAGGTATCAATGACCCCATACCTGCTATCGGCGATTTGAATGTGTATCCTAATCCTACAAAAAATCATTTATTTGTACAATGGAATAATGGCGCAGATAAAAATTGTACAATAGCTATATATGATATGTTAGGAAAATCAGTGCTGCAACAGTCTGTTGAAAATACAGGTGCTATTACCGAACAATTAGATATTAGCCATTTGGCAGCAGGCAGTTATGTGTTGATGGTGCGTAATGCACATCAATTTATAAAACGTCATTTTGTAGTGGAATAAAAAAATGATGGTATAAATAAAAATAAAACAGCCCGAAAAGTATGCACTTTTCGGGCTGTTTTATTACATATCAGCACTAATCTGCTATACGCACTTGCACTTGCTCTATGAGATTTTCGGCGAGTGCCAATACGGTAAAATGTAGATTTTTATATGAAAATTCTTTGTCTTTTTCAGGAAAATCACCCACAATATTCAAAATCATACCCGCCAAAGTATTGACATCGCCGCTTACTTCGGCAAATAGGTTTTTGTCTATTTCCAATAAGTCGTACATTTCATCTAAGCCTATCTTTCCTTCAAAAACCCAAGTAGTCGCATTGATTTGTTCGGCACGGTGCGCGTGATGCTCATCATCTTGGTCGGTTTCGTCATAAATATCGCCTACCAATTCTTCTAATATATCCTCCATCGTAATAATGCCCGCCGTACCACCGTATTCATCTACTACTATGGCTATATGGTGGTGGGTGCGCCGAAATTCGTTGAGCAGGTCATCTATTTTTTTATTTTCGGGTACAAACATCGGCTTGCGCAACAGCGTATGCCAATTAAAATGTTTGCCTTGTGTTTGTGTGCTGTGCAATAATACATCTTTGGCTACGATAATACCGATAATGTGGTCTATATCTTCTTGATATACAGGTACGCGCGAGTAGCCTGAATCTTGCAGCGACTGTAGTAATTCGTTGAAACTCACCGTGGCTTCTATCGCAAAAACATCGCGGCGTTGGCGCATTATTTTTTTTACAGATATTAATGAAAAGCTCGCCACCTTCGCCAACAGACTTTTTTCGCTGCGCAAATAATTGATTCCCGTGCTGCTGTTGCCGATAGTGTCGTTTTTTTGTGTGGTGGTTTCCGTTGAATTGTTTTTTGCCGGAAACGATTGCAGCTGGCTGCCGCCCGATGTATTATATACTATACTTTCTTGTGGCAATAATTTGTATAAAGGTTGTGTAAAACGGGTAAGATTATCTATAAGTGCTTCGTGGCGGAGTACCGTAGAAGGGGCTTTTAAAACGGCATAATGCTTCGGTAATAATACTACCAACCACATCAAACACAGACCTATCAGCCATACTATTGCCCAAAATGCAAATGGATATAGCAAGTCGGCGGTGTAATGGTGCAATAAATAGATGATGAGGATATATGCGGTGGTTTGGCACAAATGCCGGAGGGTGTATAATGCAAAATATACCGGACGCGGTGCTGCCAATAAATGTTGCAATCGCTTAGAGCCGCTAATATTGATGAGCCATTCTTCGGGCTGCTGTACCAATACTTGTGCAAAGGCGGCTTCTATTGCAGAGAGGCGCACACTCAGCCATAATAACACAATGCTCAACAAAACGGCTATTCCGCTAAATGCAAGTGTATGGGGAAACAATATATAAATAAAGATAAAAACACGGCTCTTGTACAGCGGAGGCTCGTCGAGGGAGTAATAATTATCTGTACTGCTACAACTATCCAATCGTTCTGCTTTTAATTAAAAAAATAGTATTCCTTTTTTGTTATTAAAAAGGTTTGCACAAATTATATACCAGCATTTTGTTATTTTAAAATAACGGCTGTGATATTTAAATTTTATTATTATGATGCTGTCTGCTTTTGCGGCAAACTTTTTTTATTTACTAAAACGGTAAATCATCGGAGTCGGGAGCTTGCGGCAAATCGTCTATTTCTTCGCGGCGGCTATTGCTGCGGTCTTCAAACGGACGACGCTCCAACATACTCAAATCCAAAGCCTCTATCTCTGTGATGTGGCGGTCGTGTCCGTTTTCGTCTTTCCACGAACGCGATTTCAACCGCCCCTCAATAAATACCAAACTTCCTTTTTTTAAAAATTTTTCCGCAATAGATGCCAAATTACGCCACACTACAATATTGTGCCACTCGGTAATTTCCACTTTCTCGCCGGCTTTGTTTCTGAACGACTCATCGGTAGCCACCGGAAAGGTAGCTTTCAATACGCCATTTTCCAAATATTTCACTCGGGGATCTTGACCTAATCTGCCAATAATCATTACTTTGTTTAGCGTTCTCATAATTGCTTAATTGTTATTTACTGCTGTTGAAAATGATTGTCTTTACACAAATTTATTAAAAACCTACAATGTTGCAATGTTTTTTATAAATATTTTTATATCTCAACCAATTATAACTCGTATTTCAACGACCATTGGAGCGTAAACTTCTTTCGCGCAAGTACTCAATGCGGGCGTTGGCGGCTTCTACTTCTTCTATGCGCGGAATATAGTCGCTGCGCGTGCCTTTGCGGGATTTCAGCATCGTTACCATGCCTATATACTCGGCTGTGTCCGAATAAACATATACTTCTAATTTTTTTTGAGACTCTAATTTCGGCAATACTAAATTTACTTCTTTATAACTGCTCAAGTTATGATTAGAGTCTTTAATGTGGCTGGTTTGCTCGCAAGGCAACGAACTCACAATACTGTCTTTTATCAAACACAACAAGCGCACCCGAATACTGTCGGCGGCTTGCTTGCCGGTGTTCGTTATTTCGTTTTGTGTATAAAATTTATCCTTCTGTATTTTGCCGCTGTGCGTTAGTATTTCTAAATGTGCTTTTTGCTGCGGTGCTTCCATTTCTTTGCAAGCTCCCGCTACAAACAGCAAGCCTGCAATGAGCATAATCGTGTATATGTTTTTGTTAATTGGTGCATTTTTTCGATTTTACTGCAAAATTATATATATTTTATAAGCTATTATTTATTTTCTGTGCTTGTATGTATCATTTGCAGATTTGTATGTTGCACAGCAATAATTTTATTTTCGCTTAGGGCGAATTTTCGCAAAATCTGCTTTTAGTGTATCTTTGTCTTTCTTCATCTCTTATTTTATTCTTTTACTTTGCCTGTGATTAGAGAAAATAATATCAAAATTATTTTTGGTTTAAAAATAAAGCATCTGCGCGAAAGCAAAAATTTGTCGCTGCTGATGCTATCCAAAAGTTCGGGACTGTCGATTTCTTATCTTAATGAAATTGAACGCGGCAAAAAATATCCCAAAACCGACAAAATTGTCGCCCTTGCCCGCGCCCTCGACAGCAGCTACGATGCACTTGTATCATTGCAACTGCCTCCCAAATTACAACGACTCGGGAATTTGCTCACTTCTAATATCATCAGCGACCTGCCTTTGTATTTGTTTGGTTTGGATTTTGGCAAAATGGTGGAGTGGATGAGCAACGAACCCGTAAAATTCAGCGCATTTATCGGCACTATCACCGAAATTGCCCGCACCTACGACCTCCAAAAAGAATATTTTTATTTCGCCGCCCTGCGCAGCTATCAGGAATTGCACGACAATTATTTTGAAGAACTCGAAGAAGGTGTGCAGTTTTTTATCAAAAAATATAAAGTGGATACGCTGCACCTCAGCTACGAATTTTTTGAAAATTTGCTGCGTCAGAAATTTGCCTGCTATATCAGTTACTTTTCGCTCGAAACCCACCCCGAACTTACCGCCATTCGCTATGTGTTTTTGCCCGAAAAAAACCGCCTCCTCCTCCACCCTCGCCTCAATGAATCGCAAAAGGCTTTTATTATCGGCAGAGAAATTACTTTTAATGTTTTAAAAGCCAAAGAACGCCCCACTACTTCGGTGATGGTACAAGTGCCTTCTTTTGAACACCTCATTAATCATTTTAAGGCTTCGTATTGTACGGCGGCTCTGCTCATTCCCCGCGAAAGGCTGCTGCCCGATATTGAGCGTTGGCTGGCGCATCGTACATGGAATGCTGATGATTTTTTTGAACTTCTGGCAAAATATCCCGTTTCGGCAGAATTGTTTTTGTTTCGGCTTACGAATATTTTGCCCAAATTTTTCAATATCAAAGATTTATTTTTACTCCGCTTTCAGCAAAATCGCGATGGCGGCAACGATGGCTACGACCTCACCAAAGAATTGCACCTGAGCCAAGATGCCCCGCAATCGCACAGCAACGAAACGCTGTTGCATTATTGCCGCCGATGGAGTGCGCTCCAATCCCTCCAATTGCTCAATACCCAACAACAACAGGGCAGTGCTGCTCCGGCAATTTTGGTTCAACGCTCTGTGTTTTTGGACAGCGGCAATGAATATTGGTGCTTGTCGGTGGCGCGTGCTATGGATCCTACGCCATTGCTCAATTCCAGCGTCACTATCGGGCTGCGCATCAATGAAGAACTGGCGAAAAAAGCCGCTTTTGTGCAAGACCCCCACATTCAACGGGTCGTTGTAAACCAAAATTGCGAAAATTGTCCGCTGCACGATTGTCAGGAGCGTGTTGCACCGCCTACCCTTTACGAAAATAATCAACAACAACTCCGCCTACAAGCCGCCTTGTTGCGACTTAAAGATGAACAATTATAAAAAAAATTAACCGCCTGTTTATCAATATACTTTCAAAAAAAAGCTAACTTTGTTTATTATCATTTTTTTGGTGAAAAATTATGCTGAGTAAATTATGTAGTAAGCAATGGATAAAAATTGTCGGTGTATTCTTGCCCCTCATTACTTGCTTGCAGGCTTGTTATAGCGGCTATTATGTAAATCAGGCGGCTTACAGCACACCGCAAATCATTTATTCCGATACGCTGCCCACCGATTCGGCAATCGTTGCCCGCATCGGCAGCTACCACATGGAGCTGCTGCCCGAAGACTCGGCAATGGCGGCTTTTATTGCGCCTTACAAAGCTGATATTTCAAAACAAATGGACGTGGTTATTGGCGAAGTGGACGGCGCACTCACACATTCGCGCAGTGCACCTGAAAGCACTTTGGGCAATTGGGCTTGCGATGCAATGATGCTGATGATGAAAGAAAAAACCAACGAACCCATTGATTTTTGTGTTATTAATAAAGGTGGTTTGCGGATTCCCGAATTGCGCGGCTCTGTTACTATTGGGCGTATTTATGAACTAATGCCTTTTGACAACGCCCTCACCACAGTTACTTTGGACAGTGCGCAGGTAATTCAGTTTTTTCAACATATTGCTGCCAACGGCGGCTGGCCTGTATCCAAAGAAGTATCCGCAATAATGGATAAAGATAATAACACCCTCATCAATGTATCCATCAACAAAGAAGCGGTGCGCGGTAATCGTACTTATACTGTGCTGGTGAGCGATTATATAGCCAATGGTGGCGATAAATGTTTCTTTTTGCAGGGCTTACCGCGCCAAAGTTATAATTTTTTGATGCGCGATGCACTCCTGAAAGCGGTAATATACAGTACCCGACAAGGCGAAAAAATACACGCCCAACTTGACAATCGTATGTTTTGGGACTAAAACAGTCGGTCGTTATCCTTTATTTATAAAAAAATAAGCCCGCAATGTTTTGTACAACCTCATAATTGTATTATCTTTGCACCGCTATTTTTATATAGTTGTACATTTTGCCCAGATGGTGAAATTGGTAGACACGCTATCTTGAGGGGGTAGTGCTCGCAAGGGCATGCAAGTTCGAGTCTTGTTCTGGGCACACTTGAGCATTTTTTCTTTATAAACCGTTCTCTTAAAACAAGAACGGTTTTTTTATTTTCAAACCATTGATACACAATAATTTTTGTTTCTTTGTGTCGTTATTTTTTTTGGTAAAAAAATGTTTAGGGTGAAAAAATATGCTTTGTATGTTTGCCTGCTGCTTGTGATGGTGGCAGGTGCTATTGCCGCCCAACAAGATGGCAGTTCCAAGAAAAATTTGGAAAATGAAAAAAAACGCCTCGCTAAAGAAATAGAACAAAGCAGTAAATTGTTGGAGGAAATCAGCCAAAAGAAAAAAAACTCTCTCAGCGAACTTTCCGTACTATCCAAACAACTCAAAGACCGCGAACGCCTTGTTCAGAATATTAATCAGCAACTCAATAATACCAATGCGGAAATACTTGCGCTTGAACGCTCCCTTGCCGAAATAGACAGTGGCACTGTTCAATTGCGCAATAATTATGCAGATATGGTGCGCTTTGCTTATAAAGTGCATAAAACTCACAGCTTTTTGGCTTTTTTGCTCTCTGCCGAATCTTTTAATGATGCCTACCGCCGACTCCAATATATTCGCCGCCTCAATGATTACCGCCAACAAAGGGTGAACGAAATGATCAAAGTGAGCGAAGAAAAAAAAGCGAAAGTTGCCGAACTCAATGATAACCGAGTGAAAAGTGCTTCGCTGCTGCAAGACCACCAGCAAGAATCTGAACAACTGCGCCTTTCCAAAAAACGGCAGGATAACTTGGTGAAAGAATTGGGCAATGAAGAAAGCGATTTGAGAAAAAAAATAAAAGAAAAAGAAAAAGCCGTCAAACGATTAGATGATCAAATCCGCGATATTATCCGCCGCGAACTCGCTGCTACCGAAACTCGCAAAGGCAGTGGCTCGGCTGTCGGTGCTGCTCCCAACATTGCCGTAGAACGCCTCTCGGCTGATTTTAGCAAAAATCAGGGAAAATTGCCCTGGCCTGTACAACAAGGTTATATCGCCGGAACTTTCGGCAGAAATATGCACCCTTTGGTCAAAAATGTTTATACCACCAACAACGGTATTGATATCGCCACCCAACCCAACAGCGAAGTGCGTGCTATTTTTTCCGGCACGGTGAGCAATATTCTGCATAGTCCGGGCTTTCAAACGGCGGTAATCATCAAGCACGGGCAGTATTTTACCGTATATACCAACTTAAAAGAGGTATTCGTAAATAAAGGAGATGAAGTAAAGGCAAAACAAAGTATCGGTGTTGTTTTTACCAATGAAGACAACGAAACCGAATTGCATTTGGAAATCTGGAAAGGTACGAATAAACTCAATCCTCAAAAATGGATTGCAGCACAATAATACTCATTGATGCTCCAATCTATTCTTTGTTTTTTTGAAAAAATTTGGAATTGTTCTGTTGCTTTTTTCTACTTCTATTTTACAAAAAATCCCAACTCCTGCTGCAATTCCGCACTCAATATCGGCAAATTGCGGCGTTCAATCATAAAACTCGTAAGCTGCGTGATTTCGGAAAATATATAGTGCTTGTCTAATGCTCCCCGCAGATAACCCGCTCCTGTGCTGCCGCCCGTACCCATGCGCGTGCCGATGGTGCGCTGTACCATTGCCACATGCCTGAAACGCCAAGTTGCTAATTTTTCATCTATATCCAACAGTGTATTCAACAGACGATACGGCACTTGCAACAGAGGATAATCGCGGTAGAGCATAATAAACAACGCTGAACGACAGGCATCTGCACTCATTTGTGGGGTAGTTGTATCATTTTCTATCAAAAATACCTGATCAAAAAATTCCAGATTGTTGCGCTCGCCTTCTACCAAACTTTTTGCATATAATTGGCGGTAATCATTCCAAAAAGCATGCAAACCGTTGTTGTTTTCTTCTTTAAAAATGGGGTGATAATTTTTCCAGAATTTCGCTTCATCAAAAAATGGCATGCGCTCCAACCAATTATTGATTAAATATAATAAAGACGGCTGCTGGTCTAAATCACGGATAATTTGGGCATCTTCGGGGCGCAACTGACTTAAAAAATATTCCCTGCCCACACGATGTTCCATTTTTAATCCCAAACTGCTCTCTACTATCTTGAATTGCAAACTCTGAAATCCTGATGCCGGACGCAGTAAGTTGCGAAAATCCAAAAAGTCTAAAGGTGTCATGGTTTCCAAAATAGAAATCTGCTGCACCAATATATCTAATATTGTTACAATACGCTGCAAGCGATGCAAAGCCGTTGGCAGGTCGGGGCTGTTTTCGGCAATAGGGTGCGCAAATATCTTCATTACCGAACCCAATTCGTGGCGTATTTGCTTAAACCACATTTCGTAGGTTTGATGAATGATGATAAACAACATCTCATCATGTGCTTCGCGCTCTATCAGTTCGCTTTCAGGAAATTGTGCGTTCAAAACATCATCTAAACGCAAATAATCTTTATAATAAACTCCTTTTGTGTGTTCCATCATTTTTATTACATTTATATATATAAAAATTTTATCCCATATCACATCTTTGGTTAAGATGCCCAGCCTTCGCGGTCTAAACTGCGAAAATGAATGGCTTCGGCAAGATGTTCTATTTTAATGTCTTCGCTTTGTGTTAAATCGGCTATGGTGCGGCTCACTTTCAAAATACGGTCGTAGGCGCGTGCCGATAATCCTAATTTTTCCATTGCCGCTTTCAAAAGTGTTTGCCCTGCCGCCGTAATCCCGCAATATTCTTTTATTTCTTTGCTGCCCATTTGTGCATTGCAATACATGGCTTTTTCGGATTGATACCGCTCCAATTGCATCTGCCGCGCCGCCACCACACGCTCGCGGATAGGTTCGCTGTGCTCGCCCTCCTGCGATGATGCCAACTCGCTGAAAGGAACAGGTGTTACTTCCACATGCAGGTCTATTCTGTCTAACAAGGGTCCCGAAATTTTATTCAGATATTTTTGTACCACTCCCGGCGCACATACACATTCTTTTTCGGGGTGATTGAAATAACCACAAGGGCAGGGATTCATGGAGGCTACGAGCATAAAACTCGCCGGATAATCTACTGTAAATTTTGCCCGCGAAATGCTGATGCGCCGTTCTTCCATCGGCTGACGCAACACTTCCAGTACGGTGCGCTTGAACTCGGGCAGCTCGTCAAGAAACAATACGCCGTTGTGTGCCAAAGATATTTCGCCGGGCTGCGGAATATTGCCGCCGCCTACTAATGCTACATCGCTTACCGTGTGGTGCGGCGAACGAAAAGGGCGCACTGTTACCAAAGCCGATTCTTGCTGTAATTTACCCGCAACCGAGTGTATTTTGGTGGTTTCCAAGGCTTCGTGCAGAGTAAGTGGCGGCAAAATGGAGGGTAGGCGTTTGGCGAGCATCGTTTTGCCGGCTCCCGGAGGTCCTATCAAAATAACGTTGTGCCCACCGGCGGCAGATATTTCAAGGGCGCGTTTGATGTTTTGCTGCCCTTTTACTTCCGAAAAATCCAAAGGGCTGTTTTTGAGATTTTCGTAAAACTCACGGCGCGTATCTACTACGGTGGGTTCTATTTTCAGTGTGCCGTTGAAAAACGCTATCACATCTTGCAGATGCGTCATTCCATACACCTCCAAATCGTTCACGATAGCCGCTTCGCGGGCATTTTGTTGAGGTAAAATCAAGCCTTTAAACCCTTCTTTTCGCGCTTGAATTGCAATAGGCAAAGCTCCTTTGACAGGTTGCAAGGTGCCATCTAAAGACAACTCGCCCATAATGATGTATTTATCTACCGCTTCGCTTTTTATTTGCGCTGATGCCGCCAAAATGCCGCAAGCAATGGTGAGGTCGTGGGATGCACCTTCTTTGCGAATATCCGCCGGAGCCATATTTACCACGATTTTCATACGCGGTATGTTGTAGCCCGAATTTTTGAGGGCGGTTTCTATTCGCTGATAGCTTTCTTTTACGGCATTGTCGGGTAAACCCACCAAAAAATATCCGGTTCCTGCGCTGATGTTCACTTCTACAGTGATAGTGGTAGCGTTAACACCAAAAACTGCGCTGCCGTGTACTTTTATTAATGCCATAAATGTTTTTAATTTTTAATAAAAACTGTAGTTGCCGTTTTCGTCAATATGCACAAAAGGGGGGCGGCGTTTGTAGATAAAATAGGAGTAGGCTTCTTCCAAAACGTGCCAAAAACGGTGCAACTCTTCGTCTTGTTTGTCGTGCTCGTATAGGAAGGGTGTGGTGATATCAAATTTGTAGGGAAAAATATGTACCGGTATATAGGTTTGACCATTTTCGCGGGCTTTGGCGCAGAGCCAATATATTTCTTTGATTTTTTCGTTGGTCATTGCCAAGCAGCCGATACTGAAACAATCGCCGTGAATGTAGATGTCGCCGCCTAAATTGCCGCTTTTGCTGCGCTGGCGGTCGGAGGTATTGGGATAATTGATGCCGAGCGAAAGATAAAAATTGCTGTTGGGATTAAATTCGTTGATGTAATAAAATCCTTCGGGTACTTGCTCGTCGCCGCGCTTGCTCTTGGGTCCCAATTTGCCGGAAGATTTGCAGATGGAGTAATCGCAGAATTTGTAGTAGTCCTGATTGTGTTCGTATTGTACCCACACTTCCAGAATAAGCTCTTCTTTGAATGCACGCAAATACACATTTTTGGGTCCTTGGTCGTAGTTCCAGCCGCGCCGTTCAAATTCTTCGCGCAGCCATTCATCTTTTTCTTTCTTGGCTGTCGCCACTCGCCCATGGTTCAGTTGCGATGCCAAAAAACCGGGCTGTGCTGCCAATACTGTACTCCACAACACTATACCCAAAAAAAACATTCTTTTTATCCAAAGCATAAAAAAACGTCCGTACTAACTTGTTATTGCTACAAAAGTAGCAATATTCTACCACATATTGCTGTATTTTTTATTTGCAATATCTATTATTGGGTTTCGCGGAGTTTTTTTGTGTGTTCAAAAATGGGTATAAAAAAAGTGGCACTTCGTAAGAAGTACCACTTTCTAAATTTGTTTTGCGGTCTGGACGGGACTCGAACCCGCGACCTCCTGCGTGACAGGCAGGCATTCTAACCAACTGAACTACCAAACCGTCGCTAAAACATCTCTAACTGTTCAAAACAATACCTGATGTTTTTAAAAGCGTTGCAAAGTTAAGGCTTTTTTTTTTACTGCAAAATTTTTTTGAAAAAATATTTTTATCTCTTTTTGCTATCCTTACTGTAACTTTGCTGCTCTTATTATCAAAACTTACCTCTCAAAGCTTATGCCAACTTTTTTGGATTTTGAAAAGCCGATTGAAGATTTATACCTTCAAATTGAAAAGGTAAAAAAATTAGGCGAAACACAAAAGGTAGATGTTACAGAACAAATAGCTGCTTTGGAGCAACAAATTGTAGCCACTACCGAGCGTGTGTATAGCAGCCTCACAGCTTGGCAAAGAGTGCAGTTGTCGCGCCACCCCGAACGCCCCTATACTTTGTTTTATATCCACGAAATGTGCAAAGGGCAATTTACTGAATTGCACGGCGACCGCTGCTTCGGCGATGATAAAGCATTGGTGGGCGGCTTCGGATTGCTCGATGGACACACAACGGTGATGTTTATCGGACACCAAAAAGGCACTACCGCCAAAATGCGCCAATATCGCAATTTCGGTATGGCAAATCCAGAAGGCTATCGTAAGGCTCTGCGATTGATGAAACTCGCCGAAAAATTTAACAAACCTATTGTGTGCCTCATTGATACTCCCGGTGCATTTCCGGGCATTGAAGCCGAAGAGCGTGGGCAAGCCGAAGCCATCGCCCGTAATTTGTTTGAAATGGTGCAACTCCGCGTGCCGGTGCTGTGTATTGTTATCGGCGAAGGGGCTTCGGGTGGTGCACTCGGCATTGGTATCGGTGACCGACTCCTGATGATGGAAAATACTTGGTACTCGGTGATTTCGCCCGAATCCTGCTCCTCGATTCTGTGGCATAGCTGGGATTTTAAAGAAACTGCCGCCGAACAATTAAAACTTACCGCCAACGATATGAAACACTACGGCATTATTGACGGTATCATTGAAGAGCCGCTCGGTGGAGCGCATCAAGACCCCAACCGCGCCGCCGAATATCTCAAACAGCAGATTCAGGAGCATTTGGCACAACTCCAACGCATTGACCCCGAAACACGCATCAATAATCGTGTGGAAAAATATGATAAAATGGGGCATTTTACGGCTTGATAAATGTAAGTTTGAGGCTATTGTTTTGAATTTTACATTTTTTATGAAATCTTTGTACCACAATATGGGTTATACACCACGAAATATCCGCTAATTTTGCATTTTCGTTTTTGTATTTTAATTTACCTTTTACAAGAAATATTATTACTTTTTCATTATGCGTCAGTTTTTAAAATATATACTGGCTACTTTGGTGGCTTTGTTTTTATTTATATTTATCGGCTTTGCTATTTTGGCGGGTATTGCTGCTAAAAGCATGAAATCCTCCGGTAGTAATGTTACCGTAGAAGCCAACACTGTGCTTAAAATTGCCTCCGACCGCCCCATTGCCGAGCGCAGTGTGAGCAACCCCTTTGCCAAACTAAGCGGCGAAGAAGAACAAATAGGTTTGGACAAAATCCTGAAATCTATTCGCAAGGCAAAAACTGATGATAAAATCAAAGGAATTTATTTGGACTTATCCACTGTGACGGCGGGTTTGGCAAGTGTTGATGAAATTCGTACTGCTTTGCAAGATTTTAAAACTTCGGGGAAATTTGTTGTGGGATACGGCGAAGTGCTTACTCAAAAGGCTTATTATTTGGGCAGCGTAGCCAATGAATTGTATGTAAATCGGTGGGCTATATGGAACTCAAAGGTTTTAGTTCGGAGATTATGTTCTATAAAAAAATGTTAGACCGCCTCGAAATTACACCCGAAATTTTTTATGTCGGCAAATACAAAAGTTTTACCGAGCCGTTTCGTTTTACGCAAATGAGCGAACCCAACCGCGAGCAGGTGAGCGCGTTTTTGAATGATTTTTATCAAAAATTTATTCGCAATATCTCTCACAACCGCAATATCGCACCCGACAGCCTCCGCAGCATTGTGGATAATCTGATGGTACGCACCCCGCAAGATGCCGCTGCCCTTAAACTCGTTGATGGTACTAAGTATTATGACGAAGTAGAAAATACTTTGCGCAATAATTTGGGCTTGAAAGAAGATGAAAAAGTGAAATTTGTGTCTATTGCCAACTATGCCGAACAAGTAGGCGATGATGAAGACTACGGCAAAGATAAAATCGCGGTGGTGTATGCTTTTGGCGATATTATAGACGGCAAAGGTGAAGAAGGAAGTATTGCTTCTAAAGATTATGTGAAAATATTGCAAAAAATACGCACCGATGATAAAGTAAAAGCAGTAGTGTTGCGCGTCAATTCTCCGGGTGGCAGTGCCTTGGCTTCTGATGTTATTTTGCGCGAAATTGATTTAATTAAAGACAAAAAGATTCCGGTGGTGGTATCTATGGGCGATGTAGCCGCTTCCGGTGGCTATTATATCTCTTGCCACGCCGACAGCATCTATGCCGAAGAAAATACTATCACCGGCTCTATCGGTGTATTCGGTATATTGCCTATTTTAGATAAATTTTTGGATAATAAAATTGGTATCACCACCGACCGCGTAAAAACTGCCAAATATTCCGATTTTCTCAACTCCCTCAACCGACCGCTTACCGATGACGAAAAATTGATTATGCAACAGCGCGTAGATAAAATTTATGACGATTTCCTTTCGCAGGTTGCTAAAGGACGCAATATGCACAAAGACAGTGTACATACAGTGGCTCAGGGGCGCGTATGGACGGGTACACAAGCCTTACAATTGGGATTGGTGGATAAAATAGGTCGGGTTGATGAGGCAGTGGCTTGTGCGGCGCGCATGGCAAATCTGGGTGACAACTATCGCATCAGCAACTACCCGCGAGAAGAAGACCCTTTTGAAAAAATTATAAAAAAAATCAACGGAACTGAAGATGAAGAAGCTGTGCGCGCTTTATTACAAGAACAGTTGGGTGTTTATTATCAATATATAGAACCCCTACAAAAATTGCAACGCATGCAAGGAATACAAATGCGTATGCCTTACGAATTAAATATTCAATAAAGTATAATACTTTTGAGTAGCAAGTGCGCATACACAGAAATTTGGCTTTATTTTTGACAGAGATAAAACAATAAGGAACGCTTTGTTTCTATCGTTCTGTGCTGCCAGTTATTTTATGAATTACAAAACTTCCATAAAAATTTGGGAAGATTTAGCTCAACATGATGTCTTTTGGGCTGTTAATCATTTCACACAATACGAAGGTGATGTGTGGGACGTGGAGGATTTTTTAAGAACCGGCACCACCGAAGTCAATACTGTTTTGCGCTTGCTGAAACAACAACAATGGCTGCCCCCCAATATTGATTTGGCTTTGGATTTCGGCTGCGGCATCGGGCGACTCACCCGTGCTCTATACCCTTATTTTGATAAAATTGAAGGCGTTGATGCTTCTGATTCCATTATTTATCAGGCGCGGCTGCGCAATACTGATTTTTTGGATAAAATTGAATTTTTTGTATGCCACGATGCCAATTTGAATGTCTTGGGTCCCAAAAAATATTCTTTCATTTTATCTACCCTTACTTTTCAGTATATTCCAATTCCCGAATCAATGTACCTCTTGCGAGAGTTGGTATATCGTCTCAAAATAGGCGGTATTTTGGTGTTTCAAGTGCCTGTGCGCGATATTCGCAAACCTTCTATTTGGCGTATGCTTAAAGCCGGCTCTCGTTTGCAGGATTACTTGATGGCTTGGGGATTGGGTAATACCTACCAAAATCTGCAACCTATTTGTATGGACGAAAACGATATTCAAGGATTGGTACGCACCTACGGAGGCACTATTTTGGGGAGTTTTTATACGAATCATTTAATGGAGCATTTCAACGGTGATTTGCGCTTCATTCCAGAAAATGACAGTGTAGATTATGTGAGTAAATTGTTTGTGGTGAAAAAAACAGAGGCCGTCCCGATAGACGACCTCTCCTTATAATTCCTGTTTTTTTAAAAAAAACTCTAATTTTCCTGCATTTAAAAGCGATACCCCACCGCCAATTTGGCGTAGCTGCCCAAATTCAATATAGGAAAATCTGATAAGTCCACCGCTGGATCACTGTTTTTCCATTCGTTGATAACAGCACGCCCCAAACCACCTCCTATTTCAACAACGATGTTCTGTGTGCCTACCCATTTATAACCCAAGCCAAATCCTATCGTAAACTTAGTATGCGACACTTTTTCGCTCGTGACGCTGTTATTAATCGTTTTTGAATTTCCGGTTGAAAATTTACCAAAAGCGTTGATATAAAATCTATCCAAACCCGCTTGTGGTTTCATATAATATTTCCCCTCTACCATAGTGCCGATTTCATTGGAGCGGTATTCATCGCTGTTTACTTTGAATTTGCTGAAGTCTAAGTGAGGTCTTGCTTCTATACCAAAATAATCATTTAACCCAAACTCTACACCCATATCTATATTGCCGAACAATAATCCCAATGGGTTTACTTTTATTTCGGTTTGTGCTTGTGCGGTATTCAAAAAACTCATCAACAGCACTGTTGTTGCTAATAACATTAATTTTTTCATGAATAATTATGTTGTGTTGTTTTTTTAATAAAAAATTAAAAGAAAAAAGATTTTTAAATTTTAAATATGCATTTTTAGATATTTTAAATAAAAGAATGTTTAATAAGATGCTTCATTTATTTTTAATTATATTTTTTTGATAATTCCGGTTCTGTGTATTTAAAAGTCTTGAAAGCTCGCTATTTTTGAGCAGTTTATTGTTGGGTTATCTTTATTTTATAAATTTCTTGTTTTATGATGTCTGTCGGCACTCCCCCTCCTGCTACTCCACCTGCTTCCACCCTACGCACTCGTGTTATCACGGCGTTTTTCTTTGTAGTGGTGATGGTGGCGGGTATTTACTTACACCCAATTTCTTTGCTGCTGCTGCTGGGGGCGGCAAATGTGCTGTGTTTGATGGAATTTCAACTGATGATACGCAACATCACCCAAAATACTTCGAGATATGTAGCTTTTGAGCGCGTGTATATGGCTGTGTCCGGCAGTATTTTGTATCTGCTCATTGCTTTCGTGATGATGGAGTATTGCGACACGATGTATTTAATTTATTTGCTGCCTTTGGCATTTTCTTTTTTTATCAAAGAATTGTACTCCCTTAGCCGCAGCCCTTTTAATAAAGTAAGTGCCAATGTGTCGTCTTTGCTGTGGATTACTGTTCCGTTTGCTATGGCTATCGGTATTGCTCATATCAATGGCTACTTTGACCCCAATATTCTGATGGGTGTGTTTTTGTTGGTGTGGGTAAATGACAGCGGTGCTTATTTAGTAGGTTCGCGTGTCGGTAAACATAAATTTTTTGAACGTATTTCTCCAAAAAAAACTTGGGAAGGTGTAGCGGGCGGTTTTGTGTCGGCAATACTGTGCGGCTTCATACTTTCTATGATTTGGACACAACTCAGCCGCACCGAGTGGCTGCTCTGTGCTATGTTGTCGGCGGTGTTCGGCACTATCGGCGATTTGGTGGAGTCGCTCCTGAAACGAAGTGTACAAATTAAAGATACCGGCTCTTTTTTGCCCGGACACGGTGGATTTTTAGACCGCTTTGATGCTTTTATTTTTGCTGTACCTTTTGTTTATACTTTTTTATATGTTTGGCGAAATTTTTAATTTCTTACCATGACAAAACGCAAACTTATTGTATATATTGCCACCAGTGCTGATGGCTACATCGCCCGCTCCGATGATGATTTGGAGTGGCTGCAACAAGTAGCTCGCGAGGGCGAAGATTATGGCTATGCCGCTTTTATACAAAGCATTGATACGGTGGTGCTGGGGCGAAGAACCTACGAAAAAGTGTTGCAAATGGGTGTAGTGCCGCATACCGACAAACGTTGCTTTGTGCTGTCGGCGGCAGATGGCTGGCACGTGCCTCCCGATGCACCACCTACCACTCAAGTGTATGGCAGCAATCTGGAAAGTTTTATTGCTCAACTGAAAGCTGAAAATTCCGAAAAACATATTTTTTGTGACGGCGGCGCACAAGTGATACAACAATTATTACGCTTGCAACTGATAGACGAAATTATTGTTTCTGTTATTCCTGTTTTGCTCGGCCGTGGTATTGCTTTGTTTCACAATACGGCAGCTTTGCCCGAAAATACTCTGTTGTTGCTCCAATGTTCTGCCTTCGAAAGCGGCTTGGTGCAATTACATTATCGCATCAAAAAAAATGATGCTTCCTGAAAATGCTTTATATTTCCTGCTAAATGCTGCTTTTAGATTTTTCCCGCTACTCCATTTCCGACATTATTGCCCAAATACCGCGCCGCGAGGCTTGGCAAATTGCTGTTGCCGATTTTTTGGAATGGTGGAATGATACTGCTGAGGATAATTTGCACATCAAAACTTCCGGCTCTACAGGTGTACCCAAATTATATATTTTTTCCAAAAATGACCTTCTTCAAAGTGCGCAAGCTACTGTCCGCTTTTTTGATTTACAGCCCCAAAATACCGCTTTGCTCTGTCTTTCTGCCGATTTTATTGCAGGAAAAATGATGCTCGTGCGGGCTATCGTTGCCCGCTTGCGCTTGTATTGCACTGCCCCCCGGTCGCTGCCTTTATCTGATGTGTCTTTATCCTTTGATTTTGTGGCGATGGTGCCTGCACAGGTGCTTGAAACTTTGCAAAAAAACGCCGCCCTCTGGCAACAGGTTCGCTGCTGTATTGTGGGCGGTGCTGCTCTCAGTGCGGCACAAATTGCGGCGTTGCAGTCGTTGCCCACCCGTTTTTATGCCACTTTCGGTATGACAGAAACCCTCAGCCACATCGCCGTGCGCGCCCTCAACGGAGTGCAAGCTGCCGAATATTATCAGGCATTGCCCAACATCATTTTGCGCACCGACGAACGCTCCTGTTTGTGTATTCGCGCTCCTTATTTGCCGCACGAAATCATCAGCAACGATATTGTGGATTTGCAAGCGGATAAGGTTCGTTTTCGGTTTTTGGGACGCGCCGATTCCGTGATAAATTCGGGCGGCATCAAGATTATTCCCGAATTGCTGGAAGCCAAAATTGCTCAGTTTATTGCTGTGCCTTTTTATTTTGCAGGTAAAAATGACGAAAAATGGGGGCAAAAATTAGTGCTTTATATAGAAAACGCTCCCTTTGAAAAAGAAAAAATGAGTCACTTCCGCTCTGTGCTGCAACAGCAATTGCAACGCTACGAGCAGCCCAAAGAAATTGTTTTTCGCACCGCCTTTCAGCGCACCGCCACCGGAAAAATAAAAAGGATTGCTTTTTAAAATATTTTTACCGCGGCTCAGGCAACATTTTTTTCTTTCATTTGCTCTTCCTTTTAAAACCAGAAAAACTTATATTATTATGAAATTAGTATTTGCATTTCTTTGTAGTTTGTTGCTCGGTGCAGAACAACTTTTTGCCCAGAATGATATTTATTTTCCGTTGTTGGAAAACACCAAATTTGTTTATACGGCAGGTGCTTATGATGGCGATCAAACAAAGGAATTGGTTTTTGATAAGGATACTTTGGTGGATGGTGTGGTATTGAAAAAATATTTTTTTTCGTATAAAGGCGAATGGGAAAGTTGGGAATCGCAAATGTGTTTATTATTAGAAGATGTAGCCGAGCAGCGCGTGTGGCAACGGTATTTTTCGGTAAATGCTGCCGGAGAGTCGGAATATTACGACCAGTTGCTTTATGATTTTTCTTTGCAACTTAATGATACCATATCCTATTCTACTTATGAAAGTGGTGACTACATGGTGCAGTATATTTCAAAAGAAGATAGCGTGATGACGGGAAATGGCTGGGCTAAACGTTTGTATATTCGCTATCTTCATCACGCTTCAAACCACGACCACGAGTATACTGTTTTGTGGATTGAAGGCGTAGGTAACTATTATAATACTTTGTCTGCAGACTTTCCTGATTGGTGGAATACCTTTGACCCTGTATGTGTTTGGAAAAATAATACTTTTGTTTTTGGAAATTGTGAAGAGAATGGTTTTAATTCCCTAAATGACCCAATGGCGACACCGCAAGCGAATGTGTTCGCGGTGTTGCCTACCCTTCCATCTGACAATGGTTTATTACAACTTGCTTATACGGGCGGTGGTTCTTTGGTGTGCTCGGTGGCGTTGTATGATATGCAAGGAAAAACGATAGCTGTATGGCGGCATCAGGCAGTGGACTCGGCTTCTTCGTTGCTTTCTTTGGAGTTGCCTGCTGCTATGCTTAGTGGCGTATATGTGCTGAGTATTGCAGATGAAAAAGAGCAAAAGCAAATTTCAAATTTAAAAATTATACGTTAGCAGATAAAAAAGTATCTTCATAATAAGTCAATCATTTTTTTAGGTGCATCTCAAAACAAAAAAGCGGGCTTTTTAGCCCGCTTTTTTTATTTTTCAAGAGCCTGTTCATTATGCAGGTTTTTCTTCTTTTTTATTTTTTAATATACATCACTTCTTTTACTGCTTTTATTACGCGCTCGGGATTGGGTATCCACTCCTGAATGAGTGTGGGTGCAAAAGCCAAGGGTGTATCTTTGCTGTTGATACGGATTACCGGCGCATCTAAATAATCAAAAGCACGGCGTTGTACGATATGTGATATTTCGGAGGCAATGCCTGCCAAAGGCGACAATTCTTCTACAACGACTAAACGGTTTGTTTTTTTCACCGACTGTACAATGGTATTGTAATCAATGGGGCGTATGGTGCGCAAATCTATTACTTCGGCACTGATGCCGTCTTTTTCCAGCATTTCGGCGGCGGCTAAGGCCACTTTCATCATTTTATTGAACGACACTATCGTCACGTCGCTACCGCTTCGCTTGATGTCGGCAACGCCTATCGGAATTAAATATTCTTCTTCCGGCACTTCGCCCATATCCGAATACATCACTTCCGACTCCAAAAACACCACCGGATCATCATCGCGAATGGCACTTTTCAATAAGCCTTTGGCATCGTAAGGGTTAGAAATTGAAATCACTTTTAAGCCCGGAATTTGTGCATAAAATGCCTCAAAACTGTGCGAGTGTGTAGCTCCCAACTGACCCGCCGAGCCGTTAGCACCGCGAAATACGATGGGACACGAAAAATGACCGCCCGACATCTGAAGCATTTTGGCTGCAGAGTTGATAATTTGGTCGGCGGCGAGAATGGCAAAATTCCACGTCATAAACTCTACAATCGGGCGGCAGCCGTTCATCGAAGCACCTACGCCGATGCCCGCAAAGCCTAATTCCGAAATGGGGGTGTCTATCACGCGCTTTGCTCCAAACTCGTCCAACATTCCCTGACTTACCTTATAAGCTCCGTTGTATTCGGCTACTTCCTCGCCCATCAAAAAAACACGCTCATCGCGGCGCATTTCTTCGTTCATCGCCTCTCGAATGGCTTCTCTCAGTCGTATTTTACGCATATATTGTTCGCTTTAGTATATAAAATGAAGCACAAAAATAAGCATAGAAATCTTAGTTGAAATCTAAAATTTATGCTGTATCTGAAAAATTATCTTTTTTGCAAAAATTTTTCCCTGTGTTTTTTAATCCCTGTCGCTTTTTTATCCGCACCTGTCAGTATTGTCCGGTTTGTAGCAATACCAAAGTGCAGGCTTCTTCAACAATAATATTCGCTGCTTCTGCCAACTTTGCCAGTTCGGAATTTTCGGTGCCGGGGTTGAAAATAATGCGGCGCGGCTGCAAAGCAATGATGTAATCGTAGTAGGGCTTTTGCCGTTCGGGATTCAAATACAAAGTTATCGTATCAATGCGCTCGCCGTAGATGCGTTCGCTTACAATAGGTGTAGTGCCAATGTGGGCTTCTTTTGCACCAATAGCAAACACCTGATGTCCGTGGTGGTGCAGCATTTTTACTGCTTTGTACGAATAGCGATACTCATGCGGCGATGCTCCCAACACCAATGTCGGAAGCATACCGCTATCGGAATTACTCATCATAGTTGTTTTTTTTACTTCGTTATCATTTTGATTACCTTGCGAGCCAATAAAACACCGCCCATTGCAAAAATTCCTTGCACCGCCAACGACTGCCAAGAGTAGTAATCGGGGTTGCGTTTTGCAAGGCGGCGTACTTTGCTGCCCATATTTTTTTCAATGTAAGGTCGCTCTGCCACTTGTGCTATAGAGGATTTTAGTTCGTTTTTTTTGCGTTGTTTTATTAAATAATTCATACCAAAATTTAGTAATTGTTTTGCTAAAGCAGAACTCAATAAGTTATTGCCATTGTTTAAAAATAATCTTTCTGCCAATGATGATATATTCGCTGCCAAAGTATTAGTATGTGATGAAGGCGCAACTGATGATGGAGATCGTGCTTTTGCGCTTGTGTCGCTTTCTTCTATGTCTTTTCGCAATTGCTTTTTTGCCAAAGCAATTTTAGTGTTTATATATTTATTGTTATTTGTCATATTCAATTTGTTTTATTTGCTTTTTGCCCAACTCAAAAAATCGTTTTTTTTTAATCTTCTTTCATAATTTCATCTACAAATTTGTCGGATATGGCTTTAAAAATGGGAAATTCCAACAAACTCTCTCTAAAAATAATAAAAATTAATAAAAGCACTACATGAAACATCGTAAGTGCTGCAAATGCTCCAAGTGCGCCCCAAAACGATGCCAAGTAAATTGTGAGTGTTATGATGCCAAAAAAATATGCCATAAATGCTACCATACCAATAATAATAACGGATACCGCAGATGCCAACAAACCTGATATTTGTTCGACACGCTCTAAAGCAAAAAGTTGTATTTTTTCTTTTTGCTTGTCTTTAAAATTACTCACCAATGAATTCAATGAATTGATGAATTTTTCCGGTGCAAGTATATTTGAAATCAGTGCATTTAGCCAACCCATAGTTTTTGTTCCTGTTTTTTTAGCAAAATAAAAATATTTTAGCTTTTAAACTACTATTATTTTGAAAAAGTGCCTCTTTTTGTTCTTTGATGTGTTGTTTTTGGGTGATGCTCTTTTAATAGGTGTTCTTTATCTATAACGAAAAATAATTGCAATGTTGCCAAAATCATTTTTAATCTATTCAATAAATAATAACATTTTGCAATTTTAAGCGTTTATTTGCAATGCTGTTTTATAGCACTGTTTTTTTTTATAGCAGTTTTTTTTTGTTTTATCTTTTTGTGATGTTTTATTTTAAAAATTCGCCCTTTTTTACTTTCTTAGTCGGTATAGTTTTTTTGACGATGGTGGCGGCTTGCAGCAACTCCAAGCGAGTACATACCACCCATAAGCCTACTGCCGCCGATGCCAATGTTTCCAATGCCGCCGCCAAATATAAAATGGTGCAAAAGTTGCAAAAAAGTATCGATGCCGCTTTGTTTGATGCCAATACTTTTACGACCAAAGCCAAACTCAAATTTACTCAGAACGGAAAATCTGAATTGCCTGTCAATATTACTTTGCGCCTGCAAAAAGACAAAGCTATCTGGCTGTCAGTAGCTCCGGCTTTGGGGTTTTTGAGTATTGAAGTGGCTCGCGCCCTTATCACGCCCGACTCTATTAAAGTATTGGATAAAATTAATTCCCGCTATTATGCCAAAGAGTTTTGCTATATAAATAATTATGTACATTATCCTTTGGATTTTGCCACGCTGCAATCTTTATTGCTGGGACAATATGTGCGCTATGAGGATTTCAGCGAAGTACACAGCAGTGCGGCGGCAGAGCAGCTTTTATCTCAAAATTCGGTGCTTTCGGCACAACGTGATGATTATCGTGTGCAGAGCATGGAAATTACCGATACGGCGCAGGCTCGTTATCTTTTGGCACAATACCACGATTATATTTTACTTGATAATCAAAAGGCTTTTTCTACCAAAAGGCGTTATGTACTGAAAAATCAGGGCGACCACTACGAAGTAGAAATAGAATGTTCTAATCCGCAGGCGAATACTGCGCTCAAAATGCCTTTTGAAGTATCGGACGGTTACGAGAAGGTAAAATAAAAACACAAAACAGCCAACGGAGAAGTAACGCTTTTTTTAGATGTTCATCTTAATTGTTTTATCCAAATCTTTGATGGTGCGCTCAAAAACCGGATCGGTATCTATTTGGTCGCTCACCGCCTGACAGGAGTGTATTACTGTACTGTGGTCGCGTCCGCCGAAGTCTCTGCCGATTTGTTTTAAGGAGTAGTTGGTGTATGTTTTTACAAAATACATCGCTATTTGGCGTGCCTGCACCGCTTCGCGTTTGCGGGTTTGTCCTTTGAGTATATCAATGGAGATATGAAAATAATCCGCTACCGTTTTTTGTATAAAAGGAATAGACAGGTCTTTTACAGAATTGTTGTTGTGGGTTTTGATAACGGTTTTTGCCAAATTCAAATCCACTCTCCGCTGTGCCAGCGAAGCATGAGCCACCAACGAAATCAATACGCCTTCCAATTCCCGCACACTTGAACTCACATTGTAGGCTACATATTCTACTACTTCTTTCGGCAACTCTATGCCTTCGGCGAGCATTTTGTATTCTAATATCGCCATGCGCGTTTCAAAATCGGGCATTTGAAGGTCGGCGATCAGCCCCCATTTAAAACGAGACAACAAGCGTTCTTCCATACCTACCATATCTTTCGGTGCGCAGTCGCTTGTCATCACTATCTGCTTGCCGCTTTGGTGCAAGTGGTTGAAAACATGAAAGAAAATATCTTGTGTTTTATCCTTTTCGGCAAAAAATTGTATGTCATCTATCAATAATACATCTACCATTTGATAAAAACGCACAAAATCATTGAGCGTATTGTTGCGCACGGCTTCTATAAACTGGTGGGTGAATTTTTCTGACGATACATATAATATGCTTTTGTTTGGAAACAAACGTTTGATTTGGTTGCCGATGGCTTGTATGAGGTGCGTTTTTCCCAAACCCACACCACCATATAATACCAATGGATTAAAAGCTGTGCCGCCGGGTTTGTTGGCAACGGCAATGCCCGCCGAGCGTGCCAATTGGTTGCATTCACCCTCAATAAATGCCTCAAAGGTGTAGTTGGGATTGAGTTGCAACTCAAAGGGCATTTTTTTGATACCCGGTATTACAAATGGATTTTGAATGTTTTGAGTAGGGCTTGTTTCGCTCTCTTTGTTAGCGGCAGTGTAAGCGTAGGTGCTTTCTTTTTGCTTGCCCGACGGATATTGATTTTCAATCACTATCCGATATTCTAATCGTACTCCGCTCCCCAATACGCTTTTGATGGTTTTACTCAATAGATTGACATAATGCTCCTCCAACCATTCATAAAAAAACTGGCTCGGCACTTGAATAGTAAGTATATTGGCTTCGTATTTTACGGGCTTAATTGGCTCAAACCAGGTTTTGTAGCTTTGTGCATTAATGCTATCCTTGATAATGACTAAGCAGTCTGTCCATATTTGTTCTACTGTTTTTGACATAGTCATATCTGAAAGAATAGATATTTTTCAAAAGAATCTTTAGTAGTAGAGTTGTGTATTATTCCTAATTGTGCTACTGAAAAATGATGCTGCCTTTAACAGCTTCACTACATTATTATATTACGAGCAAAAATATCGGACAACAGGATTTTTTTTTAAACCTTACACCCCTCATACTATCGTGCCTGCAAAATTTGGGAGGGGTAAAGATAGATAATGACTTTGAATTTTATACTAAATTTCTGGTGTTTTTTTATATATATTTTTAGGTGCGTATCATAAAAGCAGTAAAAAGGTGCTCTTATCATCAGCAAAAACAGACTTGCAAATGTTTTCCTCTAAAATTTTTATTCCAAAAATACACTGATTATCAATTATTTATGATTTTATATCGAAATATTTTTTTCCAAAAAATTTGTTTATCTTAATATATATTTTAACTTTGCATCTCTTTTTGAAAGCCGCTTTTGTACGGCGGAAATACATTTTTGATTATTATATTTTTTTAGCTATAATTTTTTAATTCTTTCAACTCGTGAATACTCTTAGTTATAAGACCCGCTCCTTTCGCAAAGAAGACGTAAAGCGCGATTGGTATGTGATTGATATGGAAGGTCAAACTTTGGGACGCGCCTGCACCCAAATTGCTTCTATTTTGCGCGGTAAGCACAAACCCATCTTTACCCAACACGTAGATACCGGTGATTATGTGGTGGTATTAAATGCCGAAAAAGTGGCATTGAGCGGTAAAAAACTCACCGACTATCAACATTTGCGCCACACCGGTTATCCGGGAGGACAACGTGCCAGCACTCCACGCGAAATTTTGGAAAAACACCCCGAACGCTTGGTAGAAATGGCTGTACGCCGTATGTTGCCTAAAAATATTTTGGGCAAGGCTATGTACAGAAAATTGTTTGTGTATGCCGGTGCCGAACACCCCCATACCCAAAAAATGAAACCCCTTGAAATCAAATAATTTACCTTTATTTTTTTTATATAAAAATGCCAAGTAAACAAAGCAATGGAGTAGGCAGAAGAAAAACCGCCGTAGCGCGTGTGTTTGTGGCTGCCGGAAGCGGTATGATTACCGTTAATAATAAGGATTATAAAAACTATTTCCCGATTGATTTTTTGCAGTTGGTTCTTACTGAGCCTTTGCGCATTTTGGGAATAGAAGATAAATATGATATTAAAATTAATGTAAACGGCGGCGGTATCAAAGGACAAGCAGAAGCCTGCCGTTTGGGTATTGCGCGGGCTTTGGTAAAAGACAATCCTACCGAAGTAACCGTAGAACGCAATGGTCAGGAAGTGCAGCTGAACGAAGTAAAAATGAAACTTAAAGCCGGCAACCGCGATATTCTTACCCGCGATGCCCGTAAAGTTGAGCGTAAAAAACCGGGCTTGCTCAAAGCACGCCGCGCTAAACAATTCAGTAAACGTTAATCAGTTTCAGCGTTCTTTATTCCTTTTTTATTTTCTATCTCTATTCAAAATTATTCATTTCTATGCCAAATATATCGCAGCAAGAATTGTTAGATGCCGGTGTACACTTCGGTCATCTTAAAAAGAAATGGAATCCTAAAATGTCGCCCTATATTTTTATGGAGCGCAAAGGTATTCATATCATTGACCTCAATAAAACAGCTACTTCTTTGGAAAAAGCAGGTAGTGCTATGCGGGCTATCGCTCGCTCCGGAAGAAAAATTTTGTTCGTAGCTACTAAAAAACAAGCCAAAGATATTGTATATGCTGCCGCTCAACGTGTAAATATGCCTTATGTTACTGAACGTTGGCTCGGTGGTATGCTCACTAACTTTACTACCATTCGCAAATCGGTGAAAAAAATGCAAAACACCGAAAAAATGTTGAGTGATGGTACCTTGGATAATATCACCAAAAAAGAAAAACTGATGCTCAACCGCGAAAAAGAAAATCAATTCCGTGTGTTGGGAGGTATCGCTTCTTTGAGCCGTATCCCTTCTGCTATCTTTTTGGTGGATATCGGACACGAGCATATCGCTTTGGCTGAGGCTCAACGCTTGGGTATTACTACTTTTGGTATGGTGGATACCAACGCCGACCCCAATAAAGTGGATTTCCCTATCCCCGCCAATGATGATGCCGCTAAATCTATTTCAGTTATCACCAACTACATCGTGGAGTGTATTCGCGAAGGTTTGGAAGAACGCCGCCAAGAGCGCGATGCCAACGGCGGTGATGCACCCGAAAGCGAAGTGGCTGAAGTTGGCGGAGAAGACCGCCGCCGCTTGCGCCGCCGTGGCGACAAAGGTGGAGATGCTTCCAAAGAAGATTAAAGCAGCAGCCGTTTTTTTAATTTGTTATTTTTTTTTCAAGACTTTTTAAATTCCTGACGTTCTTCCGTGCGTTTTTTTTACGGATTTTTTATCTTAACCATATAATATTGTATTTAATATATTATGTCTATATCAGCTTCTGATGTAAATAAACTCCGTCAAGTTACCGGTGCCGGTATGATGGATTGCAAAAAAGCCCTCACCGAAGCCAATGGCGATTTTGAGGCGGCTATTGATTATTTGCGCAAAAAAGGACAAAAAATTGCCGCTAACCGTGCCGATCGCGAAGCTACCGAAGGTGTAGTAATAGCCGTTACCAACAGCGACCACACGAAGGGCGTAGTGGTAAAAATAAGCAGCGAAACCGACTTCGTGGCTAAAAATGAAGCCTTTATTGACTTTGCCAAAAGTGTGGCTCAATTGGCTTTGGATAATTTTTCAGAAAATAAAGATGCCTTATTGCAGGTTACTTTAGATGGTACGCCTTTGTCGCAACATTTTGAAGAACAGGTAGCCAAAATCGGTGAAAAAATTGAATTAGCCGAATACGCCCGCCTCGAAGGTACTTGTGTTGTGCCTTATATTCACTTGGGCTACAAAATAGGTGTGCTGGCTCAATTGAACCAAAACGGTGCTGCTGCCGAAGATATGGGCAAAGATGTATGCATGCAAATCGCTGCCTTAAATCCGGTAGCTGTTAATAAAGAGAGCGTAGCTGCTTCTGTTGTAGAGCGCGAATTGCGCGTAGGTCGTGAGCAGGCTATCGAAGAAGGCAAGCCCGAAGTAATGGCTGATAAAATTGCCGAAGGTCGTTTGCAAAAATTCTTCAAAGAATTTACTTTGTTGAGCCAACAATTTGTGAAAGACAACAACAAAACCGTAGAGCAGGCTTTGAAAGAAGTAAACAGCGGCTTGACAGTGGTTGATTTCAAACGGGTAGCTTTGGGTTAATACTTTTTGTGTTTTTTCCCTTGTTTTAGTAGTAATTTTTACCAAAACTTATATACAAAGCGGGTTGTCGGATTGCCTCTGACAACCCGCTTTTTCGTTTTAAACTCCGGCTTATTTTTTTATATTTTGCTCATATTTTGTATTTGATTTTCATAGCCGATATTGGCATTTTTGTAGTGATGATAAATCACAAGCAAAGTAATCTCATTTTTTAATCACTCTCAACAATAAAAAAATATGAACGCTAAATTTTTATTTGTCGGCTTATTGTCCTTCGGCGTATCCGTTCAGCTATCGGCTCAGGCACCTTGGTCTAATCTTACTCCCCAAACTTTGGATTTCTACCCCTCCGGCTCTTCTTCCGTTAATTCTATTGGCGGTGCAGACGTTTTGCCGATCGGCAGTTTTTGTGCCGGTGATATTAGCACCGTTTCCCCCACTTCTTCCGACTTTACCGTACACACCAACAACAATTTATTTTTGGGTACTACTTCCTCTAAAGTATTTTTGGGCGGTTGCGGTAGCGTCAATGTTCCTTCTTTGGCAACAGGTGCAGCCGCTAATGTGGTAGTAGATGCTCAGGGTAATTTGGCAACAATGCCTTTAGGCGGCGGCGGTATCGGTGATGATTTGGGCAATCATACCGCTATTAAAAACCTGAATATGTCCTGCTTTGATGTTACCAATATAGATTCATTGGTGTTTTGTAATAATGGGGTTATCGCTCAAAGCAAAAATTTCCCTGGCGAGTTGGTATCTTATAATGCCTTCGGTGTGGGCATTGAGCCTTCTATGGTCAATATGTTGTTTCCGCCGCCTTATATCCAGCAAGGAACCGGTATGATGGGTTTGGGTCCTTTCAATTTTGCCGTTAATGGACAGGCTTTTGCTTCGGGCGGCTGGTGGATTCCCTCTGACCGCCGTTGGAAAAAAGACATCAAACCTATTCATCACGCCTTGGAATTGGTGCAACAACTCAATGGTGTGAGCTATGAGTATGACAATAAACACAATACTTCCGTGAAGTTTGTGCAAGGAAAAACCAATGGTTTTATAGCTCAAGATGTGATGAAAATAGTGCCGCAAGCAGTGCAAGGTTCTGAAGAAGGCGGATTTGTGGTAAATTATGATGCCATTATTCCGATTTTGAATGAAGCTATCAAAGAACAGCAATCCATCATTGATCAACAACAACAAACCATTGACAATTTGACAGAAAGATTATCCGCCATAGAACAAAGCCTTCAACTATCATCAAAAACAAATGCTGCTACTATCATACAAACATCTGCCGATAATAGTGCTGTGCGTTTGGAGCAGAATGTACCGAATCCTGCCAACGATGTTTGCTTTATATCCTACGAAATCCCTTTTTCTGCTGATAAAGAAAAAGCATTTTTGCTGATTAGCAATTTACAGGGTCAAATGATGCAACGCCTGCCACTTCCTGCTCAAAGTGGCTCTGTTGAAGTAAATACACATCGCTGGGCAAGCGGGGCTTATGTGTATAGCATTGAATTAAACGGAAAAATTATTTCTTCAAAAAATATGATGATTCAACGATAATTTTTATTTTTTATATCTTAAAACCAATATTTTATATATAACAATTCATTGCATTTTATGTGTAAATAATTATCGTTCCTTTTAGTAAATTGTATAAAGCCGATGTTTTTTTAAAAAAACATCGGCTTTATTGTATGTGTTTCACACACCAACAGCTCTACGAAAAATTGCGTGCAGACTACTATAAAAAAATTATCTTTGTATCAAATTTTTCAGTACAAATAAATGACGATGAAATACAAACGCATTTTATTAAAATTGAGCGGTGAAGCACTGATGGGCAGTAAATCTTATGGCATTGATTCGCCCCGTATCAATGAATATGCCCGACAAGTATATGAAATTACACAAGAAGGCGTGGAAGTGTGTATTGTCATCGGAGGCGGTAATATTTTCAGAGGTATGAAAGCTGACGAAATCGGTATTGATCGTGTTTCGGGCGATTATATGGGTATGCTGGCAACGGTGATTAATGGTATTGCACTCCAAAATGCTATTGAGAAACAAGGTGTAAACACCCGCTGTATTTCGGCGTTGGAAATCAGAGAAGTGTGCGAGCCGTATATCCGCCGCCGCGCCCTGCGCCATTTAGAGAAAAAAAGAGTTCTTATTTTTGTTGCCGGAACTGGTAATCCTTATTTTACTACCGACACCGCCGCCGCGCTCCGCGCTATAGAAATGGAAGCTGATGTTATTTTGAAAGGTACGCGCGTAGATGGTATCTATACCGCCGACCCCGAAAAAAACCCCACCGCCACCCGCTATGACCGTATTACTTTTCAAGATGCTTTGCACAAAAAACTGAACGTAATGGACGCTACCGCTTTTACTTTATGCCAAGAAAATAATTTACCTATTATTGTATTTGACATGAACAAAGCCGGTAATTTGCGCCGCGTGGTAGAAGGGGAAAATGTGGGTACATTGGTCACAACTTAACTCCTTTGTTTGCTTTTTTTATTGTACCACACCATAATTAAACAGCAATATCGCTATCAAAAAAATAAAATGTATTGCTTCCGCTATCCAAATATTGGGGCTTTCGTAGAGTACATACGCCAAAAAAAAACTTGTCGGTATTATAAAAAGCATTGTACACTCTTGCCAGTGTCCTATAAAAATACCTACTGTAATAAATGCCAACACCAATATCCAAAACATAATCGTTACATATTTGCGGTGTTGAATAATATAGCGCAAATATTTCAGCAATACTAAAGGAATTGCCAATAATAAAACCAATAAAAACAACAAGCCCTTAATAAATAAGGCGGGTGTGTATTGTACAGATATATTTAAAAACGGCTCTTGTGCCCACTTGTAAAAAAAAGGTAATTGGTCGGTGAGGTAGAAAAATGATATGGATAAATAAAATGGCAATATAATTCCTAACAAAGAAACTAATAATTCCTTGAAATTAAAGATGCGTACTACTGCCACAGAAATCGGTATTAAAAATAAGAGCATCGAACTTGGTAGAAAAAATAAAGATGCTACCCCCAATAGCATTCCTACATCAAATACAGGACTTACTCCTTTGCTGTTGTACATTATAAATACTGCCCTTACGCCTAATGTTACGAAAATAAGTGCTAAAAAAGACGGGTGCCAATAAATATAAGGCATACATAAATTAAGCACCAACAAAAAAGCGATACCGGGTAATATTGTTTTTTTTACGAAAAATAAACGCTGTACATAATGATTGAAGATAATTGCAGTACCAATACTTAAAGCTGTAAATATCAGTATTTGCTGATTTTGCCAAGGCAAAAAAGATTGAATGAAGTTGATAACTAAATGATAAAAATAACTACCACTTTGCTGTGTATCGGGTATGGGGAGCGATACAATAAAAAAAGGGTGAAAGAGTAATAAACCGTATAAAGCTATCCATATCCAACTGTCGTTGTTTTTAAAAAAGCTTATTAACATTCGTAATTCTTACGATTAAGTTGTAAAAAATGCGAATTTAAGCAATTATATTCGTTTGTTCGCTCACTTCAAAAATATCGCAACTTTATGATGAGGGCAAAAATATACCTTTGCCTTCGTTTTGAACCACCTGCCAGCCCTGTGCTTCTGCGAAAGATTTGATGAGGTCAAGAGCCTCCTGTGCCTGTTGTTCGGCGGCTTTGAACAAATGGCTGTTGGCGGCTTTTTTGCGAATATCGTCTTTGGCGGCTTGGGTTATTTGGGTCAGCTCCTGTGCCGTAAAACTATTGAAATATCCTTCGGTGAGGTCGTAATATTGAATCGTAGGATCTATGGATAAAATTTCGGGCGGCGGCAGTGGCGATAAATACAGCGTTTTGGTGTTTTCGTCGAGGTGGATATTCATTTTTTCCAAATCGTAACCTACCGACACTTTCGCCTGTACTTTGAGCAGTGCTTTTTTTTGAAAAACAGGCAAATCCAAACCGTAATAATTACGGTGGTCGTAAATATCACTCATCTCCCCTTCTACGGTAATCAGTTTTGCCACTTTTTTTATTTGCTCCAAAAGCACTACGCTTTGTATTTCAGTGGTGGCAGGTTTCCAGAAATTATTGGCACTGCAACCACGCAATAATACAATGCCCAGCACCAAACCTATCCCAATATATAAAAGCGGAGTCAATGATTTCATAAGATATATATAGCTGTTTTTGTATGGTTGTATAAGAACGAAATCCATTGTCGGAAAAGTTCTTGAAATTAAATCTATTCACAAAAAACTATCCACATTGTGGATAATCTCACAACACCACCACAAAATCGCGACAACAATTAAACTTTTTCCACATAAAAAAATCTAATTATGGCGTAATATTGTGTTTAACTTTATTGAAATTGTAAAATTTCATTCACAAAAAAAATAATTGCACAACTTTTTAATCAAAAATCAATGAAAAAAATTTTTTTATCGTTAGCCGTATGTGTCACTCTGTTGATAAGTGCTTGCACTTCTTCACAAATTAATAAAACCGTAAATAATGTATTAGATGCGGCTTCTTCTGCTGCCAATAGCGGCAAGCCCGTTACCGAAGCCGAGGTAGGCGAAGGGTTGAAAGCGGCTCTTTCAAAAGGTATCACGGTCGGTGCTGATTTGGTGGCAAAACAAGACGGATATTTTAAAAATCCGCGTATCAAAATTCCTTGGCCTCAAGATGTGCAAAAAGTAGAAAAAACCCTCCGCGATGTGGGATTAGGCAGCGAAGTGGATAAAGTGGTGCTTTCGCTCAATCGCGCCGCCGAAGATGCCGCCACCCGCGCCAAACCTATCTTCATCAGTGCCATCAAACAACTTACTATCCGCGATGCCATGAATATACTGCGCGGCAACGAAAACGCCGCTACCGAATATCTCAAAAAAACTACCTCCGGACAACTTCGCAACGAATTTAGCCCTGTTATTCAAACGTCATTGGATAATGTGCAAGCGACAAAATATTGGGGCGATGTGATTAAACAATACAATAAAATTCCTTTGGTGAAGCAGGTGAATCCCGACTTGAAAGGCTATGTGACCGACAAAGCATTGGAAGGCTTGTTTTTGATGGTTGCCGATGAAGAGAAAAAAATTCGTCAAAACCCTATTGCCCGCACTACCGAACTGCTCAAAAGGGTATTTGGTTTGCTGGATAAATAGTCTTTTTTTTTGAGAAAAAAAAACTGCAAAAATCTGCAAGGAAATTAAAATGTTCCTTGCGGATTTTTTACTTTACTGCTCTTTTAAAAAAAAATGTGCTTGACGTGGATGATCATTTTTTGCAACCTTTGCGCGAAACACTTTTTGATACAAAAAAAGTAGAAGTGTTTTTGTTGCGTGAGGATATGCGCTCGCCGTGGCTATCGGGCAATAAAGGGCGCAAACTAAAATATAATCTCTTGGCGGCACAAACTGCTCATCACCGCCGTTTGCTCACCTTCGGCGGTGCTTATTCCAACCATTTACATGCTTTTTCCAAAGCCGCCGCCGCATATAGTTTCGAAGCCATTGCCGTAGTACGAGGCGAAGAAAATGCCGCCGCCCCCTCAACCCCACCCTCCGCGATTGTGCCGAACAAGGCACACAACTGCATTTTGTGAGCCGCAGCCAATATCGCCAACGACACCAAGCCGATTTTATACAGACCTTGCACCTGCAATTCGGCGATTTTTTCCTTATTCCCGAAGGTGGAGCTAATGAATACGGTGTGCAGGGCTGCCGCGAAATTATAATAGATGCCGGCGGTGCAGAAAATATGGATTATTGGTGCGCCGCCTGTGGCACGGGTACTATGCTCGCCGGAATGATAGCGGCTTGCGAAGAAAAATCAATAGTGTTGGGATTTCCGGCATTGCCCAAAGCCGAATTTTTATACCAAGATATTGAACGGCAATTGCAGCCGAATCATTATCGCCGCTGGACTTTGCACACACAATATGCTGCTCCGCAATATGCCCGCTTAAATGATGAACTCCTGCAATTTATCCGCCGCTTTTATCTGCAACACCGCATTGTGTTAGATGCCGTTTATACCGCAAAAATGATGTACGGCATTTATGATTTGATACAAAAAGATTATTTTCCTGCCGGCTCACGTATAGCTGCCGTACATAGCGGCGGCTTGCAGGGTTGGCACGGTATGCTGCAGTATCAACAACAACTCCCCGAAATACCCTGGCAACTGATACAATAAAATGTATCCGTAACAAAAGATAAAAAAAGAAAAATAGAATTTATGACTTTTTTAAATTGCTGTATTTTTGGATAGCTTCGCGGATTTTTTCCATACGATTTTCGGGATTGGGGTGCGTGCTGAAAAACTCCGATTGTTCTCTGCCGCCCGAAGCCTCCTTCAAAATTTCCATTACTCCGATCATTTCTTCAGGATTATATCCCGCCTCTATCATAAATTTTACGCCCAATTCGTCCGATTGTAATTCATCTTCTCTGCCATATTTCATATTTACTACGTTGCCAATCATCTGTGCCATCTGCGCTGTTTGTTGGCTGTTGGGGTTGTTCGGGTCATAAGTAGCCATTACTACTGCTCCCGTAATGCCTTGTGTGAGTTCTTGCTTGGCGATGCGTGCCGCCGAATGACGAGCCACCACATGCCCGATTTCGTGACCCAATACACCGGCAAGTTGGTCTTCATTTTTTAACCGCGACAGCAGCGCATAGGTAATAAAAACAGGACCGCCGGGTAAAGCAAAAGCGTTTACGGTTTGGTCATCTGCCAGCAAATGAAAACTAAATTCATAAGGTGTGTTTTTGGCTTCGCTGCTTTGCAACAGTTTATTTCCCACATTATCCACCAATGTTTGCAATTTTTCGTCAGGATACAAACCGCCGTGCTGCTGTGCCATAGCGGGTGCACTTTGCAATCCCAAAGCAATTTCCTGTTCAGTATTGATACTAATGTGTTGAGTTTCGCCAGTGATGGGGTTTGTTTGCGAGTTGGAATAATAGCGGCACAAACTAAAACCTACCATTACAAGGGCAATGAGAATGGTAGCTGAAAGACGAGAACGATTCATGATATTTTTTAAAAAAATAAAAAAGGGTGATTAAACTGCAAGTGTAACAAAAAAATGTAAAAAAACGTTTCGTATCCATCATTAAATCATAAAAAGCTACTGCTCATACTTGTTTTTTTATAAAAGCTACTTCTTAAAAAGCATTTAGTGTGGTGTCAAAAGGTGTTTTTTTTCGTACCTTTACACTTCAATTATACCATTTTAATTATAGTAAAATATATGAATGTAAGAAAAGAAAAAGACAGCATGGGCTACATTGATGTACCCGCCGAGCGATATTGGGCGGCTCAAACGCAGCGTTCTACCGAAAATTTCCGTATCGGCGGCGAGCGTGCCCGTATGCCCATCGAAATTATCCACGCCTTTGCCATTTTGAAAAAAGCTGCCGCTTTGGTTAATGCCGAACTGACGAATTTTTCTAAAGAAAAAGCTAACCTTATCGCCCAAGTATGCGATGAAATTGCAGCAGGGAAATTAGATAACGAATTTCCTTTGGTAATATGGCAAACCGGCTCCTGCACTCAAAGCAATATGAATGTAAATGAGGTAATTGCCAATCGCGGGCAAGTGTTGCAGGGTGGTAGCCTCAATGATGAAAAAAAAGTGCTGCACCCCAACGATGATGTAAATAAATCGCAATCGTCTAACGATACTTTTCCTACTGCCATGCATATAGCCGCCTACAAAATTTTGGTAGAACATACCATTCCGCAGGTAGAAAAGTTGCACGATACGCTACGCGAAAAATCGGAGCGTTTTATGAATGTGGTGAAAATCGGGCCACACACTTTATGGACGCTACACCGCTTACTTTGGGGCAGGAGTTTTCGGGCTATGTGTCGCAACTAAACCACGCCCTGCGTGCCATACGACACACCCTGCCGCATTTGTCGGAGTTGGCATTGGGCGGAACGGCAGTAGGTACAGGCATCAATACTCCAAAAGGATATGCTACGGCAGTAGCTGCAAAAATTGCAGCGTTGAGCGGCTTGCCTTTTGTAACGGCAGAAAACAAATTTGAAGCACTCGCCTCACACGATGCTTTGGTAGAAGCACACGGCGCACTAAAAACCTTAGCAGTAGCTTTGATGAAAATAGGAAATGATGTGCGTATGCTTTCATCAGGTCCGCGCAGTGGCATCGGCGAAATCCTAATCCCCGAAAATGAACCCGGATCTTCTATTATGCCCGGCAAAGTGAACCCCACCCAAAGCGAAGCCCTCACGATGGTGTGCGCTCAGGTATTGGGAAATGACGTGGCTGTTAATATCGGCGGCTGCACTGGACATTTTGAACTCAATGTGTTTAAGCCTTTGATTATTTCTAATTTTTTGCAGTCGGCGCGTTTGTTGGGCGATGCCTGCGACTCTTTTAATGAACACTGCGCCATCGGTATCGAACCTAATGAAATGATGATAAAAAACATCTTAGAAAATTCATTGATGCTCGTAACTGCACTCAACACACATATCGGCTATGATAATGCAGCTAAAATTGCCAAAACTGCCCACGCTCAAAATAAAACCTTGCGCGAAGTAGCCATAGAATTAGGATTGCTCTCAGGGGAAAAATTTGATGAAATTGTAGTCCCTGAAAAAATGGTAGGTTTATAAAATAAAAAAGAGATATAAGATTTTATAACCTTATATCTCTTTCTACTGTATGGATAAAAGAGAAACGAGCGTTTGGAATAAAATCCCAAGACGCTCGTTTATTCACCCACTCTCGTTTAAAAAAAACTAATTGTTTATAAAACAGTAAATATACTAAAACAAAACTCCCAAACGCAAACCTATTTTACTTTGAGAAATTTTGCCATCGTTAGGAACGTTCTTCACAACGCCCGTAAATCCATTATCAAAAAACAAAGCGGCAAATAAAGATATGCTTTCATCAATAGCATATTCGGCACCGCCACCCAAACTCAACGATAAGTTGATAGGTTTATAATCTTTAGATTTTACCTTATCCTCTTTTGAACTTACTTTGATACCCGGTGTTAAGCCCATTTGTCCAAAAAATGTTAGGTTATTACCCATTTCATTGGTACGGAACTTCAACAACGCCGGAAATTCAATATACTGTAAATTTACTTTATACTCAGCTAAGGAATCTACTTTAGATGAACCTCCTACAAACATGTGATTCATTCCGGTAGAAATTGCATAACGGTCGGCAAAAAAATAATCTATCATTAATCCATAGCCGAAACCCATTTTTGAAGAGGTTTCAATACCATCTACGTTGGCTCTGAACCATGCCACATTCGGATCTATATGCAAACCGAAGCGGAAACCTTCAATCTGAGCACTTACTGACTGCACAAAAGCAATAATGACAAAGAACAAAAAAAGAATTTTTCGCATGATATTTCGTTAATAATTTGTTTTTTTAATTTTGAATGTCAAATGGTAAAGTTACCAAAAAAAGTTCCTATTATAGCAAAAAACTTATTCATGCACACCCATCGGTATATCCTACGCTACTCAATTCTGTCGTATAGACAATGGCTATGTATTATGGTCACTTTATTTTTTTTTATTTCTTGTAAAAAAAATGAAAAAAAAATTCCGCCGCCTGATGTATCCTCCATACAAGCCGATGTAGCCCTCCATCGTTTTGACCAAGCCATTTTTCAATTAGATACTACGCAACTGCTGCCTTCTACTCAAAAATTAGCAGTGCAATACCCCGATTTTTTTCCTTTTTATGTACAAGGAACTGATGCAACTCGGCTTGTGGAACACTGCCGACAGCAGCCAAAATCTTCCAAATACTGCCAAAGAATTGTCGGCATTCATCAACAACAGCGATATGCGCGGTGTGTATGATAGTGTGCAAACGCATTTTAAAGAAGCAGATTTTCTGAAAAAAGATTTTGAACAAGCCTTTCGCTATTATAAATATTATTTCCCCAACCGCCGCATACCCGATATTTATACTTGTATTTCGGCATTTAAAGTGGCTGCTTTTACCTACGATACCACCGCTTTGGGCATTAGCTTGGATATGTATTTGGGAAAAAATTATCCGGTGTACTCCTTAGTGGGTATTCCGAAATATCTTTCTGATTTTTACGAGCCGCGCTATCTTGTTTCTAACAGCATCAAAGCGTGGGTAATGAATATGATGAGTGACGAAGGGCGGCAACTCCGTCTGATTGATAAAATGGTGCGAAACGGTAAAATGCTCTACATTGCCGATAAACTGCTGCCCGCCACCCCCGACAGTATCAAAATGACATATACCGCCGACCAAATGCAATGGTGCGAGCGCGAAGAATTTAATATCTGGACGTTTTTTAGAAAATAACTTGCTCTACGAAACCGAAAGCCGAAAAGTAGATAAATATGTACACGAAGCTCCGACCAGTTCCGGTATGCCCCCAGAATCTCCCGGAAATATAGGCTCGTGGATAGGTTGGCGTATTGTGGACAGCTATATGAAAAAAAATCCGAACCTCTCTTTGGAGGCTCTGATACAAATGAAAGACGGACAACAGATATTGCAAGCCTCCGGCTACAAACCTTTGCGCCCTTAAAAATGGGCTAAGGTGCATTTGCCATACAAAAATTCCAACTTTCTGAACTATTTTTGCTGCATCTTTATTAAAAAAGAGTGCTAAAAGAACTTATTTTTTCTAAAAAACACAACTCTAACCTCAGATAATTATGAGCAATGTAGATAAATTTACGGAAGTTATTGCCAACGGATATACAACCAAAGGCGACAGTTTTGTGCTCGGTGCTGCTATGCTTGATGAACAACATATCGTGAAAAACTTGCTCGTAAAAGCTCCTTTGCGCACGCTCAACCGCCACGGCTTGATAGCAGGAGCTACCGGAACAGGTAAAACAAAAACGATTCAGGGCATTGCCGAATCTTTATCCAATAAAGGAATTTCGGTGTTTTTGATGGACATCAAGGGCGACTTGAGCGGAATTGCCGAAGCCGGTGACTGCAATCCTAAAATAGATGAACGACACGAAAAAATAGGCATAGCTTGGGAGCCGCACTATTTGCCCGTAGAGATGCTCTCACTATCCAAAGAAAAGGGTGTGCGCCTTCGTGCTACCGTCAGCGAATTTGGACCAGTGCTTTTTTCCAAAATTCTCGACCTCAATGAAGTACAAAGCGGTATCGTTTCCGTTATTTTTAAATGGTGCGATGACTGCAATTTTCCTTTGCTGGATTTAAAAGATTTTAAAAAAGTGCTCCAATACATCACCAAAGAAGGAAAAGATGAAATAGAAGCCGATTATGGGGCTGTTTCAGAGGCTTCTACGGGCACTATTTTGCGCAAGGTAATAGAATTGGAGCAGCAGGGAGCTGATGTGTTTTTCGGAGAACGCTCTTTTGACCCGCGCGATTTAATAGATATTCGCGATGGCAAAGGATTGATTTCGGTGGTGCGACTGATGGATTTGCAAGACCGCCCGAAATTGTTTTCTACATTTATGTTGAGTTTGCTGACAGAAATTTATGCCACTTTTCCCGAAGTTGGCGATGCCGAAAAACCCAAATTGGTGTTTTTATTGATGAAGCTCATCTGATTTTCAACGAAGCCTCTAAAGCATTGCTCGACCAAATAGAAACTATCATCAAACTGATTCGTTCCAAAGGTGTGGGCATTTTCTTCTGCACCCAAAATCCGAGTGATATTCCTGATGCGGTGTTGAGCCAGTTGGGTATGAAAATTCAACACGCTTTGCGTGCTTTTACCGCCAAAGACCGCAAAATGATAAAACTCACCGCCGAAAATTATCCTCTGTCGGATTTTTATCAGGTTGATGAGCTATTGACTTCTTTGGGTATCGGCGAAGCCGCTGTGACGGTATTGGACGAAAAGGTCGCCCCCACCCGCTGGCACGCACGCTGCTGTGTGCACCGGGTACGCGTATGGACATACTCAATGATGCGGAAATGAGCCAACTCATAGCACGCTCGCAGTTGGCGGCTACCTACAACGAAGTCATCGACCGCCACAGTGCTTACGAAATATTAAACCAAAAAATACAAACCACCGTGCCGCCTGTTGCCGAAAAAACCGACACCACGCGCACTGTTCAAAAAGCAGCACCTGTGCCCAAAGAAGAACCTTCGTTTTTTGATACTTTGTCTAAAAATCGTATGGTAAAGCAGGTGGGTACTTCTTTGGTGCGCGAAGTAACGCGCGGCTTGATGGGTATGTTTTTCGGAAAAAGACGTTAGTTTTTTCCGAAAAAATCATCTTTTTATTTTAAAAAAGCTCCTTATTTTTTTATGAATCTTTCTTTGCAAGGAAAAAATGCTTTGGTATGCGGCGGAAGTCAGGGTATTGGGTGGGCAAGTGCGGTAGAATTGGCAAATTTTGGCGCGCGTATTACGCTTTTTGCCCGCGATGCAGCGCGATTGGAGCAAGCAGCAGCGCAGTTGCCGCGACCTTTTGGGCAGGCGCACGATTTTTTGACAGCCGATTTCAGCGAGCCGCAAACGGTGCAGCAAACAGCAGCACGATATATACAACAGTATCCCGATTTATCTTTTCAGATACTTATCAACAATAGCGGCGGTCCGAAAGGCGGAGCTATCACCAATGCTGCCACCGAAGAATTTTTGGCGGCGTATCAACAGCATATTTTGTGTAGCCATTTGTTGGCGCAAACGCTTTTGCCCGCTATGAAAGCGGCACAATATGGTCGTATTATTAATATTATTTCAACTTCTGTTAAAATTCCCATATCGGGATTGGGCGTTTCTAATACCACACGCGGAGCTATGGCGAGTTGGGCAAAAACTTGGGCAAATGAAGTAGCTGCCTTTGGAATAACGGTGAATAATGTGCTGCCAGGATTCACGGCAACCGCGCGGCTGCACAGCCTCATCGAAGCCAACGCCGCAAAAGCAGGTGAAAGCACACAACAAATTACAAAGGCAATGCTCGCAAGTGTGCCGGCGGGGCGTTTTGGCGAAGCAGCAGAGGTGGCGGCGGCGGTGGCGTTTTTGGCAAGTCCGGCGGCAGCCTATATCAATGGCATCAATTTGCCGGTTGATGGCGGGCGCACCGGTTGTTTATAGAAAAAAAGTGAAGGAAAAATATTTTTCACCCTTCCAGCATTTCAACCAAATCGGCTACCTGCGAAAAATTGCGCAAGCCCAATGATATTTCATCATCGCCACTCAATAACACGCCCTTTAAAAGGTAAGGTGTGTAGCGTTTTTGTAAGGAATCGGTGGTAAAATTCATTTTCAAAAACAGCTTTTCTCCTGCAAAACGCAGTGCCTGCAATGCCTCCAACTCTTCGGCTGATAGATTGATGTGTCCAAAATCCAGTATCAACATCTCATGATATATATCGGGTTGTGTGCCGAGTGCGCTTATCTGGCGGATAGCTTCAGGAACGCTCTGCACCGAAATACGCCGAAAAATCGTTTGAATTTGTGGCAACAAAAGGTCGCGGTGCAAATTTTTGTTGCTTACAACGGCACTAATACCAATTTCAAAACATATATCGTTGAGCGCGTCTTCGGAGAGGTTGCCGCCATCAGCTACTATTTGTGTGCCGCTAATCCAAGCGGTCAGTTCTTTGGCTTGCGCCGTTGATATGCAATGCGGCGAGGCTTCATCAAAGCAAAAACACAAAAACTCTGCACCCGAAGCCGCAAAATAGCGGGCATCGGAAAGGTGTGTGAGTTGGTCGGCAAAGAGCGTAGTACGGAGCAGCACGATACTTTGATGGAAATGTTGTTATTGTTGCTGTTGTTTATGCAGAGAAAGAAGAGCCGCAGCCGCACGAAGAAGTGGCATTGGGATTATTAAAAATAAATCCGCGATTGTTAAGACCGTGCAGAAAATCTACTTCCATGCCACTGATATACAAAAGGTGGGCACGATTGATGAAAATGCGAATGTTGTGTATGAAATATTCCTCGTCTAATTCATTTTTTTCATCAAAACCCAGCACATAAGAAAGCCCCGAACAGCCGCCGCCTTTTACGCCGAGGCGCAAGCCCTGATGTGTGGGAATTTCTTTATCGTGCATCAAAAATTTGATTTCTTTTACTGCTCCTTCCGTGAGGCGAACGGGACATTCCGTGCCAATGAGTGTTTGAGTATCGGAAGATATATTATTTGTCATAATGATATAAAAATTTTAATTTATATGCCCATTTTTTGATATTTTAAACTCAAACCTGCCTTTCAAAAAAGCAATTAAAGTTTGATTTTATTGACCAAAAAAGATAATTTTTTTGTGATAAATGTACTCTGACTTAATAATTAAACAACAAAGATACACCAACAATGTTTCTTTTTTTTTCCGACAGGATAAATTTAAAAATCAAGACACCCAAAATAATTAAATAGCTTGTAGAAAACAAAATTGTTCAAAGAAAAAGGATCAAATGTTTTGCTTTTTTTACTTGCCATCTAATATCAGGGGAGTTTTGCTATCGCCCATAATCACTACTTTGGCGTTGTTGGAAGTGGCGAGTTCGCGGTAGGCTTTGATGGTTTCGTAGCGCAGCATCTGGTCGCTCAGGCTGCTGTTCAATATTTTTTGATAATCGGTAATACCTTGTGCTTCTACACGTTTGCGCTCGGCTTCCTGCTTTTCTTTTTGCAACACAAATGCCATTTTTTGCGCTTCCTGCTCCGCATTTATTTTGGATTCAATGGTGAGCTTTACGGATTCGGGTAAGTTGATGTTGCGCACCAGTAGCTCCTCCAATTCCAAGCCGCGTGCTTTAAATTCCGCCGAAATGTCTTTGAATATCCGACCCTGAAATTCTTCGCGTTTGGTGGAGTACAAATCTACGGCATTATAATAAACGGCATTGTCGCGGATTTTGGTGCGGGTGATGGGGCGCACAATGACTGATTGATATTCTCTGCCGATTTCGCGGATAATTTTGGGTGCTTCGGCAGGAATGATACGATACAGCACTGTTAAGTCTATCGTAACCTCCAAACCATCTGACGACAATACCCGAATGGCATCATCGCCCGATTTGTCGCCCTCGTCGTGCACTGCCGACATGGTGTAGTTTTGGGTGCGGGCATCTAATTCGTGGATTTTTGTAAGCGGATTAATCAGGTGCAAGCCGCTTTCCAGCACTTTATCATTTACTTTGCCAAATAAACTTTTTACGCCTACCATTCCTGCATCTATTTGTATGACCATAGATGACAGTGCGCCAACTATGATAGCGGCTATGCTCACCAAACGCAATGTTTTTGCGACAGATTGTAATTGCACATTTGCCTGAAACATAAAAACAAAAGACATTATCAAAAATATAATGCCTATAATAAGAAGTGCCATAATAAATAAGATAGAATGTTAATTTGAATATAGTTTAGTATCAACATTTTTTTGTCGGTTTGCGTTCTTTTTTTTATCAAAATCATCATTTCATATTATTATGTGTATTTATTGACAACTTTTAACATCAGAACACCCTTGTTTCTTTAATAACTTAATATCTTTGCAAAAAACACATTTGTTGAATATTTTTATTCTTAACTCATTTACTTTTATAACAACAATGATTAAAAGAACAATGTTGGCTTGGCTCACAGTATGCAGTATGAGCCTTGCTGCTTTGCCTCCCCCACCCGACGAAGGTATGTGGCTGCCTATGTTTGTAGAACGGTTGAATTATACCGATATGCAAAAATTGGGCTTGCAACTCACCGCCGAAGAAATTTACAGCATTAATCACAGCAGCCTCAAAGATGCTATCGTGATGCTCGGCGGCGGATTTTGCTCTTCGGAGTTAGTATCGCCCGAAGGTCTGTTGCTCACCAACCACCACTGCGCCTACGACCTCATTCAGAGCCACTCCAGCGTGGAACACGACTACCTCACCGATGGTTTTTGGGCAATGAAAAAAACCGAAGAATTAAGCCAACCCCGGACTCACGGCTTCTATTTTGGTGCGTATGGAAGATGTAACGCCGCTCATGAAAGCCGCCATTGAAAAAAGGAAAAGCAGAAGAGCGCGATGCTATTGTGGCTGCCGAACAAAATGCCATTATTGAAGAAACTCAAAAAGAAAACGCCAACTACGAAATTAAAGTGAAGTCGTTTTTTGATGGCAATGAATATTATATGTTCATCTACGAAACCTTCCGCGATGTGCGATTGGTGGGTGCGCCCCCTTCTTCTATCGGAAAATACGGTGGCGATACCGACAACTGGATGTGGACACGCCATACCGGCGATTTCTCTGTTTTGCGCATCTATGCGGCAAAGACAACAAACCCGCCGACTATTCTGCCGACAATGTGCCTTACAACCCAAACATTTCTTGCCCGTTTCTTTAGATGGTGTGCAGGAAAAGATTATGCCATGATTATGGGATTTCAGGAACTACCGACCGCTACCTCACTTCCAACGGCGTAAATCTTGCAATTGAAAAAAACCAACCCGACCCGTGTGAAAATTCGCGGCAAATTGCTCGAAACGATGAAAGAACACATGGATTCCGACAAAGCTATAGAAATTAAATATGCCTCTAAATATGCCTCTATCAGCAATTACTGGAAATATTTTATCGGACAAACGCGCGGATTGAAACGTTTAGATGTCGCTGATAAGAAAAAACAGGAAGAAGATGCTTTCAGAAAATGGGTAAATGCCGACCGCGACCGCAAAAAGAAATACGGCGAAGCCTTAGAACTCGTGCAGCAAGCCTACGAAGAACTCGACCGCAGTGCTTTGCACAATGTGTATTTGAACGAAGCTGTTTTCGGTTCTGAAATTATGGGCTTCGCTTATAATTTCTCCGCCTTAGAGCCGCTGCTCATGATGAAATCTACTCCTAAAGCAGATTTGGACGCTGCCATTGAGCAAATCCGTCAAACGGCTGCCGCTTATTATAAAGACTACGACCGCGCCACCGACCAAGATATTACCGGCGAACTCATGACCCTGTATGCACAGGGTGTCTCTCAAGATGATATGCCTGCCGTACTCAAAGCCGCCAACAGCAAATTTAAAGGAGATTATCGCGCTTATGTAAAAGATATGTTCAACCGTTCTTTTATGAGTGACCCCACCAAATTGGAAGCATTTTTGAAAAAACCTACGCTCAAAGCCCTCAAAGCTGACCCCGCTTATGCCGCTTTCAACGATATTTTTACCAACTATCGCCAAAAAGTAGCACCCTCGCGCAAAGCGGCTTTTGAAAAACTTTCGCAGGGCAATCGCTTGTATGTGGCGGGTGTGCGCGAAATGAACCCCGACAAAAATATTATCCCAACGCCAACTCTACTATGCGCCTCACCTACGGGCAGGTGTTGAGCTACAAACCTCAAGATGCGACTTTCTATAATTATTTCACTACCGCCGATGGTATTTTGGAAAAAGAAGACCCCACTAATCCCGAATTTATCGTTCCTGCTAAATTGAACGAATTAATCCGTAAAAAAGATTTTGGACAATATGCAGATAAAGATGGCTCTTTGCACGTCAATTTCTTATCCAATACCGACATCACCGGCGGAAATTCAGGAAGTGCCGTGATGAACAACAAAGGCGAACTCATCGGTATCGCCTTCGACGGCAACTGGAAGCTATGAGCGGCGATATTGCTTTTGAACCCAATTTCAACGCACTATTTCGGTGGATATCCGCTATGTATTGTTTGTAATTGACAAATATGCAGGTGCTACCAATTTGATAAAAGAAATGAAATTGATGCGCAGCAGCGAGGATAAAAAAGAAGATAAAAAATAATTCTTCTCGTTTCTTTGCATTTTTTAATAAAAAATCCCTCGTGTTTGATACACGAGGGATTTTTTTGTTGCCCACCACTTTGACAAAGTTCAAAAATTTGTCAAAGTTAAAAAGAAGTGAGCTAACCGAGTTCAGAAGTGAGCTAACCGAGTTCAAGTAAGCTAACCGAGTTCCAAGTGAGCTAACCGAGTTCAGAAGTGAGCTAACCGAGTTCAGAAGTAAGTTAGCCGAGTTCAGAAGTAAGTTAGCCGAGTTCAAGTGAGCTAACCGAGTTCAAAGTAAGTTAGCCGAGTTCAGAAGTGAGCTAACCGAGTTCAAAGTGAGTTAGCCGAGTTCAGAAGTGAGTTAGCCGAGTTCAGAAGTGAGTTAGCCGAGTTCAAGTGAGTTAGCCGAGTTCAAGTGAGTTAGCCGAGTTCGAAGTGAGTTAGCCGAGTTCAGAAGTGAGTTAGCCGAGTTCAGAAGTAAGTTAGCCGAGTTCAGAAGTGAGTTAGCCGAGTTCAGAAGTAAGTTAGCCGAGTTCAGAGGTGAGTTAACCGAGTTCAGAGGTGAGTTAACCGAGTTCAGAAGTGAGTTAGCCGAGTTCAGAGGTAGGGGGGTACTTATATAGGTAGGGGACTTTGGAAGTACCCCCCCCTCGCCTACCCCCTCTAACAATAGGTGCGAAAATTGCGAGTTATCAATATTTGCTTTATAAATAAGGAGTTTTTGAGAAAACAACCGCCCATAGCCGCCTACTTTGGGGAAGTGCAGCGCACCCCACCCAAAAAATGCCTCTGACCTAAGCAGCAGGCACAAAACTGCCCCACCACTCCCCAAAACACCGCCCAAAGCTGTTTTTAAACAAAAAAACGGGGGGCACTTTCAACAGTACCCCCCGTTTTTTGCGATGGACTCCACCTACTTAAATACCTTCGCCTCCGGCTTCTGGTGTGGGTGTGGTCGGTAGCCTGCCGCCTTGACCCTCAAATCGCTCCCGCAAGCCCTCATACACCGTATCGGCTCCCGGCAACCCCGCTTTGGCGGCGGCTTCAAAAAGGCGGTAGCCGATGAGGGCATTGCTGTATGCCTCCGAACCCGCCAATATTTGAGTGTCGCGCAGCCGCTCTGTGAGTTGGTTGGCGAGCAGCACGAGTTCGTCCAACTGGCGGTAGAGCGTAAAATCTTTCTGCACCTCCACCACATTCAGGTAGGCGGGCAGCAGGGTGGCGTTATTGTTCATAGCGGCGAGGCTATCCTCCACAAAGGACTTGTTCGCAATGTTGATTTTTGGCAGACTTTGGCGTTCTTCTACCGTAAGACCCACCAAAAAAGGCAATTGTTGCAAAATGGTTTGCAAGGCAGTTTTTACGGCTTGCACTTGGGCGGCGGTGAGCGTCACCGACACGCGGTTGTTTTGAGCATTTGACATAGTTAAAAAAAATTTAGGTTAAAAAATAAGCCGCTTTAGCTCCACGGCAAGCGAGTTGTGTTCGGCAGTGGGGGGCGGACTGTTGCGCAATGCTTAGTGTTCTTTATAGCAGATAAATTGTGGGTGAGTGGGTACTTTTTGTTTTTAAAAATAGGGCGTTTCGGCAAACTCAACGCCCTATCATAAGCTACAACTTTATCCATTGTGTGCTTTGTGTGAGGTGTCCGTCTTGTTTCCACGCTGCCCAATAGATGCCGCTCGGCAGGGCTGCTATCGAAAAATCGGCGCAACTATTGTCGGCACTCAACACAAAAGTTGTCATCAACCGACCCTGTGCATCGTACAACTCCACCACATTGCGCACCGCATCGCTGGTGTAGGGGGTGCAAATATGTAAGGTATTGCCGCCGGCAGGGTTGGGGCTGCATTGTAGGCGGGCTGCATCGGTATTGATTTTGTGCGCCTGCGGATAGCGCGCCGCCCCCTGCTGTTTGGCGGCAGGAAATACCAAATCGGGAATATCGGGGACAATAGCTTCGCCTGTAAAATGACTCCACAAAGCCGCCGCCTGTGCTGCTGCTGCGTGGGGTTTTCGGCGATACTCAAAAGCGTGTTGAGTTGGGCAGTAGTGGGCGTATATTCGGTAGTGGCACTGTAATACTGCAAATTGATGCTTTGCAGCGTTTTAAAATCAGCTTCTTCTTCCGTGTCGGTGGGTAGTGCATTCAGGAGGCTTTGTGCCGCAGCAACATCATTTTGTGCTATTTTTATGCACAGCAAAGTTTGTACTGCCGCCGTAGTGCCTTCCTCTTCCAATACTTCCTGTATTTGTTCGGAGTCGTTTTCGGTCATGAACTTTTGGAGCAAACGCTGCAATATCAACTCTTTGCGGCTGCTGTGCCGTTTGATGTCGCTGCTCAGATAATCGCGCGCCGAAAGCACCTGCTCCGTTTTGATGCTATACAGCAAAGCATATACGCCGGCAGGTACGTGGTTGTAGGCAATGTTCATCAGGCTGTCGCTCAGGGGCGCATTGCTCAACAAAATATCGTTGCGTTTCCATTGTGCCCTAGCGGTTTGCTCGGCGGTGGCTGCCAATACACTATCCGACAAATAGGGCGAAGCGGTTTTGAGCGACTGGTAAGTGGAATATTGATTGGGAGTAGTGGCAATTTTGCTCAGCAATACCTCCTTGCTGTCGTTGTCTATTTCTTGTTTCAGGTTGCGGATAATATCGCGCTCCCCCTCCAAACAATCGCGGGTGAGCGGCACACAGGGGTCTGGAGTAATAGGGCTGTCTTCTACCTCCAAGCAACCTGCATAACCCTCCAAAGGTGCTGCGATATTGGCATAATAATGATTATGAAAAAGGCAATAACCGTCGGTATCATCATAATCGCAATGCGGCACCAAGCGCGCATCGGAGGGATTTTCGGGATAATAGTAGATAAATTCTTCGGTTTCGGCTGCATCGGCTATAAAATGATGATGATGCGCCGCACTGAACAAATTTACCTGCGGCTCATCTGCCGTGCCTTGGTCGGCAATACTGCCATTTGCCATTCCTGCGCCTCATACATATACATCTGCTTCCGAACAGGTAAAATCATTTTCGGCGATATTTAAGCCGCTGTTGTTGCCTTCTGCCGAAATTCCAATAAAGGTGTTTTCAAAATCATTACATTCTATCAGGTTTTCGTACATTCCCAAACCGGAAAGCATTATACCCACACTGCCCGACATCAATAAATTTCCTTTTGCTTCAAAAGCATTTCCCGACAATTTTTTTCCGCCTCGTGCATATATATTTGCCAAATTACCCAATGTCACTGTACCTGTCGGCTCTGTCTGTTCTATGAAATCGTTGTTGTAAGCAAATAAATTGGCACTGCCAAAGAGCAGATATCAAAAGTATTATTATGAAATATATTGCGCTGCTCATCGGTGGCATCTAATATGCCGACTCGTACCTGATTGGTGGGTACTAATAAACTACTACGCGTGTAAATACCATAGCTCTCCGCCCGAAAAATTGCACGCATCTTGCCACCATAAAAGAAGCATCTAAACCCGTGATGCCGTATTGTTGGAGGTTGGTGAAGGTGCAGCCTTTGAATGGAATATTGCTCACCGCCCACAAACTTACGCCCGTGTGGGTTTGGCTATCGGTGCACTCAAATATGCAATCGGTGAATGCCGACACATTGGCGAGGGTATAGCGCAACATTTCTACGGATTTACGGTTGTTGAGGAAGGTGCACTCCTGCGCCTGCACAATGCCGCCGTAGTATTCTTGGGGGCTGGCATAGTTGCGGCGGGTGGTGCTCACGGCGCAGATGGCGTTTTCGATGAGGGCATCATTGCTGAATTGCACCACGCCGGGTCCGTCGGCAGCGAGGGCGTTGGCGGCATTGAGCATAGCGGCGGTGTGTGCCACTGCGGGGTTGCCCCATACCTCTATGCCCTGCCAGCGTTGTCCGGCGCAGGCGGAGGTGATAGTGGCACCATCTACCACTAATCGCGCCCCGCGCTCCACAATGATGCGCGCTTCGGCGGGCATACGCACCTCGCACTGCAAAGTGAGCGTGGCTCCGGATTTTACAACTATATCTTCATACATACGAATCGGGAAATCCCACGTTTCGTTTTCGGTGATTTCCCAAGGAACAGCAGATTTAGGGCAGTTGAATATATAATCTTTAACCGAAAATAAATAAGTATTGCGATGAACACGCGCAATTTGTTCGGGTGATAAATAACGAGAGGAGTTGGCATCGCTCATCATATTATTGGTACCATTTTGAGGGTCGGTAAAATCGTTGTTAGGAGTACCACAGTTCCAAATATGGGGATGATGGCAATTTTGTGGACACTCTGTTGTGCCTGCACCAAATACATCATCTAAATATTCCAAAGATTGAGTATTACAAATTTCAGGGCAACAAGTAGCTTGGTAAGTGTGTAATAGCCCCAAATTATGCCCCAACTCGTGCGCTAATTGTCGCCCTATAATAACACTCAATGTATTGGGGTCTGTGTTTGGTTGGAAGCAATTGACTAAATAAAGTCCTAATTCATCATCATCACTAAAATTTAGTCCAGATTGGTCTACTACTCCTCCTAATTCTGCCGCTCCACCGACACCACCACCTGTTGGTAAATTTCCTGTAAAGTATATATTAATTTCGTGTTCTATATTTACATGATATTGAGGAAAATTAAAACTTTTTGCATGATGATTTACTGGGTCCTCATGAAAATATATATCTTGAAGTACAAATTCAATTTTAGAGTCGGTAATATGGCAGTCATCTCCACATACACAGGGATAAGGGCGAAAAGGAGCGGCGATATTGCGATAACGTTCATTAAGCCCCCCACTCCAATACGGCATTCGTAAGTATGGCTCTGTCTTGCGGAGTGTCATCAAAATTTTGTTTATCGGCAAGGCTGTTCCAAAATACATGCATATTAATAGCGATTTGCTTTACCGAGCAGTTGCGATTAAATCAATAGTTTTGCTGGGGTCTGTAGCGGTCATTAAAAAGCAGCACTGGCAAAAGTACAAGTTTGAACTTTAGTGTTTATGCTTTCCTCTATACCGTAGCAAACAGATTCCTGTGCTTGTAAAAAGAGGAAACAAACAATAATAAAAAACAAAGATTTTTCTTATGATTTATAAAATTTAGTGGTGTAAAAATTTGATGATTTGCCGTGTTTTTAAACAAAATCATATACACTCCGGCGGCTAAATGTGCCGTAGATATTTCAGCAGAAGGCTCACGAACAGGAAATTGTGCCAATATTTGACCATTGCTCGACAACAATATACATTCCGCAGTATCATATACCGAAAAATCGGGGATTGTGAAAATTAGTTTTTCAGGAAATGCAGTTATTTCAATGGGCGTATCTGCGCTTCCGTCATCTACTCCATATACTAAGGAATAATCACAATCATCGCTGCCATTGGCATAGTAGGGGTCTATTTCCAAAGTAACTGCAATTGCATCATCTTGATAGCAATGTAAAACTCCTTCCCCACCATCATCCAAAATAAGAAAATTATAAATAAAAAAAGGAGTCGCACCATACAAACTATTGATTTTTGTGTTTTCAATCATCCAAATACCAGTTTCATCAGCAAGTTGTTGTTCTACACTATCACTAATTATAAAATGTATATACTGATTTTTAGTAATAACACCCTCTATAGTTTGGTAATTAATAGAATCAACAATGGCAGTTACATCATAATAATTTGAGGAGTATAAATCACTTATTATTTTTGTATTCCATGCATCACCGACTTCCGCATTAAAATCATACAAAGTAAAAAAATCTTGCCCGTCATATAGTTTCACCAAGCCATTTTGTTCGTGTATATATAAAGTATCAACAAAAGCAAGAGAACGCAATTCTAAAATTTTGCAGGCTGTATTTTCAATCAGAGTATTGCCTATACATTCCATAGTGACAGTCCAATAGTCAGGAGGTCCCAAAGGCGAACGTTGAGCATACCACCACTTCGCCCCAATGGGTGCAAACTCGGCATTTTGGGCGTGGGCTTCGGGCGGCGGTGCCACAAAGAGGTAGGCAAATAGCAAAAACAGCAGCAGCCAACGGGGGCGCAATAAAAATTGTTTCGTTTTCATAAATGAAAAAATTAAAAATATAAGATGGGCAATATCGCCCTTGGTTTTTGTTGTGTTATTTGTTGGTAGTTTTTTTCATTTGGTGCTTGTCTTTCATTTTTCGTGGGATAACGGAGCTAATTTAACGCATCTTTTTCAAAACACCAAATTTTGGAGTAGTTTTTTTGTCATTGTTTTGTAAAAAAGTTGAGGTTTGTAACTTTTATGATTTCAAAATTTGTGGTTGTTTCATTGCTGCGTATTTATCAGGCGTATTTACAAGTTTCATAAAAAAAACTCTGCGTCTTTGCGTCTTAGCAGTGAAAAATACTAACCGCAAAGACACAGCAGCCCAAAGAAAAAAATACTAAAACAATTTACAGGCGTATTTACAAGTTTCATAAAAAAACTTTGCGCCTTAGCGGTGAAAAATACTAACCGCAAAGACACAGCAGCCCAAAGAAAAATAATGCTCGCCTTATTTTTTTAAATATATAGATTGGTTTTATACATATACTTTATCTGATTTTAACCCAATCCTGACATCGCTTTGCGCCTTCGTGCCTTTTTTAGGCGGTGGTGTCGTTTTTTTTTACCCCAAAAAAACGGTCGTATAGCTAACAGAGCTTATTAATGAGAATTTTTTATTTATGACAACAACTCATTTTCTGGTTTTCCAAAGCCGGAGAAATATAGGGAATACCCAAATTTAAGCCGCGTAATATCAACAAAACAGCTACCAAACCTACCATATACGGCGTGAGCTTGTTTATTTTTGGCGCAAACCCAGCGAAATAAATTTTCCGAAAATCATCGTAGCCGCCATTATCGGCATCGTACCCATTCCGAAGGAAAACATCAACAACGCGCCGCTGTAAAAAATGTGCCGATGCCGCCGCCGCCGCCAATGCCAAATATACCAGCCACAGGGCAAAAACCATTTACTACTCCTATTCCGAAATACGAAAAAGGTGAAGTACGGCTTTTAAATATGCCGACAGGCGACTTTGATAAATTGTGTGTAGCGCGATACTAAAGGAATGTTCGTATTTTTTGAACCCAAATAGGCTGACAACAATACCGCCAAAACAAATACACCTGCAATTATTGAAAGCACTTGCTGGAGTTTGAAAAACGAAAAACTCATTCCCACTGCTCCCAATATGCCGCCCAATATGGAATAAGAAACTGCCCTGCCTATGTTGTATAAGCCGATAGCCAATGATTTTCGGGCGGTATCCAACTGGCACCGCAATGCCAATGCCAAAGGACCGCACATACCCACACAATGAAAACTCCCCAAAATACCAATAGAAAATCCAGTTCCGAACAACAGTGCTATTTCGTTCATTTTTGTATCAATATGCTTTGTTCTTTGTAATAAGGCTGCTTGCCATTATTCCACTGAATACGAACCTTGTAATTTCCCGCCACTAAACGGTTTTTTTCAATAGAAAAAAAACCTGCCGTATCCGGTTGTAGAGGAAGTTGTACGTCTTTGCTTTGGTCGTCTAATTTTATCAATTCCACCGTGCCGCCTTCAAATTGTGTGTGTAAGTTGGCAGGCAACTGAATTTTGACGTTTTGTGCATCTTGTTGTAATAAGGAGGCTGTGGAAATGCGGTTCAGATTATTGGCAGCATCTATTAATTGTTGATATTTCATCTCTTTTTCATAATAGTTGCTGTCCATCATTTCATTACTTTGTTGGTAGGCAATGTATATCATCACTCCCATCGCTGCTATAAACAGCACAATCACCATTAAGATTTTATAACCCCAATTCATATCAAACAAGCAATATTTTTTTATTGAATTTAATCGGTTGAATAGCTGTATTTTATTCCAAAAAATGCTTTCAGCAATAATTTGTACAAAAATGTATTAAAGAAAAGGACCTAAAAACTTGGTCTTCACGGTTTGTATTTTGGTATCTCCTTGATACACCGCAATTTTTATGTCCGAACTGCGCTTGGTAAGTGTGTTTTTGGGAATTTCTACAAAGAAAGTAAACTCATTGATAGCTTCGCCTTTCAGCAACAGCTGCGGCTCGCCTACTATTTTTATTTCTCCGGTAGCTCCTTCTAATTGCAGCTTTATTGGCATGTCTTTGCGCATTTTGTTGATAATTTTTGCCTCAAACAAATTGCTGATTTTTGCGCCTTCTACTTCCTGATATAGCTGACCTTTTACGCGCGACACATACATATCCACCGTTTTGCGCGACATCACCAAACCGCCCATCAACAGCAGTAGCAGACTGAGCAATACGGTGTAGGCTTTCATGCGCGTGTTGAAATGAAAAGGCTCTTTGCGGCTGATTTCGTTTTCCGAGGCATAGCGGATCAGTCCACGCGGAAATTTGAGTGCGTCCATTACTTCGTTGCACGCATCAATACAGGCAGTGCAGCCTACACAATCCAATTGTACGCCGTTTCTGATGTCGATACCGGTGGGGCATACTTGTACGCACTTAAAACAATTTACACAATCGCCTTCGGTGCGCTCTGCATTTTTTTTGTATTTGCCGCGAGGCTCGCCGCGTTCATAATCATAAGCCACCAACATGGTGTCTTTATCAAACATTACACCCTGTAAGCGTCCGTAAGGACAAATGGTAGTGCATACTATTTCGCGCACAAATGCAAATACGCCGTAAAATAATAAAGTAAATATTATTAAGCCTACAAATAAACCTACATGGTTTTTGAGTGGCTCGTGCATGTATTTTAATATGGTATCTACACCTAAAATATACGACAAAAAGGTATGCGAAATAAGAAACGAAATGAACAGGTATATGAAGTGTTTGAGTGCTTTTTTGCCGAATTTTTGTGCTGTCCAAGCCGATTCGTTGAGTTTTCTTTGTTGGCTTGGTGTGCCTTCAATGAGCCACTCAATAGGGCGAAACACAAATTCCATAAATACCGTTTGCGGACATACCCACCCGCAAAACAAACGCCCGAAAGCCACCGTAAATAATACAATAAATACAATAAACGTAATCGTGGCAATGGCGAAAATGAAAAAGTCTTGAGGCCAAAATATTTTACTGAATAATATAAATTTGCTTCCAGGTATGTTTATCATCATAAAAGGCAAATCATTCACTTTGATAAAAGGCAGGATAAAAAATACCGCCAAATATAAATAAGCTAATATTTTGCGATAATTATACCATTTTCGGAGGGTTTGAGTGCATAAATCCAATTCCGTTTGCCTTTTTCGGTTACGGTATTGATACGGTCGCGGTAACTTTCGGCTTGCAATAAATCATCGAGATTCACGGGTGCAGAAGGGGTATTTTAGTTTTTTTTAATATTTTTCAGCTTATTATAGAAAAAACTGGAGAGGCTCTAAACGCTGAATAATCATAGCTTTATATATATATTATTGATATTCACAACCAATATTTTTTTCAAAAAAAACCTCTGCTGTGTATATAAAGCTATGATTGGTTTTTGTTTACAGCAGAATGGCAAAAGGTTTCTTTTTTTTTAAAAAAAATTTACTGTTTGAAATGCTACTATTAGCAACACTTCAAACAGTAAATTGCTCATTATTATTGCGGATTCTTTTCTACACTGGCAGTACCGGCGGTAGTATCGGCGGCGGCGGGGCTGCTTGGGTGCTGTCGGCAGGGCAGCAGCAGCTTCTTTCAACAATTCGCCTTGCGGTTCTTTTGCTCCTTCGGGGTTAGTGCCGTGAATGGATTTTATAAAACTGGAAATCTGTGCAATTTGATGCGGTGTGAAACTTTTTTCCCAAGCAATCATACCCTTATCAGGCCAGCCGTATTTGACAGATTTAAATACTCCCGACAAAGAACCGTCGTGCAACCAATAATCATCGGTGAGGTTGGGTCCTACACCGCCTTTTTTACTGCCGCCGTGGGCTTCGTGGCAAGGCGCACAATTGCGTACAAACAGGCTTTGACCTTCGCTAATATCGGCATCAGCCAACATTTTTACCGAATTTTCATCTACATTGCTGCCTTGCGATTTCAATAATGCTTCGCGCTCCTGACGGGCGGCTATCATTTCTAATTCGTATTCTTTGAGGGGCAGTGGTGCTGTTTCGGCAATATGATAACGCCACATGTAAATACCCGCAAAAATAATAGTGCCTATGAATGCCGCCGTAAACCAAGGTGGCGTGATGTTGTTCAACTCGCGGATACCATCGTAATTGTGCCCTGCATCTAATTTTGCCTCTTCCGAAAGCGGCTGGAAGCGATTCATACTGTTCCATATTTTTTCCCACCAGCTTTCTGTTTCGGTGGCATAACCTTCTTCGCGGGCGGCTAAATGAAGAGTGCGTGATGTTTCGTATCCTAAATAACAAATCAGGAGTATTTCTACCAAAATCACCAATCCCAAAAAATAACTGAGCGTAGTGTTGGAAAAACCTCCGCCTGAAGTCGCCGCCGCTGTGGTGGCATCTTGCGCCATTAAACTTTGTGCCGATAAACCCAACAGCAATAACAAACCTAATGTTTTATTATGTTTGCGTGCCAACATACGCACTGCCATCATGAAAGTTTCGCTCAACATATATATTGGAATGAGCAATACAAAGGCTACAAACAATAAGAAAAAGTTGAGAAAATACGAAGAAGAAGCACCTGCAGCAGCATTTGCCGCCGTTGTTGCTTCGGCGGTAGTTTGTGCCATCAGCACGGAATGACTCCAAAGTGCCAACAGCAAAAAACTCCATTTATATTTTTTATTATTATATGCGTTCATAAAAATAATGATTAAAAAAAGAAAATTAATCTAAAGGTAATCTTTCATTTTTTGATATTTCCTGGTCGCTGGTGCTATATACCCAAAGGCTTACCAGTACAAAAAAAATTACAAAAATCAATAGCGAAATAATGGGGTAAATGCTTACTCCATTAATTTGGGTGAGATACGTTGAGAGTTTCATACCTTATTGTTTTTTTTTATTTTTGAGCTTGTAAAGGTTGATTTTCAAGTTTAATATCTTTCCCGAGTCGTTGCAAATACGCTATCAAAGCTATAATTTCTTTGTCGCTCGCAATATCAATAGAATTTTCTTTCAAACCCTTTGCAATAGTTTCGGCTTGTTTGTCCAAATCATTGTTGGCAATGGCTTCGTAACCTTCGGAATAAGGTACGCCCAATTTGCGCATCGCATGTATTTTGGAGTTGGTGCTGCCTTTATCTATGCTATTTTCGAATAATGACGGATAAGACGGCATAATAGAACCCGGAGCCATTGAACTCGGCTCCAACATGTGGTTGAAGTGCCAAGCATCGCCGTATTTTCCGCCGATACGCGCCAAATCCGGTCCGGTGCGTTTGCTGCCCCACTGAAACGGGTGGTCGTACACAAATTCGCCCGCTTTGGAATATTCGCCGTAGCGTTCTACTTCGTAGCGGAAAGGGCGTATCATTTGAGAGTGGCAATTGTAGCAGCCTTCGCGCAAATAAATGTCTCTGCCTTGCAATTCCAACGGTGTGTAGGGTTTTACGGAGGTAATGGTCGGTATATTTTCTTTTACCAAAAATGTAGGTATTAATTCCACCAAACCGCCAATACCCACTACTATCAAACTCATCACCAACAATAAGAGCGATCTGCGCTCAATGAAACTGTGCCAGTGCAAAGAGGCAGGAACCGTGTAGGCTTTGGGCAAAGCAGGAGCTTCCGCTTCTTCTTCGGCAACAAAAGCACCCGAATTTGCAGTTTTTATCAAATTATAAATCATGATAAATACGCCTATTAAATAAACAGTACCACCAATACCTCTGATAACATAAAAAGGTATGATGGTTTGTACTACGTCCATAAACTGATATTGCAACTGACCGGTAGGCGTAAAGGCTTTCATCATAAAATAGGTGCGGAACGCACTCCAATACATCGGAATAGCATAGAGCAAAATACCCAAAGTACCCATCCAGAAATGCGTAGAAGCCAACGATTTGGAGTATAACTGGGTGCGGTATAATCTCGGAATGAGCCAATACATCATACCAAAAGTCAAAAATCCGTTCCAACCCAAGGCACCAATGTGTACGTGTGCCACTGTCCAGTCGCTGTAATGCGAAATGGCATTTACGTTTTTCAGCGATAACATCGGACCTTCAAAAGTACTCATACCAGAAGCAGTAACGGCTACTACAAAAATTTCAATACAGGGTCTTCGCGCACTTTATCCCACGCACCGCGCAAAGTGAACAAGCCGTTGAGCATACCTCCCCAACTTGGCAACAACAACATAATTGAAAAGGTAGTGCCTAATGATTGTGCCCAATCGGGTAAGGCGGTATAGAGCAAATGGTGCGGACCTGCCCATATATATAGAAATATCAAACTCCAAAAGTGCACGATACTCAAGCGGTAGGAATATACAGGGCGGTCGGCGGCTTTGGGCAAAAAGTAATACATCAAACCCAAATATGGTGTGGTTAAGAAAAACGCCACCGCATTATGTCCGTACCACCACTGCACCAAAGCGTCTTGCACGCCTGCATACATGGAGTAGCTTTTTAAGAAGGATACCGGCATTTCCATAGAATTTACAATGTGCAACATCGCCACTGTCACCCACGAAGCGATAAAAAACCATATCGCCACATATAAATGCCGCTCGCGGCGGGTGAGGATAGTTCCAAACATATTAATACCGAACACCACCCAAATCAATGTAATGGCAAGGTCAATAGGCCATTCTAATTCGGCGTATTCTTTGCCGGTCGTAAAACCCGCCAGCAGCGTTACCGCCGCCGATACAATAATCAGTTGCCAGCCCCAAAAGTGCAAACGCCCCAAAGCATTGCTCCACATGGAGGCTTTCAGCAAACGCGGAATGGCATAATACACCGCCGTAAACATGCCATTGCCCACAAAGGCAAAAATAACGGCATTGGTGTGTACAGGGCGTAATCTCCCAAATGTTAAATAAGGAAAATATTCGCTGAAATTCAGCGCGGGATAGGCAAGTTGGAAGGCGGCTATTACGCCCAACAACATACCTACTGCCCCCCAAAAAATGGTCGCAATGGCAAACATTCGGGGAATCCGGTTGTCGTAGGTAAATCTTTCTAAGCTCATAGATTATGATAATTTATTTTGTTTGTTTGTTATTGTCAAATAAAATTTTTTTCGCCGGTCCCTCTACATCGTCAAATTGCCCGTCTTTCACACTCCACAAAAAACCAATCAAAAAACCGCCGGCGATGCAGATACTCACAATTAAAAGAATAATAATGACACTCATTTTTTTTATGTATATGAATTATATTTTTTAAAAAAAACTATTTCAAATCAAAACGTTTTGCCATCAGCTCGGTAAGCCCATACGTCAAAAAAACAATCGTAATAGAACTCGCAGGCATTAAAATAGCTGCTACAACAGGTGATAAAATACCCTGAACAGCATAATATAAACCTATCATATTGTAAATGGCTGAAACAATAAAACTGAATAAAATAATAGGGCGGTTGGAAGCGGCAAAGCGGATAAATACATCTAATTTGTTCAATACTTCGGCGGCAATAATACCATCAGAAGCAGGCGTGAAATGATTATCCGAATCGCTCACCGCAATTCCTACATTGCTTTGTTTTAAAGCTCCGGCATCGTTAAGCCCGTCGCCGACCATCATTACCTGCAAGTGGTGACGATTTTGTAAATCTTTGATATATTCTAATTTTTGTTGCGGATTTTGATGAAAAAGTATGGGGCTGTCTTTGCCCAACAGGGCTTCGATGGTCGGCAGTTCGGTGTCATTGTCGCCCGACAACAACGACAGTGTATAGCGGTTTTTGAGCCGACCTATCAGATGCGATACCCCCAAACGATATTGATTGGAATATACAAATTCGCCCACAATTTCGCCTTCTATCCACAGCACCGACTTAGAGCCTTTTTGTTGCGGAAACAAAGAACCTCCTACCCACTCCGGCGAACCCACTTTTAAATAGGTGTCTGCTATCCAGCCTTCAATCCCTTTGCCGGCGGTTTCTTTAAAATCGCTCACATCTTCTACACGACTTATATTCAAAAACTCCAAAATCATTTTACTCGCCGGATGCGAGGAATGTTGTACCAACGCCGCTACCTGCTGTTTTTGGGCTTCGTTTAATGTTTTGCCATAATAACGCAAGCGTGCGCCCTGTACCTGTGTCAATGTACCCGTTTTGTCTAAAACAATATGTTGTATTCGAGGCAACTCGTCTATCACTTCCGCCGAGCGCAGATAAAAACCATTTAAACCCAATATACGCAAAATATTGCCTTGTGTATAATTCTGCGACAATAATAAGGCGCACGGGCAAGCCACTATCAAAACCGTAGTGAGGGCATTCCACATCAAATGTGTAGCTCCCTGTGCATACCAATATAGGGCAGCAGCAGTACCCAACAACAATACAGTATATGAAAAATATTTGCTGATAATATCGTACAAATTAGCTTTGGGTTGTTCTTTTTTGGTAAAAACCGGATTGTTCCACAAATGTGTCAAATAGCTTTGCGATACCGTTTTTACTACTACCAATTCCAACAAGCCGCCCGTTTGTTTGCCGCCGGCATAAATAAGTTCGCCGATGCGTACCGGAACAGCTTCACTTTCGCCGCTTACAAAACTGTAATCTATGCTCGCTGTACCTTTGCTCACAATGGCATCTACCGGAATAATCTCGTGGCTGTGCACTTGCACTATATCATTGACCTGTATTTTTGAAATTTCGGTTGGTATGATAGTCCCGTTTTTCACCACATCTAATGCTATCGGGAAAAATGATTTGTAGTCGCGGTCAAAGGAAATTGTTTGGAAAGTACGACTTTGTAGCCAGCGACCGATGAGCATAAAAAATACTATTCCGCTCATACTGTCCAAATAACCATTGCCGCTGCCACTAAAAATATCATACATACTGCGCACAAACGTTATCAGCAATGCCAATGCCACCGGAACATCAATATTGAGGTATTTATTGCGAATACTGCTCCACGCCGACACAAAAAACTCGCTCGCCGAATACAGCAATACCGGCAACGACAATATCACGCTGATAGATTTGAAAAATACCTGTATGCTGTGCTCTACGCTATTGGCAAATGCAAAATAATCCGCAAAGCTCATCATCATAATATTGCCAAAACAAAAACCCGCCACACCTATTTTGTACCAGCGGCTGCGGTCTGTTTTTTGTACATCTTTTGATGATAATTGATTCAAATTCAAATATGGCTCGTAGCCGATTTGTGCCAATAATTCTACTACTTGACGCAAACTCACTTGCTGCTCCTGATATGCTATAAATAGTTCTTTTTGAGAAAAATTGACACGCGCCGCCATAATGCCTTGGTTGATGAAAGGGAGTTGCTCTAAAAGCCAAAGACAACTGCTGCAATGAATTTGGGGTAAATAAAATGTAATTTGGCTTTGCTTGCCATCGCTAAATTGCACTATCTGACGTTTGATGTCGTCATTGTCCAAAAATGCAAATTTACCCTCCCGCAATTCGTCTTTCTGTACGTTGCCCGGGTGTGTGTTTAAGTCGTAGTAGGCACAAAGGTTGTTTTCGTTCAATATTTCATACACCGAGCGACAACCCTGACAGCAAAAATATTTGTCGCCGCCACTGTTGATGCTTTGTTTGGAACAAGCAGCCCCGCAATGATAACAAAGCATTTGCTCAGTATTCGAATGTGGTGTGGCGGACATATTTTTGATGTTTTTAAATTTAGGAAAATAATATCTTTTTATCTTCTATTTTTAGAATTTTTTTAGGATTTATTTTTTAAAAAATATTTTCCGCTGTTCAATTTTTCATTAAAATCAAAGATATTATTGTTTTCTATCATTTGCAATAGCCTCTTTTTTATTTCTTTATACTCCAAATGAACCGGACAAGGTGTTTTTTCGGAACATGCTTTTAAGCCCAACACACAATCGGTATAAATGCTGTCGCCGTCAATGGCTCGTACAATATCGGCTATGGAGCTTTTTTCATCGGTTTCGTCTAAATAAAAACCGCCGTTGGGTCCCTTTACCGAGTGTACTAAACGTTTGCGGCTCAATTCTTGCATAATTTTGGCAATAAAATGCTCCGGCGAATCAATGCCTTTAGCGATTTCTTTTACGCCTACCCGCATATTCTCTTTTGATTTTTGTGCCACGAAAATCATCGCTTTTATGGCATATTCACAGGACTTTGAAAACATAAACTTTGCTTGTCTTTAAAAACGGATACAAAGATAAAATTTTTTAAAACAAAATAAAAAGATATTTTTATCTTTTTTTATGAAAATAGAAAATTATTTATTAAATCATTCTTTTTTGTTTGTTTTATTTTCGCAAAAAAAACTGACAGATTTTATTTCCATTGTGCGGCTTCTTGCCGTGCTTGTTCAAATTCCTGCCAAATTTCGGCTACAATGTCGGCGGCGGGTTGTATGCGGCGCACAAGGGCTGCCACCTGCCCTATTTCTAATTCGCCCTCGTCCATATTGCCTTCAAACATACCTTTTTTGGCACGCCCACGCCCTAAAATGTTTTTCAGCTCTTCGGCAGAGGCGCAACGACTTTCGGCAGCAACAATTTGTTCAAAAAAATGGTTTTTCAACAACCGTACCGGTACTATGGTTTTCATCATCAGGTGTGTGTCGCCTTCTTGGGCAACCACTACTTTTTGCTTAAATGCCTCGTGTGCCGACGACTCTTCACTCGCCACAAAACGTGTACCGATTTGTACGCCCTCTGCGCCCAATACCATTGCTGCCAACATAGCTCTGCCTGTGGCTATGCCACCCGCTGCTATCAGTGGTATTTGCACCGCTTGCCGCACTGCCGGAATGAGGCATAGCGTGGTGGTTTCTTCACGACCATTGTGACCGCCTGCTTCAAAGCCTTCTGCTACTACCGCATCGCAGCCCGCCTCTTGTGCTTTGACTGCAAATTTGGCACTCGCCACTACATGCACTACTTTTATTCCTTCTTTTTTGAGCAATTGTGTGTAGGTTTTTGGGTTGCCCGCCGATGTAAATACTATCGGTACGCGGTATTTGATGATATTTTCAAGATGGCTTTCGAGATCGGCATACAGCAAAGGCAAATTGACGGCGTAGGGGCGGTTGGTGGCGGCATTCATTTTTTGCAAATGCTCGGCAAGTATGTCGGGATACATAGAGCCTGAGCCGATAATACCCAAACCACCGGCATTGCTCACTGCTGCTGCTAACCGCCAGCCCGAACACCAAATCATTCCGGCTTGAATAAGGGGATATTGAATATTGAAAAGCTGATTGATACGATTGGAGGAAAGCATGTTTTTTTACTAAAAAGAATTTGGAAAACGGAATAAAAATGTAAAGTTAATGATATTGATGGGTATAAAAAAAGCCCTATCGCGCTAAATGCGATAAGGCTTTTGTATGTTTTTTTTCGCTTATCAAAAAAGATAAGTAAAAATGATGCTTTTATTTTGCAAAACTTACGGCGCGTTTTTCACGAATTACCGTTACTTTTATTTGTCCGGGGTATTGCATTTCGGATTGTATGCGTTGAGATATTTCAAACGATAAAGTATCGGCGCGTTCGTCTGCAACTTTTTCGCTTTCTACAATCACGCGCAACTCTCTGCCTGCCTGAATGGCGTAGGCTTTGTCCACTCCTTCGTAGCTGAGTGCCAGCTTTTCGAGTTCTTCGATGCGTTTGAGGTACTGTTCCAAAATTTCGCGGCGGGCACCGGGGCGCGAGCCGGATATAGCATCGGCAGCCTGCACAATAGGCGAAATAATAAAGGTCATTTCTATTTCGTCGTGGTGCGCACCGATGGCGTTGCAAATATTGGGTTTTTCTTTGCAGCGTTCAGCGATTTTCATACCCAACAGGGCGTGGCTGAGTTCGGGGTCTTCTTCGGATACTTTACCAATGTCGTGCAGGAGGGCGGCGCGTTTGGCGTGTTTGGCATTTAAGCCGAGTTCGGCAGCCATAATTGCGGCGATATTGGCAGTTTCTTTGGAGTGCTGGAGCAAATTTTGACCATAAGAAGAACGATACCGCATTTTTCCCACCAAGCGCACCAATTCGGGGTGCAAGCCGTGAATGTCTAATTCAATAACAGTGCGCTCGCCGATTTCCACAATTTGTTGCTCTAATTGGCGGCGGGTTTTGTTTACCACTTCTTCGATGCGGGCGGGGTGTATGCGACCATCAGCTACGAGGCGTTGGAGCGAGAGGCGTGCCACTTCGCGGCGCAGGGGGTCGTAGCCCGAAATTACCACCGCTTCGGGCGTATCATCTACGATGATTTCTACACCGCAGGCAGCTTCCAAAGCGCGGATATTGCGTCCTTCGCGACCGATGATTTGACCTTTTACGTCATCGCTTTCCAACTGAAACACCGACACCGCATTTTCGATGGCGTGTTCGGCGGCAGTGCGCTGTATGGTTTGTATGATGATTTTTTTAGCTTCTTTGTTGGCTCTCAGTTTTGCTTCGTCCAAAATCTCTTTCACATAAGCCATCGCTTCTGTTTCGGCTTTTTTAATCATGGAGTCCACCAATTGCTTTTTAGCATCTTCTGCACTGATACCCGCCAATTTTTCCAAACGTTGTGCTAATTCTTTGTCGGCGTTGGCAATCTTTTGTTGCAATTCAACTTTTTTCTTTTCGTTATCTTCGCGCTTTACATCTATTTCTACTTTCTTTTCCTCTACCAATTGCAATTGCTGGGTGAGGTTTTCTTTGATTTTGTCCAATTCAGTTTCGCGCTGTTTGATGGCGTTTTTGCGTTGATTGAGGGCATCTTCGCGCTGATTGAACTGTCGTGTTTGGTTTTCAAGTTCTTTTTTCTTCTGATTGATTTCGCGCTCGCTGTCTGCCTCTAATTTTAATATTTTTTCTTTGGCTTCCAGCATTTTTTCGCGCTTTTGGGTTTCTGCCTTTTGTTGAGCTTCTTCGGTGAGGCGGGCGGCTTCGGCTCGCGATTGCTCCAGTACCGTACTGCTGCTCGCTATCCCTGCTTTTTTACCGCCCAAAAAACCGACTGCTGCTCCTATAACGGCTAAAACTCCGACTATAACAATATTAATAATATCCATTGTGCATGCATGTAATTGTTTTTGTGAATGATGAGTAAATAAAATAATTAAACCCTGCTTTTTTGTAAAAGCATTACCATACACTCAAAAAAAAGAACAAATAAACCCGGATATTAAAGTATATATATCAAAAAGGACGACAAAGCAGTAATATTTACAGCCGCTTTAAAAAAACGGTGAGTTGCTCTTCTAATTCTTCTATCTTGTCTAAAGATTCCTGTTGCTGAACTGATTCATATTGTTTGGATAATCCATCTACACATATCATCAAGCAGGCCATCGCCAAATGGTCTATTGTCTCTTTGGTAGGATAAATGGCTTTAAATTCAGCCATTTTTTCTTTGATGATTTTTCCTGCTTTTCGCACAATTTCTTCCTCATCAGCTTTTATTTTTAAAGGATAAGGTCGCTCTGCTATTTGCAAGATGATGCTGATGATTTCTTTATTCATTAATATTATTGAAAATAAAGCAATGATGTTATTATAACAAAAAAGAATCTTTAGTTGCCCGAAAATATATTTACTTTAAAGCAGCCAGGCATTTGTCTATGTCTTGAATGTATTGTTCTATTTTGTCTTTCAGCTGTTGGCGTTCTTCGGGTGCAGCCGATATGCCTTTTGCCAAACGCAAAAATTTATTGTTTTCTTCTAATTCGTTTATTTTTTGTTGGTGTTGTTCTATAATTTGATGTAAGCGTTGTATTTCTGATTCCAAATTTTGATTTATTTGTTGTATTTTGATATGCGTTTCCAACAGTAAATTAACCTTTTTGGATATACTGTTTAATTTTACGGATAATTCATTCATATACAAGCGATAAATTAAAAAATAGAAACGATTGCTTTAAAACATTTTTTTTAAAAAAACGGTTGCAATAATAAAATATTTTTTCTGAAAGTTTAGATAATTTTTTAAGTTGCTCTTTTTACCAATGGCTGGTTAGCGTTGTATTATGCCAAATTCTTTCACAAGTATCTCCAATATTTTTTTCATTGCTGTATCAATATCCGCATCTGTAAGCGTTTTATCAACGGCTTGCAGCACAAAGCTCAAAGCGTAGGATTTTTTTCCTGCTCCTATTTTCTGTTCGTCTTCGTATAAATCAAATATGTTTATTTCTTGTAAATATGGCGGTGCTTGCTGATATACTGCCTTTTCCAATTGTGCGTAGCTGACGGTTTTATCCAGCAACAATGCCAAATCGCGGCGCACTGACGGAAACTTCGGCAGCGGTTTGAATGTAAAAGCGTATTGTCGGCGGGCTGCTACTATATTATCCCACTGCACAATGGCTGCATATACGGGCTGTGGTATATCAAACTGCTCCAACAGTTCGGTGCGTACAGCTCCTATTTCTGCCAGCAAATGTCGGTCTGAATAATAGCCAATGCCGTACTCCAATAGTTCGCTCTCAAAAACAGTGCCCATATCCGGCTGTAGCGCAAGTCGCTGCCAAAGATATTGAAGGTGTTGTTTGAGGTCAAAAAACTGATATGCACGGCTTTTTTGCTGCCAGCTTTCGGCTTTGCTGCCACTCATCAATATCAACAGTTGTTCTGTTTCGGTATAAGTTGTATCGCTGCCGCGATGATATACTTTGCCAAATTCAAAAAAGCGGCAGTTGGTGTTTTTGTAATTCAGATTGTGGCGCACCGCCTCCAATGCTCCGCGTACCAAATCTTTGCGCAACACATCTAAATTTTTGTTCAGGCTGTTGAGCAATGTCACTGTATCCGCTTGATGATGCCCATAATATTGCGAGTTGGTCAGTGAATTGTTCATAATTTCCGAAAAGCCTCTCGCCGTCAGTGTAGTGGCGACTGTTTCGCGGAGGGCGGGTACATCGGGCGAAGGCGAGGGTGTGAGCGTGGCATAAATTGCCTGCGGAATCGGCATATTGTTGTAGCCGTAAATACGCAAAATTTCTTCTATCACATCTACTTCGCGCGTTACATCTACTTTGTTGGTAGGCACGGCAACCGTCACACTGTCTGCTGTTTCACGCGCTACGATGTCCATCTCTAATGCTGACAAAATATGCTCAATCATGGCGTTGCTGATGTCGGGAGTTCCTGCTAATTTGCGCACTTGCTCATAGCGCACTTTTACTTTTGCTTTTGCTACTACTTGCGGATATTCATCTATTATATCTGCCGTAATGGTGCCGCCTGCTATTTCCTGTATCAACAGTGCTGCACGTTGCAGAGCTTTCAGGCAGCTGTTGGCATCTGCGCCTTTTTTCGAATCGCTGTGCTGCTTCGGTGCGCAAATTGTGATATTTGGCGGTTTTTCGTACCGAAACGGCATCAAAACAGGCACTTTCCAAAAATATATCTTGGGTTTGCTCGCTTACACCCGATGCTTTTCCGCCAAAAACACCCGCAATGCACAAAGGATTATTGTTGCCGTCACAAATCATTAAATCGCCCGGCTTGCAAGCGGCGTTCCGTGCCGTCCAACGTCACAAAGGGCGTATTTTGCGGCAATGTTTGTACTACGATGGTTTTTTCGGCTATGGCGGCGGCATCAAAAGCGTGCAAAGGTTGCCCACTTTCCTGCAATACAAAATTCGTAATATCCACAATATTGTTGATGGGGTGAATACCAATTGTGGTTAGATGCTCTTGCAGCCAAGCCGGAGAAGGTGCAATGTGTACATTTTTTATCAATACACCGCAATAGCGCGTACAGCGTTCCTTGTCTTTTATAATTACCTGATAACCCGTTTTGGGTGCTTTTGCCTCAAAATGAGCCGTATCGGGTAAATTCAGTTGTATGTCCTGATTCGGAAAGCGTGTTTTTACATAAGCCGCTACATCTTTTACAATGCCTATATATGCGCCTGCATCGGAACGATTGGGCGTTAAGCCGATGGTAATTAGAGTATCAGGTGGAGGAATATTTAAAAAATGCTGCACCGCTTGTCCGACTACCGCATTTTCATCTAATACCAAAATGCCCGAATGGTCGTCACCGATACCGATTTCGTCGGCGGCACAAATCATGCCGTTGCTTTCTTCGCCGCGAATTTTGCTTTTTTTAATTTTAAAAGGCTCGCCGCCCTGCGGATACAAAGTAGTTCCAATGGTAGCAAGCACTACTTTTTGTCCGGCGGCTACATTGGGCGCACCGCACACTATTTGTAATATCTCCGTACCTGTATTTACTTGCGTAATACGCAGGCGGTCGGCATTAGGGTGCTGTATGGCACTCTGTACTTCTGCTACTATTAAACCATTCCAACGGTCGGCTTCGTGGTTGCCTATTTTTTCTATATCTTCCACTTCCAGCCCTATTTCCGTCAAAATATTGCCAATTTCTTGAACAGATAGCGGTATATTGAGATAACTTTTTAATGTATTGTAGGAGATTTTCATCTCTTAATAAAATTTTAGAATGTGCAAAGGTAATATAAATTTTGAGTTTAATACCGGTAAAACGGGCAAACCCCTGAACGTATAACAAAAAAGGCGAACCACTGTGTGTCCGCCTTTTTATCATTCATTTTTTTACTGTTAATAGTAAAATATTTTCCCGTTCTTTTAGGTACTCGGACTGCGGTAGCCGATGCGGGGGCGGTTGATGTTCCATTCAAAGTTGCCCACTTTATCCAAAAATCGTACATCTTCGCCACTGATGGTGCGAATGGTGTCGGTGTCGCGCTCGGCTTTTTCTATGGCGGCAAGGCGCAAATTCTGACCTTTGATGATTTCGCGCACTGTATTGCGCACCAAGCGTCCGTTTCCGAAATAGCGGTCTTTGGTCGCTAATTGATTTTTGAAATAAGTTTCCAACATTTCTGCGCCTTCGGCAGAAAGATGGTACTGCTCGCCTGCAAAAATTTGCTGCGCTATCTGCATCAATTCCTCAATGGAATAATCTTTAAATTCAATGGTACGGTCAAAGCGGGATTTTAAGCCCGGATTGGACTCTATAAACTGCTTCATCGGTTCAGGATAGCCCGCTACTACCACCGCAAACTGACCGTTTTGGTCTTCCATGCGTTTGAGGAGGGTTTCTATGGCTTCTGCTCCAAAATCATTTGTGCCGCGTTGCACCAAAGCGTATGCTTCATCAATAAATAATACTCCACCTTGTGCTTCATCTATTTTTTGGGCTGTTTTGATGGCGGTTTGTCCTACAAAACCCGCTACCAAAGATTGGCGGTCGCCTTCTACCAAATGCCCGCGTTCCAAAATGCCCAATGCTTTGTAAATTTTGGCAAGAATGCGTGCTACGGTTGTTTTGCCCGTGCCCGGATTGCCCACAAATACGGTGTGCAAAGAGAAATGATTCAGTACATTTTTACCAATTTCTTTGTAATAACGCACCAGGGTAATGAGTTTGCGAACTTCATCTTTGATATTTTCCATTCCTATCAAAGCGTTCAATTCTTTGAGTGCGGCTTGCAATAATTCTTCTTCTATCGGAATATCCGGCAACTCTACTTTTTGACTTTGGAATACTTTTTCAAAATCTTCTACGATGATGGTGGATAGTTCTTCCTGATTTAATTGGTGCGGATTCGGCAATTTCATTACACGCAAACCTAAATTTATTTTTGCTTGCTCCACCAACCAGTTTACATAGCGGGCGTTGCCGAAAAATCGGTTGCGCGAGCGATAGGCTTCTACTATTTTGTCGTACAAATACGCTTTGGCTTGCGGTGTGATATTGACACGGCGGTCGGTGGCGGCGTATTCGGCAATATCGGCGAGTTCCTGAGGCAGGTAGTCGGGAAATTCGAACCATACATTCAGACGCGATTGTAAGCCGGAGTTGGCATCTAAAAAGGTGCGCATTTCGGCAGGATAACCGGCGAAGATAATGGCAATGTCGCCTTTGCCGTCGCTCATTTCTTTGATTAAAATTTCTATTACCTCGCGCCCGAAGTCTTTGGCATCGTCCAACGAGCGGGCAAGGCTGTATGCTTCATCTACAAACAAAATGCCGCCGCGGGCTTTTTTAATTGCTTCTTTTACTTTCGGGGCGGTTTGTCCGATGTATTCGCCTACGAGTTCGGAACGATCCACTTCATATACGTGCCCTTTGGACAATAAGCCCATTTTGTGGTAAATTTTGCCCAGCATTTTGGCAACGCTGGTTTTTCCGGTACCCGGATTACCGGTGAATATGGCGTGCAATTGTATGGAGGATTCGTCATCAAAGCCTTTTTCGCTGCGCAAACGGATAAACCGCAAATATTCGGCGTAGTCGCGCACTTTTTGTTTGATAGTTTTCAAACCGATGAGGCTGTCCAAACTTTCCAGCACCTCTTCTAAGTTTTTTTCGCGCTCAATGATGCGCTTGGCGGTGCGTGTGCCTCCTGATAAATAGGCTTCGTTCATTCCTTCTTCGAAGTGCTCGCCCACTTCAAATGGCAAAATGGCAATGAGCTGATCCATAAATACGATTTCTACCGTATAACGCCCCACAAACCAAGAGCCGCTGCCGTCAGAACCCCAACCTGACGTAATCGTGAAGGTTTCGTCTTTATCGGTGATTTGGCGCAACTCTGCGGTGTCGCCTTTGAGCAAATGTGCTTCGTTGTAGAAATTAAAGCTCAGTTCACAATGCCAAGGTTCGGGAAACAGGTTGTTGTGAAAATTAAATTCGACAAAAACGAAACGTGTTTCTTTTGCATCGAATTTTTTCATGTATGTCCTGTTTTCTCTCGGCGTACTGATGTCGTTGCTTTCGTAGAGTTTGATGGACTCTATATTAAAATAGGGGTTTTTACTCTCCGAAACCACGCCCATATCTTCTACATAAAAACGATTGACGGCTACTACTTCGCCGTCTATTATCGCTTCCCATTCGTAGATGCCTTTTTTCCAGTATGCTCCTTTCTTTTTATTGCCCCACCCCTCGCGAATGTAGATAATGGGGTCTTCTTTGCTGATGGAACGATTTACGTCCAACGAACACATTTCAGTACGCTTATTGCCTTTAAAGGTATAGGCTTTGAGCGTAATTTTGATGTCCCAATCGCGCTGGTCGAAGAGTTTGTTGTAAAAAGAAAGCTCGGCGTAGATATATGAGGTTTCGGAGCGTTCAAAAACACGCTTGTATCGCTTATTGCGCCCCGCCAACCATTCGGCAGAGCCATATATTTTTAAATCCTTGAATTTATAAAATTCTTTTACAGATATTGTATCGCTCATATTTGTTATTGACAGGTTTTTTAAGTTTTTTTTAAAAAAATTTATTTCCTCTTTGTGGAGTAAATACGTAATAAAATGATTTGTATAACAAAATATATGGCTGTTTGGGTTCGTTAAAAATGGCAAAATATATACCTAAACGCTTATTTTTTTTAAAAACCTGATTTTATGCTGTTATTTTTATTAAAATTGTCCGTTTTTAGAGATTTATTGTACTATTTTGAGTATTATGACGAATATGTATGATTAAAGTTGCATTTGTTTTTTTTACAAAATAAAGACAATTATTTCCATTTTTTGTACAAAATTGTGCCTTGCTTAAACTGAATATAACATCGTGGCGTTATATTTTATCATTGATATTTTGCATTGTTGATTTATAAAATTAATAAAAACGTTGAAAAAACATTTGGCGGTTTCTTATATATATTGCGGTTGGCTGTTGTTGATGGCTTGGCTGTGGTGTGGTACTGCGGTTCAGGCACAACATTTTCAGACGAACTTCGGCAAAAATCGTGTGCAATACCACGATTATGAGTGGTCGTTTTATGAAAGCGACAACTTTTTGGTGTATTTTTATCAGGGCGGGCAGGATTTGGCTAAATATACCTTAGCTGTTGCCGAAACTGCTGTTCCGCTTATTGAATCTAAATTGGAACATCGCCTGTCGAGTAAAATTGAATTGCTGGTGTATCATAATAACTCCGACTTACGCCAAACCAATATCGGCGGCGGTATGGACAACATCACCAACAGTGGCGGCACTATGCAAATTGTGGGTAATAAGGTATTTGTGTATTTCAACGGCGACCACGAGGAACTGAGCCGTCAGATTAAGCGCGGTATTGCCAAAGTGTATTTTGATAATTTATTGTTTGGAACTACTTTGCAGGAAATCGTGCAAAATGCGGTGCTGCTCAATTTGCCAGTTTGGTTTGTTGATGGCTTGGTGGCGCATATTGGTAGCGGTTGGAACGAAGCCCTTGACCATCGGCTGCATTTGGCTTATGTTAATGGTGATTTGGAAAAATTTCACCGCTTGCAGGGCGATGATGCTGCTTTTGCCGGACAAGCATTTTGGCATTATATCACCACTCAATATGGCGATTACAGCGTGCCCAATATCCTCTATCTTACCCGCATACACCGCAGCAGCGACAACGGCTTTATTTATGTACTCGGCAAAAATACCGAAATGCTCATTGAGGAATGGAAAAGTTATTTGCAGGCAAATTATGCAGATATGGAGTGGAGACAGGATTTTTCGGACGATGACTTGATTTGGACTTTTAAACAAAAACGCAGCAATATTCAAATTGATAATATCCAACTCAATCCCAAGGGGCAGCAATTTTCTTATGCCAGCAACGACAATGGCTTGCTCAAGGTTTTTGTATATGATACAGAGAAAAAAAGAAAAAAACGTTTGTTGCGCTCCGGTATGCGCAGCTACAACTTGCCCGTAGAGCATAATTATCCCCTTTTGGCGTGGAGTCGTAGTGGCGATAAAATGGCTATTGTGTATGAAAAACGCGACCGTATTATTTTGAAATTATACGAACCCGATACCAAAAAATCTGAATCTTACGACATTACCAAATTCCAGCAAGTGGCAGGGCTTTGTTTTACGGATAATAATAATGAACTCATATTGTCGGCGATGCGCAACGGGCAAATGGATTTATTTACTTACACCATTTCCAGCACCAAAGTAACACCGCTTACCAACGATTTTTTTGACGATTTAGACCCCGCTTTTGTAAAAATAGGCGAAAGGCGCGGCGTGGTTTTTGCTTCCAACCGATACAGCGATACCCTTCGCGTGGAACGCTTCGACTCTATTATGCCCGCCCCGCATTTTGACATCTTCTTTTATGATTTTTCCAAAGAAACCGAAACACAACAGCTCACTCAATTGAGCCATACGCCTTTATCCAACGAACGGCAGCCATATAGCTACGACACGCTGTTTACTTTTTTGAGTGATGATAATGGTATCAATAACCGGCATTTGGCGCATTTTGATAGTGTGCAGGTGCGCACGGATACTTTGGTGTATTTTAAAGGCGACAGCGTTATTACCAATCCGGCTTACAGCTTGGATAGTTTGCAGGCAGAAATTAAAAAAATAGTGTTGAAGCCCATCAAAAAAGAAATTGGAAAAGTATATGGTGTATCAGATTATATGCAGAGTATAGAGGAGCAAAGTGTGACCTGGAATAAAGAGGGCTTGCAATTGGTTGATGATGACAAAAAATATAAATTGTATCGTTTTAAAGCTCCGCAGTTGAGCGAAAAACGCAGCGTCAGCGATACGCCCTACAAAGCGGCTTTGCGCCGCCAAGCGGGAACACTCGAAGATAATGCTGCCGATAATGCTGCCGTAAAAAAAGATACTGCCTTACTCATCAGCAATAATCAGTTTTATAGAGGTTTGGGTTCTAATCCGCCGACAAATGTTGCCACCAACAAGGTTGGTGAAGAAGCAGTTGAAACTTCTTCATCAAATGTTAGGAACACCCATACCGCCGCTTCTAAAAAAACCGAAAACCCCTTCGACCTCCAAAGTGAGTTTGATTGGCTGGAGGCGATGCAGGCGGCTCAGGGCGATACGTTGCGCAGTGTGCAAGCTGATGGTTTGGTGGAGCGTGCCAATGCTTTGCGCCGCTCGCGGGTGCGTACTTATGCCCCAAAATTTGCGGTGGACTATGTGGTGGCACAATTCGACAACAGTATTGTTTTTAATGAATACGAAAATTTTCAAACTACCCTATCGCCCGGTATTTTTAGCCCCGAATTAGATGGTTTTTTGCGCTTTGGAACGAGTGATTTATTTGAAGATTATAAAGTTGTTGGCGGTTTCCGCTTGCCTGTCAATCTGAATGGTTCGGAATATTTTGCAGAATTGCAAAACCTAAAAAAACGCTTGGATAAAAAAATATTCCTTTATCGTAAAAGCGAAAAAAACTCTTTCTCTTTTGGCGATAATGGCGTGTATCCGGTAAAAAACATCACACTTTATGCACAAGGCTCTTTGATATATCCTTTGGATATGGCGCAAAGTTTTCGTTTGCACGGCGGCTATCGCAACGACCGCGTTATTTTACTCAGCACCGACTATCCGTCTATGCTGGCGGGTTCTTATGAGGAAGACTGGGCAAATTTTAAATTGGAATATATATATGATAATACGATTCCCATCAATATTAATATCCTCAACGGCACACGCCTGAAAATTTATACCGAATTGCGCCGCCAGTTTGATATGGCTCTCAATGATACTGTTGCTCGTTTCAAACTCATCAATCCCGGCACTTTGGGTATCGTGGGTTTTGATGCCCGCCACTACGAAAAAATACATCGCAATATTATATGGGCGAGCCGGCTTACCGGTGCTGCTTCTTTCGGCAACCGTAAAATGATTTATTATTTGGGTGCGGTGGATAATTGGTTGGTATTTAATCAAGACCGCCGCTTTGATTACAGCACACCTATTGATTACGATGCAGGCTATGCGTATCAGGCAATGGCTCCGAACTTACGCGGCTTTAAATCCAATGTACGAAACGGCAGCAATTTTCTGTTGCTCAATACCGAACTCCGCATACCTTTGTTTGCTTATTTTTCTGCCAAACCTATTCGCTCCAAATTATTGCAACATTTTCAGGTGGTGGGTTTCTTTGATGCAGGAACGGCTTGGGCAAAGGGAACTCCTTGGAGTGCCGAAAATCGTTATTATACTTATCAATACGGCGATCCGGCAGTGCAGCCGGTGGTGGTGCAGGTCAATTATTTCAAAGACCCCATCGTGTATGGATACGGATTTGGTGTGCGTTCCAAAATATTCGGCTATTTTGCTAAGGTGGATTGGGCTTGGGGCATAGATAACGGCAAACGCTCCGACCGTTTTGTATATCTTTCGTTGGGTACGGATTTTTAATCTATTAAACTCAAATTATCATCTGAAAATTTATTTTTTTATGTCTGCTCCGTTTTTTTGTGCATCAATTTTTTGCCTCCGATGCAGCAGGTAGGATATTGCGCAAAATGATATAGCCCGCTATACCTGACAATAAAGAAGCTATTAAAATACTTAATTTCAGTTCGTTGATGAGGCTGTCGCTATCAAAAGCAAGTAGCGCAATAAAAATTGACATCGTAAATCCTATACCGCCCAATATACTAACTCCCGCAATTTGTTTTAAATTTAATTCGGGCGATAAACTGCAAATGCCTATCGCTGCCGCTGCCGCCGTAAAAAGCGTAATCCCCAAAGGTTTGCCTATTACCAATCCGGCTATTACACCCAAGTTATGCGGCATTGTCCATACATTGCTTATCTGTGATGTATCTATCGTAAAAGCCGTATTGGCTAATGCAAAAATCGGTAAAATAAAAAAAGCCACGGGTTTGTGTAGTATGTGTTGTAAAATATAAGAAACCGACTGCTCTTTGCCATCGCCAAAAGGAATAGCAAAAGCCAGCAACACACCTGTGATAGTAGCATGAATACCTGAATGTAGCAGCGCATACCACATTGCCACGCCACCTACCAGATAAGGTAATAAACGGTGTACTTTTAAACGATTGAGTATCAATAATACCGCAAAAATCCCCATAGCTGCCCCTAAATAGCCCCACGCAATGCTTTTGGAATAAAACAGCGCAATAACCAAAATAGCACCCAAATCATCAATAACTGCCAATGCTGTCAAAAATACCTTCATAGTAAGCGGCACTCGATTGCCCAGCAACGATAAAATACCCAACGCAAAGGCAATATCCGTTGCCATTGCAATGCCCGCACCATCTTGTGCGGCAGTAGCATAATTAAATAGCATATAGATACCTGCCGGAACTAACATACCGCCCAAAGCTCCTACAATGGGTAATAGTGCATCTTTAATATTGGATAGCTCGCCCTGATACAACTCACGCTCCAATTCCAAACCTATCAACAAAAAGAAAATTGTCATCAAGCCGTCATTCACCCAGTGTGTAAGGCTGTGCTGTGCAATATTTATATGCCAAAAATGTTGGTAAGTTGCCCCAACAGATGAATTGTTCCAAAGCAAAGAAACTAATGTACAGATAATTAAAATAACGCCTCCGGCTTTCTCGCTGTCAAAAAATTCTTTAAATAAACGGGTAGCTTGCATATTTAATATTGGAGCTTTTAAAAAAAGTGATGATAAAAAGTAAATCTGTTGAAGAGCATTAAAGTTCCACCGTCAGCCCGTCATACGCCAAAGCGATGTGTGGCGGCAACGCAGCATTGATGTCGGCGTGCCGCCCCAACTGATGGCTGATATGCGTAAAATACGTCTGCCGTGCGCCAATCCGTTGAGCAATATCAATGGCTTGCTCAAGTGTAAAATGCGAAATATGAGGTTGGTGGCGCAGCGCATTGAGTACCAAAATTTCTGTTCCTTTTATTTTGTCTATTTCCTCGTCCTCAATATAATTGGCATCTGTAATATAAGTAAAATCGCCTATCCTGAATCCCAACACCGGCAGTTGGTGGTGCATCACCTCTATGGGTTGCAGAGTAATATCGCCCACTGTAAATGCGTGCTTTTTTGAAATACGGTGCAATGTTATTTGAGGAATACCCGGATAGTCGTTGTCAAAAATATAACTAAAACTATTGCGAATGGCTTGCTCTACGAGTGCATCGGTATAAAAAGGGATTTTTTTGGCGTTCATAAAATTAAAAGCGCGGATTTCATCTAAACCGCCCAAGTGGTCGCGGTGTTCGTGCGTCATTACTACGGCATCCAGGCAAGCCACGCGATGGCGCAACATCTGCTGCCGAAAATCAGGACCGACATCTATCGCCAATGTGGTGTTGGGGCTTTGTACCAACAACGACGACCGCAAACGTTGGTCGTGCGGGTCGCCGGAAGTGCATACCGCGCAAGAGCAGGCAACCATCGGCACTCCCAAAGAAGTACCCGTTCCTAAAAAAGTAAAGCGTAATGTTGATGTGCTTGCTGTCATATAGCTTCTTCTTGTACAACTGTATGGCAAAACAGGATAATGGCATTTCTCTGTATAAAAAATATTTCTTACCCTGCTTTTTATTTTTTGATGTTGGTGAAAATAGTAATAAAGTATTTTTTTCTTATAAAAATCTGCTTATTATTGCAAAAACTATCATTTTGATGCTTTTCGGTTCAATAATAAAATATACTCGGCATGTTTAAATATATCTTCAAGCGTATTTTTATCTTCATTCCTACTTTGTTAGCCATTTCGCTCCTTACTTTTATATTGAGCAATAATGCCCCGGGCGACCCCGTAGAGACGATGCTCAAAGCTCAAAATGACCAAGGGCAGGCAGCAAATTTGCAAGCTAACGAAAAAGCTTATCTAGAAAAACGCGCCGAATTAGGTTTGGATTTACCTATTTTTTATTTCGCGCTCTCTAATACTGCACGCCCCGATACCCTCCATTATCTGGCAAAACGAAGCCACCGCGATAATCTCGAACGACTCATCTATCAATACGGCAACTGGGATAAAATACAATCTTATTATCAAAATATTCGCCAGATGGAGATTCAAACTGCTTCTGTTCCGTCTGATTCTCTCAATGCCGATGCCTTGATTGCCGTGCGAAGCCAAATTCAAAAATTATACATCGAACCCAAACCCGACCTGACCCGACAAGCTTTGGACAGCTTGCAATTTACGATAAAAGGACAAAGCAGTTTGGCAACTTTGCAACCCGCACTTACTGCCCTACAAAATGCCGACCAAACTATGCAACAAACTGCTACACGCTGGAAAAATTTTGTTCCTTCGTTCAAATGGTACGGGTTGCACAATCAGTATCATCGCTGGTTTTTTGGCGATAGAGCCTGGTTCGGTAAAGTTGATAGCAACAAAACTTTTGGTGGATTTATTCGAGGTGATTTTGGAAAATCGTACAGCGACTCTCGTCCGGTAGCTTCAAAAATCGGCGATGCCATTCGCTGGACAATGCTCATCAGCTTTTTGTCTATCCTTATTACTTATTTGGTTGCCATACCTTTGGGGGTGAGTTCGGCTATATCCAAAGGCAGCCTGAAAGATCAAGTTATTACTACCTCCCTTTTTATGCTCTATTCTATTCCGAGCTTTTGGATAGCTACGCTTCTGATTATGTTCTTTGGCGGTGGCGATTATTTAGATTGGTTTCCGCCTTACGGTGTAGGTGGCGACTTAGCCGCCAATGCCGGATTTTTTGCCCAACTCAAAGACCGCGCCATGCATTTGGTAATGCCTCTTATTTGCTGGACTTACGACTCTTTTGCCTATTTGTCCCGACAAATGCGCGGCGGTATGCTCAATGTTTTGCGTCAGGATTATATCCGCACCGCTCGTTCCAAGGGCTTGCCCGAAAACAAAATAGTTTGGAAACACGCCTTTCGCAATTCCCTCCTGCCTATTATTACTTTGTTTTCAAGTGTATTTCCTTTGATGATTAGCGGTGCTATCGCTTTGGAAATTATCTTTTCTATTCCGGGTATGGGAAAAATGGCTTACGAAGCCTTGATAGCCCGCGATTATCCGGTAGTTTTTACCGTGATGATGTTTTCTTCCATTCTTACTTTAGTAGGATATTTGGTAAGCGATATTCTATATGCTATCGTAGATCCGCGCATTACTTTCAGTGATTCAAAATAGGAGGCTATTCAAAAAAGTAATTTTTGTTCTGTTTTTTTTACTTATAAAACAAACTGACAATAAGCATAGAAACAATACCGTATTGGTAAAAAATTTCAAAAAATGTTTTATAATAAATTGATTATCACTGTTTTATAAAATAATTTTTTCTTCAAAAATCATAGCTGTTAAAAATCCTCTCTAAAGGTCGCTTTTTTTCAATAACTTTGCATTTCTTTTGCAGCACTTTTTTTGTAAAAGTGTTTTTTAAAATCAGCAAAAGTGATATTTCAATTGTTATTTTGAAAAAATTAAAGCGATGAGTTCAGAAAATCGGCAACAAGTAGCGTTTTCTCCCGAACGCTTGCAGCAAGTACACAGCATCATTGCCCGCTATCCCGAAGGAAAACAAAAATCGGCAATATTGCCTATTATGCACCTCGCCCAAACCGACTTCGGGTGGATGAGTGTGCCTGTGATGGATTATGTGGCTTCGCTGCTGCATATAGAGCCTATTGAAGTATATGAAGTGGCTACTTTTTATACGATGTTTCATTTGGAGCCGGTGGGCAAATATACTTTGGAAGTGTGCCGCACAGGACCGTGTATGCTGCGTGGCAGCGACCAACTGTTGGAGTATTTGCAAAATAAACTCGGCGTTGGTATCAATGAAATCACTCCCGACGGGCGTTTTACCATCAAAACTGTGGAGTGCTTGGCAGCTTGCGGCGGTGCACCTTGTTTGCAGGTAAAACTCAAATCTTTAGACGGAGCGTATCAGTATTACGAAAATCTAAATTCTCAAAAAATAGACGAACTCATAGAAAAAGAGTGGATATAATATATACTATCCGCTTTATTTTTCTTTTTTTGATTTGCAAAGCATTTATTCCAAAATATGCCTATCAAAATACTCACCGAACATATTGGCAATACGCCCAATTTGCATCAGTTTAGCGTATATCGCGCCAAAGGCGGCTATCGTGCCGTAGAAAAAGCCCTTAAAAGCCTGACCCCCGACGAAGTAACCGAAGAAGTGAAAAAATCGGGCTTGCGCGGGCGCGGCGGTGCGGGTTTTCCGGCGGGAATGAAATGGAGTTTTCTTGCTAAACCCGAAGGTGTGCCGCGCTATTTGGTGTGTAATGCCGACGAGTCAGAACCCGGAACATTCAAAGACCGCTATTTGATGATGAATAATCCGCACGCCCTCATTGAGGGTATGATAGTGGCGAGCTATTCTTTGGGTGCGCGTACTTCGTATATTTATGTGCGCGGAGAAATGTTGTATGTGATACAAATATTGGAGCGTGCCATCGCCGAAGCTGAAGCCAACGGATTTTTGGGTAAAAATATTTTGGGCAGCGATTATTCGCTGAACTTGTATGTGCACCCGGGCGGCGGTGCTTATATCTGCGGCGAAGAAACGGCACTGCTCGAAAGTTTGGAGGGCAAACGCGGCAATCCGCGCAATAAGCCGCCTTTTCCGGCTGTGAAAGGTTTGTATCAATGCCCGACAGTGGTGAATAATGTAGAAACCATTGCCGCCACTTCGTGGATAATCAATAATGGCGGCGATGAATATGCCAAAATTGGAGTGGGCAAAAGCACAGGCACTAAATTAATTTCGGCAAGTGGGCATATCCGCAAGCCGGGTGTGTATGAAATAGAATTGGGCGTTCCGGTTGAGGAATTTATTTACAGCGATGAGTATTGCGGCGGTATGTGGCACGCCGACAGCCGCCTGAAAGCAGTGGTAGCGGGCGGCTCGTCAGTACCTATTTTGCCTACTCAACTGATTTTGAAAACCGCACAGGGCGAGCCACGACTGATGACCTACGAAAGTCTTTCGGACGGAGGTTTTGTAAGCGGCACCATGTTGGGTTCGGGCGGATTTATTGCTATGGATGAAAGTGCCTGCATCGTGCGCAATACCTGGAATTTTTCCCGTTTTTATCATCACGAAAGTTGCGGACAATGTAGCCCCTGCCGCGAAGGAACGGGGTGGCTAGAGAAAGTGCTGCACCGCATTGAACACGGACACGGACATAGCCGCGATATAGATTTGTTGGTGGACATTGCTAAAAAAATAGAAGGCAAAACTATTTGTCCCTTGGGCGAGGCGGCGGCTTGGCCTGTGGGCAGTGCCATTCGCCATTTCCGCCACGAATTTGAATGGCATGTGAGCCACCCCCACGAAGCAACCCGCCCCAATGCCGTATATCGCGGAGCGGCAGCGGAGAGTGTGGTGTAGCAAGGAGAAGCGTTTCGTTAAGATTAATTTTATCTTCAATCAGCAACAAATTTTCATTCTTTTTTCCATGGAACAAACACCAGCACCTCAGCTTTTTAAACTTACCTTTGATAATATAGAAATAGAAGTAGAACCCGGCACCACCATTTTGCAAGCGGCGCGCCGCATCGGTGGCGAAGTAGTGCCGCCTGCTATGTGTTTTTATACGCCACTCAAAGGAAGCGGCGGAAAATGTCGTACCTGCTTGGTAAAAGTGACGCAGGGCAGCGCAAAAGACCCGCGCCCGATGCCTAAATTAGTACCTTCGTGCATTACTACCGTGCAAGATGGTATGGTGGTGCAAAATACTACCAGCCCCGAAGTACTCGAAGCACGCGAAGGTGTCGTGGAGTTTTTGCTCATTAATCACCCTTTGGATTGCCCCATCTGCGACCAAGCCGGCGAATGTCATTTGCAAGATTTGTCTTACGAACACGGCAAAGCCGCTACGCGATACGAAGAAGAACGCCGAACTTATGATATGACCGATTTGGGTCCTTATATCAAACTGCACATGAACCGTTGTATTTTGTGCTATCGCTGTGTATTTACCGCCGACCAAATTACCAACCAACGCGTACACGGCGTACTCAACAGAGGTGATGCCGCCGAAATAGGAACGTATATATCCAAAGCCATTGACAATGATTTTTCGGGCAATATGATAGATGTATGTCCGGTGGGTGCACTCACCGACAAAACCTACCGCTTCAAAAGTCGCGTGTGGTTCTCCAAACCCTACGATGCCCACCGCAACTGCGATAAGTGCTGCGGCAAAGTGCTTTTGTGGTACAAAGGCGAAGACATAATCCGTGTAACGGCACGCAAAGATACCTATGGCGAAGTGGAAGCTTTTATTTGTAATACCTGCCGCTTCGAAACCAAACGCACCGCCGATTGGGTAATAGAAGGCGAAAGTAAAATAAGCCGCCACTCGGTAATCGGGCAAAATAAACGCCGCAAAACGTTGCTCCCTGCATTTCCGCTCAAACAGGCGCAAGAACAATACAAACAAATTGATGATGTGCGCGAACCTTCAAAACTTAATTATGAAGAATCACGCCTGAAAAATGATCTCACTAAAAGTAAATTTGATAAATAAATGTTGAGTAAAATATCAAATGATGATTATTTGTTTTAAAATATTGATAATCAATTTTTTATAAAAAATTAAATCAGCATTTTTTATCCGACTCGGTTTTTTTATTTTATTTTAAAAAAATACAACCCAACATACACAATGGCTCTTTCGCTGCTGCTTTTTAAAGGCATTATTATTTTGTTGATATTCGCTATTACCTTGTTGGTAGCTACCTATTCCACCTACGCCGAACGTAAGATAGCATCTTTTATTCAAGACCGCATCGGTCCAAATCGTGCCGGACCCTGGGGATTACTCCAACCGATTGCCGATGCCGGAAAAATGTTTTTTAAAGAAGATTTTATTCCCGCTAACGCCAACAAATGGTTGTTTATCTTGGGTCCCTGCTTGGCAATGCTGGCAGCTCTGATGAGCAGTGCCGTTATTCCGTTTGGCGGCGATTTTTCTTTGGGTAATGAAATTTTTAATATTCAAGCCATCAATACCAATGTAGGTATTTTGTACATATTTGCAATAGTGGCTTTGGGCGTATATGGTGTGATGATAGGCGGTTGGGCGAGCAACAATAAATTTTCGTTGCTCGGAGCTACGCGGGCAGCCTCGCAAAATATCAGCTACGAGTTGGCAATGGGGCTTTCTATTATCGCCGTTATTATGATGACCGGCTCTTTGAACCTGCGCCATATCGTGGATAATCAATCAACGGTGTGGAATGTATTTGTGCAACCTTTGGGCTTTATTATTTTTCTTACCTGTGCTTTTGCCGAGTGCAACCGCACCCCTTTTGATTTGCCCGAATGTGAAACCGAACTCATCGGCGGCTATCATACGGAGTATAGCTCTATGAAATTAGGTTTTTATTTGTTTGCCGAATATATCAATATGTTTGTGTCGTCTTTGGTGGTAGCTACGCTTTATTTTGGCGGTTATCATTATCCTTTTGAGAGTCAGGTAGCGGCGGCTTTGGGGCAAAATACAGCCACTTTGCTGGGTGTGGGTGCTTTGTTTTTGAAGGCTTTATTTGGGGTGTTTTTCTTTATGTGGGTGCGCTGGACTTTGCCGCGTTTTCGCTACGACCAACTGATGAATCTCGGCTGGAAAGGGTTGTTTCCTTTGGCAATACTCAATATTCTCATTACCGGAGTCGTTATTTTGCTGTGGGGAGCGAAGTAGTGTAAGATATTTATTATTATTTTTTCACCTTTAAAAATATCGTTTATGTATTTTATTGATCAATGTAAAAGTTTATTAAAGTATAAAAAACTACCTATATTGGAAAAATAGGGAGTGCTATTACAAGTAAAAAAAAAATAGGAGATACGATAAAAGTACCAATAAAATCTAAAAACAATGTAGAGAAAACCCCTTTTTTAGAATACTTAAAAAAATGGAGCAGGATAATATTATATACGATAATATTATATACGACAATATTACTGATTATAATGGAGAAACAAAAGAAGGTTTTTTGATAGGTGTGGTAACATTTGCTTGTTTTTACCCTTGTTAAATATATGATTATCAAACAAATATACAGTTAGAAAAGTATTTATATTTTTAAGTAGCTTTTTACAACTAGAGTTATCAGAAAGAAAAAAAGGGCAGTATAAAGCAAGTAAATATTTTATTTCTCGCACTTTAGATACTGCTATTCTTCTTGAACAAAGAAAATAGATTTTTTTTAGCTATTATTGTATTTAACAGTTTTTTTAATCCTTAAAAAACCTTAACAGATTATACCAATATCTTTGTTTTTTCGTTGAATGTGGTGTGCAAATACGAAAAAATGATTTTTTTAACCATACCCGAATGAAATATTTTAATAATTGTATAGCTGCTTTGATGCTGTGCGTGCTTGGTATGCCGAAAGTAGCGGCTCAGGACGGCAGTGTTTTACTCGATAAAATAGCGGCAGTGGTCGGCGATAAATTTGCCCTCTACTCCGATATTGAAGTGCAGAGCCTCCAAACCAAAATGCAAAACCCCAATGCCGATGTTGCCGAACTGCGCTGTTCCCTCATTGACCAAGTGCTGCTCCAAAAACTCCTCGCCACACAAGCCGAAATTGATAGTGTACTCGTGAGCGAAGAAGAAGTGGATGGCGAAGTGGAAAACCGCGCTCAGTATTTTGTGCAAGCCGTGGGCGGCGAAGAGGCTTTTGAACAATATTACAGCAAATCCGTTGCCGATTTCAAAGATGAAATACGAATTGATGTGCGCGAACGCCTGCTGGCACAACGCATGCAAGGCGAAGTGCTCTCAAATATCAAAGTTACTCCTTCTGATGTACAAAAGTTTTTTAACGATATTCCCAAAGACAGTATCCCTTATTTGCCCACCGAAGTAGAAGTGGCTCAACTGCTCCTCAAACCACGCATCAGCGAAGCCGCCAAAATAGAAGCGCGGCAGGCTCTCAAAGACCTGCGCGACCGCATTGTGAGTGGTAAAGACAACTTTGAAAAACTCGCCGAAATTTATTCCGAAGACCCCGGCTCTGCCGTCAAAGGAGGCAATCTAGGATTTATGGAACGCGGCATGCTCGTACCTGCTTTTGAAGCCAAAGCGTTTTCGCTTCAGAAAAATGAAATTTCGGACATCGTAGAAACCGAATACGGTTATCATATCATCAAAATGTTGGAACGGCGCGGCAATCGTATCAATATACAACATATTCTTATCAAACCAAAAATCAACAGCGATGATTTGAAACTCGCCAAACTCCGCTTGGATAGCATTCGCACCCTCATCGCTTCCGATAGCCTTTCTTTTGCCGATGCCGTGGCGAAATACTCCGATGACGAAAGTACCAAAAATGCCGGCGGTATCGTTACCAATCCGAGCAACAATTCCACTTATTTGCCCTTAGACCAACTCGAAACCGATGTGTATTTTGCCATCAACGGCTTGAAAGAGGGCGATATTTCGCAAGTGTCCGAAACTTCTCTGAATGACGGCGGCAAGGCGTATCAAATTTTGCTGTTGCGCCGCCGCATTGAGCCGCACCGCGCCAACCTGAAAGATGATTACGAAAAATTGAAAAAATTTGTGGAAAATCAAAAACAGGCAGAAGCCCTGAACCGCTGGCTCACCGAACGGGCGCAGCAAACCTATATTTTTATAGCTCCCGAATTTGCCGAATGCCCCAATTTGAAAAAGTGGGAAAATTAAAAAAACTAAGTAATTTGTAATGTATTATGGGATTTAGCAATATCACAATCAATAATTTTCGCGGCATTGCCTATTTAGAGGTAAATGATCTAAAACGTATTAATCTCTTTGGAGGCGCAAATAACAGTGGAAAAACCACTGTATTGGAAAGTGTATTTGTGTTGAGTGGTCCTTCTAATCCTTTTCTTGCTATTAGAACAAATTCTCTACGAGAACTCTTACAAAAACCCACTGAAGAACATTTAATTATTTTATTTCATCAGTTAAATATTCAGAAGAATATTCACTTAGAAGCTATTGAACAAGAGGGACACAAACGTAATCTTATTATTACTCCCATTTATAAAAATGAGCTTATAAAACAGGTAGATTTTGAAGAAGAAAATAAAAATATTAATGGCTTAAAACATCAACTTTCAGGAAGTTTTGTTACAAATTCTACTATAACAATGAATGAAGATGGTTGGTTAGTAGAAGAACAAGTTAAAAGTGAAGAAAGAATAGATTGCATATTTTTGAATTCGTATTCTCTGATGAAAACCATAGATGAACGTATTAATAAAATTATAATAAATAGAAATAAAAACAGATTGATAGAAGTTTTACAGCAATTAGATAATAGAATTATTGATGTTCACACAAGTAATGATGTCGTTTATTTAGATATTGGGTTAGACCGCTTTGTTCCAATTAACGTTATGGGTGATGGAATGAAACGCCTTTTAGCAATAGTATCGGCGATATATAATTTCAAAGATGGTATCGTACTGATTGATGAAATAGACAATGGCTTATATCGCACCACACAAAAAATGCTTTGGAAAGCGGTAATTTTAGCGGCTCAAACCTTTAATGTTCAGATTTATGCTACTACCCATTCGTGGGAGTGCTTGGAAGCTCTTAATGTTGCCGCTAAAGAATCTGTAGCAAATGGAGTTATTCCGGAAGATGAGATACGTTATTTTAGAATAGAGAAAACAGAAGATAAACATACCGCTTTTGCTTACCGACAAACTATATTTGAAACCGCTATTGAAGAAAAGTGGGAAGTACGGTAAAAATAAAATCTTTGAAATGAAAAATGCAACAACTAAATAATCCTAAGGACAAATCAAAAATAGAAATAAAATCACCAAAAATACTGGCAGTGGAAGGGCAAGATGAGTGGTGGTTTTTTTGTAGAATATTAGAAAAATATCTGAATATTAAAGATGTTCAGGTAATTGACATTGAAGGTGAAAGTAAATTTAAAGAAAAATTAGAATTATTGAAGTTATCACCTAATTTTAGCATAGTTAATCAAATTGGATTTGTGCGTGACGCAGATGAGGATTCTAATATTTCTTTTGAAAAAATACAAAATGCAATTAAAGATAACTTAAAAATATCGCCACCTGTAAATATCAATTCCTGGATATCAGATAAAAATTATGCCTTAGGGGTTTTCGTGTTACCAAATAGTTCCGATAGCGGTATGTTAGAAGATTTGTGTATGGAAAGTGTAGCTGAAGACCCAATCATGCCTTGTATTGATGCTTACTTTGAATGTATGAAAAAGGTTTTATTCACTGAAAATTTACCAAAAAATTTCTCAAAATCAAAAACACAGGTATTTCTTGCTTCGCGCAAAGAATATAAAACGAGTATAGGTTTTGGAGCAGAAAAAGGATATTGGAACTTTTCTGCTCCTTGCATGCAGCCTTTAATCAAATTTTTAAAAGGCTTTGAAGTATAAAAAATTTAACAGAATTAACCTTTTGGCAAAATCCTTGTATTATAAAACATAAAAAAATATTTCTCACCGAAAATATATTTTAATAAAAAAAAAAGACCCTAATACAAAATAATAATGACAAAGTATCAATCTGATGTGGAAGGTGTAAAAGGATTATTGCAGACGTATCAAACTTTGAGCAGCGAAATCGCTAAAGTGATTGTAGGACAACAGCATATCGTGAAATCGCTCCTCACTTGTATCTTCTGCGATGGTCATGCCTTGATGGTCGGCGTACCCGGATTAGCAAAAACACTTTTGGTAAAAACCATCTCCGAAGTTCTTGACCTATCGTCGAAACGTATTCAGTTCACTCCCGACCTGATGCCCTCCGATATTATGGGTGCAGAAATTCTCGACGACAACCGCCAATTTCGTTTCAGCCGAGGTCCTATCTTCGCCAATATCGTACTGGCGGACGAAATCAACCGTACCCCGCCCAAAACACAATCCGCTTTGCTCGAAGCTATGCAAGAACGCAACGTCACCGTTGCCGGACAAGTGCCTGCGCTGCCACTGCCTTTCTTTGTGCTCGCTACCCAACATCCCATCGAACTTGAATGAACTTATCCCCTGCCCGAAGCTCAATTAGACCGCTTCATGTTCAATGTTTATTTGGATTATCCTTCGGAAGCCGAAGAAATTAATATCGTAAAAAACACCACTTCCGACCAAAAAGTACAACTGCAAAAAATTATCGGTGCTGCCGAAATCCAATATTTCCAGCACTTGGTACGCCGTATTCCCATTGCCGACAATGTATTGCAGTATGCCGTGCGCCTCGCCGCCAAAACGCGCCCCAATACCGCCAATGCTGCCAAAGAAGCCAACAACTACTTGGCGTGGGGTGCCGGACCGCGGGCTTCGCAGTATTTGGTACTCGGTGCAAAATGCAATGCTGCCCTCGCCGGAAAATTTTCGCCCGATATTGACGATGTGCAAGCGGTGGCAGAATCTGTACTCCGCCATCGTGTAGTAAAAAACTACAAAGCTGAAGCCGAAGGCATTAGTGTAGAAACGATTATCAAAAATTTGTTGTAAAAAAAACGCGCCTTACCCGCGCAAATATGTATTTTTGAAACTTGTTTAAGGTTTTTTAATAAACTTTAAACAAGTTTTTTTATCTCATAAAAAAATAAAAAACATTTATTTGGTATGACGATTATCACCGTTTGGCTGCGCCGCAGCAGTTTGATGTTGCTCCTTCTCACTGTATTTTTGCTCTGCACACAAGCGCAAAATGCCTATTTTACTACACCTCAATGGGCAAAAAATGCCAATATTTACGAAGTAAACATACGCCAATACACTCCACAAGGCACTTTCAAAGCCTTTGAAGCCGAATTGCCGCGCCTCCGCCAATTGGGTGTGGATATTTTGTGGCTGATGCCTGTGCAGCCTATCGGAAAAGAAAAGCGCAAAGGCTCGCTCGGCAGCTATTATTCCATTCAAAACTACACCGCCCCCAACCCCGAATTTGGCACTATGGACGATTTTAAATCTTTGGTAAATGCTGCACACCGCTTGGGTATGTATGTGATATTGGATTGGGTGGGCAACCACAGTGCGTGGGATAATCCCTGGCTGAAAACAAACCCCGACTGGTACACACGCAACGAAAAAGGCGAAGTAGTGTCGCCTGTTGCCGATTGGAGCGATGTCGCCGACCTCAACTATGAGAACCCCGCTATGCAGCAGGCAATGATAGATGCCATGAAATTTTGGGTAGAAGAAGCCGATATTGACGGTTTTCGCTGCGATGTAGCCATGATGATACCTTTGGATTTCTGGATAGCCGCCCGCACCGCCACCGATACACTGCAAAAACCGCTTTTTTGGCTCGCCGAAGGCGAAGGCGCGGAGTTTCATCGCGTATTTGATATGACCTACGGCTGGAATTTTCACCATCTGCTCAATGATTTGGCAAAAGAAAAGAAAAATAATTTTGATATAGACGACTATTTCAAAAATGAATACAAAAGCTATGCGCCGGGCAACTACCGCATGCAGTTTATCACTAATCACGACGAAAACTCGTGGAACGGCTCTGAATTTGAACGCATGGGAGCAGCGTATCAACCTTTGGCGGTACTCACTTTTACGATGCCCGGTATGCCGCTTTTATATAGTGGGCAGGAATACGGCTTGCAAAAACGTCTCCGCTTTTTTGACAAAGACACCATTCCCGCTACGCCCAATGCCGCATTGACCGATTTTTACGGCAAATTATTACAACTCAAAAAAGAAAATCCCGCTTTGTGGAACGGCATAGAAGGAGGCTGTATGAAAAAACTACATACCTTGAACCCCGCCAACAGACTCGTATTTATCCGCGAAAAAGACGGCAACAAAGTAATTACCTTGCTCAACCTCAATAGTGCCAAAGCCAAATTTTCGGTGAATATGCGCGGGCAATACGGCAAATTCCGCAATGTATTCGACGGCAGCGAAATAGAATTTTTGCCCGAACACTCTTTTGAACTCCCCGCCTGGGGCTACGCCGTATATGAGCAACGCACCAATTGACGATTGCGCAAAGGCGATTTAAACAGTAGCTGACAAATTGTCATTGCACCCCCCTGATATAAAGTGTCATTTTATCGCTTTTTGAGATAGAATGACACTTTTTTTCTGCCATTTTTCGCTTGGCACAGCGATTGAATATATACCGATATAAAGAACTATATTTTAATACATTGATAATTAAAACCGCATTAAAATGTCTTTATCTGATTTTTTTAGAATTAACTCCTTGGAAAACGGGGCTGGGTGGTGCGGCTCGAATGGATAGTGATTTATGGGAAAGATATTTTGAAAAAATAAAATTAATAAGCGGTTTAAGACGTTCCTAAAAAATTAAAAAATAAAATAAACATACAAATATGAGTAAAATAATCGGTATAGACTTAGGTACTACCAACTCCTGCGTTGCTGTAATGGAAGGCAACGAGCCGGTGGTAATTGCCAACGACGAAGGCAAACGCACCACACCTTCCATTGTCGCTTTTCTTGAAAACGGTGAGCGCAAAGTGGGCGACCCCGCCAAACGTCAATCCATTACCAACCCCCAAAACACCGTGATGTCCATTAAACGTTTTATGGGACATCGCTACTCCGAAGTAGGCGGCGAAAAAGACAAAGTAGCCTACACCATAGCACGCGGCGATAACGACACCGTGCGCGTAGATATTCGCGGTCGTATGTACACCCCGCAGGAAATTTCGGCGATGACCTTGCAAAAAATGAAAAAAACTGCCGAAGATTATCTCGGTCAGGAAGTAACCAGAGCCGTTATCACCGTACCCGCTTACTTCAACGACAGCCAGCGTCAGGCTACTATTGAAGCAGGTGCTATCGCAGGGCTAAAAGTAGAGCGCATCGTGAACGAACCCACCGCCGCTGCTTTGGCGTATGGGTTGGACAAAAAAGACAAAGAAATGAAAATTGCCGTTTTTGACTTGGGCGGCGGTACTTTTGATATTTCTATTCTCGAACTCGGTGGCGGCGTATTTGAGGTGCTTTCCACCAATGGCGACACCCACTTGGGCGGTGACGACTTCGACCAAGTTATTATTGACTGGTTGGCGAGCGAATTTCAGCAAGAAGAAGGAATGGACTTGCGCAAAGACCCCATGGCTCTCCAACGCCTCAAAGAAGCCGCCGAGCGTGCCAAAATAGATTTGTCGGGCGGCAGCGAAACCGAAATCAATTTGCCTTATATCACCGTTACTCAAAGCGGACCTAAACACTTGGTAAAAAAATTGTCGCGTGCCAAATTCGAACAATTATCGGATAAACTCATCGAACGCACCCTTGAACCTTGCCGCAAAGCTATGAAAGATGCCGGATTGAGCAATGCCGATATTGACGAAGTAATTTTGGTGGGCGGCTCTACTCGTATTCCGAAAATACAGGAAGTAGTAGAACAGTTTTTTGGTAAAAAACCCAACCGCAGCGTAAACCCCGACGAAGTAGTAGCCATTGGCGCAGCCGTACAAGGCGGTATTTTAAGCGGCGATGTGGCAGGCGATATTGTTTTGTTAGATGTTACGCCGCTTTCTTTGGGCGTAGAAACGATGGGCGGTGTGATGACTCGCGTCATTGAATCCAACACTACCATTCCTACCAAACGCAGCCAAATCTTTAGCACAGCAATGGATAATCAGCCTTCGGTAGAAATTCACGTATTGCAGGGTGAGCGTCCTATGGCTAATCAAAACCGCAGCATCGGGCGTTTTCATTTAGACGGTATTCCGCCGGCTCCGCGCGGTGTGCCGCAAATTGAGGTAATTTTTGATATGGACGCTAACGGCGTACTCAAAGTGAGCGCACAAGACAAAGGTACCGGTAAACAACAAAGTATTCGCATTGAAGCCTCTACCGGATTGAGCCAACAGGAAATAGAAAAAATGCGTGCCGAAGCCAAAGCCAATGAAGAAACCGACAAACAAGCCTCGCGAGCGCGTGGAAAAAATCAATCAAGCCGATGCTTTGATTTTCCAAAGCGACAAGCAATTGAAAGAATACGCTGATAAAATTCCGGCAGACAAAAAAGCTGCAATAGAAGATGCTTTGGGCGCATTGCGCAGCGCGCACCAAAATCAGGATGTAGCGGCTATCGACAGCGCGATGGAGCACTTGAACAATGCTTGGCAGGCAGCTTCGCAGGATATGTACAACGCCGCCAACGACAGCAACGCAAACGCATCATCATCGGCAGAGCCACACACCGCGCCAGCCGGAGGCGATGATGTGCAAGATGCAGAAGTGGTAGGATAAATATAGTGTGAGCAGATAGAAAAATTTAATTGATTATAATAGAATAGATGCAAAAAAGTCGTGCTGATAATAAGGTGCGGCTTTTTTTTATTATTTTTCAGCAAAAATTTAACTCAATAACAAATATTTTAAACACAATCTTTCAATATTGTATAAGTGCAGCTATTTATCGCTACAAATTTTCTTTAAATAAAAAAACAGACGATATGATAACGATGAAAAACAATACACTTATGATGGCGGCGGTACTCCTGATGATGAGTTTTGCCGCTTGCAACAATTCAGGCACTGCGCCCTCATCGCCAACCACAGAGGCAAATGCCGCCACACCTGTTGCTATCACCAAACAACAAGCCATTGACCTCGCCCAGCAATTCGTGAAGTATCAGGGATATACAGCTACACCCGTGCAGCGAACGATGAGCGAGTTGCAACTTGAACCCGACGAATATGCTTCTTCGCCGGAGGGCATTTTGCAAATACGCCACGCTCAGATTTTGGAGAAAGCCTTCGGCGCACGACAATTTCGCGGCAGCCGCTGGGCAGTGGGCTTTGAATACAGTGATGATATTCCGAACATCGGACGCTATGTGACCATGGACTCCGCAGGCAATAATATAAAAATGGAGCCGAAAGATATAGAATTGGATTGGCTGCTTAAATCTCCGCTTACCATCAAAAAAACCGACAGCACCGCCCAACACCAATAATTCTGATTGCGATTTTTTTGTTTATATTCATTTGCTTTTAAATTTTTTTTTCTTTCTGATTTTTTTAGCACTTTTATAAAAAAGCTCGGCTGCCTTCTAAAATCCTCTGTCTTAAATCGCTAATATTGTTGTATTTTTGCGTTTTATACCACCCTTTCAATCGCACCGATTATATGAAATTTCAGAACATACCTTATCAGCGACCGGATTTTCAACAAATAAAAACACAATTTGAAGCCTTATTATCGCGCTTTGAGAAAGCTGATGATGCAGCTGTCGGCGATGTAGTTTTAAAAGAAATAAATGCCTTGCGCAATGATTTTGACACACTGAAGAATATAGCTTCCATACGTCATACCATTGATACCAAAGATACTTTTTATAAAGCAGAAAACGATTTTTTTGATGAAGTATCGCCCGAATTGGAGGATTATATCAGCCGTTTTTATACAAAATTACTCCGATCGCCACATCGCCGCGAGTTGGAAGCCGAATGGGGCAAACAATTATTTACCATTGCTGAATTGTCGGTAAAAACGGTAAATTCTACCGTGATTAACGAACTGAAACACGAAAACCACCTCGTGAGCGAATATGTGATGCTCTGTGCATCGGCAAAAATAATGTTTGAAGGCGAAGAGCGCAATTTGTCGGGTTTGTCGCCATTTATGCAAGCTCCCGACCGCGATATGCGCCGCCGTGCTGCCGTAGCTTATTGGGGCTTTTTTGAACAAAATAAAGAAAAATTTGACGAATTGTACGATGAACTCGTGAAGTTGCGTACCAAAATTGCTCATAAACTTGGCTATGCCAATTTCGTACAACTCGGCTACGACCGTATGCTCCGCTCCGACTACGGACCTATACACGCCGAGCGTTTTCGCGAACTCATTCATCGTTTTATAGTGCCGGTGGCGCAGCGTTTTCGCCGCCGCCAAGCTCAACGTATCGGCGTGGATAAACTCAAATACTACGACCACGCTTTTTCGTTTCCTTCCGGCAACGCTACCCCAAAAGGAGATGCAAGGTGGATTTTGCAGCACGGCAAACAAATGTACGAGCAGCTTTCGCCCGAAACTGCTGCTTTTTTTGATTATATGGTGGACACCAACCTAATGGATTTAGAAAATAAAAAAGGCAAAGCGGGCGGCGGCTATTGTACTTATTTAGCCAACTACAAAGCTCCTTTTATTTTCTCCAACTTCAACGGCACTTCGCACGATATTGATGTGCTCACGCACGAGGCAGGACACGCATTTCAGGTATATGAAAGCCGCAATTTCCAATTGCCCGAATACAGCTGGCCTACACACGAAGCCTGCGAAATTCATTCGATGAGTATGGAATTTTTGACCTATCCCTGGATGGAAAATTTCTTTCAGGAGGATACCCGAAAATATAAATACACCCACCTCACCGAAGGTATTATCTTTTTGCCTTATGGCGTGTCGGTAGATGAGTTTCAGCACGTTGTATATGAAAATCCCGATTTTACGCCGCAACAACGCAAAGAGGCTTGGCTGGAGATAGAAAAAAAATATTTACCCTGGGTAGATTATGACGGTATTGAGTTTTTGGAACAGGGCGGATTTTGGCAACGTCAGGCACATATTTACGAAATGCCTTTTTATTATATTGATTATACCTTGGCGCAGATGTGTGCTTTTCAATTTTTGAAAAAATCTACCGATAACCGCTCCGAAGCCTTCAACGATTATTTGCGTTTGTGCAGGGCGGGCGGCAGCAAACCTTTTTTGGAGTTGGTGAAATACGCCAACCTGAAATCGCCTTTCAAAGCAGAAACTTTTCAGAGTGTGCTGGAAAATGTAGAAAACTACTTGCAAGAAGTAGATGACCGTTATTTGTAGGCGGGTTGCGTAAAAAAAAACAAGTTATTTTTTGTAGAAAGATGTATTCGGAATTACATTTTATTGTAATTTTGAATACATCTTTTTTTATCCACTAAATTTTAACAAAAACCTATGAAAAATACCTTTTTAGCTGCCCTCACCGCCTGCTGCTTGCTGCTGTGCAGTAGTTTTTCTGTCCTTGCACAGTTTCAGGTGGATTATGCTTTAATGTGTCCTTCTCAAGAAGAGATTAATTACTGTGCAGAAGTTGTTTTTACAATTATGTCGGACGAAACCTGCGAAGCAGGTTTTGAGTACCACAATATCACTACCAACGAAAAAGATACCTTGTTTCTTGATGAGAATAATGTCGGAGTTATCATAAAGCAATCAGAAATTCAGAACGAATATTGGGTGAAATTTACCAACTTATGTAACCAAGCAGTAGATAGTGTTTCTGTTGATATGTTTAGTTGTATTCCCTTTGGTCAGTACAATCAGGTAGATTTAGGCGAAAAAGACAGCGATTATGTGTTCAATATATACGATGTATTGGAAGATTTGTATATGTATCAAATAAATGAGGGTGAAAAATTTTACAGCAATTATTGGCTCACCTGCGATACTTGCAGAGGAATGAAAGAAATACCGCAGGCAGATAGTCTGAAAAATTACGTTGTATCGCCTTTTTGGGCACAAAAAACGGCGGGTTGTACTATTTGTTCAGATTATCATATTGTGCATATTGAAGAGAATGGCGATGTGTGGTTCAGCATAGACCCTGATATGGAGTATGTCGCCGAAAATAATGTGAAATTGTTTTTAGATTTTATTAGTACGGTTGATGATGATGCCTTTATATCTCTACAAATCAATTTGCTGCTGAACGAAAACCCTATACAAACTGTGCCCGCCTACCAAGTTATTGATTATACGCCCTGCAAGGAAATGTTGGGCTGGGAGGAGCAGGTATCAGAAAACTTCAATTTTACCGTTCTTTATAGCTATAATTTTGAAGATGATTATTCTTCTTTTTTGTACCTTGGAACTACTGATTTTTCTATTTCAGTAGAAGGAGGCTGTACCGAAGGTTATTTGTGGATAAATCACAATGAAAATATACAAGATACGATTTATGCCAGTGGTGGTGTTTTTAATTTTACTCATACCTTGTGTATCAGCCACGACTCAATTGCCCATTTTTCATTAGAAAACCTTTGTACGGGAGAAGTCAAGGAATACTCAAAAACAATGAATATATGCTCTGAAGATTGCTGGAAAGATCAGCCATCTAATGGTTATGTTGATATTTTTGTTCAAAACTTTCCTTTTAGTTTTGATGCAAAGCTATTATTAGAAGATTTTTATGCACAAGCTCTTCAAAAGTTGCCTACTGTTTATACTGCTCCTGATATTGTTTGCGCTGAATGTAAAAATTTATCCATCGTACAGGATATTAATTCCTATGAATTAGTCAATGCCGAACTCTCCCCTCAAATTGAAACTAATATGACATGGACACCAGCAGGTGAAGTATTTGTAGATAATTATTACTATGACGGTATTCCTCTTACTTTATTTTTTCAAAATGCGCAAAATCAAACATTGCGTATTGGTGTGTTTTTATATAGTAACGATAATAATTCTGATATTCAATATTTTCCTCAAAACAACATTTATTGCATAAAACAAGTAGTATTTTCCGCCGAAGCACAGCCTTTGTGTGTAAATGGTGCGATGGATTCTTTGCACATCAATATAACGGGCGGCTGCGAAGAAGGCTATACCATACATGAGCTGCTCACCGGAAAAACTTATACCGCCACACCAACAGGAGAAGAGCAGTTTGAGGCACAATTTTCTTATTTGTATGATGTGTATTCGGTGCAAATCGTCAATAATTGTACGCAGGAAAGCAAATATATTTATTGCGATGCCTATTGCGAGCCGCAAGCGCATTATATCAATTTCAATTATCCTTGCAGCTTGGGCGGAGATAAAAAGGCAGTATTTATTGAAGATTTGGAGAGTTTTGTGCAGCAACAACTCGCCGAAAACCCACCTTTCTTGGATTTAAAATGCGACGACACCGAAGGTGCGAAATCTTTTACCTTAGATAGTTTGTGGCTTTCCGACTCCAACGAGTGGTCGCTTTTGCACGATGCTTTGATGGTATCTAGCCAAATACCTGCCGTTTGGGAAAGCAATATCGGCGAATTTCCTGTATATGTCGTACTCAATTTTACACCAACTTCCTACAATACACCCGCTTGCGATTTCCCTTGCTATTTTAGCGACTTGCCACCGCAAAGCCAACAGCTTTTGATAGATTTTTATAATAGCACCAATGGCAGTTCTTGGACAAACAATGCCGCTTGGTTGGAGTTTCATACACCTTTGCAGGAGTGGTATGGATTGGGTGCAAACTGCAACGGAATATCTTCTATCAATTTGCCCAATAACAATTTAACCGGAACATTGCCCGATAATTCTAATACTTGGGCTGTTGGCGAGTTGTTCCTCGACAATAATCAAATTGGCGGCAACCTGCCCGCTGCTTTGGGTAATACGCCCTTCTATTCTTTAAATTTATCTTACAATCAGTTTAGTGGCTCTATCTCCCAAATGCCAAGTGCTTTTAATCTAGTGGATTTATCTCACAATCAGTTTAGCGGCTCTATTTCACAAATACCGTATGCTTTCGATCTAAATTTATCCTACAATCAGTTTAGCGGCTCTATACCCTCTTTTACAAATTACTCTAACAACTCTACTGTCAATCTATCACATAATCAATTCAGTGGGCAAATTCCCGATTTAGTTTATGCGCCGGATTTGAAAGTTTTTGATGTATCGTACAACCAACTCAGCGGGCAAATTCCTGATTTAGTTTATGCGCCGTATTTGTATGCTTTTGATGTATCGTACAACCAACTCAACGGGCAAATTCCCGATTTTTCATACCTGCCCGATATGTTATTTATTGATGCTTCACATAACCAATTGGTTGGGCAAATTCCTACTTTTTCTTATGATTATCCCGACTCCGAATACCATAGTTTTAGCTTAGATGTATCGTATAATCAACTGAGCGGAGGTTTGCCCTTGAGTTATTTTGGTGCTTTAAATGCTTCGCACAACCAATTAAGCGGCGATTTGTCGGGTTTGATAGACAACCAGTTTGGCAGCTCCCTAAATATAAGCCATAATCAATTTAGCGGCGCACTGCCTCATATCAACTTTATGAATAGTTGGAGCTATTTAGATGTATCTTTCAATCATCTCTCAGGTGCTTTGCCGAGTTTAGAGTGGTATCAGAGATTAAATCTTTCACACAATAATTTTTCCGGTACTATCACCGATTTGGGTATGGGTAATGAATTGAATCTTTCCTATAACAATTTGAGTGGTGCATTTCCTGACTTGTCCGGCAATGCTAATTTGTCGGAAATAGATGTGTCGCATAATAATCTATCGGGTACTTTGCCCGATATTTCCAACGCTGAAAGTTTGAGAATTATAAAAATATGCCCGGGTAATAGTTTTTACGGCGATCTTCCTGTTTTTGATAATTGCCCTGATTTAGACCCCGTAGATTTTTCGTGCGTAACTCCTGAACCGGATAGCGGCTCTGTTAGTATCATTGATGATATTGTTATCAATGGCAGTGGTGGTATTGGCAATGTAATTATCGGCGGTAGCGGCTCTTTGGGCGGCACCAACTGGGCTACCAGCGATAAAGACGGCAACGGCAAAAAAGAAAACAACGATGCCCAAAAGGATAATGTGATGTATGCTTTGCAAATTTCGCCTAATCCGGTGCAAAATTACCTCCATATTATCGCACCTGCTCCCGAAGCTACCGTGCGGGTATGGACGATAACCGGTAAATTATTGCTCACACATTCATCATTTATCAGTGGCGATGCCATAGATATATCGGCATTGCCGCAAGGCTCTTACATCATAGAGTGGTATCAGGCTGCTGTGGGAAGGTATTTTTCTAAATGTATAAAAATATGATTATTTCTTTCTGCCGTAAAATCCTGTTGCACAACCCCCAAAATAAGACGTAAAAGTTACTTCCAATCCCGCCGCTTCAAAAATAGTGGCTGCTGCACGGGCATCGCCGAATTGCTGTGTATATGTCCAGAGCATTTTGTATTCCTGCGGATTTGCCAACAACAGCAAACCCAAACAAAGGAATAACTTTTCCGAGATAAAAACCGTACAAAGTACGCAATATCAACCCGTGCGGTTTTGAAATTTCAATAAACGAAAATTGCCCTTGTGGTTTTAAAATACGCTCGATTTCCTGTGCCAGACTATTTAGTTGTCCGGCATTGAAGATTTTAAGACCAAATGCACAGATTACATAATCAAAATGTTGGGCAGGCAATGAATTTGCTAATATATCTTGTTGTACAAGCACAACCGAACCACCATATTGTTTGTTGTTTTTGTGGTGAGCGTATCGCAGCATACCCTCCGAAAAATCCAAAGCAGTGAGCTGCGATAGGGGAAATTGTTGCCGAATGGCTGCCCACGTTTCGCCCATACCCGTCATTAAGTCTATGATGGCGGGTGTTTTTTCGTCCTTATTTTTTTCAAAAACTTTCAAAAATTGTCTGCGCCACCGCAAAGAAAATCCAAATGATGTGATGTAATTCATTCTTTCATACGAGCGGCTCATGCGGTCAAAGAGGTGTTTTACATACTCTTTTTCATAAATAGTAGTAGTGTGGTGCTGGTTCATTGCGTTTTTTTCTGTTGTAAAAATAATGTGTTTTACAATGCTGCAAACTACTACTACTGCCTCGCCAACAAAGATTTAAAAAATATAACGTATTTTAGCATTTTGATTGTTAAAGATTTTTTTAAAAAAATTCGGCTATGATATATCATCGTATAAGCATCGTCAATAATAAATACTTCTTGTGGCTGCTGTGTTGTGTTTGGTGCGCTATGGGTACGATAAGCGCACAAGATAACAATAGCACGGCTACTGCTCAATTTTATGAAAACCGCCGCGCTGCGGCTCATTTTCCGCGCACCTTTGTTCCGAATTTCAACAGCAATGCCGCCGACCGTAGCAGTACGCACAATATAGAGCAGTTGCGACAAATGCTGCTGCACCAATATCTGCCCGCTTCGCCGCACAGCACCCGTTCCACTGAATTGCAATGCAGCCGCATCACAGAAAGCCCTGCCGGTATTCATGTTGTATTTCAGCAAATGGTGGGTTCGTATGAAGTGTATCAGGGCACTATAAAAGTAAATATGGATAAGAATGGAAAAATATATTCCATTTTTGACAATACTTTTCATATCGCCGATAATATACCTGCTTCGGTGAATATGCTGCCGCCAACGCTGGTTTTTCAGCAATATATCGGTAGCCGCCAACGCACATACAATAACCTCACCGCCGCGCTGTTGGAAGGCTGCAAACCAAAAAAAGTATTGTTTTTTACCAATAACCAACAGGCAGTGTGGGAAATTCAGGGTATTATTGTGCAAAATGGCGGCGCACAATATCGCGAGTGCTGGATTGACGAACAAGGACAACTCCTCTATGAGCGCGATAACTCCAGCTACTACGGCAGCCACCGCCGCCGCTCCACCAACGACAGCATCGCTCAGGCTATGGTATTTATGCCCGACCCCCTCACACAACAAAATGTATTTTACGGCACACCCTACAAAGATGATAACGATGCCGACAAAGCCGAACTCAATAATGTACGCATACAAGTGGATATGCCGTGCAGCTACAAAAATGGCTTTTTTGTATTGGAAAACGACTACGCCATTGCCAGCGACCACTCAGCACCCACCGGCGCACCTGCCAAAAGCCCAATACCCGAATTTATGTTTACTCGCGCCGAGCAGGGTTTTGAAGATGTAAATGCTTATTATCATGTCGTCAGTTTTCAGCAATATGTCCGCAGTTTGGGATTTGAGAATTTATACAGCAAAATAAAAATAGATGCGCACGGCAGCAATGGCGAAGACAATTCTTTTTTCAACCCGGGTGCTGCTCCCAATGATGAACGGCTTACCTTTGGCGAAGGCGGCGTTGATGATGCCGAAGATGCCGATGTGGTGATTCACGAATATACGCACGCTTTGTCGCACTATGCTTCGCCCTACACCAATGACGGCACCGAACGCCGCTCTATTGATGAGGCTTTCGGCGATTATATCGCCTGCTCTTTTTCGCGGTCTTTGAGCGAATTTTCATGGATGCGGACGTTCACATGGGACGGACACAATGAATTTTGGAGTGGGCGTTTCAGCAACAGCACCAAGCATTATCCCGAAGACAACAAAGAAGATATTTATTATCGCAGCGAAATATTATCTTCGGTGTTGATGGAATTGTGGGAAGAATTGGGCAGAGAGGTCAGCGATAAGTTGTTGTTGCAAACTTTGTACAGTTCAGCAAGTAATATCACTATGAAAAATGTGGCGCGCGCTTATGCCGATGCCGATATAATGCTGTACAACGGTGCTCATCTCAAAACCATTATTCCTTATTTCTACAAAAGAGGTTTGTGGGATTATGTCGCCGATGCCGGAGCCGACCGTGATGTTTGTTTGGGCGATACCGTAATATTGGGCAATGAATTGATTTTACCTTTAAATGCCACCGTAAAATGGTCGCCTGCTATCGGATTGGAAAATACTAATTCGGCGGTGGTGGTGGCTGCGCCCAGCCGCACCACTACTTATTGGGTAACAGTAACCGACAGCGACAATTTGGTGTTTGTGGATTCGGTTCGTATTACTACTGCCGTGTGTGTGGATAGCATCGCCCGAAGCGGAAAAATAGAATTGCTCAATTCGGGGCAGTTTGCGATAAGTGGCAATATTTTGTGGTTGCGTTTTCCTGAAAATACTACTTCAGCAGAGGCGGCATTGTGGGATATGAAAGGCGCGTTGCTGGGGCAATGGCAGCAAAATTCGGGCGATTTGATGCTCATTGAAGCTGCTCATTTACCCAAAGGTGTATATCTATTATCGGTAAAAAGTAACCTCCATGAGCAAAGTTTTCAACTGATGCGTTTGGAATAGCGCAATTTTCCGGCTTTGCGGTTGGTATCTTTTTCACCGCTAAGGTACTAAGGCGCGGAGTTGTTTTTTTCTTCTTTCTCTTTGCGGCTCTGCGACTTTGCAGTTTTGGTAGCTTTTTTTTCACCGCTAAGGTACTAAGGCGCGGAGTTGTTTTAGATAATATATCATTTTAAGATGATGTGTTTATAAAGTATTTTTCCGTTTTTGGTCTGACGAACAACTATCAAATAAATGCCTGAATGTAAATAAGAAGTATCTATATACAATTGATTATTTGGAGTATCGGGTGTTGTTTTATGAATTAGTTTGCCGTCTAAAGTATAGATACAGGCTTCAATATCAGTAGTCGGCAAATCTTCAAAAAGAAGTATATTGCCATTATAAAAAGGAGTGAGATAAGTTTCTTCTTCCAAACCCACAGAAGTAGCATCACAATCAATGTCAGGAGAGTAGCTCCATTGTCCTTCGTTTGTAAAGGCTTCATACTGAATATTATATTCCGCATCTTCGTAGCAATGCACATAGCGAAATACGGGATTATCGGCAAAACGGGGTATGAGTAAGGGGGTGAATGAAGGATATGCACCACTTGGAAAATCAATCCACTTCCAAAAATAGGTATCATAAAAGGGGTTTTCTTCTGTTCCCAACCATTCTACATTGCGATATATCCATTCGCTGCTTACATACTGCCGTCTTATATTTTTCCCATTTATAGGTACTATTGTTATGGAATCTACCGTTACAGTAATTTTTCCAACTAACACTTGTTGTTGAGTAACATAGTCGTAAGATATAAAAGAATAATCCCAGTTATCGCCCTCATTAGCATTGAATATATAAAGTGGAAAAAATACTCCATTATCAACAAATTTTACAGTATCATTTTTTTGGTGTAATATTCCGGTGAGTGTATTTTCCATATCACTCATTTTTTTACATATATTACCATCAATTAATGTATCTCCCAATATGGTTATTGGCGAATGATGATATTCATCTTTTCCTTCTTCATTAGATACAATTAATAGACTCCACTTCGCGCCAATGGGCGCAAACTCGGCGGTGCTTTGGGCGCGGGCTACGAGGGGAAATGGTGGTGTTTCATAATAAAAGTTTTAAATAAAAAATAGCCAGGCGCGTAAATTGTTTTGTTCTTTTCATAAAGAAAAATGAGTTTGCGGCTCTGCGACTTTGCGGTTGGTACTCTTTTTTTTCACCGCTAACAGCCAAGGCGCAGTTGTTGTTTTGCTGTGGGATAACGATGCTATTTCGCTGCATTGAACTTGACTAAAGGTAAAGCATCTTTTCAAAAAGTGGATAGTGGATTTTGTCATTTTTTTGTAAAAAAATATTACCGACACTTATGAGGTGTCGGTAATATCAAAAAATATAAAATATCAAAAATCAGATACAAAAAAATGGCTCTGCTAATGATCTTCTTGGTGCTGAGTATCTTTTTTGTGTTGATCTGCCAATTCTTGCTGGATATTGAAAGGCACAGGGGCATAGTTGTCAAATTGCATTTTGTATTTGGCTTTGCCTTGTGTAATAGAGCGCAAGGTGGCTGAATAATCGTGCATTTCGGCTAAGGGTATGCGGGCAATGATTTTTTGATAGTGTCCTTCTGCTTCCATACCTTCAATGATGCCGCGCCGTGTTTGCAGGTCGCTCATTACGTCTCCCATAGCTTCGCTGTCCACTAATACTTCCACATGATAAATCGGCTCTAACACCTGTGGTTGCGCATCTTGAAATGCCTCTTTGAATGCCATCATACCTGCAATTTTAAAAGCCATATCGTTGGAGTCCACCGAGTGCATTTTGCCGTCATACACACTTACCCGAATATCGCGCACATAACTGCCCGTGATGGGACCATTTTCCATTTTTTCAATAATACCTTTGGTAATGGCACTCATAAAGCGCGTATCAATAGCACCGCCTACGACACAATTATTAAATACCAACTTGCCACCCCAGGGCATGAGGTGTTCGTCGGTATGGCGTACCTGAATACCGGCAGGCGGCGGCATGTGCTCGTGGTAAGGCTCTATGAGCAGGTGCACTTCCGCAAATTGTCCTGCCCCGCCGCTTTGTTTTTTGTGGCGATAAATGGAGCGTGCCTCTTTTTGTATGGTTTCGCGATAAGGAATACGCGGTGGCTCAAAATTGATTTGTATTTTGTAGTTGTGTTCTATTTTCCATTTTGCCACATTGAGGTGGAGTTCGCCCTGTGCGTGCAAGATGGTTTGTTTTAGCTCCTGCGAATGTTCTACATGCAAAGTGGGGTCTTCTTCTTGCAAAACGTGCAATGCCGTTGCCAATTTTTCTATATCTGCCTTGTTTGGCGTAGTGATGGCTGTGCGCACTCGCGGTGCCGGAAACTGTATTTGTGTAATATGAAAAGGCTGACCTTTGGGGTGCAATGTATTATTGGTATGTGTGTTTTTGAGCTTTACCGTAGCACCGATGTCGCCGGCGTGGAGTTCGGAGATGTTTTCACGGTTTTTGCCGTTCATCAAAAACAAATGCGAGATGCGTTCCACCGCTCCCGTCTGCGAATTGACAAGTTCGTCGCCGTTGTGTACTACTCCCGAATATACTTTAAAAAACGACATATCGCCCAAATGCGGCTCGGAGATGGTTTTATACACAAACAATACCGCCGATCCTTTGGGGTCGCAGGCTAAGGTTTTCCCGCTTTCGCGCAATACGGGCGGCGCATCGGAAGCAGCCGGAGCTACATCATTCAAAAATCCCATAATGCGCCCACTGCCCATATCTTTGGTTGCCGAACAACAAAACAAAGGAAATATATCGTGGTGCACCATGGCTAATTTTAAGCCGCGTGTCATTTCTTCTTCCGTCAGCTCACCTTTTTCAAAATAAAGTTCCATCAAAGAGTCGTCGTGTTCGGCAATGGCTTCTACCAATTCTTTATGGAGTGTTTCGGCGCGCTCGACTTCGGACGCAGGAATGGGTTTTTTGATAGGTTTGCCGCCATTGGCATCAAATTCATACAGCGTCATTTTGAGTACGTCAATAATAGCATTAAAACCCGTACCCGCATTGAGAGGATATTGAACAATGGCTATATTTCTGCCAAAACGGTCTTTGGCTTGCTCTACGGTTTTGTCATAGTCGGCTTTTTCGTGGTCTAATTGGTTCACCACCAATATCATCGGCGTTTTAAATTGCTCGGTATATTCCCAAATAATTTCTGTTCCTACTTCTACTCCATTCTGAGCATTGAGCACCATCACGCCGGTATCTGCCACACGCAACGCCGACACCACCTCTCCTACAAAATCATCAAAACCCGGCGTATCAATAATATTGATTTTACTGTCTTTCCAAGCAGTGTGCAAAAGCGTGCTGAACAAAGAACTGCCACGTTCGCGCTCTAATTCGTGATAATCGGAAGTGAGCGTTCCGGCATCGGTGGTGCCGCGCCGATTTAGTAATCCCGCTTCGTAGAGCATACACTCGGCGAGTGTGCTTTTGCCACTGCCCGAATGCCCCAAAAGCGTAATGTTTTTAATGTTGGGGGTGTGATAAACTTTCATAAGAACGCTATGTTTTTTATAAAATAAAATAAAGCCGAATATAGCAATTTTTTTGCAGATGCCAAAAAATAAAAATGCTGCTCTGCCATTGCTGTTTTTTTCTGCCGCAAAAAAAATTAACCTGTCGTAAAAAAACCCTTCGTACTGCGCTTTACTTTTGCCGTATATTTCGCAAAAATAAATATGACACAAAAAATTGCTCCGCTACAAGTCGGCGATACCGTTGCACTTATCAGCACGGCTCGTGCTTTTGATGCTGTTTCGCTACAGCCCGCCATTGCCCTACTGCATCAGTGGGGTTTGAAATGCAAAGTGGGCAGAAGCATCGGCGCACGGCAGCATCAATTTGCCGGTGATGACGACTTCCGCGCCGCCGACCTGCAAATGATGTTAGATGACGACAACATCAAAGCGATATGGTTTGCCAAAGGTGGCTACGGCACCGTGCGCATCTTGGATAAAGTTGATTTTTCGCGCTTTTACCGCCACCCCAAATGGCTCATCGGTTATAGCGACCTCACCGCTTTGTTTGGTCATATTGCCGCACGCCGCTCCCGACTACCCTTGCTGCACGCCACTATGCCTACTTCGCTTGCTAACACCGATATGGCGGCTCTCGATGCTTTGAAAAATACACTTTTCGGCGAAAAAATGACCTATCACCTGCCGCCGCACCCGCTTCAACGGGGCGGTGTGGTATCTGCTGCCCCCCTGATAGGCGGCAATTTGTCGGTTTTGTACAGCTTGCTCGGCAGCAGTTCGGAGGCAAGCTGGAAAGGCAAAATTTTGTTTCTGGAAGATATTGACGAATACCTCTATCATATTGACAGAATGATGTGCAACCTGCAACGCAGTAGAAAACTGGCACAATTGGCGGCATTGGTAGTGGGTGGTTTTACGGATATGAACGACAATAGTGTAGCTTTCGGAAAATCTGCTGAAGCTATCATTGCCGAACATTGCAGCAGCTACCAATTTCCTGTTGCTTTTGGTATGGCAGCAGGGCATCAAAGCAATAATTTTCCTTTAAAATTGGGCGCATTGTGGCAACTCCATGTAATGCCCACCGGAGCAACTCTGAAAGAATTATACTAAAATTAGATAAAAGATGTGTGCTTTTTGGGTGCGCAAACCTTAATTATAATTACTGAACCTTGTTTTTTGAACACGGATTTGATGGATTGAACAGATTTTCTCCGATCAAAAATCTTTGATGCTCATCTGTTTCATCATTTATCATATAAAAAGCAGACGAACCTTAGCCTGTATAATGAATATGTGCAGTAAATAAATTATTTTAGTATAAAAATCCCTTATTTATAAGGCAAATATTAATAACTCTTTATTATTGCAACTATTGTTGGAGGGTAGCCGAGGGGTGGGGGGGGGTACCTATGGGGGTACCCCCCCCTACCTATATAAGTACCCCCCCCTACCTCAGAACTCGGTTAGCTCACTTCTGAACTCGGTTAGCTCACCTCAGAACTCGGTTAGCTCACTTCTGAACTCGGTTAGCTCACCTCAGAACTCGGTTAGCTCACCTCAGAACTCGGTTAGCTCACCTCAGAACTCGGTTAGCTCTCCTCAGAACTCGGCTAACTCACCTCTAAACTCGGTTAGCTCACCTCAGAACTCGGTTAGCTCACCTCAGAACTCGGCTAACTCACCTCTAAACTCGGTTAGCTCACCTCAGAACTCGGTTAGCTCACCTCAGAACTCGGTTAGCTCACCTCAGAACTCGGTTAGCTCACCTCAGAACTCGGCTAACTCACCTCCGAACTCGGTTAGCTTACTTCTGAACTCGGTTAGCTTACTTCTGAACTCGGTTAGCTTACTTCTGAACTCGGTTAACTCACTTCTGAACTCGGTTAACTCACTTCTGAACTCGGTTAACTCACTTCTGAACTCGGTTAACTCACTTCTGAACTCGGTTAACTCACTTCTGAACTCGGTTAACTCACTTCTGAACTCGGTTAACTCACTTCTGAACTCGGTTAACTCACTTCTGAACTCGGTTAACTCACTTCTGAACTCGGTTAACTCACTTCTGAACTCGGTTAACTCACTTCTGAACTCGGTTAACTCACTTCTGAACTCGGTTAACTCACTTCTGAACTCGGTTAACTCACTTCTGAACTCGGTTAACTCACTTCTGAACTCGGTTAACTCACTTCTGAACTCGGTTAACTCACTTCTGAACTCGGTTAACTCACTTCTGAACTCGTTAACTCACTTCTGAACTCGTTAACTCACTTCTGAACTCGGTTAACTCACTTCTGAACTCGGTTAACTCCTTCTGAACTCGGTTAACTCACTTCTGAACTCGGTTAACTCACTTCTGAACTCGGTTAACTCACTTCTGAACTCGGTTAACTCACTTCTGAACTCGGTTAACTCACTTCTGAACTCGGTTAACTCACTTCTGAACTCGGTTAACTCACTTCTGAACTCGGTTAACTCACTTCTGAACTCGGTTAACTCACTTCCTGAACTCGGTTAACTCACTTCTGAACTCGGTTAACTCACTTCTGAACTCGGTTAACTCAGTTTTTTTTTAACTTTGACAAATTTTTGAACTTTGTCAAAGTGGTGGGCAACAAAAAAACCTACCTATCCTCTAATCCTAAAAATAAAGGTTCAGACAAATGGAAGTTGGCGGTAATTTGAAATGAGACAAATCTTAATCATAATAGCAATAGCATTAATTGGATGTCAGACGGAAAAGACAGAAACTTCCGTTGACTTCAAAACAACTGTTTTCAATTTGGACAGCCCTAAAGATTCAATCAGTTTTGCGGATTGGCAGGAAACTCATTTATCAAATCAAACCAGCCAAAAAATTGACACCTTATTATTTTCACAAGACACTATTGCAGTTGGTGAACTGTATTATTCTGACGACCAGTTTTTAGTTTATGGATATTGTCAGGGAGAATTTGGCGGTGCTTTGATGTTTCAAGCAAGAGAATCAAAGGACTCAATTTATTATCTTGAATGCACTTGCCCCGTAATGATAGACAAAAGAGATGATGGCTATTACATTACAGAATCTTTGGCTCATATAGATGGATTCGGAAAAGTTCAATGTTTAAAATATCCTAAAGAGTTAGTAAATGTTCATATAGATAGCCTAAGAACAGAATGGAAAGTCAAAAAGTATCCTGACCTAACCGAACATGAAATATGGAAAAAACTTGAAAACCAAGGAACCGTTTTAATTGACACCATTGGATTAACTTTCAGTATGTTTTTTCCTTATGATAATGAAAATTACCTGATTTTTTCTGACTATCAAAACACCTATCTCGGGTTATTAACCACAAATAGCCTAAAAACTGTGGATACTTTATTGAACCTACCTACTTGGACATATAATGATGCACTGAATGACAAAATAAACGGTTATTATCACTACAACTTCAGACGAAGAAGTGATTACAGTAATGACAAAATTATACAAAAAACCGTTTCTTCGGGTGACATATTCGCAAAAGGCGATTCAATAGTAATCGCTTATAGATTTAATGAGACGACTGAAAATAAATAAAAAACTACTGCCAACAATGGTTAAAAAATCATAGCTGCCCTTCGGAACAGTAACGCTTTTTAGCCGAGCCGTTGTGAAAAACAAAAATCCTGTCTATCCCTTCATCCTAAAAATAAAGGTTCAGGCAAATGGAAGTTTTGAACTCGGTTAGCTTATACCATTAAAACAACTATTTGGCATAGTTATTATGGTATGGTAATTATGTCATTACCCATAGAACTTATCATAAAAGAGTCAGCAGATTACCTAAAACAGCTACATAAAAAGCCAAAAGGAAGGGCGTTTCTAAAATAAAGATGTTGATGAATATCCAAAGCGGTATCCACCACAATCATCTTCTTGCCATCAAGTCAGGGGCTTCTGTGCGTTCGATAAACAGGTGGAAAGCTACTTACCAATCGCAGGGACTTGATGGATTGCTCAGGGACAATAGAGGTGGTGATTTCCGTAGCCAACTCGAGACAGCAGACAAGGAGCGGATATCGCAAAAGCTAAAAGATCCCAAGAATGGGTTGCGCACCTACAAAGAAGCACAGCAGTGGCTGAAGTCGGAGTTGGGTATTGAAAAGCAATACAATACGGTAAGGATGTATCTGAAGCGAAACTTTGGCACAAAACTCAAGGTGGGTAGAAAAAGCCATATCAAAAAGGACGAAGCGGCGGTTGATACTTTTAAAAAAAACTTATCAAACACGCAGAAGGCATTAAAAATAAGGAGTTTCGTCTTTCAGGCTGCCAGTGTATAAATATTTATGTTGCTGACGAAAGCAGGGTCGGGTTATTGCCCAATATAAGACGATGCCTTACCGCAAAGGGCGTAAAACCCATCGTAGCTTACCAACATCGCTTCCAAAACTTCTATCTCTTTGGTGCCTATTCCCCCATCAACGGAGACAATCTTACCTTAGAAATGCCTTACTGTAATACGGTCTGCTTTCAAATATTTATAGATAAACTCTCCGTACAAAAGCCTGAAGAATTCAAGATAATTCTACTTGACAATGGTGCTTTTCACCACAGCCGACAATTGGTAATTCCTAAAAATATTCATCTGTTGTTTATTCCTCCTTACTCTCCCGAATTAAACCCCGCAGAGATGATATGGCGATTCATCAAGGGCAAAACTGCTAACATTATTTGCAAAGATCTGGAAGAACTCTCCGCCAAAGTCACTGATATTATCAACGATATGAGTAACGTTATCATTCAATCCATTACAGGTTGGAAACTTTTTACAAACTGTGCCTTTTAGATGTTTATTTGGTATTAGTTCTCAGAACGGGCGTGTTGGAGGTAAAAAAAATCGCCTCTTTTCTAAAAAAGAGACGATTGAAAAAAACTGAATATAAAACCAATTTTATTTATTGTTCACTCTGCTGTCCGTGGCAGTTTTTGTATTTTTTGCCGCTACCGCAAGGGCAGGGGTCGTTGCGTCCGATTTTAGGACCTACGCGCACAGGAGCAGGCGGCGGCATAGAGGGACGTGTCCGCTGCTGCTGCGAAGCATCGGCACTTTCGGCGGTTTCGTCGCCCACCTCACTGCGCGAAGTACGCAATTGTGTATTATTAGAGCCTTCGTTGAGTTGGCGGGGTCGAGTACCTTCCAAAGAGCTGGTGACTTCGGTAGCTACTACGGTTTCAGGGGTTTCTTGCTGCACCATCAGTCCGGCACGGAACAAAAACGCCGCCACCTCACGATTCACTTCTTGTACCATTTGTTTAAACAACTGAAAAGCCTCCAATTTATAAATCAGAAGCGGGTCTTTTTGTTCGTGCACTGCCATTTGCACCGCCTGTTTGAGTTCGTCCATCTGGCGCAGATGCTCTTTCCAAGCCTCATCAATAAAAGCGAGCGATGCTGATTTTTCCAAAGCCGCCCAAGCTGCCGCCCCCTGCGTATCAAAAGCATCTTTGAGGGTGGTGGTAATTTGCATAGCGTGTTTGCCGTCGGTAAACGGAAACACTAAATTTTGAATAGTATGATTGGGCGTAGAAAACACATTTTGGATAAACGGAAATACCGTTTGTGCGATATGCTGGCTTTTGCGCTTATAAAGAGCCAAGGCTTCGTGATAGAGTTTATCAATCAAAACTTCGGGTTTGCGGGTGCTTTTAAATTCGCTTTCGGTAATTTCGGTATCTAACGAGAAGAATCGCAGCACATCTATATTAAAGTTTTCAAAATCGGCGGCGGGCAAATGGGTATTTACCAAATCGGTGGCGAGTTCATAAAACATATTGTACAAATCCACCTGCAAACGCTCGCCCATCAAAGCATTGCGGCGGCGGGTATAGATAACGGTACGTTGTGAGTTCATCACGTCATCATACTCCAACAAGCGTTTGCGCACGCCAAAGTTATTTTCTTCCACTTTTCTCTGCGCGCGCTCAATGGATTTGGTAATCATAGAATGTTGAATTACTTCGCCTTCTTTGTAGCCCATTTTATCCATTACATTGGCAATACGCTCCGAGCCAAACAAGCGCATCAGGGTATCATCTAACGACACATAGAACTGCGAAGTACCCGGATCGCCCTGACGACCGGCGCGTCCGCGCAACTGTCTGTCCACGCGGCGGCTGTCGTGGCGTTCTGTGCCGATAATCGCCAATCCGCCTGTTTCTTTCACGCCTGCACCCAATTTAATATCCGTACCGCGCCCTGCCATATTGGTAGCAATGGTAACAGTTCCGGCAATACCGGCTTCTGCAACAATTTCGGCTTCGCGAGCGTGTTGTTTGGCATTGAGTACATTGTGTTTAATGTTTTTCATGGTGAGCATGCGGCTCAAAAGCTCCGACACATCTACGGCAGTAGTACCCACCAGCACCGGACGACCCGCATCTTGCAAGCGCACGATTTCATCAATAACGGCGGCGTATTTTTCTTTTTTGGTACGATACACCAAATCATCTTTATCATTTCTGGAAATTTTTCGGTTGGTAGGAATCACCACACAATCCAGCTTATAAATATCCCAAAATTCCTGCGCTTCGGTTTCGGCAGTACCCGTCATACCTGCCAATTTGTGATACATACGAAAATAATTCTGCAAAGAAATAGTGGCATAAGTTTGGGTAGCTGCTTCTATGGTCACATTTTCTTTGGCTTCTATGGCTTGGTGCAAGCCGTCAGAATATCGGCGACCTTCCAAAATACGCCCCGTTTGCTCATCTACTATTTTCACTTTGCCGTCCATCACCACATATTCCACATCTCTTTCAAAAAGGGCATAAGCCTTCAACAATTGCTGCACCGAGTGTATGCGCTCCGACTTGATAGCATAGTTGTTTACGATTTGGTCTTTAGCATTGATTTTTTCTTCGGAAGAAAGTTCAGTATTGCGTTCCAAATCCGCCAGTTCCGACCCCATATCGGGCAATATAAAGAAGGTGGGGTCTTCGCCGGAATAAGTGATGAGTTCAATTCCTTTTTCGGTTAAGTCCACGCTGTTGTTGCGCTCATCAATGGTAAAATACAATTCACGGTCAGCAATGGGCATTTTCTTTTGTTGCTCCTGCAAGAAGTAGTTTTCTGTTTTTTGCAAAAGTACTTTCATACCTGACTCTCCCAAAAATTTGATAAGAGCACCATTTTTAGGCAAGCCCCGATAAGCCCTGAACAACATCAGTCCGCCGCTTTGCTCGTCTGTTTTTCCTTCGGTAATGAGTTGTTTGGCTTCCGAGAGGCACTGTGTTACCAAACGGCGTTGAGCCTCCACCAATTTTTCAATGCGGGGTTTAAGCTGGTCAAATTCGTGGCGGTCGCCCTGCTCCACCGGACCCGATATAATAAGGGGTGTTCGGGCATCGTCAATCAATACGGAGTCCACCTCGTCCACCATAGCATAGTGGTGTTTTTTCTGCACAAGTTCGCCGGGTTGTCGGCACATATTATCGCGTAGATAATCAAAGCCAAATTCGTTGTTAGTGCCGTAGGTGATGTCGGCGGCATAAGCGCGGCGGCGTGCTTCGGAATTGGGTTGGTGGCGGTCGATACAATCTACGGTAAGCCCCAAAAAGTTAAAAAGCCCTCCCATCCATTCCGAGTCGCGCAAGGAGAGATAATTATTAACGGTAACGATATGAACACCTTCGCCGGCAATTGCATTGAGGTAAGCGGGCAAAGTAGCCACGAGGGTTTTACCTTCGCCGGTAGCCATTTCCGAAATTTTTCCTTGATGCAGCACCACACCGCCAATAAGCTGCACATCGTAGTGGAGCATATCCCAAGTAATAAGATTACCCGCCGCCATCCACGCATTTTTGTAATGCGCCGTATCGCCTTCGATGATGATATGCGGGCGAATGGCAGCAAGTTGGCGGTCGAGGTCGGTAGCACGCACACTCAAAGAAGTGTTTTCTTTAAAGCGGCGGGCGGTTTGTTTTACTACCGCAAAAGCCTGCGGCAGCAACTGCATCAGCACTTCTTCAATTTTTTCGTTGCGTTGTTTATTGAGTACATCTACCTGCTTAAAGATGACCTCTTTTTCTTCGGGAGATACCTCTGGCGAGGCGGCACGCTGACGGGCGGCGGCAATTTCCTGATTTAGGCTGCTGATATAGATTTGCACCTGCTCTTTAAAAAAGAGGGTTTTCAAGCGCAGTTCATCATGGCTGATGTGTTGCAGTTTGTCATACTCCTCATTTATTTTTTTTATATAAGGTGTAAGTTCTTTTATATCTTTTTCCTTTTTATCACCCCCAAAAAGAGAAGTGATTATTTTTCCGAAAAAACTCATTGTAGATTTATAATTAATAATATGATGGAAAAATAAAAAATTTTAATAGCAATATAATTTTAAGTTCAGATTTCCTTTGGCAACAGAGCATTTAAGCAACAAGTAATCTTGGTTTATCTTTCGCCATTTTTTTGGTTTCTGACTCACAAAGGTAGGTGATTTTGCTATATTTTTTTGTTAAAAAATACCAATATACTGCGGTGCGGTATAATAGATGATATAGGTATAGTCAAAAGTTGTGCTTAAAAAAGGCTTATGTTTGCAGGAGAGGCAAAAGAATTTATTTTTCATCATAAATAATTGATAATGAAATAGATAGCAATGTTTTATTTTTTTTAAAAGCCTATAATATTGATACTAATATTTTGACAAAACAAAGAATAAATCTGCAATGATGACAGTTTTTAGCTGCCATTATGTCTGTCTAAAAAAATAGATTGCAGTATATATTATTATCAATTGCTTATCTTTACTCGCCGAAACAATAGATATGAATATACCTTCCAAATTGATAGAAAATGCCGTACAAGAGTTTTCGCGGCTGCCGGGTATCGGAAAAAAAACAGCCTTGCGCTTGGTATTGCATTTGCTCAAGCAACCCACCGAAGAGGTGAATTTTTTTACGGAAGCCATACATCGGTTGCGCCACGAAATTCGTTTTTGTGTGCATTGCCATAATGTTTCGGACGGCGAAGTGTGTGGCATTTGCGCCGACCCTCGCCGCGACGACAGCCTGCTGTGTGTGGTGGAGTCTTTGCGCGAAGTAATAGCCATAGAAAGCACGCAGCAATATCGCGGACGCTACCATGTACTGGGCGGTTTGATTTCGCCAATGGACGGCATCGGACCGGAAAAGCTGCATATTTTTTCGCTATTGGAACGCCTCAAAGCACCCGACAGCAGCGTAAAAGAACTGATTATGGCACTCAGCCCCACGATGGAGGGCGACACCACCATATTTTACATCACACGGCAGTTGGAGGGCGGCGATTTAAGAATTTCAACACTATCGCGGGGGGTGGCTTTTGGCGGCGAATTAGAATATGTGGACGAACTCACTTTGGCACGCTCTATTGCTTCGCGGCTGCCTTTTGAACAATATTTAAGCAAAACAGATTAGAAAAGTATAAAAAAAATGGAGCTTTTATTTAAAAATCTGGAACACATCGGTATTGCCGTTGCCAATTTAGAACAATCCAACGCCCTATTTACCGCCCTTATCGGCAAAGCCCCCTACAAAAGCGAAGCCGTAGCAAGCGAAGGAGTAACGACTTCTTTTTTTGAAGGCGGCAACTGCAAAATAGAACTTCTGGAAGCCACGCGCCCCGACAGCCCGATTGCGAAGTTTATCGAAAAACGCGGCGAGGGCATACACCACTTAGCCTTTGAAGTAGCCGATATAGCGGCGGCGATGGATACGCTTCGGCAGCGCGGTTTTCGGCTCTTAAACGAGCAGCCCAAAGCCGGAGCCGACAACAAACTGATTTGCTTTATTCACCCCAAAGACACCAACGGCGTATTGATAGAGCTATGTCAGGAGCGCAACGATACATAAGCACAGCGAGCATTTTCACGAAACTTTTTAGCCTGCTTTATCGTTTATCAATATCTGTAAATATATAATATGGTAACAATTATCAAATTCGTACTTTGGGTACTTTTGTTATATTATGGTTTTCGTTTGTTGGGGCAGTTGCTGTTCAAAGGAGCAATTTCGCGCCTGCAAAAAGCCGCCGAAGAACAATACCGCCGCCAAAGCGGTTATGAGCCGGAGCGTCCGGTGGGCGATATTCGTATAGAAAAAAACGGTTCGCAGCAGCAGCATTCAGGTAGCAAAAACACCACAGTTGCCGAGCAAGGCGAATATGTTGATTACGAAGAAGTGAAATAAGAAATCACGCTTAAAATCATTACAAAATCTACACCGCATAGCCCATAGCGGCGATGCGTTTGCCAAACTCCCGATGAAAAGCCGCCAACACTGTCGGCTCCATTTCCGTTTGGTAGCGTCCGCTTTGGGCTTTATTATAGTGCAAAGCCCCCAAAGTGGAGGGAGCTAAATTATCTTTTTCGTATTTTTTCAAAATATTGGTAAGCACGGCATCGCTGAGGTGTAGAGCCAGATATTTATTGACACGCTGCAAAGCCGCCAAAGGCTCTTGCTGCAAATCTTCATAAGCCACCATCACCACTTTATCGCCCAAGCGGTGGTATGCTTCCCATATTTTCAGCCAATTATCTATTTGGCGAAATGCGGTTTTTTGGTCTAAAAACTGGTAAAAAGTATGATTTTTACCTTCGGCGGCAATTTTTTTGCCGTGGTCGAGTGCCGAAACATACACATCGCGGGGGTCGCGGTAGGTATAGATGAGTTTGGCAAATTTGAATTGGAGCAAAAAACGCAAAGCCCAAGTAGGGGCGTGGTGGGTTTTGACTACAAAATCGCCGGTTTTTTCCGAAATTTTATACAAATGCCACAATTTTCTGAGCGACATTTTGCCGATATTATTGTTGTTGGGCGTTTGGATATGGTTGTACCAGCCCAAATTGAGTTGGTGTTGTTGTTTAATCTGTTCTATGGGGGGGTGTCCTGCTTCCAACAACATTTCGTTGAGCAAAAAATACATATAAGCACTCCCCGATTTTTGCATTCCGGCACTAATGAGAATCATCGTTGTTGATTAAGATAGTAGAGTATTATAAAAAAGCTGTTATTGTCAAATTTCATCTAAAATAGCTTCTTCCTGAATTTTCAGCCAAGCATTATTAAATCCTTCTCCGATAACAATAGCAACCAACTGCTCCTGTATCAATTCTAACAAAGCCAAAAACCTAAAAATAGCGTGTATGCGATTATCGCAGCAACCAAATACAAACTCAAAAGTAAGGGAGTCGCTATCGTTATTGGCATCGTTCAAAAACTCCAAAATAGCCTGCCGCTCTTGAATAATCGTATAAGGGAGCTTAACAACTTGATGTACTATTTCGTGGGTTCTTTGCTCAAAGCGCGCCAATACTTTATGAAACACCTTCATTAATTTATAAAGGCTCAGATTTTCCATTTCCATTTCGCGCCCCAAAGTTTCGTAAGCCCACAGCACTTCGCCTTGTGCATTGCCCCGCGAAAACTGCAAAGCCCGCAAAACTTCCAACTGCTTCAGTTCCTCCAGAATATGCTTAAATTTTTTATATTCAATCAATTTATTCACCAACTCTTCGCGTGGGTCAATTTCTTGTCCGGCTTCGTTGATTTCTTTGCGGGGCAGCAGCATTTTGGCTTTGATGCGCATCAGCGTAGCCGCCACCAAAATAAATTCACTGGCTACTTCTATGTTGAGGCTTTTGAGTTGATGAATATACTCCAAAAATTCCTGTGTGATTTTGGCGATGGGAATATCGTAAATATTGAGTTCGTCGCGCTCAATAAAATAGAGCAACAAATCAAAGGGTCCTTCAAAATGCTGAAGTTTGACGGTATAAGGGGCGGCAACGATAGCAGACACTTTTATATACTTTTTTTAGAGGTTTTTTTATTCAGAACACATACAGCAGCACAACAAGCAATATGCAGCAGAATAAATCACTGCAAAAATATTGCCCTTTGCTACTGCTGTATGCGATGGAATAAAAGAAAAAAAACGAGCTTACGCCAACAAAACGGCTTTGGTATCGCTCAAAATATCATTTACGGCGGCAATGTCGGCGGCTTCGGCATACACCCGCAACACCGGCTCTGTGCCCGAAGCACGAATCATCATCCACGCATCATTATCAAAATGAAACTTGTAGCCATCAATATTTTCAATGCGGCGCACCTGATATTTTCCGAACTGATGATAAACACCCTCCTGACAATTTCGCAGCACTTTTTGTTTGAGTGCTTCGTTGATGTGCAAGTCGTTGCGGTCATACACAAAAGCACCTACAATATCATATACTTCTGCGATCAGTTCGCTCAATTTTTTACCACTTACCGCCATCAATTCAAACAAGAGCAATCCCATCCAAATACCATCGCGCTCAGGAATATGTCCTTTCACGGCAATACCGCCGCTTTCTTCGCCGCCCACCAATACATCTTCTTTATTCATAATTTCGCAGATGTATTTAAAACCGATTTTGGTAATTTGGCAAGGCAAATTATAGTGCGCACACATTTTTTTCACGCGGTCGGTTACAGAAAAAGCCGCTACTACTTTACCGCTCATATTTTTATATTTTGCCATGTAATGAATAAGCAATAAAATAATATGGTGAGCATCTACAAAATTACCGCGCTCATCGTACATACCAATGCGGTCGGCATCACCATCATTGGCAAGTCCGGCGTGGTAGTTGCCCTCTTTAAGCAGTTGCGACAACTCTTGCAGATTTTTGTGCAAAGGTTCGGGAGCCCTCCCTTTGAAAGAAGGGTTAAAATCGCAGTGCAAAAGGGTAGCGGAAGGTAAAATGCGCGGCAACACATCTTGTCCTGCTCCGTACATAGCATCATAAGCAATAGACAAGCGGCGCATGGCAGCCAAATCAAATTTGTTGCTCACTTCATCAAAATACATTTGCTCCAAATCGTGCCATTGGAGCAATCCTTCGGCTTCGAGGGTGGCGAGGTCGCTCTGCGGCACAGCTACCGGCGTATCGGGAATGAGATTTTCTACTTCATTGATAAGGTCGGGGGCGGTAGGTCCGCCGTAATAATCTTTGAGCTTGTAGCCGTTGTAAGAAGGCGGGTTGTGGCTCGCTGTAATTACGATACCCTGCTGCGCTTTGAGCAGAACAGTAGCCAAAGATACCATCGGGGTAGAAGCGAATTTTTTGGCACGATGCACTTTTACGCCATTGGCACAAAATACGCGAGTAGCCACATCGCTGAACAAAGCACCACCGAAGCGGCAGTCGTGACCAATCACTACGGCAGGATTTTCAAAACGCCGATGCAACCAGTCGGCAACTGCTTTGGTTACACGTGCCACATTTTCTACCGTATAATCATCAGCAATAATGGCACGCCAGCCGTCGGTGCCGAATTTTATTTTTATCATAATTTAAAAAAAGAAAAAAATTATCCTTAAAAAAATATTGAAATAAGGGATTAGTTAATTTTGTGCAACTTTAAGCGCAAAAGTAGTAAAAAAAGTCATCATTGCTTTATAAAAACACCTATAACCAAACATGAAATCCTTAGGCGCAGTAGATACACCACACACGCAAGGTATGCGTTTGCATTTGATAGAAGAAATTCGTAAAAAAGGAATGGTAAGTGAACGCGTATTGCAAGCTCTCAATGCAGTGCCCCGACATTATTTTATGGACAGTGCCTTTTGCACACTATGCCTACACCGACCGCGCTTTTCATATTGACGAAGAGCAAACGATTTCGCAGCCTTCTACGGTGGCGTTCCAAACAGAACTGTTAAATGTACAGCTCAACGACAAAATTTTGGAAATCGGTACAGGCTCAGGGTATCAGGCTTGTGTGCTGCATGTGTTGGGGGCGCGGGTATTTACGATAGAGCGCATACAAGCTTTGCACAAAAAAGCGGTAGAATTATGGCAAAAAAATTAGGTTTTTTTCGTATCAACGCTCGCTTTGGCGATGGCTACGAAGGCTGGCAAAGCCAAGCACCTTTTGATAAAATATTAATAACGGCAGCAGCACCGGAGTTGCCCGAAAAGCTATTACAACAACTCAAAATAGGAGGTATTATGGTAGTGCCACACGGCGACAGTTCCAAAACGCAAACCATGTTTGAAAATCACAAAATTGGAAGAAGGGAAATATCAAATAGAAGAAAAAGGTACATTTACATTTGTACCTATGTTACCCGGTCAAGAGATAGAAAGCCGTTTTATAAATAAAAAAATTTAAAAAAAGAGAAGGGTTTTATAACAAAACACTGAAATAAATTTAATTTTACAACTCGCCGAGTTATTTTGGTCAAATTCTTGTGTTAACTATTTGAAAAAACATTTTTCTTTTATTTTTGTCTATTTATTTTTCTGTATGAAAAAAATAATTCTTCTGTGGATAGTCTGCTATTGGGCAGGGAATTGGTGTGTGGCACAATCAGATTGTTTTACAGTAAATGCAGGCAATGATGCCACTATTTGTTTGGGAGAAAGTGCCGAATTGAACGGCAGCTACAGCAACGGCGAAATATTGGGGTTTTCGTGGAGTCCACTGGCGGGTTTGTCTAATCCTGACACCTTGCACCCCACCGTAAATATTACACAAACCACCACCTACACACTCACCGTAGAAGGCGTTTCGGGCAATGAACTCATCACCAACGGCAATTTCAACAATGGAGCTACCGGATTTACGAGCGATTATAACAATATAGCCGCCGCCGACTCTTTTTTAATTGTACAAGGCACTTATAAAATAGGCGTACACGGCGAACAAGCCAACCCCAGCTGGGTGCACTGTTTTGACCACAGCAGCGGCAACGGCAGCAGCGGTATGATGTGCATCAACGGCTCGCCCACACCCAACGCCAAAGTATGGTGCCAAACAGTAAATGTAGAGAGCAACACAGATTATGCTTTTTCTACTTGGGTGCAGTCGCTTTCTGCCAAAAACGGCGGCGACACCACACAAACCAACAACCCCGCCATTTTACAATTTTCTATCAACAGCACCAACCTCCAACAACCTTTCCAAGCCTCCATCAACACCTGCGACTGGCAACAATTTTATGCCACCTGGAATTCGGGTACACTCACTTCCGCAGATATTTGTATCGTGAATCAAAACACACAAACCTACGGCAACGACTTTGCCATTGACGATATTTCATTTAAAAAATTATGCGCCATTACAGACGAAGCACAAGTAATTATTGACACTTCATTAGATGGGTTTACATTAGGCAACGACCGTACCATGTGCCAAAACTCATCAACAAGTATTCAGGCTCCTGTTATATCAGGAGCTACTTTTGTGTGGCAAAACGGCAGCAGTGGCAGCAATTTTACGGCTACTCAGGGCGGCGACTATTGGGTGCAAGCCACTACCGCCGCCGGCTGTACCGCCGCCGACACACTCACCGTCACCGAAACCGGCTGCTGCACTTTATTTATTCCCAGTGCATTCAGCCCCAACAACGACGACGTGAATGACGAATTTAAACCCATTTATGCCTGCGATGTTGAAGATTACGAATTTAAAATTTTCAATCGCTGGGGCAATCAGGTGTTTTCTACTTCCGACAAAAACAACGGCTGGGACGGCACACTCAACGGCGATGCTTCCGCCATCGGTGTTTATTTCTGGTATGTATCGTTCAAAGCACAGGAAGAAGGCGTGATGGTAGAAAAATTTGAAAAAGGCAATGTCACTTTGGTCAGGTAATCAAATACCTTTCATACGTTGCCAATATTCAAGCATAAATTTTTTAAAATCGCCCCTTCCGAAATCAGGCTGATGCTCATACACTTGTAACGTGCCGTCGGGTTGCTCGCGCAATTCTACATCTAAAAAATATTTAGTATCTTCGTCAAAATGCCAGGCGGTGAGTGTACCGAAACACAAATCGTGAAAATGTAAAGTATCGTTTTTGCGGCTGAGGGTATAAAAATCACGGCTAAACCAGCGCAATTCCTGAGCAGCGTGCGTATCGGCAAGCCCACCCCACAAGTGTTCGTCGCGCTCTATTTTTTTCAGAGGTATCAATTGCTCACGATTATCAAAAATAGAGCAGTAGCCGAAATAAAAATTATTGTCGGCGGTTTGTGCTACATTATACCACATCGTATTGGCAAAAGGCATCGGTGCGGAAAAAATGCGCTGATATTGGATGTTTTGTGCTACCAAAGAGGCTTTGAAATATCGCTCCACGCTCCATTTATTAAATACCGTAAACAACAAATAAGCACAACTGATACCAATACCGAGATAATTCCAAAAGCGGCGGTGCGGTGATATTTTTGGCAAAAATGCAGCAATCAGCACACAAATCAAAAAGGGTAAAGTATAAAGCGGATCTACCACAAAAATACTGCTCACGGCGGCGCGATGCCGGCTAAAAGGCAAAAACAAAGAAGTGCCATAGGTAGTAAACCAATCCAGCAAAGGGTGCGTTACCAAACTCAGTGCGAATAATTTTCGCCAATCATTAAGTGTGGTAGTGTGGCGATAGCGACGTTTGCGCCATACCAAATACGCCAGCGGAAAAGCCAGCAACACACATATCAACAGTGCGTGCGAATAGCCTCTATGTGTAGAAAGACGTTGGATATAATCAAAAAACGGCAAAAATACCACATCTAAATCAGGAATAGTGCCGCCGATTGCGCCCCACAGCATCGCGCGGTTGCCGATTTTTTTTCCCAAAACAGCTTCTCCGCAAGCTGCCCCCAATACGATTTGTGACAATGAATCCATACAAAAAAAGTATGCCGGAAACAGCCTTTTTTTATATTCCAAAAAAGCAATTTTCAGCAGCCCAAAAGTACGGAAATTTAGTTAATTCACAACCCCGATTCACTTGTCATTTAAACCCTCACCATTCAATATTTTTTGTCTATATTTTTCTATTCTGTTGAATCTTGATTGTGCTTGTTTGGGCTGCAAAAAATAAATAATATACCCTCTTTGCCTTCCGGCAGTTAAGGCATAAAACGCTTTCTTAAATTCAGGATATTCATCAAATTCTGCCAAAAGTTCATCGGGTACAACGGGCATAGTATTGTTTTTTATTTCCGATTTTTGCCCCGATTTTTCAATGTATATTGCTTCGGCTATATAAGATTTTATGATTTCGCTATGTTCTGTTATTTGCCCAATATTTGTGTATTTAATGATGCGCCCTGCTGTTGTATTATCGCCTTGTTTTATAAGTATTTTATAAAAATCTTTCAATAAATGTCCTTTAAAAAAACTAATACAGGCGTAGTCTTTGAAGGAAGTTATGATGAGAATATTCTTATTTTGCAAAGTATAGCAAGGAACACCCCATTTTATTTGTTCAGTCAAACCACTCTCTAATACAAGCTGCCTCAGCAACATTAATTCCGCCCGCCAAGCATTAACCTTACATTTTGGCGTTGCTCCGAGTTTGCAACGCATACAACCATCAATAAGATACTTATCTACCAAGGAATTCATTTGTATTTATTTAGTATTTAAAGATGTAATAACAATGCGAAATTATTTAAAAAATCGCTCAAAGCCATCTTTCCATTTTTGGGCAATTTGCATAGCAGTGGCGAGCATCGCATTATCCCATTTTTCTACTGCCCACGCCGAATGAGCCAATACAGAATTGCCCAATAAGGCTCTGGCTTGTTCTACATCAGGTGCAGTTTCTAAAATACGCGACAGCTCCATTTGTTGTTGGTAGAGGTCGTCATCTTCGGGAATCTCGGAAGGAATTTGGGAAAGGAGGGGCGGCGCAAAATTTTTTACGGGCGAAGCAGCAGGATTTTGGAGGGTGCAATATTGGGCTACACACTGCGACATTCGCACAAAATCATTTTGAAACAACTGCTGTGCCTCACTTGTATTCAGGCTTATGCCTATTTGTTCCAATATCACCCATTGCACATTTTCGCAAAGCGGCAAAGCTGTTTGTAGCAAATCCCACACAGCGGCGGGTACGGCGGCATCGTGCGTATCGCGGCGAACCGTTTTGTGGGCTACCTGCGCCCAACTGCCGCCTGACAGATGAATTTCGCGCACCAAATGCAAAGGATAAAGCGACAGGAGTTCGGCAAAGGGGATATTAAAATTTACACTTTGGCAATACACATTGTGCAAATCCAAAATAATAAATCCGTTTACGGGCTGCACGAGTTGCTGAAGAAAATCGCCGTGTTTTTTCACTTCGTCAATATGGTAGGCAAATGCCAAATTTTCCAAACCCACCGCACAGGAGCAGGCATCTTGCAGGCGGCAGAGGCGATCTTGCCCGAGGCGCAACGTGGCGGCAGTGAGTGGCACACCCAAAGGAGCACCTTTATGAAAATCCTCGCCCGTCATAAATCCGAAGTGCTCGGTGACGTGCGCAAAATTATAGCGGCGTGCAATACGGCTCAATTGTTGCAACCACAAGTTTTGCTCGGGCAGCCATTTTCCGCTAAACAAAGAAAAAACAATACCGTGTCCGATTAAGCGGTGTTCCTTACTGAAAGTATCCAAAAGAGCCTCGAACCACCCAGGCAATGGTGTAGCCGCACGATGATACAAAGCATCAAAAGACCATTCAAACGCTTCCACTTCACCTTTTTGCAGCAAAGGCAAAGCAGCAGACAACAAATTTCCGTCTAAATTAAGCGATAAACCGACGTGTATGCTTGGCATCATAAATAAAATAATCAATCATCATCAACCCATTCCGCAAGCAGGGCAAGAATGAGGATTATAGTTTTGATTATTTTCCTTTGAATACTCCGGCCTTGCTTCGGAAGCGTACACAGGTTCTTTATCAATAACTACTTTTTGCGTTCCATTAAAAGCACCATCAGGTATGCTCAGTGTTTCGTCTTTGCTGCAAGCACTGTTAAGGCTGGTAATTGCCAAGGCTATTGCCATAGATTGCAAAACAGATGAATGAATTTTCATATAATATAGTTTTTATTGTGTAAAAAAATAAAATTATTACTGTATCATAAAGATACACTTAATACGTAAAATGCTGCTTAACATGATACTAAAAGTTTTTTTATTTTTTAAAAGCAATTTGCAAAGCATTAATTCATCAACCCATTCCGCAACCGGTACAATAATAAGCACGAGGCTTGCGGTTTTGATTATTTTCCTTTGAACATTCAAGTTCTTCTTTGGAAGCCGGCACAGTTTTTTTATCAATAACTACTTCTTGTATTTCTTTATTATTATCAGACGACAGGTTCGGTGCTTTTTCTCTGCTACAAGCACTGTTAAAGCTGGTAATTGCTAAGGCTATTGCCATAGATTGCAAAACAGATGAATGAATTTTCATACAATATAGTTTTTTATTTTTTTAAAAATAAGTGCAAGATGGTATTCGGTTTATAAACGATTTATCAGACAGAAAAACTATATTTGCTTTAAAAAATATTTTTTCATCTGAAATCATACACATGCTGAACGGAAAAAAAATAGTGGTAATTATGCCTGCCTACAATGCAGCACGCACCTTGGAACAAACATATCGCGAAATTCCTTTTCCGCTCACCGATGCCGTTATTTTAACAGACGACCGCAGCAACGACAACACGGTATCACTGGCACAACAATTAGGTATTGATCATGTATTGAGTCATGAGACCAACAAAGGCTATGGCGGCAATCAAAAAACCTGCTATCGCAAAGCCCTCGAAATAGGGGCAGATATTGTGATAATGCTGCACCCCGATTATCAATACACACCTTTACTCATTGCGCCAATGGCAACAATTATAGCCAGCGATTTGTATCCGGTGGTGATTGGTTCGCGTATTTTGGGCAGCGGAGCTTTGCGTGGTGGTATGCCCTTGTACAAATACATTTCCAACCGTTTTTTAACCTTTTTTCAAAATCTGCTCACCGGCAATAAATTGTCGGAATACCACACCGGCTATCGCGCATACCGCCGCGAAGTGCTGGAAAGCATCAACTTTGAAGCCAACGATGACGATTTTATATTTGACAATGAATTTTTGGTACAAATTCTTTTCAAAGGTTATGAAGTGGCAGAAATCACCTGCCCGACCAAATACTTTGCAGAGGCATCATCTATCAATTTCAGACGAAGCCTTCGCTACGGATTGGGTGTGATGCGGGTGTCGTTGTGGTATTGGTTAGCGAAGCGCGGCATTTACACCCACCCCTTATTCAGGCAATAAAAAAAATCCGCTTTTTTATGCACAAGAGAGCGGAGTAGTGTTTTTTTGAGTGTGCAGGCTATATTGCAAAATGAAATCAATACAAGCCGAACTGGGCGAAGCTGCAAAAGCCGACAATTTATTTTTCATTTCTTTCATTTGTATAAACTCGGCTTGTAGTTGTTCGTCTTGCTCTAATACTTCCTGAATGGCTTTGCTCTCTTCCAAAGAAGTTTCGCGGTATAAGCAGCGAACTAAATCTTTTTTTGTACAAGTTTGTATCATAGGCTTTTTGATAATGAAGTTATATTTTGTATGATTTAGATATATTATTGTTTAAAACACAAATGCCTAAAAAATATTGTATGGGGTTAAAATTTTTTTACTTTTTTTTAAAAAAAATAGAAAAGGTGCTTGAATCAAAGCAAAAAAAATTAGTGTTTTCGTTGTGGTGGCAGGTTATTGGGTTGGCTTTGTGCCTGCACTGAAAGGAGCTGTTTGAGAAAATTCAGTCCGGCATCGGTAAACTGATGGTCGCTGCTTTTGCCGTCAAGGGTTAGTTTTGCCCAGTTGCAGCCTTTTTTTACGGCATAGTCAATGGTGGCGGCAATATTGCCTTCGCCATCTTTGAAAGTGATGCCGCCATCAAAGTCGCAATTTTTTTTGACAGGGGGCTGATTGGTTAAAAAGAACACAAATTGTGCAATTTGTTCTTTGCTTTCGGTTTCGGAGGATATTCCTTCATCATAAAACTGAAATTCTACCAATTGGCTGCGTTTGAGATAGGGGGCTAAACGAAGGGCGATTTCCTGTGCATTGGCATCGGCAGGAGCAGCAGCTGGTGGTGGGGTAGAAGCGGCAGTATTGGCAGGGGCGGCTGTAGGAGCAGTTGTCGGTTGTTCGTTTTTGCAGGCAACCACAGCCACTATCACACAACACAGCAACAAGTTATAATAAAATAAGCGCGACATCATCATAAAAACTACAATATAAATAAGGGTTGAATAACAAGATTAAACAGAGTTCACACAAATTTAAAAAAATTATGTTGTACGATAAAATATTTTCACCAAGCCATAGAGACATTGCAAAATATTTTACATTTTTAAAGTATCGTTTTTTAAAAATAAAAGACATTATGGCAGATAGCCAAGCATATATTTCAGAACAAAGTAACTGCCATTTATTATAAAGCATTTTATAAAATATTTCCGCTGTCTTTCTATTTTTTCATAAAAAGACTATCTTTGTTTTTTACTAAATTTGTTTTTTTTATTTATTCCAACATTTTTTATACGAATGAAAAACATTTTACTTTTTACGTTAATGTTGCTCTCTCCACTATTTGCGCTTGCACAATGTGAGCCGGATGCTTCTTACGAAGCCCAAGGTGTAGGTGTGTATCCTTTGCCTGACCCCGTAGGTGCAGATGTGGACACTTTAGGCATTACCAAAATCGGCTATGTAAATCAGCCTTACGATTTTACATTTACTGCCGTAGTACCGGATTCTTTGAATTTGCTGGGCGCACTCGCCGATTTGGATTCGGTAATTATTTATAAAATAGAAGGTATGCCGCAAGGTTTTACTTATTCGTGCGGTACGGCAGATTGTAAGTTTCTGGACAAAACTTCAGGCTGTTTGAAAATAGAAGGCACGCCTGCCGCCACCGGAGAATACAGCATCAAAGTATTTGCTTATGTGTATGTAAATGGCAATGCTACTGCATTTTTGCCTACGGCTACCACTTTTCCGGGTGCCATTTTTCCGGGTGAGTATATTTTAAAAATACAAACCGGTACAGGCATCGAAGATGTTGCTTTTGCGGCGGCGGTATCTTTGTCGCCCAACCCCGCCTCCGATTACCTCTCTTTGCAAAGCGAGCAACTACAAGGAGCTACCATTGAGCTGATGAGTATCAACGGAGCAGTATTGAGCAAAGAAGTGAGTCAGGGCAACAGCCACCGCCTGCATATTGCACATTTACCGGAGGCTTTATATGCCGTAAAAATCACGAACGCACAAGGAAAAACAGCGATTAAGAAATTTTTACACCACAATTAATGGTATTTAGCATTAATTGACATTTTTTATCGGCAGCCCGCCCTAAATTTGCAGCATGCAAACAAAATAGTCCATATAAAACCTTCAAGATTGGCTTAAATCTTGAAGGTTTTATTGTTCTACACTGCATCAAAACATTTTTGTATATAATTCGTTACTTATCTTTAAAAGATAATTACTATATGAAAAAGATAGTTTTATTATTGTTATTGATAACGGCACAAAGCCTTGTTGTATCGGCACAGATTTTTAAGCCCGTAAAATGGACAATAGATAAAAAATCGCTGGGCAACAATGAGTATGAACTTACTTTTCATGCAAAATTAGACAACGGTTGGTATATTTACTCGCAAGATAATTCGGGAGAGGGTCCCATACCCACTACTTTTACTTTTGAGAAAAAAGAAGGAGTAGAAATGAAAGACGGTATGCTGGAAGAGCGCGGGGCAATTATAGACAAGCACGACCCGATTTTTGACATGCAAGTGAAAAAATTTTCAAAAGAAGTAACTTTTGTCAAAAAAGTAAAAGCGTCTAAAGCCAACGCCAAAGTAGCGGGCTATTTGGAATTTATGACCTGCGACCACGAACGCTGTCTGCCGCCCGACCAAGTGGAATTCTCTTTTGAGTTGCCCCAAACTTCGCCTGCTTCTTCCAATGTCGGCAACTCACCCAAAAACAATGGGGGAATTTTGTCGTCAGGAAACGATAAAGCTGACAATGGAGGTTGGGCTACCAACAACAATCAAGGAGGCACTGCCAACAACAATAATACTACTACCAAAAACGGCAAAGACAACAACAGCCCAACGGCAACAGCCACCACCACACCCGCCAACAGCGACCTTGGCAACAATGCAGCAGCAACAGCTACCGGCGATTCTGCTGCAATAACAACAACAGCCGCTACCGCCGTTGATGCCACTGCCGCCGTACTCAATGGCAATTTGGAAGGGCTTATCGCCGACTGTGGAGCAGATGCCAGCAATTACAAACAAAGTGGCACACACAGCAACTGGTGGATTTTTTTAATGGGATTTTTAGGAGGTTTGGCGGCATTGCTCACACCTTGCGTATTTCCGATGATACCGCTCACGGTGAGTTTTTTCACCAAACGCAGCAAAGACCGCGCTTCCGGCTTGCGCAATGCCATCATTTACGCGCTTTCCATTATTATTATTTATGTGGGATTGGGATTTTTGGTCACTAAACTATTTGGTGCCGAAATGCTCAACATCATCTCCACCGACCCTTGGGTAAACATCGGATTTTTTGTGGTATTTGTAGTATTTGCGCTTTCATTTTTTGGTTTATATGAAATCAACCTGCCTTCCTCGTGGATTAATCAAGCCGATACCGCCTCCGAGCGCGGCGGCTTGATAGGGATTTTCTTTATGGCATTCACTTTGGCATTGGTATCGTTTTCCTGCACAGGTCCTATCATCGGAACTTTGTTGGTAGAAGCAGCTGTAAAAGGACAAAACATAGGTCCGCTGATGGGAATGTTCGGATTTTCGCTGGCATTGGCGTTGCCTTTTGCACTTTTTGCGATGTTTCCTTCGTGGCTCAACTCCCTACCCAAAAGCGGCGGTTGGCTGAATGTGGTAAAAGTTGTACTGGGTTTCATTGAACTGATTTTCGCCCTCAAGTTTTTATCCAACGCAGACTTAGTAAAACAATGGGGCTTGCTCCCGCGCGAAATATTTTTGGGAATATGGGTATTGTTGTTGGGAGCAATGATGATTTAGAAGTAGCCATCGCAGAAGCTCGCAAAACAGGAAAACCGATTTTGGTAGATTTTACAGGTTGGGCTTGTGTGAGTTGTCGTAAAATGGAAGAAAATGTATGGCCGCTCGTATCCGATGAGATGAAGGAATACACGTTGGTTTCTTTATATGTTGATGAAAAAATAAAATTGCCCGAAGCACAGCAATTTACTTACGAAGTAAACGGCGAAACCAAAAAAGTACGCACAGTGGGCGATAAGTGGACTTATTTACAAATCAAATGTTTCAACAGCAACAGCCAGCCCTATTATGTACTGATAAACGATAAAGGTGAGTTGCTCAACAAACCAGTGGGTTATACACCGAATGTGCAAGAGTACCAACAGTTTTTAAAAGAAGGAAGCGAACGTTTCAAACAAGGAAAAACGCTGTTGGGTCAGCGATAAAAGAAAAAAAACCGACCATAATAAAATCCCTTTGCTCCAAAAAAAGAAGCAAAGGGATTTTATTTTTCAGGGCAACCAGCAATAACTAATCTACAATTTTGATAGATTTAAAATCGCTGAAACCGCGCACTTCGGGATAATACATCAACTGCGCCACTGTGGGGTTTATTTTGTAGCTGCCCGGAATTTGAGCACGCATCAAATAGCTGTATTCATATTCGCCTTTGCCCAAATTGGTAATTGTAAGAGCCAAATGAGCATCGCGGTATTCGCGGTGGGTGTACCAATTATTGTAGTTCGGATACCATATACGTCTGCCGTGTTTTCCGACAGAATACTTGTAATTATCTTCACCTTCAATAACATACCCTTTTTCATCGCGGATAAATTCACAACCTGCGGCTATGGGGTCTTCTATCAACACAAATTCTTGCGTATTGTCGGCTTTTACGGTTACTTTTACCAAAATTTCATCGCCGCTTTTCAAATCCTGAGTACCAACGGCTTGTTTGGCATAAATAAGCGAGCCGTCTTTTTGTGTTTTTTTCACCAATTTAAAATACTCGCGCTTCACCTCAAAAGGCGCGTTTTCGGCAAGAATATTACGCGCTTCAATGCCATCTCCTGCCACATAATAAGTGAGTTTGGCAGAGGCGTAGTTACTGCCTTTTCCTTTTTGTTTGATAACAATGTGATTATCGCCGTGTTTGAGCAAATTATATTTAGATAAATCAGGGGCGGCATTTTTATCCACATGATAATTTTGTGCATAGAGTGTCAACGGCTCTGACTTTTTAAACACATCGGCGGCGGCAAAAGTGCGGGTATCTACTTTTTCGCCATTTACCCATACTTCTACTGCTAAATCAGGATTTACTTCTTTTTTAATAATCTCCTGCAAACCAAAAATAATCATGGCAGTTTGGCGCGTATTGTGCCATTCATTTCCGCGTCGTTTGCTCATCAGCCACAAAATAGCTTTTGGTAACAAAGGGTGTTGCGGTTGCACGGCAGCAATAGCTCGCACTACATTGGCGGTGGTTTCTACTTGGTCATCTTGCCACGAATAATAGAATTTTTTACTGCCCCAATAAACAAACGCACCTTCTTGCTGCACCAATTTTTCCAATTTATCCACCATATCCTGTACAGTAGCTTTATCGTTGACAACATTGGCAGCTTGTGCCCACAAAGCAATTTCGTAAGCATCTTTACCCGAAACAAGCGGTTTTTTCCACAAATCGCTCATACCACATTCGGCAGCTACCATCATTTGATAAGCCTGCGTAGCCGGATTGTCGTAGTTGTTAATTTCTATTTGATTTCGGAGTGCATTTTTCGCTTGCGCAAATAAATGTTCGGACACTGTAAATCCGGCTTTGGCGGCATTGTTGAGTCCAAAACACACATAAGCAGTCATAAAAGGGTGGCTTTGGTCTTGCTCCCACCAACCGAAACCGCCGTCGGGGTGTTGGAGTTCGCCCAGACGCTTAAAACCCTGCGCTGCCATTTTTTCCAATTCGGCTCTTGAAATAGTGCTTTGATAATCGGTGCCAATATTTTGTAAAGTATTAGCCACTACCACCAAAGGCATAAAGCGGCTCATGGTTTGCTCCACGCAGCCATAAGGATAGCCAATGAGCTGATCCATAGAAGAGAGCAAAGCGGCAGTAACCGAAGGAGCCAAACTCAACTGTGCCTGCACAGCACGAAGGTCGGCAGAGGCGGGTATGTGGAGCGTGATGGTAGCATCTTGGTTATTTTCCAAATAAGCGGATTGAGCTTTTACCATTTCCAAACCATAAGGCAACACAGGCACTTTTATTTCCATAGCATCGCTTTCTTCGTTGGTGAGTGCTTTTACAGTAAGTTGTGCTTTGGGCGTAAGCCATTCGCTTTTCACTTTCCAGTCGATGCGTTGCTCGCTGTTGGCGGCTACTTCTATCATTTGTTCAGTGCCTTCGAGCGTAAGATTATCGGCTTGCAGCGAAACTTTTACGGTTTTTTTATCAAACAAATAGTTGTGAATATTGGTAGCAATGAGCAGTTCGTCGCCAAGCGTGATGAAGCGGGGGGTTTCCATACGAACCAATAAATTTTTGGTAACGACAATTTTAGCCTGCGTTTGTCCCACTTTGCTATCGGCGGTGATTACACGGGCAGTGCTGCGCCAGGTGGTGAGGTTATCGGGCAAAGCGATATTGACTTTGGCTTCGCCGTTGGCATTGGTTTTGAGCGATGGATTCCAATAGATGGCATCGCGGAAGTCGCTGCGCACGGTGGCTTCTACGAATTTTTCTTCGGCACCGCCGCCACCGTTGGCACTTTCTTTGGCAGCCATACTTTTACGCGGACCTTCGGCGGGTGCAGCAGAAGTAGTTACTGCTCTTGCTCTTTGCACTACTACTACCTCATCTAAATTATTACCGCCTGCAACAGCATCCGCAGCAAAAGCAACAGCCTCCACTTCATTCATTTGATCACTGATATAAATATCCTCTTTGAATTCTTTATTATTTTTATCATCAACAGCTATATTGAGCAATACCGCTTTTACATTGGGAGTTATTTTGATATTTTGTAAAATCGTATGTTGATTTTTATAAGCTGCTTTTGCAGCGAGGCTGTATCCTTCTGACACTGCCTTCTTCATATCCAATTTTATGGTATAAGCCCCTTGCGCATTGGTAACAGTATGAGTATCTCCCACCAAAACATCAGCATTAGTGATAGGCAAGCCGCTATCTTTGTGCAACACATAACCGGATACCAGCAAAGATTCATTTTTTGGCTCTGCACCATAATATACCGCCGCCAAGCGATACCACTCGCTTTTATTCAGATAACATGGCGGCATTAAAATCATTTTTTTTCCATTTCAATCTGCGCCATTCCAAACCAAAAGGCGACAACCAATTACTATTGCTGTAATAATTGTACTGATTGGCGTTTGTATTTACATATCGTTGTTGTTGGGCATCATAAAAAACTTTGCGAATATCGGGCGTGTTGTCGGGATAAAGGAAAAACAAGCTTTCGTCGGCGGTGGCGAGTGCTACATCGGCGTTGGGCACGGGCTTGCCGTTTGCATCGGTTACGCGCACCGTAGCTTCGGCGGTAGTAGCGGGGCGGTAGTCGCTTTCATTAAATACAATTTCTACATTGAGATACTGCTGCTGCGGAATAATGGTGATTTGTTCTTGTCCGAACTGCAATTGCCCATTTTGATAAAGGGCAACGGCTATATTTAATTTGCCGTAAATATGAGGAGCTATATCAAAAACAATTTCGCGTGCGCCGCCATTGGTATCGGCATTTTTATCTTTTTTAAAAGTATATACTTCGTAATGATGAAAAGCATCGCTGCTTAACGTAATAAGGGCATCGGCAGCTTGTGGCACAAAAATCATTGCCTGCACTTGTTCGCCAGCATTATACACTTTTTTGTCGGTAAGTATTTGCATTTGTGCGCCATTTTGTTGCCACCACGCGAAATTATCTTTTTCGTCCAAAATATAGGCATAAGCGGTAGCAGTGGTGAGTTTGCCGCGTGAATCTTTGGCTTCCACTTCAATGGTGTAATATCCGCTTTCGTTGGCTTTAAACTCCACGACAGCTTCGCCGCTAGTAGCGTTGGTGCTTACATTCTGAGTCGTTATCAGGCGTTTGTTGCTGTAGCCGTGTTTATAATCCTGCGCATATACCCGCGCATAGATGTCGGTTTGTACCGGTTTTTGATTGTAGTCGGCGGCGGCAACAATAACGCGCACCATATCATTGGGCTTGTAGTAATATTTTTCGCTTTGGGCAGAAACGGTAAATTCGGTATTGGCTACGGTAGCCGAAGCAGAGCCGCTGATGGTGCGGCGGCTGGCATCAGTGATTTCGGCAATAACGGTGTAGCGGTAATTTTGGGTAGTTTGAGCATCGGTGTTATAACTGACATAAAAACAGCCCTGCTCATCAATATTTCCATTACCACTATGCACAATTTCGCGCTCACGATAGTAAGGATAATAATCCTCATACCACCATGCGTATGCACATCTCCAATACCAAGGCGTATAAAGTTGCTCACGAATAATTTTGTAGTTCACTTCGGCATTGGTAACAGGTGCGCCAAAAAAATATTTGGCACAAATTTCTGCTTTCAGGGCATCGCCCGACACATATTGTGATTTATCCAACTCCACCAATACTTCGTATTCCGGTTTTTTATATTCTTCTACCAAAAAACCAGTTCTCTGTACATTATAATTATAATACCAAGGGTAGCGTTCTTCCTCTTGTAGTGCAGCGGGATAAATATCTATATAATAATTGCCGAGTGCGGCATCTTGAGTCAATTGAAATTCGTCATTAAAAGTACCGTCTGCCGAAAGTTCCACCTCTTTTTTAGCAACTTCGCTGCCGTTGGGGTCGGTAATTTTATATACAAATTTTCCTTTGGAAACAACATACCCTATACTTTCTTTATCGCGCAAAATACCCTTAAAAAGCACTGTTTGTGTAGGGCGATAAGCCGAGCGGTCGGTAAAAATATATTGGCGGTGGCTTTGTTGGCGTTGATAATAATAATCAAAATAGCTTTGCGATACACTCAGCTTTCCGTCAGCGATAGCCAACACAGGTAAGGCGGAATGGTATTGATTATCTTTTTGAGGCAACTTTACAAAAGCGACACCATTTTTAGCTTTTATTTCCAAAGGTTTCTTTTCGCCTTTTCGGGGCACATACACCGAAAAATCACGGTGTATATTTCCGCCATTATCAGACAAAGAAGCAAGCATTTCATTGCCCAATGCCTGTGTAATCAAAGCATAATGACTTACGATAATCGGAATAGCGGCATTTTTTCCGCCCGACACAGCCTCTAAGACATACACACCCTGCGGCAATTTTCCCACCGACAAAGGCTGATAATTATAATCAGAAAAATTTTGCTCCCAAGTTTTTACAAGTTTCATTTTGCTCAACAACTCATCATCAATGGGCTGCGACTGCATAAAAAACGATTCATTCAAAAACTGTTCGGAAGTAGCTTCGTACAATGCCATCTGAAACGCTGCCTGATTAGCGGAGCGACCGGCATCGTAATTGTAATAAAAATTCAATTGCACTTCTACATTATCTGCTTCTGTAAAAGTGCGATAGCAGTTGAGGTTAAAATATAAACTTTGTTGTTGTTGTGCCCTTGACATGGGAGAATTGAAAAGAAATAAAAACAAATAAATAAAAGGTATAAAAATAGAAAAATCGCGATATTTCATAATTTAGTAAATTTAATTGATATGAAATGATGAATTGGAAAAGTAAAAATCAAATTCGTTTAAGTCTGTATTAAAATTTTATATTGATAATACAACGTAAAAAACCTTTTATACATAATAATAGATACGAAAAAATAAGTCAAATAATTTCAAAAGGATAATATGTGGGGGTAATTTGATTAATTTTTACAATTTCATGAAAATCAGTTAGCTAAACAAATGAATTAAAAAACAAAAGCGACTGCCAATCATTGAGTATTGACAGTCGCTTATAAATAACGCAGAAAATAAGAAATAATTATTGTCCTGCTTTTGATTTAGGAGCTTTGAAAGTTTTTCCGTTCGGGCTACCCACATTAATCATCGCACAACGGAAACCTACGGTGCTGGAAGATTTGTCTTCGTCCATAAAGCGACGAGTACCCGGAGAAAGGAAGTAAGCTCTGTCTCTCCAAGAGCCGCCTTTAATAACGCGCGATTTATCGCTCACCAAAGTAGTTTGGTCAGATTCGTAAGTAAAGCCGGATTCCTCGTCACCGTCAATATAGTTGATAACATTACTTTTGCGATAGTTGTCGCGTTGTCCGATTTCTTCGGCTGTATATTCACGATATTTAATACGTCCCAAAGAATCGCGTTGCGGCGCACCTTCTTCATCCATATCCAAAGTTTCAAATTTATTACCACGGAAAGGATTAAAATCTTCGGCATCTTGGCTGGTCATCGGGCGATATACATCTAAGCACCATTCGCTCACGTTACCCGCCATATTGTACAATCCGAAATCATTAGGCAAATAAGCACGAACAGGAGCAGTAATTTCGGCGTTATCGTTCAAAGCACCAGCAAGACCCATATAGTCACCACGACCGCGTGCAAAGTTCGCCATAATATCGCCTTGATTTTTACCACCTTTGGTATAGCGCACACCCTGACCATTCCAAGGATAAATACGGCGTTCGGTATAACGCTCTTCGCCTTTGCTGGGTTGTGTACCAATCAAAGCCAAAGCAGCATATTCCCATTCAGCTTCGGTAGGCAAGCGATAATCAGGCACCATAATACCATCTTCAAATTTCACCGGACGTGTTTCTTCTCCGGTAGGATTATAGCTTTTCATACCTTTTTTGGTAATACCTTCATATTTGCCCAATAAGTAAGATTTAGAGTTAAAATGGTCTTCTCCCACTTGGTCGGGGTCAAATTCCAAAACGCCCTCCTCAATTAATTTCAATTCGTTCACGCGGTCGGTACGCCAGCGACAAAATTCATTAGCCTGCAACCAAGTTACGCCCACCACGGGATATTCGTTGTAAGAAGGGTGGCGGAAATAATGCTCTACATAAGGTTCATTGTACGACAACTCTTCGCGCCATACCAAAGTATCGGGCAAAGCCGCCTTCACATATTCGGGATATACCGAACCAAAAGTACGACCCAACCAATAAACGTACTCGCGATAGCTGATATTGCTCACTTCGGCTTCGTCCATCAAAAAGGAAGAAACCGTCACACGGCGGGGAATATTGTGATATTCAAACATCACATCTTGCTCGGTATTCCCCATCACAAAAGTTCCGCCTTCTATGAAAATCATACCCGGTGCGGAGGCTTGTTCTTTCTTCTCGCTTTTTTCAAAGCCGCCGAATTTCGGGTCGTTGTAATTCCAGCCCGTAGCCGACGATTTATCTTTTTTGGAACAAGAAGAAAAGGTAAAGGCAAGCGTCAGAGCCAGCCCCATCATCAAAAACGATTGAATGCCTTTCATCATATTTTTTTTATTAAGTCAAAATTTTAGGTGCGTTCAAAATTAGTTATTTGTATTGAAATTACTTGATTTTTTAACAAAAATAGTTTGAAAAAATATTTTTTTTAAAAACAAATGCAACCAAAAACAAGCCAATAACGTCATGCAGCGCATGAATATTGTGCAAGATGCTGTATTTTTTTAAAAAATTTTCACTTTTACAGAAAAAAATGCTGTTTTTAAGGTTTTACGGCGAAAGACGACAAAAATAATTATTTTTTTTATTATTTAAACATAGTAGGACAAGAAGCACCGCCACGCAAGCGATTTCTTTTTTTATAATATTCATCTTGTCCCCAGTCTATCGTAAGCGATATTTCGTGTGCGCCGGCTTGTTTTTTGATTTGCGACACGGTGAAGTCATAGCTGTATCCGGCTCTGAAAATTCCGCTACGCCACCCCAGCGACACGATAAAGGAATCGGTATTTTGCAACACATGGCGCAGCCACATACCTCCGAATAATTTACCTTTACCCGTATAGGCTCCTGCATTGATTTGCACAAAATTTCCCTGACTCACCAGCAAAAAATTAGGCACTACATACCAGCGGCGGTCATCGCCGGGTTTGGATGGTGTCAAATAGAAAGTTTTGCCGCCATGTATGGAAAAGCGCATCAGCAGTCGGTTATTGGCATCATCAGTTCCGGTGAACGAAAAAGAAGGCGTTGTGAGGTGCTTGGCAGATACACCTACATAAAAATCCTCTTCGTACAACACCGCACCTGCGCCTACATCAAAGCGGTGCAGGGTATTATCCACCAAAGGCATTTCGTTGCCCGGCAGCGAACTGTTGGGATTTTGAGGGTCAATCATATCATAATACAACAATTCTCCTTCGTTGATATTGCGCTGCATATAGGCAAGTTGTATGCCCGTTTGCAAATTCATATATTCGGTGAGGGGCAAGCGATAGGCATAAAAACCGCTCACCTGATAAGTATTGTACAGGCCTCCGGCTACATCGGCGAATACAGCACCGCCCACACTGCTTCGGTAGCGGCTGAAATGCTGGTCGTATGCCAACGACATCGTAATATAGGCATTGTTAAAAGCCACGCCCTGATCACGAAAATTTAAAGAAACACGCGGCTGCTCCGTAAAACCCACCATAGAAGGGTTCAAATGCAGGGGGGCTGCATAAAATTGACTAAATTCAGCATCTTGTGCGCAACTATTTTCGCTCCAAAAGCTACTAATAATAACTGTTACACACAATATAAAAGAAAAACTACGTTTCATGTCTTGGCTTTGCAAAATGCAAAATTGATTAATTTTTCAGGAAATTCGTATTTTTTGTATTTATTTTGTCGGCAAAGCTCCTGTAATTTTATTATTATTCTGATTCAGATAGCAAACAAGTAAAAAGAATAAGTTGTTAAGGAGTAAATTTTGACGGCAATATTTTTAAAGAGAAATTATAACGAGTAATTATTATATAAATTATGTACGACAAAAACTATACCCGCTTTTTGCTGCTGTTGTTTTGTTATAGTTTTTTGGCTGTATCAATGGTTCAGGCACAATATACAGAACAATCGGTATTAAATCAGGGAGAATTTTATAAATTCAGGCTAAAGGAAACGGGAATTTATATTCTGGATAAAAATTTTTTAGAAAAATTAGGGGTTGATGTATCCAAAGTAAATGTGAATAAAATTCGTATTTATGGCAATAGTGGAGGTATGTTGCCCGAAAGAGCAGGCGCGGAGCGTGCCGATGATTTATTGGAAAACGCCATAGAAGTAGTTGATAAAAACAACAACAATGTTTTTGACAATGACGATGCTATTTATTTTTATGCCGAAAGTCCGCATCAATGGCAGTACGACAGCACCACACAAAAATATTATCACACCACGCATTTATACTCCGACTACAATCATTATTTTTTAAATTTTGATATAGGTGCAGGAAAAAGAATTAGCGAAGTAACACCTGCAAGTGCTGCCGTTGAATATGAAAGCGAAAGTGGCGATGCCCTGATAGCTCACGAAACCGAAAGCATCAATTTATTGCGAAGCGGCAGACGCTGGTACGGCGAAAGTTTTACGAGCGGATATAGCCGTACCATTAGTTTTTCTGTACCGCATTTAAAAAACGATGAAGCCGTAACCGCACAAATGGCACTTGCTGCCCGCGATGAGTTTGTAAAATCGCAATTTGAGATTAAATACAACAATACGCTCCTCAAGCAGTTGGATTACAACCAAGTAGGCACCAGCACCTACGGACCCTACGCTTATGTAGCGGAGCAAAGCACCTCTTTTAATGCAGTAAATGAAAGCATCAATTTGCAAATAACCTTAAAAAGCAATTCGTCCAATACCAAAGGCTGGTTGGATTATATGAATATACAAGCCCGACAATATCATGATTTTAGCAGTTTTTCATCTTTAGAACAAGGGCAACGCCTTATATACGACAAAAAAAGCATCGGCAAAGCAACGCGCTACACGCTGACTAATACTCCTGCTTCTTTGCGTGTGTGGGATTGCACCCAAGCCCACGAAGTAAGTGCCGTTGTGTTGCAAAGCATTGGCAGCAACCAAAGAACTTTTATTTCAGATAATACCGACACCGAACATCATTTCATTGCTTTTGAAGGAAATATTTATTTAGTTCCCGAAGCGGTGGGCAAGATAGAAAAGCAAAACCTACACGCTCCCGAATCGCCGGATTATCTGATTATCACCACGCCACTGCTTTCAGAAGCCGCCACAGCATTAGCTGATTTTCACCGCACCAACAGCGGTTTGTCGGTAAAAGTGGTATTTACAGATGAAATTTACAACGAATTTGCTTCGGGCAACAGCGACATCACCGCCCTGCGCGATTATATCAGAATGTATTATCAGCGCGGCACACCCTTGAAATATGTGCTTTTGTTTGGCGATGCCTCTTACGATTATAAAAACATCATCACAGATGCCGATAAAAACACCAATTTAGTGCCTGTTTATGAAAGTGTTGATTCGGAACACACCGTTGGAACTTATTGCAGCGATGATTATTTTGTATTGTCAGAAGACCACGAAGGCAGCAATCTATCCAATAACTTTACTTTAGATGCAGCCATCGGCAGAATTTCGGTGGATAATGCCGAACAAGCCCTGGCAGTTGTTGAGAAAATAAAACACTACAAATCGGAGGCATCTAAAGGGAGTTGGCTCAATCAGCTCACTTTTGTTGCCGATGACGGCGATGGAAATCTGCATCTCAATCACGCCGAAGCACACACCGATTTTTTAAAAAAATATCCTCAGTATAATATAGATAAAATTTATTTAGATGCGTATCAGCAAATATCTACTTCAGGCAACGACCGTTATCCGACTGTAAATGATGCCATCAACAACAAAATTCTCAACGGTACTTTTTTAGTAAATTATGTAGGGCACGGTGGCGAAAAAAATTTAGCCAGCGAAGCGGTAATAGATATTCCGATGATTCAGGGTTGGAAAAACAAAGACAAACTGCCCTTGTTTGTAACGGCAACCTGCACTTTCAGCCGCTTTGACGATCCGCAAATTACAGCAGCCGGCGAATATGTAATTTTCAATCCAGACGGTGGTGGCATTGCGAGCGTCACCACTACGCGCCCTGTAACGGCGGGCAACAACAAAATTATGAACCTCAATTTTTTGGAATATCTGTTTGAACCCATTGACGGAGCAATGCCCACTATCGGCGATGTAATGCGTTTGGCAAAAAATGCCTCTGCCAATACCGGCATCAACAACCGTAAATTTACGTTGTTGGGCGACCCTGCCCTCCGCCTCAATTATCCGAGCTACGACATACAAACCACCGCTATTGAAATTGAAGAAGCAGAAAGCGATACCCTCAAAGCACTCAGTCGGGTGCGCCTCAACGGAAAAATATGCGATGATACAGGCACATTATTGCCCAATTTCAACGGACAAGTATATATAAATGTATTAGACAAAGAAACACAATACCGCACCCTCGCACAAGACAAAGCTGTAGCGGGCGATGCAGGAAGCGTAGAAACAGATTTTTCTATGCAAAAAAACAGCATTTTTCGTGGTTCGGCACAGGTGAGCAACGGCGAATTTGAGTTATCATTTGTAGTGCCGAAAGATATTAATTATTCATTGGGACAAGGGAAAATAAGCTATTACGCCCAAGCCGGATTAGCAGATGCGGCAGGTGTAGATACCACCATTATTGTAGGCGGTATCAGCAACAACAACCAAACCGACCCCATACCTCCTGTGGTAGAAGTATTTATCAATGACGAACACTTTAAAAACGGCGGCATTACCAACAACAATCCCAAATTATTTGTAAAATTGTATGACGACAGCGGCTTCAATGCCTCGGGAACGGGCATCGGGCACGACATGAAAGGTTTTATAGATGAAGATACACAAGTGATATTACTCAATGATGCCTACGAAGCCAATGCAGGAGATTATCGCTACGGAACAATTACTTTTCAGTTGAGCAATTTAAGTGCGGGTCTGCATACGGCAAAGGTGCGTGTATGGGACAGTTACAACAATCCGGGCGAAGGAGTGGTGGAGTTTGTAGTAATGGACAAAACAGAATTGGTATTGGAAAATTTAATCAACTTTCCGAATCCTGTGAGTACCGAGACCACTTTTGCCTTTGACCACAACTACCACGATACGCCATTGGAGGCGACTTTGCGCATTTTCAACACCGCAGGGCAATTAGTAAAAACCATCAACGCCACGCTTAATGGCGGCAATCGCAACCAAGAAATCACCTGGCAAGCCGACAGTGACGGGGGCAGCACATTATCGCAGGGAATTTATATATATGAGCTGACCGTAAAAGAACCCGTACACCAAAGCACCGCACATTTGAGCAACCGCTTATTACTCGTGCGATAAAATCAAATTCATCCATCATCTTTTTATCAAAAAGCACAGATACTTTTGCAAAGCACAACAGTTTGAAAGCAATTTCTCCTGCTCGACGCAATTTATAAAAACATATAATTATCAGCAGTAAAAAAACTTTAAGCATAGGTTTAGCAAAAAAAATATTAACTTTCAGCCCGAATTCAAAACATTATTATTATCAATATATTTTCATAAATTAGATGTTTAAATTAATTAAAACCGACCCTAAAATGAAAAGAGCCGCGCTCGCTTTGGCAGCGGCTATCAGCCTGAGTAATCCGCTGCAAGCACAAATCAACACTTGCGAATTAGGCGGCAGCGACTGTGTAAATACGGTTTTTACGGCGATTCCTTTTTTGCGGATTACGCCAGATGCCCGCTCGGGTGGTATGGGTGATGTGGGCGTAGCAACTTCTCCCGATGCTGCTTCTTTATTTTATAATACTTCCAAATTAGCCTTTGCCGAACAAAACTCATCAGTGGGCATTACCTACACACCTTGGCTGCGCAATTTGGTAGAAGACATTTTTATAGCACATGTAGGCGGCTATATGCGTGCCGGCGATTTGCAAACATTTGGGGTATCGTTGCGCTATTTTTCTTTGGGTAATATTTCGTTTGTAGATATTAACCAACAAAGTCAGGGCGATTTCAATCCGCGCGAAGTAGCTTTTGATTTTGGTTATGCGCGTAAATTATCCGACAATTTATCGACGGGCTTAACACTCAAATATGCCAACTCCAATCTGGCGGGCAATGCCGTAGTAGATGGTATTGAAATAAAACCCGCCAATGTAGTAGCTGCCGATGTATCGGTATATTATCAAAACGATTACGATTTCGGAAAATTAGCGTTGGGGGCATCAATATCCAATATCGGAAACAAAGTATCTTACAGCGATGACAAAGCAAAAGATTTTATTCCGATTAATTTGGGCTTGGGTGCAAGTTTAAAACGCGACATTGACGATTACAACTCCATCACAATCGCTACCGATATTAATAAGTTAATGGTGCCTTCGCCGGTGCCTGCCAAAATATTAGATGCCAATGGCGTAGAAATAGATAATCCTGATTTTGATACCGATGGCGATGGTATTCCCGAATACCGCGAAGCAGGCGTATTGAGTGGAATGTTTGGCTCGTTCAATGATGCGCCGGGTGGTTTTAAAGAGGAGATGCGTGAATTGATGTATTCGGTAGGATTGGAATACTGGTACAACCAGCAATTTGCTTTGCGCGTGGGACACTTCAACGAACACCGCACCAAAGGCAATCGCAAATATGTAACTTTTGGTTTGGGCTTGCGTTACAATGTATTTAATTTCAATTTCTCGTACTTGTTATCCACCTCCAGCACACCCAATAATCCATTAGAAAATACTTTGCGTTTTTCTTTGTTGTTTGATTTAGACGGTGCTTTTGAAAGCAATAAAAACTAAACCTCAGCAATTATAAAAAAACATAAGATAAAAAATATGTTTTTTTCTTTTCAAAAAGGCTTTCCTTGCTAAAAAACAGCAGGAGAGCCTTTTTTGCTTTTTGTAAAAAATAAAATATAAAAAATATGGCTTCTTTGTTGTTGTTGTACAGTTCCAAAATTACGCCGCGTCTGCTTTATACCGTCAATTTGGTATTTAAAGAGTTGATGGGAGCGGAGTGCCGCGTTACCGACAACGAAGCCGATTTTATTTCGGAAAGCGAAATACCCAAAATATGCTACGATGAAGTGCCTCTACCGGAAAAGGGCGGTATTTTTTTAAAAGCGACGGGTTTGTTGTCGGAAAAAGGCGTACATCACCGAAAAATTCCTATAGGGACTTACGAAGACGAAATCACGATATTCGCACATCAACATTTAGAATCTTGTTTGCCTTTTGACATTTTGTCGGCGGTTTTTTATTTAGTATCGCGCTACGAAGAGTATTTACCGCACACGGTGGATAAACATGGGCGTTTTCCGGCACAGGAAAGTTTTGCATACAGAAATAAATTTTTGCGTCAGCCGGTGGTCAATATCTGGGTAAAACAATTGGAGAAGCTTTTAAAAAAAGAATATTCATCTTTTGAAATCTACCAACGCTACTACAAATTTATTCCTTCGTATGACATAGACATCGCATATTGCTACCGCTACAAAGGTTTTGTTCGCAATACGGGCAGAGCCTTATTATCACTCAAAAATTTACAATTCAAAGAAATATATCACCAAATCAACATTTTATGGGGAAAACGCCACGACCCCTACGATACTTACCAGTATATTCGTGAAAAAAACGAAAATGCGGGTGTGAAGGGTTTATATTTTTTTTTGATTGGCGAATATGCGCAATACGACAAAAACATAGGTATTGAGTACAAAGAATATCAGGAACTGATACAATCCATAGCAGATTATGCCAACATCGGCATACACCCCTCTTATCGTTCGAACAGCGATATTAAAATACTTCAGAAAGAAATTCAGCAACTATCAGAAGTAGTAAAGAACGATATTATAAAAAGCAGGCAGCATTTTATAAAACTCAAAATGCCGGATACTTATGAAAATCTCCTAAAAAATGATATTCAAAAAGATTACAGTATGGGCTATGCTTCTCAAATAGGATTTCGGGCGGGTATTGCTTCTTCTTTTGAATTTTATCATTTAAAAAAAGAAATGCGCACACCGCTACGCATATTTCCTTTTATGCTGATGGACGTAACACTGCGCGACTATTTATCATTAGACCCTCAAACAGCGATTCGGAAAAGTGTAAAAATCATTGAACGTTGCAAGCAAACGGGGGGTATTTTTTCGATGATATGGCACAATCATACCCTCAGCGAACACGGCAATTGGCGCAATTGGCGCAAAGTGTATGAAGAGTTGATGAAGGCGGCGGTATAAAAAAACAAAATTGGCTCTTTCGCTGTACCGCACACATATTGTACAAAGACTGTTGTATCTTAGCCGCAACAACAACTTTATCAGTTCCCCGAGATGACACCTCTTTTAATGCTATTCATTGTTGTAGCGTATTTTATACTTTTGTTGAGCATCGCACAATTTACAGGCGGCAAACAAAGCAACGAAGATTTTTTTATAGGCAATCGCCAGTCGCCTTGGTATGTGATTGCTTTTGGGGCGGTGGGGGCTTCGGTATCGGGCATTACTTATATTTCTGTTCCGGGGGCGGTGGGCAATGCGGGCGCACTCAATCAGCAGTTTTCGTATTTGCAAATTATATTGGGCAATATGGTGGGCTACACCTGCATTGCTTTATTATTGTTACCTTTGTATTATCGTTTGCGGCTCACTTCTATTTATTCGTATATGGGTCAGCGTTTTGGGAATTATTCTCAAAAAACCGCCGCTTCATTTTTTTTACTCTCGCGCACACTCGGCGCATCTATCCGCCTGTATATTGTAGCGATGGTATTACAAAAATTTATGTTTGATGCTTGGCAAATACCTTTTGTTTTGAATGTGTGCCTCACAATGGTATTGATATGGCTTTATACGCGCGGCGGCGGCTTACGCACCATTATTTGGACAGATACGCTTCAAACTTCTTTTATTTTGATGGCACTTTTTGCCACTATTATCTGGCTATGCACACAATTAGGCTGGTCGCCGATAGAAGCGGCAGCACAAATTGCGCAAAGCGACTATTCCAAAATATTTTTCTTTGACAATGCTGCCGACCCGAATTATTTTTTCAAACAATTTTTGAGCGGTGCATTTACAGCTATCGCAATGACGGGCTTAGATCAGGATTTGATGCAAAAAAATATCAGTTGCAAAAGTTTGGGAGAGGCTCAAAAAAACATTTTTTACAGCAGCGTTTCTCTGTTGATAGTAAATATTATTTTTTTGGCAATGGGCGCATTATTGTATTTATACGCCGCCCGCGAAGGTATTGAAATTCCCGCCAAACGCGACCATCTATATCCTTTATTGGCATTGAACTATTTTCCTATCGCTATTAGCGTTGTGTTTTTGTTGGGCTTGGTAGCGGCTGCCTATGCCAGTGTAGATTCTGCCCTCACCGCGCTCACCACTTCGTGTTGTATTGATATATTAGATTTTGACCAAAAAAAGCAAAGTGGCATCAGTGAAAAAAGCCTACGCCGCACCCGCCAAAGAGTACATATTCTGTTGTCGGTGTGTATGTTGCTGTTTATTTTATTGTTGGGATATTTGCAAAACGAAAGCGTAATTAATATGGTGTTTCGCATTGCGGGATTCACATACGGTCCACTATTGGGATTATTTGCCTTTGGATTGTTCACACGCCGCCACCTCCGCGACACCTTAGTTCCCTACATTTGCATCGCCGCCCCTTTGATATGCTATGTATTGAGCGAAAATTCGGCGCAATGGTTCAATGGCTACAAATTCGGATTTGAGTTGTTATTGCTCAATAGTGCGCTCACTTTTGCAGGGTTGTGGGCAATCTCTTTTAATAGTGCACCTTTGCCAGCAGAAACTCACCGCGATAATTAAATGCCGGAATAACGATTTCATAATTAGAAATCTGTCGGGCATAGCGCACCGCCATCAGCACATTGAACTCCTGCGAATTGAGCAAAGTTTTTACGGCATAATTACTGTCGGTATTGAGCAAATATTCATTGACATTGCTATTAAAACTGATAGTTTCGTTAAAAATCAAATGAACGGCTTGTTTGCTGTTCATCACGCCAAAAGAACCATAATAGCCATTGTCGGATTCGGAATATTGTTCTTTTTTCAGTACCGACACCCACTCCAACTCTCCGTTTGGCAACAGCGACAAAGCCACCACATCATTAAAATAATAGGAACTGATTTGTCGGTCGCGCTGCCCAAAATCATTAAATAAAGAAAAAGTATTATACATCGTGCGAGCACTTACATAATACGATTCTGCGAGCATCAGCACACCTCCATCGTTGCGGGGCAATACTCTTTTGGTAATAAAATTATTTAAAGTGTTGTTATTGCCAAAAAGTGTGGTATTACCGGATTGTGTTTTTTGAATAGTGTTTTCGTCAAAAGACTTAAAAACGGGTTTTTCCAAATACCATCGGGTGGGAGATACTTTTGTAAAAAAATAGCCGTTGCTTTGGCTTGCTTGCTGCCGCTCGGTATAAAATCCGCACAAGAGCAAGTTATCGTTGTGTGTGTCGTATTCCATCACCAAATCATTCAAAGTATAGGTAAGATTATCGGCGGTAAGTTCTTTTTTGTTGCCTTGCCCATCTATTTGATGAATGCTGAAAGCATCATATAAATCATCATTGGCGGTAATAAAACCGCGTCTGCTGTGCAAATTACACAAATAAAGTGTACCGTCATTATTGAGTAACCCCAAATGATACTGCCAACCGTCATTAAAAGAAAAAGGAATTTCGTACTTTTTTTTAAAGGAACTGTCTATTCCCAAAAAAGTAATTTCATCGAGGCGACCGACACTGGTTATTTTTTTGAGCAACACAATATGCTGTTGATGGTTGTCGGTAATAAGCTCCCACTGTACGCGTGGCGCAATGAAATCACTTTTATATTCGGTAATAAGGTTTTTTTCGCCCTGCGGATTAAGTTTGAGGCTTAATTGTTGTACAAACACCTGCTCCATACCATCTTGGCGGAGCGAATAAAATAGTACAAAATTATTCCACTGAGGTAAAATTTCAATGACATTTGCTTTTTTGGACTCCAATGGCAAATCGCGCGACCACTCTAATTGCAAGTTGTTGCGATTGTACATTTGTATTTGATGATAGCGGTCACCATACACATATACCGCAATGCCTTCGGCGGTATTGCCCAACAACGAGTAGCCTTTTACTTTGTTGTTCATTTTGAAAGGGCGCGAAAACTTCACCTCTTGCGCTGCCAAAGGTTCGGCAGCAGCAGCGAACAGGAATAAAACATTAAAAAGAAAAATAAAAAGGCGCATCATCATTACACAGAAAAAAAAACAAATAAAAAAAAACAACTTGGGGCTAAAATCGTTGCAAAAAACCTCAGTAAATCATACTTGCATACAAAACGAAATTGCGGCGTATTTATGATTCAAACACACCGCAATTTAGGATATTTTTTTATTAAAGATGAGGAATTTTTAATACTATGGGCTAATACAACCGTAAAAATATGTCTGTAAAATAAACTGTGCTATTCGTAAAAAATAAATTATTTTAGGATTATAAACAACCTCAATACAAAAGCATAAATATTTTTGTAAAAAATAAGATGTTGTTGCTATATTTGTAAAAAGCTGAAAACAACTTATACAACTTTTAAAATATGCCGGTTGTAATAGCTTACTGCTCCATATTGACTGTATAATATACTTAGTTTTTTGTCAATTTTTGCTTCATTTTTACCAAATTTTTAAAAATCAAATTTTGCCTTGAAAATAGCTGTAGTTAATGAAACACGCCCTGCCGAAAACAGAGTGGCTCTCTCGCCCGATGGTGTAAAACAACTCACCAAAGCGGGTTTTGTATGTGCAATAGAACGTGGAGCAGGTACGCGCTCTTTTTTGCCGATAGCGACTACGAAGCCGCCGGAGCGCAACTACACAGCGACAAAGCCGCGCTGCTCGCCACCGCCGATGTATTGCTCAAAGTAAATGCACCCACCACCGAAGAAGTTGCCACGCTGCGCTCCGAAGCCGTCATTATTTCATTTTTGTATCCCTACACCCAAGCCGAATTGGTAAAACAACTGCTGCAACAACGCATTACCTCTTTTGCCATGGATGCCGTGCCGCGCATTTCAAGGGCGCAAAAAATGGACGCTCTCAGTTCTCAGGCGAATTTGGCGGGATATAAAGCGGTGCTGCTCGGTGCTGGTGCGCTGGGCAAAATATTTCCGCTTATGATGACCGCCGCCGGCACCATTACACCGGCGCGGGTGCTGATTTTTGGGGCAGGGGTGGCGGGTTTGCAGGCAACAGCTACCGCCCGCCGATTGGGTGCAGTGGTGGAAGTAACCGATGTGCGCCCCGAAACCAAAGAAGAAGTGGAATCCTTGGGCGGAAAATTTTTGATGGTAGAAGGTGGTGGCGTAAAAACAGAGGGCGGCTATGCAAAAGAAGTATCGGCTGAATTTTTACAAAAACAAAAAGAACTCATCGCTCACCACATCAAAGATGCCGACTTGGTCATTACTACAGCCCTGGTTATCGGCAAAAAAGCTCCTTTGCTCGTGAGCAGCGATATGATAAAAACGATGAAGCACGGAGCAGTAGTAGTGGATATGGCGGTGGAATCGGGCGGCAACTGCGAATGGAGCGAATTAGACAAAATTGTACAGAAAAACGGTGTCACCATCATCGGTCAGTCCAATTTGCCGTCTTTGCTGCCCCTCAATGCCAGCGAATTATACTCCAAAAATATCAGCACTTTGTTGTTGCATCTTGCCAATAAAGATGGTTTTAGGTGGGAAATGGACGAAGACATCACCAAAGGAAGCATCATCACCCATCGCGGCGAATTGCTCCATACCCTCACCAAAGATATTTTGAAATTGTAGAAAAAGAAATTTCTCTTTCAATTTTACCTAATCCACAAAAAAAGCCTTCCGTGCATTGTTTTGCGACGGAAGGCTTTTTTTTATTAAAATAAATAGAAATTATTATTATTTACTTGCTTCTAAGTTAAAACCTAAAGTAACAGTAGGGCTGATGAATTTATCGCCCAACGATTTGTCGTTGCCATAGCTGATACCCCATTGGCTGCGGTCAATGTTAAACAAAGACTCTGATTTTAATGTGGTTGCGTCCATTGTAATTTTTGCAGGAAAAGTTACACTGTTGGTTTTAGCACCAATAGTGAGATTGCCTGTGATGTTGTGTGTAGCACCTTGCAATACCGTTTTTTCGGCAGGATTGGCAGGGGCTGTATAAGGAGCTACGCTCGTAATAACAAAAATAGCCGTAGGATATTTGGCAGTATCCAAAAAATCGGGAGAAGTTAAGTGCGCCGCTAATTTGGTATTTCCTTTTTCGTCCTGATCCAAAGCTTTCAAAGAAGCTACATCAATAATAATATCGCCGCCGGTGATGTTGGTGCCATCTGTTTGGATAGAGCCGCTTTTGAAATCAAAAGTACCATTGTGTTTGCCCACCGGCTTAGAGCCTATCCAAGTGGCTTTGCTGGTGGCGGTATTGAGTTTATAGGCAGTTCCGGTGGCGGTGGCTTCTGTAGGTGCTGCTGTTTCTTTGGCAGGCTCTACGGTGGCTTTATCACTTTCGGGTTGGTTTTTGCAACTGTTAACAGTTGCCATCAGGCTCACAAGAGCCAACGAAAAAAATATTTTTTTCATGTTTTTGTTGTTATGTATGTTGGATTTATAGTTGTTTTTTTTCTTTTTAAATAATAACAGTATTCAGATAAATAAATAAAAAAACAAATTGTTCTATTTATTTTGAATTATATATCGTATTGATGTGGTAATTCGGGATTGATGATTTCGTGCCAAGGTAAGCCATACGTGCCCAACTCTGCCAAAAACGGGTCGGGATTTAGCTGCTCCACATTCCATACACCCGCTTGCATCCACTTGCCCGTGAGCATCATTTTTGCCCCGAGCATCGCCGGCACTCCGGTAGTGTAGCTCACCCCCTGCGCCTGCACATCGCGATACGCATCTTGATGTTTGCAGTTGTTGTATATAAAATATGTTTTGTCTTTTCCTTCATATACACCTTTAATCTGGCAACCAATGGAGGTTTCTCCGGTGTAATTTTCGCCCAAAGTACCCGGCTCCGGCAATACCGCCTTCAAAAACTCCAAAGGTATGATGTCCATTCCCTGAAACTTGATGGGTTTGATGCTCGTCATACCCACATTTTGCAGCACTGTTAAATGCGTGATGTATTGCTGCCCGAAAGTCATCCAAAAACGGGCACGGCGCAAAGTAGGGAAGTGTTTTACCAAACTCTCCAACTCCTCATGAAACAACAAGTATGATTCTTTGTATCCCACATTCGGATAATCTATCGGTTTATGGATGCTCATCGGCGGAATTTCTACCCATTTGCCGTTTTCCCAGTATTTTCCCGGCTGCGTAATTTCGCGAATATTAATTTCGGGGTTGAAATTGGTGGCAAAGGCTTGTCCGTGGTCGCCGGCATTGCAATCTACTATATCCAAAAAGTGCATTTCGTCAAAATGATGTTTGGCAGCGTAGGCGGTAAATGCCTGTGTTACGCCCGGGTCGAAGCCGCAGCCCAACAAAGCCATAATACCGCGCGCTTTAAAACGCTCCTGATATGCCCATTGCCAGCTGTATTCAAATTTCGCTTCGTCTTTAGGCTCGTAGTTGGCGGTATCCAAATAATGCACCCCACATTCCAAACAAGCGTCCATTATCGGCAAATCCTGATATGGCAAAGCTACATTTATCACCAATTGGGGCTGAAAACGGCGTATCAACGCTACTACTTCGGCTACATTGTCGGCGTTTACCTGTGCGGTTTGTATTTTTTGTTCGGGTATTTGTGCAGCGATGGCTTCGCACTTGGAGAGCGTGCGGCTCGCCAGCATAATTTCGCTGAAAACTTCCGGCACACGAGCGCATTTTTTTACAACCACGTTGCTCACGCCGCCCGCGCCAATAATCAAAACTTTTGACATAATATGTTTAAATGGATAATATTAAAAACAAAAATGTGAAATATACACTACAAGCCTTATACAATATTGTAAAGAGGGCTTTTGAATAAAATGTGTGCAAAGGTATGTATTATTTTATTGCGATATGCCGTTTTGTTGTTGATATTCTTTGTATTTTTCAGTAAAAACGGCAGCCATTGCACCCAAGACAAAAGTAATCAGCAACGTTCCCAATACCAACAGGCTGCGCTGGGGTTTGAATTTACGGCTGGCTACGGTAGCTTTTTCGGTAATGTAAATGGTGGACATATTCATTTGCTGAACTGCCTGCGACTCTTCCAAATTTTCTTTTACGCCCCCAAATTCGTTGAGTTTGCTTTGCAACATTTTATACAATACTCCACTGCTGATGGTGTCGCGGGGGTTTTCGGCAATGAGGCGGCGCGTGCTGTCGCTCAATGTTTTTACTTCTTGCTGCAAGCGATTGTGCTGCACCTGAAGCGTTTTTAAAATATCATTCTTTTTTTCAAAAATAATTCCTCTATTTATTTCATCAATTTTATTGGTAATATCATTTGCAAATTGTGCCGCAAATACGGGGTCTTTGTCTGTTACCTGCACTTCTACTTCGTTATAGGTATTTTTTAGAATTTCGTAATTATTTGTCAATTTTTTCATTACCTTAAATTCTGCTTCTTTCGCCGTGCTGTCGATGCCGTAATGTGCATATAAATGGTGCTTCTGTATCAAATATCCATACAAAGCCCCCGACCCACCGATAGACAATAAACGGTCTATGTCATCTTTTCCGCCAAATAAATACACTTCATTTTTTGAGCCTTCTTTTGGAAAAATAGCGGCACGGTCGAGGAGTGTAGGACTGATGGGGCGTAAAATAGCAGTAGATTTATATTGATTGGGCAATAACAAACTGATGATAATGCTGCCAACAGTTGCCACTGCACAAGCGATTAAAATGGCTTTGCGCCATTTCCATAAAATTTGTAAAAGTTCAAACATGTAAATTTTTGCACTTCGGATTGATGAATAAAGAGGGGATACGGCGTATTTTTATTTACTAAAAATTTAAAAGATGATAAGATATTTGTAAACGTTGCACGTTCTACACTATCCACAGCTGTTATTTTAAGTCTGCAAAGATAAGCCGCTTATTTATTTTATCCGAATAGCAATGTTTTCATTTCGGTACTGGGGGCTTTCTGGTTTATTCTTCGGTATAAGTTTTATGAAAACGTCTTATGATTAAGCCCAAGGGACGGTCGTAATTGATGTAGTTGATGAACCAATCAAAAAAGGTAATGATTTTGTTGCGAAAACCCACTAATAGTAAAATGTGTACAAACATCCATACAAACCACGCAAATATGCCTTGAAATTTTACTTTCGGCAAATCTACTACTGCTTTGTTTTTTCCGATGGTTGCCATTACGCCTTTGTTATGATAAGAAAAAGCCTGCAAATCCTGATTTTTTTCAAGGCGTTGGAGGTTTTTGGCTAAATGATGCGCTTGTTGTACCGCCACCGGAGCGAGCATCGGCAACCCTTTCGGATTTTCGGTGTCTGTTTGTGAGGCAACATCGCCAATGGCAAAAATATGGTCGTAACCCTTTACTTGGTTGTAGTCGTTTACCGCTATTCGGTTGCCTCCTACTATGCAATCGGCGGCAAGCCCCGCCAAAGGATTGCCTTTTACGCCCGCCGTCCAAATTACCGTAGCCGTAGAAAATGTGCCGCCGCCTTTTAAATATATCAAATCAGCGCGGTAGTCTTCTACCATTGTATTCAATTGTACCTGAATTCCCAAGCGTTGAATATCGCGCAGGCTCATTGCAGAAGCGTGTTCCGACATGGCACTCAGCAAGCGCGGGGCTGCTTCGAACAATACAATATTCATTTGAGAAAAATCAAGGTTCGGAAAATCTTTCGGAAACACATAGCGTTTCATCTCTGCCAGTGCACCCGCTACCTCTACTCCCGCCGGACCACCGCCTATAATCGCAATATTCATCAATGTCGCACGTTTGGCGGCATCTTGTGTAATGGCTGCCAACTCCAGATTTTGCATGATAAAACTGCGAATATCCAAGGCATTTACTACACTTTTGAGGGGAAATAACTGCTGTTTGATAGGTTCAAAATTGAAAAAATTATTGGTACTGCCCGTTGCAATCACTAAATAATCGTACTCAAATTCGCCAATGTCGGTGCTGAGTGTGCGGCGGTCGGTGTTGATGCCTTGTACTGCTGCCATCGTGGCACTCTATATTGCTATATCCCCTGAAAATGCGGCGAACCGGATAGGCAATGCTTGATGCCTCCAAACCACCTGTTGCCACTTGATACAATAATGGCTGAAAACAATGATAATTATGCTTATCCAACAACCATACATCAAAGGGTAAATGCTTAAGTTTTTTTGCCAACTCTATTCCACCAAAGCCTGCACCTACAATTATTACTTTTTTGTGTGCTGTTTTCATATCATTAATTTTTATGATAAAATCTTTTATGACGAAAAAGAGGTCAATTATCTTTAATTTTTTTTACAAAGGTTGTGCGGTAAAATGGGGCGTTTGAGGAGGCAAAGAAGGTTGCAGTTGCCGGATTTTTTCTAATACTTCCGCTACACTGATTAAACTCATACAGGTTCGTTCGGGTGATACACAGTGCAGTTGTGTGCAGGGATTGCAGTGCAACTTGTGATGAATAAAGGTCGCTTTTTTGCCGAAAGGCGCAAAAACATGTGGCTCGCCCGGTCCGAACAAACCAATCGTGGGTGCACCCGCCGCCGCCGCTATGTGCATAGGTCCGCTTTCGTTGCCTAACATCAGGTGGGCGCGGCGCACCAAAGCGGCATAATCCATTAAACCACCCACTCCCGCAAACGAAAACGTTTCAAAATCCAGTAGTTGGCGCACCGCTTCAATGTCGCTTTGCTCAGTAGCATCGCCTACCCACACAATATGCCAGTGGTAGTTTTTTTTCAAATATGCGGCTACTTCGGCAAAACGCTGTATGCTCCAGCGGCGCAGGGCTTTTCGCGCTCCGATATGAAACACCGCAAACTCCCCGATACGATGCTGCTGCAAAAACCATCGGCACAGGCAAGATGCTCGGGGCATAAAAAAAGCTGAATTTGCGGGTCGGCAGGCAAGGGTTGGGTTTTGAACAAAGGCTGTAATACTTGCAAATTCGTAAATACCTCGTGCGGGTGCTGCTTCTGGAAGAGTTTGTTGTAGAGGCGCACTGTGCCCCTGTCCAAGCGAATGTCCGGACGGTGGCGTTGTGCAAAATGGAGCGTTTCCCAAGTGCCGCGCATTTCCACTATCAAATCATAAGAAGAAGAGGAAGAATTTAGTTCGCTTACTTGCTCCACAATGCGGTCAAAATAGGGCGTAGGCGCAACTATACTTTTTACAAATGGCTTGCACAACAAAGTAATATGTGCCTTCGGATAGCGGTGACGCAAGGCTTCGAAAGCAGGTAACGACACAATCATATCGCCGATTTCGTCTAAACGTACTACCAAAATCCGCTTAAAATCGTAACAATGTGCTTTTTTAAAGCCATTAATGCTACGGCTGAGTAGCATGGAAGCAAAGTAGAGGCGTTTTTCGGAGGGTATCACAAATTGTATAAACGCTGTATGAAAACAGAAAGTTGTTGAATGATAAGGTTCGCACAAATTTAAAACATTATCGCTTCTCAAACGTGTTTCTTTTATTACCAAAACAGCTTTTTGAATTGCATTCTATCGTTTTTTTACTCATCTTACAACATCTATACGCAGGAAAAAACCGTAACTTTGCTTTTTATTAAAAATAATCATTTCAAAAATGAAAAAATACGATTCAATTTCTCCCGAATTATTTATACAAAACCGCAAGCGTTTTGCGGCGCAGATGTTGCCCAATTCCATCGCTGTTTTTTATCAAATGACGAAATGCCCCGCAGTGCCGACGGAACTTTCCCTTTTCGCCAAAATTCCGATATTTTTACCTTTCCGGCATTGACCAAGAAAAAAGCATACTCGTATTATTTCCTGATTGTGCCAAAGAGGGTTTTGAAGAAGTGCTGTTTTTGCGCGAAACCAACGAACATATCGCCACTTGGGAAGGACACAAATATACCAAAGAACAGGCACAGCAGGTGTCGGGTATAAAAAAAATAATGTGGCTCAACCAGTTAGAGCCTGTTTTTTCGGAATTGGTGCAGCTTGCCGAGCATATTTACCTCAACTTAAACGAACACAGCCGCTACGAAAGTGATGTGCCTTACAAAGATTTGCGCTTTGCCCGCGAAATGCGTGAGCGTTTTCCTTTGCATGATTTTCGCCGCGCTGCTCCTGTTTTGCACCAAATCCGCTCCATCAAAAGCGATATTGAAATTGACCTGATGCGCCGAGCTATTGATATTACCGATAAGGCTTTTGACCGCGTGCTTCGTTTCGTAAAACCCGGCGTAACCGAGTACGAAATAGAAGCCGAAATTGTGCACGAGTATTTGCGACACCGCGCCACCCGTCCAGCTTATGGCAGTATTATTGCTTCGGGTGCAGATTCTTTGCCTGCATTATACCGATAACAACAAAGTGTGCCAAAATGGTGATATTTTGTTGATGGATTTCGGTGCGGAATATGCCAATTATGCCGCCGATTTATCGCGTACTATTCCTGTAAATGGCAGATTTTCGCCGCGCCAACGCGCTGTATATGATGCGGTGCTGCGCGTAAAAATGGCGCTACTGCATTGTTGCGTCCCAGCACGCTCATAGATGATTATCACCGCGAAGTGGGCAAAATGATGGAAGCGGAATTATTGCAGTTGGGTTTGCTCTCCAAAGCCGATATACAACAACAAAATCCCGAATGGGCTGCCTATAAAAATATTTTATGCACGGCACTTCGCATTTTTTGGGATTAGATGTGCACGATGTAGGACATAAATATCGCCCCATGCAGCCCGGGTATGGTATTTACTTGCGAGCCGGGTATTTATATCAAAGAAGAAGGACTGGGCATTCGTTTGGAAAATGATGCTTGTTACTGATAGCGAACCTTTGGATTTGATGGCGCATATACCAATAGAAGCCGAAGAAATTGAAGATTTGATGAATCGTAAATAAAAGCACGAACCTAGCAATACGCTATGTGATAAAATGTTTTTTTGTAAAAAATTTGTAGAGAAAATACAACAACATGCGACAACATATTCCCAATTTACTCACCCTGCTCAATTTGATGATGGGTTGCTTGGCTTTGTATCATATTTTTAAAGGTGATGTACAGTTAAGTGTTATTTTTATTGCTATTGCCGCCGCCGCCGATTTTGCCGATGGCTTTGTGGCGCGTATGCTGGGCGTGCAGAGCGATTTGGGCAAACAGTTGGATTCTTTGGCTGATGTAGTAACTTTCGGGGTAGTGCCCGGTGCTATTATTGTGTGGCTGCTGCAAAATAGCCCGCAGTTGCCGGCTGCTTCGCTGCTGCCTTTCGCGGGTTTTGTGATTAGCTTATTTTCGGCGTTGCGATTGGCAAAATTTAATATCGACACTCGCCAAACCAACAGCTTTTTGGGTGTGCCCACTCCCGCCAATACTTTGTTTTTTGTCGGATTGCTGGGGCTTTCGTGGAGTAATAGTGCTTTGGCAGATTATTTATTGAATCCGGTGGTGCTGCTACTGCTCACGGCATTATTCAGCTATTTGCTCGTAAGCGAAATTCCTATTCCTGCACTGAAATTTAAAAATTTTTCTTTTAAAGATAACCGCTTTGCTTATGGCATTTTGTTGTCGTCAGTTTTGTATCTGGCTATTTTTGGGTGGTTTGGCTTGTCGTTGAGCATCGCCACTTATATCATTACCGCTTTATTTATCCCCAAAAAACCGACACCTGCACCCGCCACAATTCCTGCAAGTGAAGAAAGCACCACTGTACCTCCGCCAAAACCAAATAAAAAGGCTGCCGCTAAATCTGCTCTGCCTAAATCCTGATGTATTATAGCATCGCTAATTTGTTCAATACATCAAAGACAAATATGTTTTCGCGCTTGATAATTGATAGAAAAATTTTTAATTATTTTTAAATAAAAAAGGCTGTCCTTGTTTTTTTTGAGGACAGCCTTTTTATTTAATCGTATTCTAATTTATATTCTTTTATTCTTCGGCAATTTGTGAGAGTCGCTCCTGACGATTTAAACGCTCTTGCTCCTCTTTTGTGCCTACTATCAAACGGCTGAAACGTTTTTGCCCCGTTCCGGCAGGTATCATTTTACCGATAATCACATTTTCCTTCAATCCGTCTAAGCTATCCACTTGCGCCCCGATAGCCGCTGTACTGAGAACTTTTGTGGTTTCTTGGAACGATGCCGCCGAAATCCAACTACTAGTACCTAATGAAGCACGCGTAATACCTTGCAACAAAGGTCTGCTGGTTGCCGATTGTACCGAACGTGTTTCTATGGGCTTGAGGTCATTGCGGCGCAAATAGGAATTTTCTTCGCGTGCTTGACGCAAAGTGATGATTTGCCCTGCTTTGTATTTATTGGAATCTCCTGCATCTAATACAAATTTTTTGTCAAAAATGCGGTCGTTTTCCTCTACTACCTCAAATTTATTTACTGCCATACCTTCCAAGAAGCGTGTATCGCCCGGATCAATGATTTGTACTTTCTTCATCATTTGGCGTACAATTACTTCAATGTGTTTGTCATTGATTTTTACACCTTGCAAACGATATACTTCCTGTACTTCATTTACCAAATATTCTTGCAGCGCAAAAGGACCCTTGATAGCCAAAATATCCGAAGGCGTAATAGAACCATCTGACAGTGGTGTGCCGGCGCGTACAAAGTCTCCGTCTTGTATCAATATGTGTTTGGACAAGGGCACTAAGTATTTTTTGCTTTCGCCATCTTTGGCTTCTACACTGATTTCGCGATTGCCGCGTTTGATTTTTCCGAAACGAATCACACCGTCAATTTCTGATACTACTGCCGGATTAAAAGGATTACGCGCTTCGAATAATTCCGTTACGCGCGGCAAACCACCCGTAATGTCGCGTACTTTACTCGTTACGCGCGGAATTTTTACCAATATCGTCCCTTTTATTACTTCTTCTTTATCTTCTACATTGATGTGTGCTCCTACCGGTAAAGTAAAAGAACGCAATACGTCTCCTGCTTTGTTTACTACATTAATCGTAGGAATACGTTTTTTATCTTTCGGCTCTATTACTACTTTTTCGCGGTGTCCGGTTTGTTCGTCTGCCTCTTCGCGGTAGGTGATACCGTCAATAATACTTTCATATTGAATGGTACCGTTTACTTCATTGATAATAACGGCATTGTATGGATCCCAAGAGCAAATTAAATCGCCTTTTTTGAGCAAGTCTCCGCTTTTTACATAAATCTTAGAACCATAAGGAATATGATTACTTGTGAGTTGGCGATTGGTTTTTTGCATCTATGATACGCGCCTCTGCCGTTCTGCCCAATACTACATGCACTATTACTTCATTGCCTTCTTCGTCCTCCTCTATAAAATCTACTACGCGCTCGTCATCTAACTCTACAATACCGTCAAATTTGGTGCGTAATTGTGATTCGTTGGCGATATTAGATGCCACACCACCCACGTGGAAGGTGCGCAAGGTGAGCTGTGTGCCCGGCTCTCCAATAGACTGCGCCGCTATAATACCTACGGCATCGCCTATTTGTGTCATGCGGTTTGTTGCCAAATGACGACCATAACATTTTACACATACGCCCACTTTTTCTTCACAAGTTAATACCGAACGAATTTCTACACCCTCTAATGCGGTTTCCTCATCTATAAATTGCGCAATTTCATCAGTAATCTCTTCTCCCGCTCTTACGATAAGTTTTTCGTTGATAGGATCGTAAATGTCGTGCAAGCTCGTTCTGCCTACAATACGCTCGCTCAAAGGCTCTACCACTTCTTCGTTGTCTTTGAGTGCCGTGGTATAAATACCGCGCAATGTACCGCAGTCTTCGGAAGTAATAACGGCATCCTGCGCTACGTCCACCAAACGGCGGGTCAAGTAACCCGCATCGGCGGTTTTTAAGGCGGTATCTGCCAAACCTTTACGCGCACCGTGTGTGGAAATAAAATATTCTAATACCGACAAGCCTTCTTTGAAGTTCGATAAAATCGGGTTTTCAATAATCTCCGGACCCGAACTTCCCGATTTGCGCGGTTTTGCCATCAATCCACGAATACCTCCCAACCGACGAATTTGCTCCTTAGAGCCGCGTGCACCAGAGTGATACATCATATATATCGCATTGAAACCCTGATTATCGCCTTCTAATTTTTTCATCAAACTCTCAGTAATGCGGCTATTGGCGCGTGTCCAAATGTCAATTACCTGATTGTATCGCTCATTATTGGTGATAAAACCCATTTGATAATTGTTCGTTACTTCATCTACTTCGGCTTGTGCTGCTTCGAGCATGCCGTCTTTATCGTCCGGCGTAATCAGATATTTCAAACTAAAAGATAAGCCTCCTTTAAATGCCCAACGGAAACCCAAATCTTTGATGTCGTCCAAGAAAGCGGCAGTGGTAGGTACATCGGTGAGGCGAATGATAGAGCCAATTACTTTACGCAAGTTGGATTTTGACAGTAGTTCGTTGATAAAACCTACTTGCTTGGGTACTACTTCGTTGAAAATAACCCTTCCGCAGGTGGTTTCTATCAATTCTCTTTTGAGGCTGCCGTCTTTTTGACGTACATTGGTTTTTATTTTGATGTACGAGTGTATCTCTAATTTCCCTTCGTTGAGTGCAATAATCACCTCTTCGGGAGAATAAAACATTCTGCCTTCCCCTTTCATCATGCGTGTTTCGTCACTGCGGCGACCTTTGGTGATATAATACAAACCCAATACCATGTCTTGTGAAGGCAGGGCTATCGGTGCGCCGTTTTGGGGGCTTAGGATATTATGCGATGACAACATCAATAATTGTGCTTCCAAAATAGCGGGGTTGCTCAAAGGAACGTGTACCGCCATTTGGTCGCCGTCGAAGTCGGCATTGAACGCCGTACATACCAAAGGGGTGCAGTTGTATCGCTTTCCCTTCAATGAGCTTGGGCTGAAACGACTGAATAGACAAACGGTGCAATGTCGGGGCACGATTGAGCAAAATCGGGTGTCCTTTCAATACATTTTCCAAAATATCCCAAATTACAGGCTCTTTTCTATCTACTAATTTTTTGGCAGATTTTACGGTTTTTACAATGCCGCGCTCCATCAGTTTTCTGATAATAAACGGCTTAAATAATTCCGAAGCCATTTCTTTCGGCAAACCGCACTCGTGCATTTTGAGCTCAGGTCCTACCACAATCACCGAACGACCCGAATAATCCACACGTTTTCCCAACAGATTCTGACGGAAACGACCTTGTTTTCCTTTCAATACATCAGAAAGTGATTTCAAGGCTCTGCCGCCCTCGGCCTTCACGGCGTTGGATTTGCGCGAGTTGTCGAACAAAGAATCTACCGCTTCTTGCAACATGCGTTTTTCGTTGCGCAAAATTACCTCCGGTGCTTTGATGCTGATGGGGCGTTTGAGGCGGTTGTTGCGGATAATAACGCGGCGATATAAATCATTCAGGTCAGACGAAGCAAAGCGACCACCGTCCAAAGGAACTAAAGGACGTAATTCGGGTGGTATTACCGGCAAATAATCGATAATCATCCATTCGGGGCGGTTTTCGTGGAGCTGGTTGCCATCACGAAAAGCCTCTACTACCTGCAAACGTTTGAGGGCTTCGGTTTTCTTTTGCTGGGCGGTTTCTACAGCAGCTTGGTGGCGCAATTCGTAAGATAAATTGTCCAGATTAATTTGCAACAATAAATCTTTTACGGCTTCTGCCCCCATTTTTGCAATAAATTTGTTGGGGTCGGTATCGTCTAAGTATTGATTGTTTTTATCTAAAGTTTCTAAAAAATCCTGATATTCCTCCTCTGTCAATAAATCCAGTTTTTTTACGCTATCTCCCAATGCTCCGGGCTGAATTACAATATAACGCTCATAATAAACAACCGATTCTAATTTTTTGGAAGATACGCCGAGCAAATAACCAATTTTGTTGGGTAATGATTTGAAATACCAAATGTGTACAATCGGAACTACCAATTTGATGTGTCCCATACGCTCGCGACGTACTTTCTTTTCGGTAACTTCTACGCCGCAACGGTCGCATACGATACCTTTATAACGAATGCGCTTGTATTTGCCGCAATAACATTCGTAGTCTTTTACCGGACCAAAAATACGCTCACAAAACAAACCGTCTCTTTCGGGTTTGTAGGTGCGGTAGTTGATGGTTTCGGGTTTGATAACTTCTCCGAAAGATTTTTCCAATATGGAGTCGGGCGATGCCAAACGAATGGATATTTGGGAAAATTCGGATTTGAGTTTATTATCTTTTTTCAAAGACATATATATGGAAAATTTTATTTTATTTTAAAAAAAATAACCGTCTCTTTTCTAAAAACTTCTTTTGTGTTGTATTAACAGGAGAAAAAAGTTGCCCTTATAATATATAAGAGCTGCTTTTTCTCTCTTGTATTTGGAAGCCCGCTTACTTGCTGTTTTTTTTGCTTGTAAGATGCTTAAATTCCATAATTATTCAAATACAACGTCTAATGCCAAACCGCGCAATTCGTGTATCAATACATTGAATGATTCAGGAACATTCGGTGTAGGCATTGCATCGCCTTTTACAATGGCTTCGTAGGCTTTTGCACGACCGATAATATCATCGGATTTGAGCGTGAGTAGCTCTTGCAATATGTTGGCTGCGCCGTAGGCTTGTAGTGCCCATACTTCCATCTCACCAAAACGCTGCCCCCCAAACTGGGCTTTACCTCCGAGTGGCTGCTGCGTAATTAATGAATACGGACCAATAGAACGGGCGTGCATTTTATCGTCCACCATGTGTGAGAGTTTAAGCATATAAATAATACCTACTGTCGTTGCCTGATGGAATCGCTCGCCGGTTTCGCCGTCATATAAATAGGTACTGCCTAATTTCGGCAAACCCGCTTGTATTACTTTTTCGTCAATATCCTCTAAGGTAGCTCCGTCAAAAATCGGGGTGGCGTATTTTTCGCCTAATTTCAGCCCTGCCCAACCTAATACGGTCTCAAATATTTGCCCGATATTCATACGAGAAGGTACGCCCAAAGGATTGAGTACAATATCTACCGGTGTTCCGTCTTCTAAGAAAGGCATATCTTCGGGGCGAACAATACGCGCTACAATACCTTTATTCCCGTGGCGACCTGCCAATTTATCGCCTACTTTGAGCTTGCGCTTTTTGGCTATATATACTTTGGCAAGATTTAATACGCCGGCGGGCAATTCATCTCCTACACTGATATTGAATTTTTCGCGTTTGTAGCGTCCGCGCTCTTCATTGATTTTAATGTTGTAATTATGAATCAATCGGCGGATAGTTTCGTTGCTGCGGGCATCGTCTGTCCATTCCGAAAGCGGTGCGATATTTTCATAATCAATGCCTTGCAGGTTTTTAACAGTATATTTAGAGCCTTTTGGTACGATTTCTTCATTATAAGAGTTGAGCAGGTTTACTGCTTTTCTATCTACCAATACTGTGCTGATTTTTTCTAATAATATTGCTTTTATTTCCTGCAATTTCTTTTCGTGTATTTCTTCCAAACGGGTCAGCGCATCTTTTTCGCTTTTTTTGGAGTCTTTGTCTTTTTTGGCACGCGCAAATAATTGTTTGCTGATTACTACGCCTCTTACCGAGGGTTTTACTTTCAAAGAAGCGTCTTTTACGTCTCCGGCTTTGTCGCCGAAAATGGCGCGTAAGAGTTTTTCTTCGGGTGTAGGGTCTGTTTCGCCTTTTGGCGTAATTTTTCCTATCAGAATATCACCTTCTTTTACATGTGCTCCTATGCGTATGATGCCGTTGTCGTCTAAATCTTTCGTGGCTTCTTCGGATACGTTCGGAATATCGTTGGTGAGTTCTTCTTCGCCTAATTTAGTGTTGCGCACATCTAATACAAATTCTTCAATGTGTAATGATGTGAACAAATCTTCGCGGACTACTCGCTCGGATATTACTATCGCATCTTCAAAATTATAACCTTTCCATGGCATAAATGCCACCATCAAATTTCTGCCCAAAGCTAATTCGCCGTTGTCGGTAGCATATCCTTCGCACAGAATTTGTCCTACGTTTACCTTTTGCCCTTTTTTTACGATGGGTTTGAGGTTGATGGTCGTGTTTTGGTTGGTTTTGCGGAATTTTACCAAAGGATATATCGTTACATCTCCCTCAAAACTCGCTAAACGCTCGTCTTCGGTGCGCTCATAACGGATATGTATCGTATCGGCATCTACATATTCTACTATACCGTTGCCCTCGGCGTTGAGCAAAATGCGGCAGTCTTGTGCTACTTTTGCTTCCAAACCTGTACCCACAATCGGGGCTTCGGGGCGCAAAAGCGGCACTGCCTGACGTTGCATGTTGGAACCCATCAGGGCGCGGTTGGCATCGTCATTTTCCAAAAACGGAATCAGCGAAGCGGATACTCCTACAATTTGGTTCGGTGCTACATCTATATATTGTAATTCCTGCGGCTCCAATACCGGAAACTCCCCCTGATGGCGCGATTTAACGCGGTCGTTGGTGAAGTGCCCGTCTGTGGTGATAATACCGTTGGCTTGCCCGATTCTTTTATCGTCTTCTTCTTCCGCCGATAAATAATATACGGCGTTGGAACTCATATTCGCTTTGCCTTCTATTACTTCGCGGTAGGGGGTTTCAATAAAGCCCATTTTGTTGATGGTGGCATGCACGCACAAAGTAGAAATCAAACCGATGTTCGGTCCTTCGGGCGTTTCGATGGTACACAAGCGTCCGTAGTGCGAATAGTGTACATCGCGCACCTCAAAGCCTGCTCGCTCACGACTCAAACCTCCCGGACCCAAAGCGGAAATACGGCGTTTGTGCGTGATTTCGGACAAAGGATTGGTTTGGTCAAGGAATTGGGAGAGTTGGCTCGTACCAAAAAATGAGTTGATAACCGATGAAAGGGTACGCGCATTAATCAAATCTACCGGCGTAAATACTTCATTGTCGCGCACGTTCATACGCTCGCGAATGGTACGCGCCATACGCGCCAAACCCACACCGAATTGTCCGTATAATTGTTCGCCCACCGTTTTTACGCGGCGATTGCTCAAATGGTCAATGTCGTCTATCTCGGCTTTGTTGTTGCAAAGCATAATGAGATAGTTTATCATTGAGATAATATCTTCTTTCGTAAGCACTTTTACATTAAAGTCAGTGCTTAATTCCAAACGCTTGTTGATTTTATAGCGTCCTACTTCTCCTAAATCGTAGCGTTTGTCGGAGAAAAACAATTTTTCTATAATACCGCGTGCTGTTTCTTCGTCGGGTGCATCGGTACCGCGCAACTGGCGATAAATGTGCTGCACCGCTTCCATTTCGGAGTTGGAAGTGTCTTTTTGGAGCGTATTGTAGATAATGGCATAATCTACGGTTTTTTCTTCTTTTTGAAGAATGATAGATTTTGCTCCCGTATCTGTAATCAGCGAAATATTATTTTCGTCCAAAACTGTATCGCGCTCTAATATCACCTCATTTCTTTCAATAGAAACTACCTCTCCGGTATCTTCATCTACAAAATCTTCCAACCAAGTGCGCAATACACGAGCCGCTAATTTTTTACCGATGTTGGCATCTAAATTTTTTGGTGTTACTTCTACTTCTTCCGCCAAATCAAACAAATCCAAAATGGCTTTGTCTGTATCATAACCAATGGCACGCAATAAAGTAGTAACAGGAAATTTCTTTTTACGGTCTATATAGGCATACATTACATCGTTGATGTCGGTGGCAAATTCTATCCACGCACCTTTAAACGGAATTACGCGTGCTGAGTAGATTTTGGTGCCGTTGGGGTGCACGCTTTGACCGAAGAATACACCCGGCGAACGATGCAACTGTGATACCACTACCCTTTCTGCCCCGTTCACCACAAAAGTGCCTTTGGGGGTCATATAAGGAATGTTGCCTAAAAAAACATCTTGTACTATCGTTTGAAAATCAACGTGTTCTACATCATTACACGACAAACGAAGTTTTGCTTTTAAGGGCAATGCATAAGTAAGCCCGCGATCCATACACTCTTCTATGGTGTAGCGGGGCGGGTCAATAAAATAATCTAAAAATTCAAGACTGAAAATGTTGCGTGCATCGCTGATGGGAAAATTTTCTTGAAATACTTTAAAAAGCCCTTCGTTGGAACGCTTGTCGGGCGTGGTTTCCAATTGAAAAAAGTCCTGAAACGATTGCAGTTGGATTTCCAACAAATCAGGAGAGCGATAGTCCGCTTTTATTTTTCCGAAGTTGATACGTGGCTTATGCCGTCTTTGAAACTCGGTCATATATATATGAATTAGATTGTTTTTTAGAGGTTTAGGAGCAATAAAAAGCAGGAAGTAAATAAAATAACAAAAAGGCATGGGGGTATGTTCTACCCCATGCCTATAATTTTTGCGGAATAACGCGAAGTTATTACTTTATTTCAACTTCTGCTCCAGCTTCTACTAATTTTGTCTTGATAGATTCTGCTTCCTCTTTAGAAATACCTTCTTTTACTTTTGAAGGAGCTTGATCTACCAAATCTTTTGCTTCTTTTAAGCCCAAACCAGTGATAGTTCTTACTTCTTTCACCACGTTGAGTTTGTTGGCACCGCCATTTTTGAGCACTACGTCAAAAGCTGTTTGTTCTTCAGCTGCGGCTGCACCGCCACCACCGGCAGGGGCTGCCATCATTACCGGAGCTGCTGCTGCTGCTGGCTCAATGCCGTAGTCATCTTTCAAAATACCGGCTAATTCGTTTACCTCTTTTACAGTGAGGTTCACTAAGGTTTCTGCTAATGCTTTCAAATCCGCCATTGTAAGGAATATTTTATGAGTTAAAATTTTTGTTAAATAAAAATAAAATCAATGAGTTTGCCGAAATATAAATGCCTTCCGGCAGGGCTTTTTACTTATATACAAAGTACCCGCGATTAACGTTCTTCCAATGTTTTGAGCAAACCGGCAATTTTTTGACCGCCTGATTGCAAAGCTCCGATAACACGTTGTGCCGGTGATTGCAATAAGCCGATAACCTCGCCCAATAATTGTTCTTTGGATTTAAGCGCAATCAAGGCATCTAATTGGTCGTCTCCTTTAAAAATAGCACTATCAATATAGGCTGCTTTCAAAAGTGGCTTCTCGTTGCCTTCTTTGCGAAAATCTTTGATAACGTTCGCCGGCACAGTGGCTTTTTCACTAAACATCAAGGCAGAGTGACCCGCCAATACATCGTATAAATCTTCGTAGTTTCCTTCAGCTCTTTCCAACGCTTTGCGGATAAGTGTGTTTTTGGCTACGCGCAATTCTACTCCTTTTTTAAAGCAGATATGGCGTAATTTGTTCACTTTTTCTACTGTTAAAGTAGAGGTATCCGCAATATAAAAAGCATTGTTTTCGTTGAATTTTTGAATTAATTCTTCTATAACTGCTTTTTTGTCGTTTTCTATTAATTCCGGAAAATTGCCGTTTGTTGCAGCTTCGGCTACTTGTGCTGTATCTTTATCGTGTTCTGCTGTCATATTTAAATACCGCTTATAGATTTAGGATCAATAGATATGGACGGCCCCATAGTGGGTGCCAAGGATACGCTTTTTACATATATACCCTTTGCCGTTGATGGTTTCATTTTTATCAATGTTTGCATCAATTCTGTGGCATTGTCGGATATTTGTTCCGGCGAAAATGACACGCGACCAATAGAGTTGTGTATGATACCGAATTTATCCACACGAAAAGAGATTTTACCGCCTTTCACATCTTTTACGGCATTGGCTATATCAAATGTAATTGTACCTGTTTTCGGATTTGGCATCAGGTTGCGAGGACCTAAAATACGACCCAAAGCACCTACTTTTGCCATTACGTTCGGCGTGGCAATTACCACATCTACATCTGTCCAACCGGCATTAATTTTTTGAATGTAATCATCTAAACCGTAGTAATCAGCTCCGGCAGCAGCCGCTTCGGCTTCTTTGTCGGGGGTTGTTAATACCAATACACGTTTTGTTTTTCCGGTACCATGCGGAAGCGACACGGTGCCACGGAGGGCTTGGTCAGCCTTACGAGGATCAACGCCTAAACGTACATGCAAATCTACTGAAGCGTTAAATTTGGTAGCGTTCAAATCTTTTACCAAAGTCGCTGCATCTTTTAACGAATACAACTTGTTGGCATCTACTTTTGCGTTGATTTCTTTCCTTTTCTTTGTAACTTTCATTATATATTAATATTTAAGGTTCGAGCGTTGGCTGATAAAAATGTATCTGCTCAACTCCCTTTTAAAATAATAAAATGCTGTTTTAAACGCACCGTATGCTCATCGCACTAATGGGGGCTTATGCCCAAGGTGCATTGCCGGTTAGATTTAAGCCCATGCTACGGGCTGTTCCTGCTACCATTTTCATGGCAGATTCTACCGTAAAGCAATTCAAATCGGGCATTTTGATTTCGGCTATTTCGCGCACTTGATCCCACGATACAGAACCTACTTTGTTACGGTTGGGTTCGGCGGAGCCTTTTTTGATTTTTGATTTCTCAATCAATAATATGGCTGCCGGAGGTGTTTTGATGACGAAATCGAAAGTCTTGTCGGCATATACTGTGATAAGCACCGGCAATACTTGTCCCATTTTCTCTTGGGTTCTTGCATTGAATTGTTTGCAAAAATCCATGATGTTCAAACCTTTGGAGCCGAGTGCCGGACCAATCGGAGGTGCAGGATTCGCTTGTCCACCTTTTACCTGCAATTTTACATAGCCTGTTATTTGTTTTGCCATAAGTCTTTTTTTATGATAATTTTTCTACTTGCCGGAAATTTAATTCTACGGGCGTTCTTCTTCCGAATATTTTTACGATTACTTTGAGTTTTTTCTTTTCATCGTTAATCTCTTCTATTGTTCCCTGAAAATCGTTAAAAGGTCCTTCTACGATTTTTACGGTTTCGTTGATGATAAACGGCTCTACTAAGCTTTCGCCGCTGTCCTTCAAGTCGTCAATTCTGCCCAACATACGGCTCGCTTCTTCTTCTTTCATGGGTATGGGTGTTTCTTTTCCCAAAAAATGAATAACACCCGTAATGTTACGAATCCCTGCTATAATATCGCCATTGACACCATTCTCTATAGCTTGTACAAAAATGTAGCCCGGAAAAAGTGTCTTTTCTTTGATTTGCTTTTTTCCGTTCTTTATTTGATACACTCTTTCGGAAGGAACAAGTACCTGCGAAATTATTTGCGACCAACCTGAACGACTGATTTCCGCATCAATATATTCTTTCATTTTGCGTTCTTTGCCGCTTACTACTCGCAATACATACCACTTTAATTCAGCCATATTTTCCGGTTAGAAATTGAATACTTTTTCGTCCTTTTTTTTGAGAAAAGAAAAATTAAGCGAATAAACTATAAATATAAGCGAGCAATCCTTGAAAAACAGAATTTTCAGGGTTCGCTCCAAATATAAAATCAAATATAAATACGGTAAGCGTCAGTAAAAGCAACGCAGAAACCACCACGCGGGTTGTTGATAATAATTCCTCCCAAGTAGGCCAGGTTACTTTATAAACTAATTCGTTATACGAATCTTCCAGAAATATTCTAATTTTATCCATTGTCGTTTTTTTATTTGAAATGATGAAATATAATTTTTAGTTGACGATGATATATTGTTTTTATATGCTCTTAAACATACAGTAAATTTTATACCAAAATTATTATTTCGTCATTCTATTTTATATTTTGAACGAACTTTGATTAGCACGGGTGACAGGATTCGAACCCACGACCTTCGGTTTTGGAGACCACTGCTCTACCAGCTGAGCTACACCCGTGTATATTTTCTCGTTTTTGTTGCTCTTTTTAAGAGAGATATAAACTGTCAGCCGAAAGGTGATATTTTTTCAAAATCACACCATAACGACTGACAGTTGTTGTATTATTACTTATATTCTTTACAGAATATTGAAAATATCAAACTATCAAAAATTATATAATTTCTGTTACTTGACCCGCACCTACGGTACGACCACCTTCACGAATAGCGAAACGCAAACCTTTTTCCAAAGCGATTGGGTATATCAATTCTACTGTGATAGTGATGTTGTCGCCAGGCATTACCATTTCTACTCCGGCAGGCAAAGTAATTTCACCAGTTACGTCTGTTGTACGGAAATAGAACTGTGGACGGTATTTGTTGAAAAATGGAGTGTGACGACCACCTTCCTCTTTGCTCAATACATATACCTCTGCTTTGAATTTTTTGTGCGGTTTTACAGAGCCGGGTTTGCAAACTACCATACCACGACGGATTTGGTCTTTATCAACACCGCGCAACAACAAACCTACGTTGTCGCCTGCTTCTCCGTAGTCCAAAATTTTACGGAACATCTCTACTCCTGTTACTACCGAGTTCATGGATGCTTCTTGCAAACCAATGATTTCTACGGCATCACCGGTGCGGATTTGACCACGCTCAATTTTACCTGTAGCTACAGTACCACGACCTGTGATTGAGAATACGTCCTCTACCGGCATCAAAAATGGTTGGTCAATCGGACGCGGTGGAACCGGAATCCATTCATCAACGGCTGCCATTAATTTACCAATAGCTTCTATGCCTTCTGGTTCTCCGTTCAAACCTTTCAATGCAGAACCTGCAATGATCGGAATGTTGTCGCCGTCAAACTCATAAAATGAAAGCAATTCGCGCACTTCCATTTCTACCAATTCCAACAACTCAGGATCGTCCACCAAATCTACTTTATTCAGGAACACTACGATTTGTGGTACACCTACCTGACGTGCCAACAAGATGTGTTCGCGCGTTTGAGGCATAGGGCCGTCTGTAGCAGCTACCACTAAAATCGCTCCGTCCATTTGAGCAGCACCTGTTACCATGTTTTTTACATAGTCGGCGTGACCCGGACAGTCCACGTGTGCATAGTGACGATTGACTGTTTGATATTCTACGTGTGCAGTATTGATAGTAATACCGCGTTCTTTTTCTTCAGGCGCAGAGTCGATTGAATCATAATCTTTTTTCTCTGCCAATCCTTGATTTGCCAATACTGACGTAATTGCTGCTGTCAGTGTTGTTTTACCGTGATCCACGTGCCCAATGGTTCCAATGTTCACGTGGGGCTTGGTCCGTTCAAATTTTTCCTTAGCCATTTTTATTATTTTTATTAAGTTTTAGGACTGTATTTGTATAAAAGATTTTTAAAATTGATTAGCTTTTGTACTTCTGATATGTACTTAACACAGAGCCAATGACGAGGATTGAACTCGTGACCTCTTCCTTACCAAGGAAGTGCTCTACCGCTGAGCTACATTGGCTAATTTATTTTTACACTTTTCAGCAAATGGAGAGAGGATTGATGAAGTTGATGCCCTTTTACAAAAAAAAAGAGCGGGAGACGAGACTCGAACCCGCGACCCTCAGCTTGGAAGGCTGATGCTCTACCGACTGAGCTACTCCCGCACATAATGCTTGATTGCCTTTAAAGAGGGGTGGGCAGTGAAGGATTCGAACCTCCGAAGCTTGCGCAGCAGATTTACAGTCTGCCCCATTTGGCCACTCTGGAAACTACCCTTATGCCTCATTGTTATAAATATAACAAGACAAAAAGAGCCACCAGTCGGACTTGAACCAACGACCGGCTGATTACAAATCAGCTGCTCTACCAACTGAGCTATGGTGGCTTTTTAAATGTTTTTCGGTATCAATAAACAAACAACTTTCTCTTCCATATTGAAAAGAGTGCGCAAATTTACAAACTTTTTTTAAAGTGCTAAATATTTTTGTAACTTTTTTTTAAAATTTTCTTTCTATCTGTTTTTTAAAACCATATTTATTGGTTTTTTGTGCTGTATTGCCCTGTTTTTAGCAATGAACCGCCAACCAAATACACGGCGGCTCGGCAGAAGTAGCCGCTACCCGATGGGCTTGCAGGGGTGCTATATAGGTACTGTCGCCGCTGTAGAGTTGTTGTATAGTGCCGTCTTCGTATTCCAATGTTGCAGAGCCTTGCAGCAATACTACCCACTCGCCACGCTCCTGCCGATACCAAAAACCTTCGGGCGATGATTGCCCCTGCGATACTATTCGCTCAATGTGTACTTGCTCATTTTGAAATAATGTATAAAAATCCTCTTCGGCGGCGGCACTGTGCGGTAAATTTTTGAAAATGTTAAACATATTTTATGTGTATTTTTTTAACGCAACTTTTTTTGAATGCCCTCAACAAGGTGCGATATGTCTTCTGATATACGCAATTTTAATATTAAACCTGCAAATAATAACATTAATAACGTACTGCTTATTACTATTTTTATAGATAAGATTGTGATGCTTTGCGTATCGGTGTTTGTAAACAACAGCGATTTGAACAAAAAAGTGATGCCCGCACAGAATAATATGGCGGCTAAGGCTCGCAAAGTAGCTTTGGTGAAGGGCTGCATGTGCATTTTTTTGCGGATATAAAAAAAGCGTATGGTATTGAACAATGTATAGCTCAATAGCATAGCCCAGGCTGCCCCTTCTATGCCGTATTGATGCACGAATATATAATTGAATGCCGCTGTAATAAAGGTCATCAGCACCATCAGCGTCAAACCGAATTTGTACCAATGCGAATTGAGCAGAATTTCAAAATTTATGCCCATCGACATATCTACTACTTTTGCCAACCCCAATATTAAAGCAGCCCTGGTGCCGCTTACATACAGGTGACCGTTGGGCATCAGTGCAAAAATAGCATCAATGTTGAGCCATATCAATAACCACAACAAACTGCTGATGAGCAGTTGATTGAGGGCGGTTTTTTGGTACAGCCTGTATATGTCGTCTTTGCGGTCTTCGACAAAGGCGCGCGCCACTAAAGGTGTTGCCACCTGACTGATAAACTGACGCGGCATTTCTATCATCAATGCGATTTTTACGGCAATGGCGTAAATCCCCGTTTGTGATAAAGTACTCAGTGCTCCCAACGCCAGCAAATCCAATTTTCCGCTCAATGTATTGCCGATGATGCCTATGACCATAAATGCTGAAAACGACAGCATTTCGCGGCGTAGTGGTGTTTTTTTAAAAATCACATTGCCGCCTTCTGTGTTGAGCAGTTGCGCTTGCTTGCCGATGATATAGAGCAATAATGCAGGAACAGCAAATGACAGCAGCATCAATTTAATAAAATTATCAAAATTGATATATTGTATATAAAACAACACTGCTGCCACTATAAATAAAAGCCGCTTCAGTATTTCGTTGATGAATACCGGTATGGTGTTTTTGAGATGAGCGCGAAAATATGCCCATATTATATTAAAGTATAAAATAAAAAAAGCCGCTATCGGTACATATTTTACATAAATGCCCAAAGCCTCGCCCGCAAAAATACCAATGATGACATCTTTAAACAGGTAGGTTATTGCCAATATCAGCAAAAATCCTGCAAAGGGCAACAGCAAAGACCAATATACTAAATTGTGCGACTGATGGGGGTTGTTTTTGAAACGTGGAAAATAACGAATGATGGTTTCCGGCATACCCACCGCCGAAAAAACATAAAATAATATCCCAAATTCTTCCAACAAACGTATGATGCCGATTTCTTTGGGCGTAAAAATGAGGGGATTGAGGTATAAATAAGTGAAATATCCGAGCATTGCCCCACAATAGGCGGCTATACTGCTGATGATGCTTTGGCGAATAACAATGCCCATGTGTTAAGTTGTGTTGCTCAATAAAAGCCCCTTCGGTGGTGGATAAAGGAAATAAAATGTTTTTATGCAAATTTCGCTTTGAAATAATACGCTATCCAATAGTAACTTTCATTGAAATGCTTGCGCAGAAAAAACCATACATTTTTGAATTCGGGTTTGCCATGATAATCGTGAATACAATTATCACATTCGTTTTGTATGATCTGGGTGCGATAGGTGAGGTTTTCCGGTTTAAAAAATGCAGACTCACCCGTAGTTTGTCGCAAGCTACCTATTTTGTCGCTTGCCACTGCACAATAGTAGATGTCGCCGCGCGAATCAATCGTCACACCGTTTTCTTTCCAGTCGCAGCCCAACAAGCGGCGGCGGCGGGCGGGCGGTGTGGCAAGCCAATGGTAAATGGAAAAATACTTAAATTTTTCGTACAGCGGTTTTGCTTTAAAATAGCGGCTGTGAAAAAACTCGGTGGCGGTTTGGTAGGTAGCATCGTACAGCACACTGAATTGGTCGTGCAGTTTTTGGCTTTCAATGCGTTTGTTGTCGATGCCTAAACGGTATTTAATATCGTATTGCCGGAGGCGGGCGTAAACGTCTAATTCTTGCAAATGCTCCACATTGTGTTGTACTACCGTACAGCCCAAATCCAAAGTATCGCAGTATTTACTTTTTTCGTTTTTGATGGTTTCGAGTGTAGCCTCCACCAAGGGAAATACCCGCAAACCCCGCACCTGCTCATGCACAGCTCCGTAGCCGTCCAACGAAATGGAAACATGAAAATGTACTCCCTTCTGACGACATAGCGCGTATATTTCTTTTAGTGCGGGCAGCAGTAATTTGCGATTGAAACCGTGCGATATAATATTGAGTGATTGTAACTTGGGGAGGCGCAGGATAATTTCGGCATAGCGCGGTAGTTGTTTTACCAAACTTGGCTCGCCGCCATTGATGCCCAAAGCGCGTACTTCTTTAAACAAGGGGTCGCTCAGGTGTTTTTCAAATTCCTCCAAAGTCACTTCATTCGACCAATCCATTTTCCAGATATTGCACATCACACATTTAGCATTACAACGATAGGTCATCGGCATTTGCACTACTTTCGGATAGCGTTTTGCTGTGCCGTCTTCGGGTGTCCAGCGGGCAGTAACGAGGAGTTTTAATGATTTAGCTGCTGATTTCCACCGAGGTGCTTGCAATATTTTTGTTTTGAGTGCTGATAGCATAGTGCAAATATAAACGTAGCAAAAATATTGCTATATATTTGTTGGGTAGAATAGTCTAATTTTTTTAGTAATATTTTGTCGTTTTATAAAAAAACAAGTACAAGGCTGCCGTTAAAGATAAGATAGAATTGCATCTTATCTTTAACAGTAACCTCGTACCTTTAAAACATGGCATCTCACCGTTCCAAAAAGAGTAGTTACAGTCCCGTCTTTTTGGAGCGATACAATGCATCATTTGATTTTTATTCAAATGCGCGCTGCTGTCAATCAACCCGCGTTGCGCTTGCGCTCAACTGTGGCGGCATAGCTATCCATCGCTTGTAGTATTTTGGCTATTTTCTCGTAATTTACCGAGTAAAATATAAATTTACCTTGCCGATGTGCCAACACCAGGTTGTTTTGACGTAATATTTTTAAATGCTGCGATGTAGTTGATTGCTCAATTTTTAATGCAGCATAAATTTTATTCACATTCGTTGATTTGTTTTTATCAATGAATGTCAAAATTTTGAAGCGCAAAGGATGTGCAAAGGCTTTAATCATTTCAGAAACTCTCTCTACGTCCTTTAACTGCTTTGATAAGATTCCCCCCATATTTAAAACTTTATATTAAAAAACGATAAACAAATAAAAAAGTTAGCTTTTAGCCAGTTGTTCTACTAATTTTGCTATATCTGAAATACGATCGTTGTTGAGTGCGTAGTAAATAAATTTACCTTCGCGCTCTGTAACCACTATATCTGCTTTTCGTAAAATTGCCAAGTGTTGAGAGGCAACCGATTGTTCTAATCTTAATTTTACATATAATTCGGTTACAGTAATTTTTTTGTTTTCTTCCATAAGTGCTATCATAGATTGACGCAGTTTATGGTTTAAAGCTCTTAACACCAAAGCTCCTTTTTTGAGAACTTTGTAGTCTAATTTTACTTGACTATCAGAGGTGGGTATCTGATTTAAAACTGTTGTTTCCATTTCTTCTTTCTTTAAACAAGTTTAATTAAAAAATAAATTATAGATGAGAAAGTTTAAATATTATTAAATTTTTTTAAATAAATTGGGGAAAAATGTAGTATGGATTGAAAATTTTGTTGCCAATAGGCTTTTTCTGCCAATATCGCTAAGGCTTCTGCTGTATGATGCAATGGTTGTGTATAATAAATTGTGTCTGTTGTAGAGGGCTGTAGTTGTTGATAGGTTTGGGCTGCATTGCCTAGCACAATAAGTGGCTTTTGCAAATCTGTATGGGTATTTAAGGATAGCTGGTGTAATGAACGAACGCAGGGAGCTTGTTTTTCTTCCATATCCGGTGTATAAACTGCCATGAATACTTCATCGCGCCGCGCTTCTAATAATGGTACTAAATAACTGTTGGTTGTTATTGTCTCGCCGCCACCATGTTCTATGGTATAGGCTTTTGCCGCTATTTGGAGCGTATTCAAAGCAATGAGCGGAATATTCAAAGCAAAGCAAAGCCCTTTAGCTGTAGAAGTACCGATACGCAAACCTGTATAAGAACCGGGTCCTGCATTAATTGCCACCGCTTGTATGTCTTTCATCTCCACTTTTGACTCTTTTATTACACTGTTTATCATCATAGTAAGTTGTTCCGTATGTGATTTTTCTTTCGGTGTATTCAATATACTTACTATGTGTCCTGCTTTTGACAATGCTACCATACAAGTATCCGGCACACTGTCTATGCATAAAATTATGCTGCGCTCTTCCACTTTTTTGTTCAATATTCCTGATATACTTTCTTTTAAAGCCTTATTGAGACTTTGGGAATATTAGAAAGTCACTGTATTATTATAAAATTTTTAATTTATTTTTTTATATAAATCTAATTTTTAAAATTGCGATGTATATTTATATAATGAGCCTTGTAATTATTATTTTTGTGAATAAAAACGATGTGCTACATAACAGATAGGATAGTTTTTATACCTTTGCGGTCGTTGTACAATAACGCATATTTCTATGAAATATTTACAAAATATTTATTTTTATACCATTGTTGGTGCAATTTTGGTAAGTTTATTTGCTGCTTGCAGCAATCAGGAATATAAAGAGTATCGGGCACAGTATGAGCCGCTTAGTGATAAATATGCCGGCGTACATTGGACTCCTATGGACTCTACACCCGTGAGCAAACGCTATGCTGCCAAACTGAATAATCAGTTTTTGATTAAATGGGTATGGTTGGATTCCGACAAACGTATCGTGCGCGAATATGTGGAACTAGATAAAAAACGCGATGGATTATATACTGAATATTATTCCAATGGCGGCAAACGCCGTTTTGCTCAATATGCCGATGGGCTAAAAAACGGTGTGGAGTATGAGTGGTATCCTAGCGGAGAGTTGTATAAAAAAACGAATTATTTAGACGGCAGAAAAAACGGTGAATACATGGGTTGGTATAAAAATGGCAATCCGCAGTATTATGGCATTTTGGAAAATGAACGCCCTAAAGGTGAAATGAAATACTGGAACGAAGAGGGCGAATCTCAAACTATGATGACAAATATGAAAGAAATTCGCGACAAGCAATAAAATGCTGTTTCTTTGATCGAGTGTTGCTATTTGTAGTGATTCATGTGTATTTGATAGTTGCAAAAATCATATTCTTCGCTTCTGTTGGAGGCTACTACCAATAAACGTCCATTGCTGTATTGCCGGATTAAGCTATGATACCAAGCTATGCCTTTATCATCTAAATTGGTACAGGGTTCGTCTAACAACAATAAATTTCCTTGCGATAAAAAAGCTAATCCTAATTTTACACGTTGTTTCATTCCTGAAGAAAAATGACTCAGAGGTTTGTGGGCTGCGTGGGTAAGCTCTACCCTATCTAACCATTGCTGCTCATTTTGTAAAGCGGGGTGTAGTGTTTTGAATTGATAATGAAACTTTAATAATTCGCTCAAAGTAAATTCTTCTATCAGCTCTATATACGGTGCTGCCCACAGCAGATGTGCCGCCACTTGTGATTCGGCTAAAGGCTGCTGCTGCCACTCGTAGGTGCGAAGCCCCTGCGATACCGACAAATAGGCGGCGATAATTTGCAGCAATGTTGATTTTCCGCTTCCGTTGTTGCCCAGCAATGCGTAGCTGCTGTCGCTGCTGAAATTATAACTCAACCGGCGAAATATCCAATCGTTGCCGTAGCGTTTGCTAATGTTCGACAGCGTGAGCTTTAGCATGTCCGTTGATACTGTGAAAACCGCGCATAATTCCTTTTTCAGAATTTCTCACAAAATCCACTACCAATTTTTTTTCTGCCGAATCGGGTAATTGTGCATTGATATGCTCCAAAGCATGCGAAGTATTGAATCCTTTTACAAACAAATAATCGTAAATGCTTTCTATTTGGCTGATGGCTTCGTTGGAAAAACCCCGTCGTTGAAGACCTATTACGTTTACGCCTGCAAAAGATAGCGGTTCGCGGGCTGCTTTTACAAAAGGAGGTACATTTTTGCGCACCAAAGAACCTCCCGCTACAAAAGAGTGTGCACCGATGCGAATAAATTGATGCACCGCTACTAAACCCTCCAATATTGCCCAGTCTTCTACGCGCACATGTCCCGCCAAATTTACACAATTTGCCAACACACAATGATTGCCGATTTCGCAGTCGTGTGCAATATGGCAATATGCCATTATCAAGCAATCATTACCGATACTTGTTTTTTGGTTTTGCTCCGTGCCACGATTGATGGTTACATACTCGCGGATAGTGGTGTTGTCGCCAATTATTACTTGCGTGTATTCTCCATAAAATTTCAAATCTTGCGGAATAGCTCCGATAACTGCCCCCGGAAATATTTTACAATTACTTCCTAAACGAGTACCCGACATAATCGTCGCATGCGGACCAATCGTGCAACTATCGCCAATTATTACGTCTTTATCAATATATGTAAAAGGAAGTATGTTCACATCTTTGCCGATAATGGCTTCGGGATGGATAAAACTCATATTAAAAGGTGCGCTCATAAAAAATGATTGATTGTAAAAATACCCTTTGTTAGTGTGTGGTGTAGAAATGAATTTTAAAAACAGCTATCTTATTTGCTTCAGTCTTTAACAGCTATTTTTGGGTTGTGTTTTTTTATTCGAATAATAAAAATAATTCTAATTAGGTTTTCGTTCTATTTTAGCTGTTAATATGCCTTCTGTTACTAAAGTATCTCCTACCCACGCTTCCGCACGCATTTCGCATAAGCCGCGCCGTATAGGACTAGTGAGCTTTAAATGCAGTACCAATACATCGCCGGGTACTACGGTTTTTCTGAATTTTGCTTGGTCTATTTTTAAAAAAAATGTCAAATAATTTTGCGGGTCGGGTACGGTGCGCAATAACAAAATACCCCCTGCTTGTGCCATCGCTTCTATCTGCAACACACCGGGCATAATCGGGTTGCCCGGAAAATGCCCCGCAAAAAAAGGTTCATTCATCGTCACCATTTTCACACCGATTACTTCCTCCTCTGTGAGCTTCACAATTTTATCAACCAACAAGAACGGAAAACGATGCGGAAGGGTTGCCTCTATCTCGCGAATATCTGCTAAAGGCGGTGCATAAATGTCTATTTTGGGACTTTTGCGGCGTTTTTGGGCTAATCCTTTCTGCAACTGTTTTACAAATTGTACGTTGCTCGAATGTCCCGGACGCAATGCTACTACCTTTGCCCGAAGGGGCTTGCCCAACAGGGTTAAATCGCCGATTATATCTAAGAGTTTGTGGCGGGCAGCTTCGTTGGTGTAGCGCAATTCTGTATTATTAAATGCTCCGCTGGGGTGTAGCGTGAGCTGCTCCTGATTGAAATGTTTTGATAATTGTTCTAATTCGGCTTGGCTCAATGTGCGGTCGGCATATACTACGGCATTTTCTAAATTGGCTCCTTTTATCAAGCCTTTTTCTAACAAACCTTCTATTTCATTTAAAAAACAAAAAGTACGAGCCGGTGCTACTGCCTCCGAAAAATCTTCCGTAGATCTCCACTCGGCATATTGTGTGCCCATCAGGGTCTTGTTGAATGTAATCGTAGAAGATACTTCAAAATGTGTGGCAGGAATGGCTATAATTTCTGCTCCTTTTTCGGCATCGTAAAAATGAACTGCTTCGTCTAATTCAATATAAGTGCGCTCTGCTTCTTGTGCCACTACGCCTGCTTCTTGTATGAGCCGGATAAAAGGCAATGCACTGCCGTCTATAATCGGTACTTCTATATTATCTATTTCTACCAGCACATTGTCCACTCCCATGCCTCTGAACGCCGCCAACAAGTGCTCAATCGTATATACTTCTGCGGCACCTTTTTTTAGCATCGTACAGCGTGTTGTATTGTGTACGTTGTCGGCAATGGCGGCTACTTCGGGACTATCGGGTAAATCTACTCTTTTGAATACAACGCCGCTGTCGGGCGGTGCTCCCCATAATTGAATACGGGTATGAACACCGGTGTGTAAGCCGATACCACTGATAGATACTGTATGTTGTAGGGTGTGTTGCTGTTCCATGGCAACTATTGGTAATAAGATAAATAGAAAAATATGAGCCGCTGCTATAAAAAATCGTAAGCGGCTGCAAAGATACCTACAATGTTGATTTATTGTTAATTAAAATTTTTTACATATTCCTTTTATACGTTGTTTGCCTTTATTTGGGGTGGTGTTTTTTTTGAAAAAACGTCCATTGCTCCAATAAGGGCAATACTCAAAAAAAAGAAAGAACCGACTTCGTCTGTTTCTATCATATCGCCTACCAATAAATTGATACTGATGACCAATAAGGACAGCATCGCCGCCAATAGCAAAGCACGCTCCGCCGATTGATGTGTCTGATACAAACGGGCATAAGCATTTTGTCCCACCAAGAGCGCGGCAAACAACAGTGCCAAAAAAATAAACAAACCCGGTATGCCCTGCTCTACTGCCGTAAGCAAATAGTAGTTGTGTACGGTGGAGCGTTCTTCATTGTCGCTCATATACGTAGAAAAGGCATTGCTGGTATAATTTTGGTAGGTATTGGAAAAGGTGTTAGTGCCAAAACCAAAAAGTGGTTTTTCTGCTGCCATACGTATGCCTGCTATCCAGCGGTGTACGCGCTCCATAAAACTCACATCGCGCCCTTCATAGGTAGCTTCTAAATGGTCGGCGAAATTTTTGTGGTGAATAGTTTGTTCAAAATCCGGTGCAAATTGCAGATAGCGATAATCCTGTGCGTAATACCACAGTCCTGCTGCTGCTGCTGCCATACCTGCCGCCAACACATAGCCCATCCAACGGCGGCGAATCAGCCACACACAAAGGGGCAATGCCATCAAAGCAACATAAGCAGCGCGGGTATAGGATAATATAATGGCGGCAAAAAATATAGGAATACTTATATCTATCAGCAAGCGATACAGGCTGCCTGAACGATAATTGTGCCGCAGTGCAAATAAATAGGGCATAAATACGGCAATCATCACGGCATAATTGACGTGATTGGGGAAAAAAGGCATCATCGCTTTATTTACAAACTCAAAATCAAAGGCGGTAAATGATTGTCGTATGATGGTTTGCAGTGTTACGCCCAACAAGGCTGTCCACACACACCAAAAAATCGGTTTAAAATCAGAGGCTCTTTGAATAATGAAATAACAGAATATTCCGAATACGCCCAAATACCATGCTTTTGCCAAGAAGAATTTGAAAGAAAGTAAAGCATCTGTGGAAAAAAATATATTTGCCCTATCCAAAACAAATGCAACAATGCCAGTGCAGGTAATAGATGACGCGCTTTTGCCGCAGAAAATTTTTCTTTATGAAATAAAAAATAAACACTTCCACCCAGTAGCACCAAAATAGTGAGGAGTTCGGAGGGTGCGTCGGTTTTAAAACTATCGCTGAAAGATACCTCGAAAGACAGCGGCAACGAAAAAAACAAGGCATATAATACCAAAGGCAAATCGGCAATGGCGAGCAATACACCCAGCAGTGCCAAAGGAATTGCCAAAGGAAGCAGGTTATCTGATGCAACTGCTGCCCACGCCGCCACACAAATCAATACAGCCAATGCTGCAAACACGCGCGATGGTGCTATGTGCTTGATAGAGTTGCGGGTTTCTTGTGAAATGGAGGAAAATGTCTGCACCTTTTTTTAAAAAAAATATGACTAAATATAGGGCGTGTAAATTTACACTTTTTGAAAAATGGGTAGTGTTGTTTTTTTCTTTTTAGTAAGGCAATTGAATAGTTTTTTAAAAAATTTATTTCTGCTTTTATTTTTTATTTATCCGAAATATTTATTCGTAGTTTATATACGTTTTTAGTTCGTTTTTTATTGTTTTGTTCCATTCTTCTTTTAAAATACTCAGCACGATGCTGTCGCGCCTGCTGCCGTCCGGTTTATAAGTATTGCTTCTTAAAATGCCTTCTACCGTGCAGCCAATATTCTTCATTGCCTGAATGCTTCTTTTATTTTCATTGTCTGCTCTAAATTCTACCCTTTCCATTTTTAAAGTATCAAAAGCAAAGGATAAAAGCAGGTATTTACAGTTTTTGTTGAGTCCCGTTCCCTGAAATTCTTTTCCATACCAGGTATATCCCAACTGAAGTGTCGCATTTTCTGTTTGAATATCGTAGAATCGTGTGCTTCCGGCGTATTCATTGGCTCGTTTGTCATAAACGATAAAAGCATATTCTTTTTTATTTGCCCTGCCCTCTAATGCTTTGTTGATATAAATTTTTAAATTTTCGGGAGAATTGGCTTGTGTGAGGGAATATTTCCACAATTCAGGTTCTTTGATGGAAAAATGTACCAAATTATCAAAGTCGCTTTCTTTGAGTGGTGATAATTTAACTAGGTTGTTTTCTAAGATATATTCCTTTTCAAAGTCAATCATAGTATTTAAAATTTTATATTCTGATTGGTTAAAGAATGATGACAGTTTTTTTAAAAAAAATTGGTGTGTTTTTTTTAAAACATCACAAAATATAAAAAATAACGCGCTATCCTGCTTTTTCTAAGGCTTCGGCTTCGGTGTTCAATTGCTCCCACTGCTGCATTGCAAGCTCTATTTCCTGCTTCGCTGCTTCATATTGGCGTAGCACCTGCTCGGCTGTGGCGGCTTGCTCATAAAAGTCGGCAGCTCCCATTTGCTGCTCCAATTTTTTCAGCACTGCCTCTTTTTCGGTGATGAGTTGCTCTGTTTTTCCGATTTTGCTGCGCAGCTTTTTGAGTTCTTTCTCGCTTTCAAACGATAGCTTCGGGGCGGCAGCGATATTGTTGTTGTTGTTGTTTGCTGCCGCTGAGGCAGCGGGTGCTTGTGCCTGAATGCTGCTTTTTAAGCCCAACTCGTCTAATGACTGTATGTTGCGCTGCTCCAAAAAACTATATATGTCTCCAATAAATTGCTTGATTTGACCGTTTTTAAATTCATATACTTTTTGGGTAAGGTCTTTTAGAAAATCGCGGTCGTGAGATACTACTATCACGCTGCCGTCAAAGTTTTGTATGGCTTGTTTCAAAATGCTTTTGGAGCGTATGTCCAAGTGGTTGGTTGGCTCGTCGAGTATTAGCAAATTAACGGGTTGCAGCAGCAGTTTTGCCAATGCCAAACGTGCCTTCTCGCCACCCGACAATACTTTTACTTTTTTATCTACTTCTTCGCCGCTAAATAAAAATGCTCCCAGCAAACTCCGCACCTGCGCGCGCATATCGCCGGTGGCGGCATCGTCTATTACCTGAAATACGGTTTGGTTGCCATCTAAACTTTCTGCCTGATTTTGCTCAAAATAGCCGATACTCACATTGTGTCCTATTTCCAATAATCCTTTGCTGTTTTCTTTGCCGGCGATAATTTTGGATAAAGTGGTTTTTCCTTCGCCATTTTTGCCCACAAAAGCTATTTTTTCGCCGCGCTCTAATTCAAAATCAATGCCGCGCAATACTTGTATGGTTTCGTAGCTTTTTTGCAGTTGCTCTGTTTTTACCACTGTCCTACCTGAGCGTGGCGCAGGCGGAAAACGCAATGTGAGGCGGGAGGTTTCTAATTCGTCTATTTCCACACGCTCTAATTTTTCCAATTTGGTAATGAGGCTTTGGGCAAAAGCCGCTTTGTTTTTTTGGGCGCGAAATTTATTGATGAGCATTTCGGTATGCTCCACATATTTGTCCTGTTGTTTTTTTTCTGTGATTTGGCGTTCGCGGCGGGCTTCGCGCAATTCCAAAAATGCTGTGTAGGATACGGGGTAATCGTAAATCTTGCCACCGACAATTTCTATGGTGCGCCGTGTGACGGTATCCAAAAAACGTTGGTCGTGCGAAATGAGGATAATCGCTCCGTTGTAATCTTGCAAAAACGCCTCCAACCACATGATGCTTTCAATATCCAAGTGGTTGGTGGGTTCGTCCAAGAGCAAATAGTCGGGTTGGCGCAGAAGAATTTTTGCTAGCTCAATGCGCATACGCCAGCCGCCACTGAACTCGGAGCAGGGACGCTCAAAATCGGCTTGTACAAAACCTAAACCTTTCAGCACTTTTTCTACTATGGCTCGCATTTTTGCACCGCTGCCCAATAGTTGGAGGCGTTCTTGCAGGTGTGCACTGTCTTCCAGCAATTTATAGTAGGCTTTGGACTCATAGTCCGTGATATGGTGCAACGCCTCCAAAGTTTCGGCAAGCTCCTGCTCCAATAACTGAATTTCGTCGAAGGCGGTAGCGGCTTCTTCATACACGCTTTTGTCGGAACTCAACGCCAACTCCTGCGGCAAGTAGCCCACCCGCGAATGGTTGGGCATTTGAACCGACCCACTGTCGGCACTTTGCCAACCCGCAATTATTTTGAGCAAAGTAGATTTTCCGGCTCCGTTTTTGCCCACCAAACCTACGCGGTCGCGGGTTTTGATGGTTATGTTAATTTCATCAAACAGCACACGGCTGCCGTATTGTACTGATAAATTTTGTATTTGAATCATCTTTATTGCAAAAAAAACCTACTATAAAAAAAACGAAGCCGCAAAGTTATGATGTTCTGTTTGCTTTTCTTATCATTTTTTGTGTGGGGTCGTTCTTATTTATTTTTGCTTTTACTTTTTTTTAAAATGAACTTATGCACTGTACTCAAAATAATAAAATAAAAAATGTATTTCTTATTATATTTATTATTACTGTGGATTTGTGTATTTCTTTTATATAGGAGCATTGCTTTTTCAATCATCTTCATTTTTACTTCTTTTATCCACCTTGTCTTTATGTTGTTTTTCTTATAAGATTATATCTTTTCCACATGTACACATCCTGTTGTTTTTTGATGCACGTTTAGATTATTTTATGGCATTGCTTGTTTTTTGCTGTGTAAAATGATGTAAAAATGTTTGCTTTTTCATACTTATATACACATTGTTTTCTTTTATAAATAGCAACATGTTTATCCACTGTATTTTTCTTATTTATCCACCAATATAATAAGCGATATACACACTTGTTTATAATTAATTGATTTTTAATATTTTATAAATTAAATATAATATTTATTATTTAAAATATTTTTTCTACCCCTGAAGTTACCAAATACTTAATGCTTTTGCCTTCGCTGATACGCTTGCGGATTTGTGTAGAAGATATATCTATCAAAGGTAGGTGGAGCTTTTTTATTTTTGCTTCGTGTTCAGGGTTCGCCATCGCTTTTGCCTGTGGACGAGGATATACCCAAATGCTGTAGTTGTTGATAATTTCTTCATAATTTTTCCATGTATGAAATTTTTCCAAATTGTCTTCGCCTATTAGTATTTCATACTTCAGTTCCGGATAGGTTTGGTTTAAAAAATGTAGTGTGTTGATGGTATATGATGGTTGTGGTAAACTTAGTTCCGCTTGGTTGATTAAAAGGTGTTTGTTGCCGCGTATGGCTTTTTTTATCAATTCTACACGCTGTGCCACCGGAAGCAAATCTTTTGGATTTTTGTGCGGATTGTGCGGAGATACCACTAACCAAGTTTGATGGGCTTTGGTTATTTCGCGGGCTTGTTCGGCAATGATGAGGTGTCCGAGATGTGGTGGATTGAAAGAACCAAAATAAAGTAGAATTGTTTTGTTTGTCATGTTGAAAGGACTGTTTTAATGTGTGAAATAATTGGCTGTGTGGATATGTTCCACGTGGAACATGTTTTGCAATAGCTTGTGTTTTTTTATTTTTGTTCCACGTGGAACATTTTTTTTCTTTCTGTAAAGGTATCATAAATGTATCAATAAAAATATGTTGCTAATGGCTATTTCTGTCTAAATTTGCTCCAAAATTATAAGTTATGTTTAGAGAATATGATGTGATTGTGGTAGGAGGTGGACATGCAGGTGCTGAAGCTGCTGCCGCTGCCGCCAATTTGGGGTCACAGGTGTTGTTGATTACTATGAATATGCAAACCATCGCCCAGATGTCGTGTAATCCGGCGATGGGCGGCGTTGCCAAAGGTCAAATTGTGCGCGAAATTGACGCGCTCGGCGGCTACTCCGGTATTGTGAGCGACAAAACCATGATTCAGTTTCGTATGCTCAACCGTTCCAAAGGTGCTGCTATGTGGAGTCCGCGTGTGCAAAGCGATCGCCTCCTTTTTGCCACCGAATGGCGCACGATGCTCGAACAAACTCCGCGTGTGGATTTTTGGCAGGATACAGTCAGTGAATTGTTGGTAAATACTGCCGACCGCCGCGTATATGGCGTAAAAACAACAATGGGGCAAATCATTCAGGCGCGCGCTGTGGTGCTTACCAATGGCACTTTTTTAAATGGTACTATCCATATCGGCGAAAAACAATTCGGCGGCGGGCGTATGGGCGAAAGTCGCTCTACGGGTATCACCGAACAGTTGATTTCTCTGGGTTTTGAAGCCGGACGTATGAAAACAGGTACGCCGCCGCGTATAGACGGAAGAAGTTTGGACTATTCCAAAATGGAGGAACAGCCCGGAGATGATGAAATTGTGGGGTTTTCTTATAAAAATATCCAAAAACCCACCCAACAACGCTCCTGCTGGATAACTTATACCAACGAAGTCGTACACGACACCCTGCGCGCCGGTTTTGAACAATCGCCTATGTTTGCGGGGCGCATACAGGGTCTGGGACCGCGCTATTGCCCTTCTATTGAAGATAAAATCAATCGTTTTGCCGATAAAGACCGCCATCAGATTTTTGTAGAACCCGAAGGCTGGCATACCGTAGAAATTTATGTCAATGGGTTTTCTACTTCTTTGCCCGAAAATGTACAATACAAAGCACTTACACAAATTCCGGGTTTTGAAAACGTCCGAATGTTTCGCCCGGGTTATGCTATCGAGTACGATTTTTTTCAACCCAGCCAACTGCACCATACCTTAGAAACAAAAACACTGCAAAATCTTTATTTTGCAGGGCAAATCAACGGAACTACCGGCTACGAGGAAGCTGCTTGTCAGGGATTGATGGCGGGAATTAATGCACATTTGAAAATTAATGAGTGCAACCCCTTTGTTTTAGACCGCTCCGAAGCCTATATCGGTGTGCTGATTGATGATTTAATCACCAAAGGCACTAAAGAACCTTATCGTATGTTTACTTCGCGTGCCGAATATCGAATTATGCTGCGTCAGGATAATGCTGACTTGCGCCTTACCGAAAAAGGTTATCATTTGGGGCTTGCAGATGAAGAACGCTACCAAAATATGCTCAAAAAGCGCAAATCTGCTGCCGATATTCAACAAATTTTGAAAGAAATATCCATTGAACCACACGAAATGAATGCTATTTTGGAACAAAACGGCTCTACACCTTTGAGCCAAAAGCAAAAAGCGGCAGCAATTTTGTTGCGCCCTCAAATAGAAATGAAAGATTTGTTGAAAATAGATAAAATACAGACAGCCTTAGAAAATTTTGGAAAAGATGCTTTGGAACAAGCCGAAATTGAAACCAAATACGAAAGTTATATTGCCAAAGAAGCCGAAATGGTGAAAAAAATGCAGTCTCTTGATCATATTTTAATCAATCCTGACTTTGATTATAATAAATTGCCTTCTTTATCGTATGAAGCTAAAGAAAAATTACTTAAATTAAAACCAGATACTTTGGGACAAGCCAGCCGTATTAGCGGCGTGTCGCCTGCTGATATTTCGGTATTGCTTATTCATATCAATTAATTTGCTACATAAAATGTACTCTTGCCTTTGGATATTATGCGTTTATTTGTAAAAAATTACTTTTTATATGGAAAGCTGTCGCTTGTGGCAGCTTTTTTTATTGTGTTTTTGGGTGCTTGCGCCAAAATAATGCCACCTGAAGGAGGTGATAAAGATACTACACCGCCTGCCGCCGCCGCTTTTAAGCCGCCGCAGGGTAGCACTTCTTTTAATGCCTCAAAAATTGAGATACAATTTGATGAATATGTACAACTTGGTAATACTGATGCTATTATTGTATCGCCGCCCACCGAACAACGCTGGAATTATCAACTTAAAGGAAAAACGTTTCTGATAACGCCACCCGATGATTTGGCAGCCAATACTACTTATACATTGCAGTTTAATGATGTAATTAAGGATTTTACGGAAGGAAACACTTGGGAAAGCAGCGATTTTGTGTTTTCAACAGGTGTGGATATTGTTGGTGGAAAAGTGTGTGGTGTGCTTGATGCAACCAATGTGCAAAAAAAAGAAAGCACAGGAGCAGCCTCCAATCGTTTTTTGGTGGGTTTGTATCAATGGAGTAGCGATTCGCTTTTTATTTCACAAAGACCGCTTTATTATACCCTTGCACAGCCCGCCGATACTTTTCATTTGCTGCACATAGCCCCTGGTGAATATCGCTTGGTTGCTTTGGAGGATAAGAATAACAGCAATTTTTATGACCAACCCGAAGAAAATATAGCTTTTTATGGCGAAAAAATACTTGTAACCGCCGATACTACTTGTTTGGAAATAGGAAAAATTTCTTTGTTTAATGAAAAAAATGCTTTGGTGAAGGTGAAAGAGATTAAAAATCGCCGCCACAAAGCCACTGTTACGCTTTCTGCTGCTGCTGATTCTATGAAAGCACAGGCTTTGCAAAACGATTCTTTGTTGGTGATGTATCCTTCGGAGAAAAAAGATACTTTGTTGCTGTGGTTTAAGGGTGATGTGGCTGCTACCGAAGTTTTGCTGCATATTAATGCACAAACACCCGATACTTTGAAAGTGGAGAATGCCAAAAAAGATACAACCTCTTTGCCCGAATGGAAAATTACAAGTAATATTGTAAAAACCCGCAACAACACTTTTAAACACCTCTATCAACACTTGTCAATAAAGTACCCATTTCCTTTAAAAGAAATTCAAAATTTTGCTTTTTCCATTAAAGAAAAAGACGATACCCTCGCTTATCAACAATATCAAGTGTTGATGAATGTGGATTATCCGCAGGAAATAAAAATTGACTACGATTGGAAACCGGAAACCTCTTATGAAGTGTTGATACGCGAAGGCGGCATCTCTGATATATTCAACCGCCGCAACCCGCAAAACGATACTTTGCGATTTACCACGCGCCGCGCCTCTGATTATGGTGCGTTGCGTGTGGAGCTTAAAAATATTCCGGCGGCTACGGCGGTGCTAGAACTCATTGATGGTTTCGGTACTCGCATTGACAGTAAAATTCCTGCTGCCGACAATAGTGCCGTATTTGAGCGTTTGCAAACGGGCGTGTATAATGTGCGTGTGGTGATAGACGAAAACCACAACGGAAAATGGGATACGGGTAATTTTGCTGCCCGCAAGCAACCGGAGCGAGTGCTTACTTTTCCAGAAAGTATTACCATTAAACCCAATTGGGAAACGCTTGTTATTATAGAAGAATAAAAATAGAATTGATAATTCGTTTGTATAAAAATATTCTTCTTTTATAAAATAAAAATATTGTTTAATATATTGATAATCAATGTTTTATGACTTATGTAAATTAAAAAAAACTATTAAATATGGCAATAAAAATTATTTATAATATACTGAAATGGATGGCGGTTTTGTTGTCTTTTTTGGTGCAGTTCGAGGATATTATTTGTCTTCAGTTTTCTTATACCGTTAATCATGCCATTTTAATTGTTACTCGTTATATCTTATTTTATGGTACTATTGAAATTCTGCGTACCATCGTTGTGTTTTTTTATGATAACAGACGAGGTGATGGCGAACCTGATAATTTTATTTTAGCCGTAGAGCAGTTGAAACAGGTGATGTTGGTACTCGGCGGTATATTTAGTCTGTTTGCTTTGTGGGGTTTGAGCCTGCGCGAAATGTTTACTTCTATCAGCATCGTAGCGGCGGCTTTGGCGATTTTGCTCAAAGATTACATCTCCAATGTTATCAATGGTATGATTGTTACTTTTTCCAACCACCTTTCTTTGGGCGATCAGGTGCGCATCGGTAATCATAAAGGTAAAATAGCGGGTATCACGCTCACCAATATTCAGTTGATTAATGACGATGATGATTTGATTTATATTCCCAATACGATTGTGTATGCCACCGAAATTGTGAACTATACCAAACGCGAAGTGAAGAAAACGAGTATTGATTTTGAAATGGATATTCGCAGTGTGCCTTCGGTGGAAGATTTGGAAAAAGAACTCATCAATACCATTCAGGAGTATCATCATCTTATCAATAGCGACAGTTATAATCTGAGAGTGTATGAAGTGCGCAGAGATGTGCTCTTGCTCAAATTTCAGTATATTTTGAAAGAGCCGAGCCGTTCTTTGGAACGCGAAATACGCCGTAAAACGGTGCGCCGTTTGGTGTCTTTAATTAATGAGCGTATCGTGGCGCAAAATAACGGCGATATGTCTGCGGCAGATATATCTTTGCCCGATACTCATACAATGCCCTCTGTCAGACAGCAACATTTCAGCCATTCTACGGAGCAGCGTTTTTTTTAAAGGAGGAAGGAGCTTCTTATAAAAATTCTTTTTTGCTTCGCTACTATTGATTTGCTTTTTGCGGACAAAAGAAAAGTGGTGGTGTTTGATAAAAAGAACGTTTACTTAATGCAATAGCGAGAGTAATAGTCGTTTTTGTTGCTATTTTTACGCTTCAAATGACGAATAAAGTAAAAAATATTCAATCGCCTTTTGTGTGGTTTTTTGCGTTTTTGCTACTGCTCAATGCGGCTTTGCGGGCTTGGGGCATTTGGTTTCCGGTGTGGGCTTTTGATGAAAATCATATCTTGGGAAAATCCATTCATTTTTTGGAAAATATCCCTCTGTTGCTGCGCGGCGATTGGCAACAACTCCACACCGTTGCCGACGAATATGGTATCGTAGGACAATATATTGCTTTGTTGCCTGTTGCTTTGGCTCATGCCCTTGAGCATTTTTTCGGTATATCCTACCCTATTCCGCTTAAACTCATCGCTGTTCGTGTTTTTGTGTCTTTGCTGCCAAATGTGTTGAGTATTTATTTTTTATTAAAAATTATTCGCCTCCATTTTGAAGAGCGTTGGTGGCAATTGTTGGCGTTGCTGTTGTGTTTGGGCGTATTTAAGCACATAGAAACTGCCCATTATGGTGTAGCCGATTCTTTGAGTACTTTGTTTGCGGTGTGGGCGGTGTATTTGCTGGCTCGCCGTTTTATTGCTGTCGCCGACCTCCTCTCCCCACAGCACCGCGATTGGGCAATGTTGGGCGTATTGGCGGCTTTGGCTTCTTCTTCAAAAATTCATGTCGGCTTCGTGATAGTGGCTACTTTTTTGGCGGTGGCTGTTTTCTATACCCTACAAAAACAGCTCACTCCTAAAACATTATTGCTCATAACTGCTAAAATAATAGGTTGGGGCGTGGCGGCTTTTGTGTTCCTCAATATTCCGTTTTTGATAGATTATCGCAATTGGCTGTATGCTTTGCTGGAAGTTACCCTCAATTATGCGCATCTTATTAAAGGCTCATGGATAGCGTATTTTTATTTTTATCCGGTTTTTGGTGTAGATTGGGGTATTCTCTTGCTGGCAATAGCAGGAATTTTAGCCGCTTTGAGGAACAAAAAAAACACCCTACTGCCTTATTTTGTGTTTATCGTGCTTTATTATGCTTTGCTGTGCCTGCACAAAGGGGCGGCGCATCGTTGGGCAATTCCTTTAGCCCCGTTTTTTATCGTGTTTGCGCTTTATGCTTTGTATGTGCTTCGGCACTTGCTCGTGGGGCGGTTGCGCCTGCCGCTTTCATTTGCCCGATACCTATTGTTGAGCATCGCTATTGTTGCGGTTGTCAGACCTTTGTATCATATTGTGTTGTACGATATAAATATAACAGCAACACCTTCTACTTATCAGCAATTGCAAAGCTACTATCAAACGCAGGTGCTGCCACACCCTGCTTTGGGCAAATTTATGGGCATTGAGTTGCCGCCCATTCAAACAAAAGCCGACCCCGATACGCTCTCTTTGCAACATTATGACTATGCCATCTTTGACGATTTTTGGTTTCTGACCCGCCGCTATCCCGAAACGATGATTTATACCAACACCCTGCACAAACGCGTGGGTAATTGGGAGCCGCTGCGCCGCCGTATTGAACAGGAATGGCATTTGGTAAAAAAAATAAAACCCCGCTATTATACCTTTTGGAGCAACGAAACCGCCAATCCGCCGATTTTTTATATCTACAAAAAAAATACTCTGCCATCAGAATAGTAAGGAATTGTTGCTTTGTTCCGAATATTTTTTTGGACAAATTATTTTTTTAATATTTTTTAATAACTTTTCATTTTTAATTGTTATTTAAAATAAAATGCCTTATAATGTTTTGATTTCTAAATGATTATGTGTTTTTTCTTGGTTTTATGTCTAAAAAAACAATAATTATTTTAAACACCCCCCCTTATTTTTTGTCTTTGGAATAATATTTGTCATCAAGTAAATACAAAAATATTTGTACAATATTAAAAATGACTTATTTTTGTGCTTGTCTCATTTAATTTTATTTAATCAGCTCAATTAAACAAACCTGTCTCTTATCGAATAGAACGCTACGCTTTATTTAATTATTTTATTTGTTAATGCTTTTAATCTGTTAAAAAGCGTATGAAGTCTATGAATGATAAAGAGCTGGTACGGCTCTATGTATCCGGCACGGATGCAGCTCTCGCCGAGTTACTTTCCCGTTATAAAGATAAAATTTATCGTTCTATTCTGCTGTTTGTAAAAAATTCGGCAGAAGCTGAAGATCTTTTTCAGGATACCTTTGTGCGCATTATTGATTGCCTGCGCAAAGGTGCTTATAACGATGAAGGAAAATTTTTGCCCTGGGCAATGCGCATTGCCCGTAATTTGTGTATTGACCATTATCGCAAAGAAAAACGTATGCCCGCCATCGTAAACAACGAAGGTTTTGATATTTTTGAAATCCTCAAATTTGCCGATGAATCTGCTGATGATACCCTCATGCGCGAACAAACCCGACTCTCCGTGCGCGAACTCATAGATGCCCTCCCCGAAGAACAGCGCGATGTGCTCATCTTGCGCCACTATGCCGATTTGAGCTTTAAAGAAATTGCTGCCATGACCAATGTAAATGTCAATACGCTGCTGGGCAGAATGAGATACGCCCTCCTTAATATGCGCAAACTGATAGAAGAAAAAAAAGTGGCTTTGTAAAACGAGAAACTTTTGATTGATTTTTTTTATAAAAAACCTTCATTTATTTTTCTTGACAAAAACACCTGAAATACGGCTATTTTGAAGGTAAAAAAAATCAGTAGTCTAAAATAAAAAATACCGCCTTATATTTGCTTGCCGATATGCCTTTTGATACAGGCATATCGGCATTGCTTGTATGATGGAAAAAGATGCGCTGTTTGCTTTAATTCATTCGCTGAATAAATCGGAAAAAAGGTTTTTTAAAATATTTTCCTCGCGTCATATTATCGGCGAGCAAAATAACTATATCGCTTTGTTTGATGCCATTGAACAGCAAAAATCTTACAATGAAGCTGCACTGCTGAAAAAATTTGCCAATAAAAAATTCGTCAAACGACTTCCTATTGCCAAAAGCTATTTGTATGATATGATAGTGAAAGCAATGAGCCATTATCACAGCGACCGAAGCATTGATAATCAATTGTTGGAGTTGCTGCGGCAAATTAGTTTTTTGTACGAAAAAAACCTCTTGGCACAAGCACAGAAACTTATATCCAAAGCCCGACAAATGGCGTTGGAATACGAAAAATTAAGCCTGCTGCCCGAAATTTTGCAGTGGCAAAAAAAAATGCTCGAAGCCCGTTTTTATGCCAATAGTTCGGTCACAGAGCTTAACCGATTGTATCAGGAGTCTAAGGTGGTGTTTCAGCAACTTGCCAATATCAACGAATTCTGGCACTTGGAAGCAAGGCTTTATTTTCAGTACAACATAGAGGGCATTGTGCGCAATCGCCGCGATTTGAGTAATATTGAAAGTGTTTTTAACTCGCCACTGATGACCGGAGAAGATAAAGCACTTACTTTTGAGGCGCAATTGCTGATGAATAAAGTTTATGCCACCTACTTTTTTATTTTACGCGATTTTGAAAGCTGCTACACCTATATCCGCAAAGTGGTGCAACTCCTCGAAGCACGCCCCAAACTGATAGCCGCTTATCCACAACATTATGTGCAGGCTATCAATAATTTGCTCAATATGACCCGCGCCCTGCACCGACACGCCGAAACTCAACAGTATTTGCAAACTCTTGAAAACTTGATGCAAAACGACCACTACCAACGCCACGAACGCCTCTCGCTCAAACTCTTTGAATCGTATTATTATCACCGTATCAATGATTACTTAGACCGCCGCGCCCCGCTCGAGGGTTTGCCGCATGTGGCACAGGTGGAAGACGGATTGAAGAAATGGGATAAAAAAATTGATATAATGGGAGAAGTGATGTTGTGTTACCATATTTTTAAATTGTATTTCGAGGCAGAGTATTATGCAGAAGCGGCGGCGTGGCTGCAAAAAATCCTCAACAAACCTGATATTGGTGTGCGACACGATATTTTTAGTTTCTCTTACTTGCTGCGTTTGTTGCTTTTTTATGAAATGAATAAACCCGATGCTCATTTGCAAGTATGCCTGCAAGAAACCCACGATTATTTCAGCCGCCGTCCGGTGGCTTATCGTTTTGATGCTTATGTATTGCAGTTCTTGCACGCCCTGCTCTATCAACAATACCCCAAAGAAAATTTTTATGTCTATTTGCAACAACTCTACAATAATTTGAAAGAGTTGGCACAAGATCCTTTTGAGAAAAAAGTATTTGCTTATTTTGATTTTTTGGGCTGGGTAGAGCGCAAAATCGCTGCTCAGGCTGCACACAATGAAGTGCTGCCGCCTAATACAACAGCCCCCGCTTATGATGTGTCGGCTGCTTCACAAATTATTTCTTAAAAAAAACATCTTTGCTGCTCTCTACGCTATGCTGTCATCTTCCTCCGAGCTTTTGTGGCAATATCTCGCCGCACACAGCAGCCCCGCTTCCGATGCTTTGAAATGGTTAGAGCGCGAAACTCATCTCAAGGTACTCATGCCCAATATGCTGTGCGGTGCGGTGGTGGGCGAGTTGTTGCAAACCATCAGCCGTTTGATGCAACCCCGCCATGTGTTGGAAATAGGTACCTTTACCGGATATTCGGCAATATGTCTGTGTGCCGGTTTGTCGCCTGAAAAAGACGCTCTGCTGCACACCATAGACATCAATGAAGAACTGCACGACCTGAGACAAGAGGCTTTTCGCCGCGCCGATTGCACGCATCTTATTCGCCAATACTACGGAAAAGCCGCCGATATTATTCCTACTCTGCCTTATACCTTTGATTTGGTGTTTATTGATGCCGATAAACAGAATTATTGTCGCTATTACGAACAGGTATTGCCTTTGTTGAAAAAAAATGGTATAATTTTGGCTGATAACGTGCTGTGGAAAGGCAAAGTGTTGTACGAGGCAACAGATAAAGATACGCTTGCTATTCAGCAATTTAATGATTTGGTGCAAAATGACCCGCGCGTGCGCAATGTGATGCTGCCTTTGCGCGATGGCTTGACGATTATTCAGAAAATATAATTTGTATTGAAAAAAACAATGATAGGCTCGGACGGATTTTTTGAGCATTTAAAAATAAAATCATTTTCTTTGCTATACTTTTTTAAATGTTTTCTTATCTGAAAACGGCACTTGATTACTATATCACAAAAAAAACTATTAATCCTTTTAAGGCTTTTTTAAGAATGAAAATGGTCGGGAAATTTATATGTTATTGTTGTTGTGTGCTTGCTGTTTGCGGGCAGTTTTTATATGCTGCAACAACTCCTGAAACGAAAAATATCTTTGTAGTGCAGTATGTAGAAGTGCATAAAGATTTGGCAGTTGCCGAAATGCAAATGTGGGGGGTGCCTGCCAGTATTACTTTGGCGCAGGCAATCCTCGAAACCGGAGCCGGTAGCAGTCGTTTGGCAAAAGAAGCTAACAATCATTTTGGTATCAAATGCAAAAGCCAGTGGCAGGGTGCTACTATCTTCGCCGATGACAATGAACCCAATGAGTGCTTTCGCAAATATGGAAGCGTTGCCGAATCTTATCGAGACCATTCTCTTTTTTTGAAACATCACCCCCGCGCTTCTTACGATTTTTTGTTTGTAGAGCCGATGTCGCGCGATTATAAGGTGTGGGCGGAGGCTTTGCGTATGGCGGGTTATTCTACTTCTTCGGATTATGCCACGCGTCTCATTCGTTTGGTGGAGTTGTACAATTTGCAGCAATATGATACATTCCCTGTTGTAGCCAATAAAATTGCCCCTGCTCCTGCCCCTGTAACTGAGGAAGTTGTTGTTCCTGTTGCTGCTGTTTCAACGCAAGCTGCTCCCACTCATCACAAAACTGTTCCTTCTTCTGCTTCTACGGTTGTTCTGATAAATCCTTCACTTTCCGAAAGTATTAAAAACTCCGAAAAAAAGATTACTCCTACTCCCCAAAAGCCTTTAAAAATCGAAAAAAAAGGAGATGTACGCGATTCTTTTGTGTTCAGCCGTGCCGCACAACAAAAAACTGTCGCTGAGGCAGATACCAACTTGGGTAAAGTGCATATTGTAGGAACTAAAGATACAATGGAAAAAATTGCACAAAAATATAATATTAGCGTGGCAAGGCTCTACGCCTACAACTATATGACCAAAGGCACACAGCCCAAAAAGGGCGCAAAAATTTATATAGATACTTATTCGCCCCACCGATAAATACTTTGTAAACCTGATGGCAACAAACATTGAAATCAAAAATGTGACCCTTGACCATATTGCAGCGTTGCAACACATCACCCGACAAACTTTTTACGAAACTTTCGCCGCCGATAACAACGAAGCCGATATGATAAAGTATCTGCAAGAAGCCTTATCTGTGGAACAACTTACTGCCGAACTCAACAACGAATATTCCGACTTTTATTTTGCAATGCTTAATGATAACGTTATCGGCTACCTGAAATTAAATTTTGGAGGTGCACAAACCGAACTCCAAGAAAAAAATGCCCTCGAAATTGAACGTATTTATGTGTTAAAAGAATTTCATGGCAAAAATGTAGGACAATTGCTCTACGAAAAAGCCATGGCGATAGCCCGACAAAAAAACTATGATTATGTGTGGTTGGGTGTGTGGGAAAAAAACCTGCGTGCAATACAATTTTATAAAAAAAACGGATTCGTGCCATTTGGTACGCATGTTTTTCATTTGGGCAACGATGCACAAACGGATATAATGATGAAGTTGTATTTGAAATATTAAATCAAAATGTTTTGATGTTTTACGAGTCTGTAAAATAAACTGTGTCAAAGGGAAATAATACTTTAAGAATTAAAAAGATAAGACACAAGAAAGCACAAGATTTGATTAGACAGACAGAAGCCTGACAAAGAAACTGGGACAAATTGAGTACCTGTTTTAACGATCCCCAAGCCATCTGAAAGATTATCTATACCACCAATACCATTGAGAGTTATCATCGCCAAATCCGAAAAGTTACCAAAAACAAGGGAGCTTTCCCCTCCTATATAGCTTTGATAAAACTCATCTTTTTAGCGGCAAAAATATTCAGAATAAGCGGCAGAAGCCCTATCCAATTAGAGCATCGTCATTGCTCAACTCAAAATTATGCTCCCACACCGTATTCAAATTCACATTTAAATAACCCTATTTCTTACGAATAGCGCAGTTTATTTTACACGCCCTTTTATTCTTCACAACCTCTATTTTGTCTGAACCCTGATTTTTGGGATTAGGGGATAGGCAGGATTTTTTTGTTGCCCACCACTTTGACAAAGTTCAAAAATTTGTCAAAGTTGAAAAGAGGTAAGTTAGCCGAGTTCAGAAGTAAGCTAACCGAGTTCAGAGGTGAGTTAACCGAGTTCAGAAGTAAGCTAACCGAGTTCAGAGGTGAGCTAACCGAGTTCAGAAGTAAGCTAACCGAGTTCAGAAGTAAGTTAGCCGAGTTCAGAAGTAAGTTAGCCGAGTTCAGAAGTAAGTTAGCCGAGTTCAGAAGTAAGTTAGCCGAGTTCAGAAGTGAGCTAACCGAGTTCAGAAGTGAGCTAACCGAGTTCTGAGGTAGGGGGGGGTACTTATATAGGTAGGGGGGGGTACTTATATAGGTAGGGGGGGGTACCCCCATAGGTACCCCCCCCTACCCCTCGGTTACCCCCTCCAACAATATGTGCAACAATAAAGAGTTATGAATATTTGCCTTATAAATAAGGGGTTTTTGAGAAAACAACCGCCCGCCGCCGCCTACTTTTGGGTGGAGTAGCGCACCCTACCCTAAAAAAACGCCTCCGACCTAAGCATCAGGCACAAAAACAGCCCTACCACTCCCCAAAATACCGCCGGACGCTGTTTTTAAACAAAAAAAACGAGGAGCACTTTCAACAGTACCCCCCGTTTTTCCATCTACTTAAATACCTTCGCCACCCGCTTTGGGCGTGGGTGCGGTCGGTTTTCATAGAAATTCACTGTTTTAAGATTTTGAAATAAAAAGATTGCTGCTGTTCGTTGCTCATCTGTAAAATATACAAAGCCGCCGGCAAATGGCTTATATCAATATCCGCAGCAGTATAATTTATTGTTATTTGTTGCCCCGAAAGCTGATAAAGATTAGCTGTAAATGTTCTATTGATAGGTTGCAATACAATCCGCTGTGTTGCTGCATCATAATAAGCCGTCGGCGTTTGGTTTGTATTGGGTGCTGAATTAATGCCCGTAGGCGCGCACTCCGCCGAAATGCCGCTATTGTAGTAGCCGATGATATTGTCTTCGTAGCAGAGGAAATGATGAGGGTTGCATTCGTGATACATAGTCATTATATTGTCGCAAAATAGCTCGTTCTTGGTCAGGAATAGACTATAAGGCGTGCCTATATTTTCAGTTACAGTAAAAGTGGTGTCCAATGCACTTGGATTCCAACCTATCTCGCTGTCTAATCTCAATCTGGAGGCGGTATATCTTCTCAATGGAAAACCATTTATGACAACAGTATCTTTTGTTTGTATAGTGTAATCATAATTACAAATTAAGCCTGCAATAGTGTAGGTATCTCCTACCTCTAAATCAAAATCAAACCACTTTGAAAAACCATTGTGGTCTTTGTTAAAAATATAAATTGCTCCGTTTTCTTTATAGGTATAAATGCTATCTTCATCGTAGGGCAGTACGTAAAAATAGGTGTCGGTGATGGGGGTACTCCATGTAATTACTTTGCAGGTTTTTCCTTGCACTTCTTTTTCGGCTACACATTCGTACAGCACATATTTGGAGGCACAATCAGAGCCGCCAATGCTGCACCACCACTTCGCCCCAATGGGCGCAAACTCGGCATTTTGGGCGCGAGCTTCGGGCGGCAATAATACAAATATCCACGCTGCCGATAGCAGCAACCAACGAGAGAATAATAAAAAGTATTGAGTGTTCATAAGGAAAAATTGATAATTGAGAATATCGTTTTTTTATGTTCTTTCTCTTTGCGGCTCTGCGGCTTTGCGGTTAGCAACTTTTTTCACCGCTAAGGCACGAAGGCGCGAAGTTGTTTTTTTATGGGATAAGAGTGCTAATTCAAAAGTTAGCGTTCATCATCTTTTAAAATTTAAAAAATTTGTGATTGAATAAAAATATGGTCTTGTTTGAGTACGGCTATATAGGGTTGGTTATTAGATAAATACAAATGCTGTGCAGTGGCATAGCTGCCCTTGTATAGTTGCTGCCCCCACATATTATAAATATCCAAACTCAACGCTTCGGCGGGCGGCTGCGCAAGCTGAAAATAAATCGTTTGCGTACCTACCCGACAGGGCAAAGTATAAGCAGCCGCTTCATTTGCTGCAATTCCCGTAAATTCGTAATAATCGCAAGTGGGGTACTTGCTCTCTTCATTGTGATATAAGCCTATTTCTGTGTCTTCGTAGCAGCGCAGTTCATCGGAACCTATTAAATAATCGGTAAAACCAAAATGATATGCCTGCACATCTAATATTTCATCTATCAAAAACCCACTATATAATCCTATTTTTTCAGTGATTACGAAAGAATTATCTTGCCAAAATGCAAGTGCATCAGTTGCTACTACTTTACCCTTTAACTGTCTCAATGCCATTCCGTTGATTTCTACGGTATCTACGCTTTGAATTAATATTTGAAAAAACTTATTGAAGCGCAAACGACTGATGAGCGTATCACCGACATTTAAAGAAAAATCATATTGTAGTAAAAATTTTTGCGTAGGCGGGTGATATACATACACTTCGCTATTGTTTTGGTGTACATAAAAAGTGTCGGGGGCGAAAGTGAGCTCTTCTCCGTCATAATCATAATAACTGGTAGCATACTCATCTCTACATATCATTTTGCAGTTTTTTTCGTGAACAATAGTATCCTTTAAAACGGTGTACTGTAAATAACCATTCTTCGTTTCACAATTAGTCAGATAAATACAATTTGTTCCATACCACCACTTCGCCCCAATGGGCGCAAACTCGGCATTTTGGGCGCGGGCTTCGGGCGGCGATAATACAAATATCCACGTTGCCAATAGCAGTAGCCAACGTGGGAGTAATAAAAAGTATTGAGTGTTCATAAGGAAAAATTGATAATTTAGAATATCGTCTTTTATGTTCTTTCTCTTTGCGGCTCTGCGGTTAGTAGCTTTTTTTACCGCTAAGACGCTAAGGCGCGAAGTTGTTTTTTTAATATAATAACGGCACTAATTTAACGCATTTTTTTTAAGTAGCAGGTGAGGAGTGTCATTGTTTTGTAAAACTTGTGTGGTATTACTGCCTTTCCCTCTGTCCCCTTTTTCCGAAGCGGGGAAGTTTTTATCAGCATATTGATAAAGTTTCAACTTTGTCAATGTTAAAAAGCCAGAATTTTTTTTATCTTTGCTCCCACACTACACGGGGTGCCTTTTTGTTTTTTTTTGTGATAAAAAAGAACAATGAAATACAGGCTGAGAACATACCCATTGAACCTGAGCAGGTAATGCTGCTAAGGAATAAAAGGTCGGTTTAAACGAAAAATGTAGTTTATTCCACCGTTGCCCCTCCCCGATGGCGGCGGTATTTATTTTTTAATGACTTTGAGTGCAAAACACATTTTGTATGAACTTGTATGTACAACTCTTGGGTGTCAGCAGGCTATTGCTGTGCCCTTGCTTTGCTGTTGCTGTGCTGTTGTCGGCTGTTGCCACTTCTGTAAGCGCACAATCGTTGCGGGGTACTGTGACTGATGCCGATACCCGCGAGGCTATTCCTTTTGCTATTATTACGGCAATTTCCGCAGAAAGTAACCATAATAACAACACCGTTTTTTCTGCACAAAGCGATATGGCAGGGGCTTTTGATATGGAAGCTCTGCCTGCTGCTGTTTATCGTGTGGCAGTGCGTTGTATCGGTTATCAGCCGGATACTTTAACACTCACCCTCCCTGCTCTTGCTCCTTTATATATAGCTTTACAACCCGCCTCTTTTCAGTTGGCGGTGCCGGTGCTTATCAGTGCTACCCGCGCCAATCATTTTACGCCGATGGCTTATACCTATGTGGGGCGTGCCGAATTAGACAAAAACAATACCGGCGTAGATGTGCCGTATCTGCTGCAAAGTATTCCGGCGGCAGTGGTGAGTTCTGATGCGGGGGCGGGTATCGGCTATACGGCTTTGCGGATTCGCGGTGCAGATGCCACCCGCACCAATGTTACTATCAACGGCGTACCGCTCAACGATTCGGAGTCGCAGGCGGTGTATTGGGTAGATTTGCCCGACTTCGCCTCTTCGGTGCAGGGTATTCAGGTGCAGCGCGGCGTAGGTACTTCTACCAACGGTGCTAATGCTTTTGGTGCAACTATTAATTTGGAGAGCAATCGATTTGCCGATACTGCTTTTGCGTGGATTAATGTGGGCGGCGGCTCTTTTGATACGCGCAAAGCTGCAGCACAGGTAGGCACCGGATTGCTCCGGCAACGCTGGGCTTTGCAAGCGCGTTTATCGGCAATTCAATCCGGCGGTTTTATTGACCGCGCTACCTCCGATTTGCGCTCTTTTCATATCAGTGCCGCTTATAATAACCTCAAAAAAAATCATTCCCTTTATTTTCATCTTTTTTCCGGTCACGAAATTACTTATCAGGCTTGGTATGGTGTGCCTTTGGATATTTTACAAAGTGGCAACCGCACCTATAATCCGGCGGGATTTATCAACGACAGCACTTTTTATGAGCAGCAGGAAGATAATTACCGCCAAACGCATTATCAGTTGCACTGGAATCATCAGCCTTTGCATCAGGATAAATGGTCGTTTTCGGCAACCTTGCACTACACGCACGGCGGTGGTTATTACGAAGAATATCGCCCGCAAGATGATGTAGAACGCTATGGTGTTGCTCCTTTTGTGGTGGGCGATACAACGATTACTGTCGCCGACATCGTGCGCCGCCGTCATTTGAGCAATGATTTTTATGGATTTATCGGCTCGGCGGTGTATCAGCAGCAGCAGCACCGTTTTATTTTAGGTGCTGCGCTAAATCAGTATTTAGGAGTACATTTCGGTACTTTAGTTTGGGGACAGTATATAGGCAACTATCTATTGCCCGCTGCCCGATATTATGAAAATGATGCTTTGAAAAACGATTATAATGCTTTTGTAAAATATTATTTCACTTTCAAAGATAAGCTCACCTTCTTTGCTGATGCGCAATTGCGTGCTGTATATTACGATTATTTGGGTTTTGATGCCAATTTACTACCGCTTCAGCAGGCGGCGCATTTGTTTTTTTTCAATCCCAAAGGCGGTGTGGTGTGGAATATGGGCGAAGGAAAACAGTGCTATGCTTCGGTGGCGCGTGCCTCACACGAGCCGAACCGCAACGATTTTGTGGCAGCACCTCCCCAACAACAACCCATATCCGAACAACTCACCGACTATGAGGCGGGCTATCGCTGGAGCAGGGGTGGCGCGCGTTTTCAGGGAAATGTGTATTATATGTACTTCAAAAATCAACTCGCCCTCAACGGCGGCATCAATGATGTGGGCGAATATACCCGTGTCAATATTCCGCGCAGCTATCGTGTGGGTATAGAGTTGGAAGCGGCTTTGCCCTTACATCGCTATTGGTTTTGGAACGGAAATATCGCATGGAGCCGTAATAAAGCATTAGAATTTGACGAAGTGGTAGATGCTTTTTTGCCGCCCGATTATAACCAAAAAGTGCACCTGCATTATCAAAATACTGATTTAGCTTTGTCGCCGGCGGTAGTGGCTTACAGCGAATTGTTGTTCAAACCCCATTTTGCCACTTCTATACAAACCGAAATTTCGTGGATTAGCAAATATGTGAGCAGGCAGTATTTGGATAATACTCAAAATAAAAATGCTGATTTGGCGCAGCAAATAGAAAATATACCCACAGCGCAGCGTTTTATTGCACCGGCTTGGGTAAATGATATGCGTTTGAGAATGATACTGACGAACAGTAAAGTTTTTAGGCAGATGGCTTTTACTTTGCAGTTGCGCAATTTGCTCAATGCCCGCTACGAAGCCAACGGCTACACATTCCGGTATATCGCCGAAGATGCGTCTGCTGCTCCTGCTTTATACGAAAGTGTATATTTATTTCCGCAAGCGGGGCGCAATGTATTATTGGGTATGGAATGGAGGTTTTGATAGGCGAGCGGAAATAACGGCTAACTGCTTTATTTGCAAACTCTTTGCAAAACACCATCTTTTAGCTCATAAAATATCGTTTCATCTGCTTGTTTGATAACATTGTTATCCCAATCCATATCAGTACCCGTTTTGTGCAAGACAACACTGAGGAGGTTTTTGTCGGTTGTTGCTGTTGTATTGTATTGATAAGCATCTGCTTCGTTTTCAACCATACCCATATTGTCGGCATATTTGATGTAGCTCAATATCTCTTTTCCGCCTGTGTACCACGTTGCAATATTTTCTGTCACGCCTTGTCCTGTGTAAGTGCTGTTCACTTCTACGGCGTACCACTCTTCTCTGAGTTGTATCAATGCCACTTCGCCCGCATTGCCCCAAGCACCGTAGGGCATTGTATATTTTTCAAAATATACAATGTTCCAATGGTTGGAGTCGTCGTTTTTAAATAATTCAATGATACTCAGCACCGGAGCGCAAAAATGGCAAGCGGCATATTCTTCTTCACTTTCTTTGAAATAGGTGGCGGTGAGCAGGAGACGCACTGTGCCGTAAGTGCTGCGGTGTTCAAAAACGGTATCTAATTCGGTGTAGAGCATACCGTCAAAAGATTCCCCGAATTGCAGGCGTTCCGATAAATTGGGTTTCCAGCGACAGACTTTTTGTTGAGCATCAAATTTTCCTTCAAAAAGCGTAGCAATGATGTGTTGTGGTGAGTCGGTGGGCAAAAATTCAATTTCTTGTGCCGCCGCCGATTGTGTTATCGCCAAACAACAGCAGCTATACCACAATAAGGCAATGCTGTATTTTTTTATTATCTGCCTGAAAAAATAAGTGCCTACGCTCATGTGTTATGTTTTTTTTATGGAAAATGAGATTGTTTTGCTGATAAATCTCTTGTAAACACACGCTTATACTTTTACATATTGTTGCACTTGTAACATTTTCTTCGCTGTTTGATAAATGCTTTCTGCATCAAAGCCGCACTCTGCCCAAAGTTCGGGCTGGCTGCCGTGGTCAACGAAGCGGTCGGGGATTCCCAAGCGTTTCACCTGTGCCGTATAGCCTTCATCTGCCATCATTTCCAACACGGCACTTCCAAAGCCACCCATCACGCAGCCATCTTCTATGGTGATGATTTTATCAAAGTTTTCAAATACTTCGCGCAGTAATGCGTGGTCTAAAGGTTTTACAAAACGGAGGTCGTAGTGGGCGGCTTCTATGCCTTCTTTTTCCAACATTTTACAAGCCTGCACCGCAAAATTTCCCGGGTGTCCGATGCTCAAAATAGCAATGTCTTTGCCGGCTTTTACTTGGTATCCTTTGCCTATGCCGATTTCTTCAAAAGGCTGCTGCCAATCTACTATCACGCCTTCGCCGCGCGGGTAGCGGATAGATGAAGGGAAAGCGTTTTTGTCTAATTGCAAGGTGTACATCAAATTGCGCAACTCTATTTCGTTCATCGGTGCGCATACCACCATATTCGGAATACAACGGAAATACGCCAAATCAAAAGCACCATGGTGCGTAGCCCCGTCAGCACCTGCCAAGCCGCCTCTGTCCAAGCAGAAAATTACATGTAAATTCTGCAAAGCCACATCGTGTACCACTTGGTCGTAGGCGCGTTGCATAAATGAAGAATAAATATTGCAAAAAGGTACTAAACCCTGTGTTGCCAAACCCGCCGCAAACGTTACGGCGTGCTGCTCGCAAATGCCCACATCAAAAGCACGCTCCGGCATCGCTGCCATCATCATATTTAGGCTGCAACCACTCGGCATTGCCGGCGTGATGCCCATCACTTTTTCGTTTTTTTGCGCTAATTCAATGATGGTTTTGCCGAAAACATCTTGATATTTCGGCGGCTGCGGCTTGGTAGGGGCAGATTTATAAATTTCACCCGTTATTTTGTCAAATAGTCCCGGAGCGTGCCATTTGGTTTGGTCTTGCTCGGCTAAGGTAAAGCCTTTGCCCTTTACCGTAAGACAGTGCAGCAGTTTGGGTCCCGGAATGTTTCTGAGGTCTGAAAGCACTTCTACCAACTTGTTGATGTCGTGCCCATCAATAGGACCGAAATAGCGCAAACCCAAAGACTCAAAAAAGTTGCCTTGTTTGGATAACATTCCTTTCAGTGCGCCTTCTACTTTGGAGGCTATTTCCTGTGCATTTTTGCCGAATTTGCTCAGTCCGCCGAGTAAGTTCCATACTTCATCGCGTACTTTGTTGTAGGTGGGCGAGGTGGTAATGTCGGTGAGGTATTCTTTTAAGCCGCCCACGTTGGGGTCAATGCTCATGCAGTTGTCGTTGAGTATAATCAGCACATTGGCATCGCTTACGCCTGCATTGTTGAGGGCTTCGAAAGCCATACCGCCCGTGAGTGCGCCATCGCCGATAACGGCTACCACCTGACGGTTTTTTTCTTTGTGGTATTTGCTCGCTTCTGCCATACCCAAAGCCGCCGAAATAGATGTAGAGGAGTGTCCTACTCCAAAAGTGTCGTATTCGCTTTCTTTGCGCTTCGGAAAACCACTGATACCTTTATAAATACGGTTGGTATGAAACATATCGCGCCGCCCCGTGAGCACTTTGTGCCCATAAGCCTGATGCCCCACGTCCCATACCAATTGGTCGTAGGGCGTATCAAACACATAATGCAGAGCTACCGTTAATTCTACTACACCCAAACTTGCCCCAAAATGACCACCATTGACGGAAATGGTATGAATGAGGTAGTCGCGCAGTTCCTGACAAAGTTGGAATAATTGGCGTTTGGGGAGTTTGCGCAAATCTGCCGGATACTGAATTTTGGGGAGCAATTCACCCGTAGCAGGTATAGAAATTGGCATAAGAAGAGGATAATTTTTTTACAAAATAACCGCACTACAAAAAGATGTTGGCAATAGCTGACAAGTTGCAACAAAACGCAAAATTATGCAATTTTGTTTACATTGATTGGATATGGCTTAAAAAACACTACTTTTATGTTGAGAGAGGAGATGATATACAGGAAATCGAGAGTAAACGTGAGTAAATTGATGTATAAAAGAAACAGATGTTTTGTTCTTTTTTTTAATCAAGTGGTTTTTTTCCTAAAAGATCGTTACTTGTTTAAAATAATTCATTTAGTCCTATCGCCACATATTTACTTCCGGCTGTAAGGTAATATCAAATTTTTGTTGCACTTCACTGATGATTTCCTGCGCTATATCATAAATATCGCCGCCTGCCGCACCGCCATAATTGACCAAAACCAATGCCTGCCGCTCGTGTACACCTGCCGCACCGCGCCGCAGTCCTTTTTTGCCGCATTGCTCAATCAACCAAGCGGCGGCTACTTTGACAGTTTGCGGATTGTTGCCGCTGTAATGCGGAATATTGGGATATGTTTGTTGTAAGGTATGCAGTTGTGAGAGAGGAATAAGAGGATTTTTAAAAAAGCTCCCTGCATTGCCTGTTTGTCGGGTATCGGGAAGTTTGGAACGCCGTATTTCGTTGATTGCCTCGCCAATATTGCGCAAATTTACCACCCCACCAAAGCGTTGTTCTAATACAGTGCGCACATCGCCGTAGTGCAGTACATATTCCGGCTGCTTGCGCAACTTTAATGTTACCGACACAATACACCATTGTTGCTGATACTCGGGTGTTTTGAAAATGCTGTGGCGATAGCCGAAATGACAGTCGGTGGCGGTAAAAGTGTGTGTACGGGTTTGGCGGAGGTGGACGGCTTCGAGTGCCTGAAAAGTGTGGCACAATTCTACGCCATAAGCTCCTATGTTTTGAATGGGGGCAGCTCCGACTGTACCCGGAATCAGCGATAAATTTTCAATGCCGCCCCAGCCGCGCTCTATGCAATACCACACCAATTCGTTCCAAAGCACGCCACCGCCTGCTTGTATCCATACTTCTTGGGCGGTTTCGCGCACTGTAGCAATGCCGCCGATATTATTCTTTAATATCAGGGCATCAATGGCGGGTTGCAAAAGCAATATATTGCTTCCACCGCCCAATATCAGTACTTTTTGATGTTGGGCGGTGGAAGTTTGCAGCAGTTGCCTTAATTGTGCTGTATTGTCGAAGGCAGCAAAATAATGCGCTTGTGCATCAATTCCGAAGGTATTGAAGTGGCGAAGCGATTGATTTTCTATTATCATTGCGGGGGTGTGGCTGCTACCCTATTGTTACTAACTGAAATAATCTTTCACTTTATCAAAAAATCCTTTGTCGGATTTGTCGCCTCTGGGCTGAAAATTCGGATAATTGCGCATTTTTTCTACGGCTTTGCGCTCTTCATCATTGAGGCTTTTCGGAATCCATACTTTTACCTTCACTAATTGGTCGCCGCGTTGGTAGCTGTTGAGTATGGGCAAGCCCTTATTGCGCAGTTTTAAAATAGTACCCGACTCCGTGCCCGGTGTAATTTTTATTTTTGCTTTGCCGTCCAAGGTAGGAATATCCACCGTAGTGCCCAATACGGCATCGGCAAAAGTGATGTAAAGGTCGTATAAAATATGTTCGCCTTCGTGCTGCAAATATTCGTGCGGCAACTCTTCTATGACAATAATTAAATCGCCCGCTCTGCCGCCGCGCTCGCCCATATTGCCTTTGCCGCTCATAGATAGCTGCATACCTTCGCTCACACCGGCAGGAATATCAATGCTGATAGTTTCGTCGCCGTATTCTACGCCGCTACCTTTGCAGGTATCGCATTTGTTGGTGATGGTGCGCCCTTCGCCGTTGCAAGTGGGGCAGGTGCTGATGGTTTGCATGGCACCGAGCATCGTTTGTGTTACGCGGCGCACCTGACCACTGCCATTACAAGTGCTGCAAGTGCCAAAGCTTTTGCTGTCTTTTGCTCCACTGCCGCTACAAGTGTGGCAAGCTACCTGTTTGCGAACTTTTACTTTTTTCTGTGCGCCGTTGGCGAGTTCTTCTAAGGTGAGTTTTACTTTGATGCGCAAATTAGAGCCGCGCGGCGGTCCGGCTTTTTGGCTGCGTCCGCCGCCTCTGCCACCGCCAAAAAAATCGCCGAAAATATCACCGAAATTTTCAAAGATGTCTTCAACGTTCATACCGCCGCCTGCGCCGCCAAAGCCGCCCTGCCCGTTTACGCCCCCATGACCAAAACGGTCGTATTGGGCTCGTTTTTGTTCGTCGCTCAATATTTCATAAGCTTCGGCGGCTTCTTTGAATTTGTCTTCTGCCACTTTGTCACCCGGATTGCGGTCGGGGTGATATTGCAATGCTACCTTGCGATATGCTTTTTTGATTTCGTCAGCAGTAGCTCCTTTGGCAACGCCTAATATCTCATAATAATCTCTTTTTGCCATTGAATAATTGTAGTTGTATTTTGTATAAAAATTGCAGCAACTAAGTACTGCTTTTTTGCTGCAATACCGATGCTGCTTGTGGTGGTGGAGTGCTATTTGCCAACCACTACTTGAGCAAAGCGGATAATTTTATCGTTCAGCCAATAACCTTCTTCTACTACATCTATTACTTTTCCTTTCATGCTATCGTCAGGAATGGGTACTTCGGTGATGGCAGAGTGGAGTTCGGGGTCAAAAACTTCGCCCACAGCGTGCATCTTTTTTAAGCCGCGCTGCTCTAAAATACGGCTGAGTTTGTGATAAATCAACGCAAAACCCTCGCTTGCTGTTGTTTCTATCTGAACGCCTTCGGCTTTGAAAGCGCGTTCAAAATCATCTAAAACCGGCAGCAATTGCTGAATAACCTCCTGTGAGGCGTTTTGCAGCCACTCTACGCGCTCTTTGGCACTGCGCCTTTTATAATTGTCGAATTCGGCATACAAACGCAAACATTTATCTTTCAGTGCTGCATTTTCTTCTTGTAATTTTTCGAGGAGTTCTGTTTCCTGTTGTTCGGTAGTTTCTGTTGTGTTGGATACTTCCGCAGGGCTTTCCGATTCGGGTGTTGCTGTGGTGTTGTCGTTGTTTTTAGGTTCGTCCTGTATCATTTCCAAAATATTTTTCTTAATTTTTTTAAACATAAAACTTGCTGTTTATAATGTGGATAAAGCAAACTTTTCTGTATATTTTGTTCTTTTTTTGCCTCAAAGAAAATCAAAAATGACAAAAATACAGTATGTAAGTTCAAAATTATCCTTAAATTATTTGTTCAAAAGGCTTGCCATGTGTATAAAAGTGTCAGTTTGGCAGATTTTTTTTATAAAAGTATTCTTTGATTGCTTGATATCAAATGTGTTGCTTGTATAAAATACAAAAGCCTCGCTGTATTTGGGCGAGGCTTTTGTGTGGTAATAAGAGAGGATTTTTTTTAAAAAATAAAAATTAAGGCAAGGCTCTGAATGAACGCATCAATACACCTTTGTCGCCTATTTTTATCAGCACCCAATAAGTGCCTGCTACAAAATTATTTACATTTAATGTAGTGTTGCTGCTGCCCGCGATTGTTCCTAAATTTACATCGCTGCCCACTTGCTGTCCGTTGATGTTCAAAATGCGGTAGCTCACTTCGGCGGCTTCTGCCAACTCTATTGATATGTTTACGGGTTGTTGTTTGCTGATGATATTCGGGAATAAAGTAGCTGTTGCACCTTCCAAAGTAGCTACTATTGGTACGCCCACATAGCAATCCCCATTGGTTACTTCGCACCAACGTTGTGTAAATTCCTGATAATACAAATTGGCAATGCCCGCATCGTGGATAAGCAACAGATTCTCGTCATTACGGCTTTCTGCTCCTGCCGACCAGTTGAAAGAGCCGGTGGCTACAATGGGGTCGGACAAAAGGGCGGCGGCATCTACGATGGCGTATTTGTGGTGGATTTGTCCGGCGGCTTCGTGCGGCATTACATCTACACCTACGGTATTGGTCAAAAAGCTGTATTCGCTGCCCTGATCGTTGATATTCTCCATCAAGCCGTGTACCGTTACATCATCATTAAATTCTTGTGCGATGGCACTGCCTACTCCGTCCAAAGTCATAGAAAGAATGGCGAAATCTAAGGTTTCATCGGCACTTTCAATGGTGCGTGTGATAGCGGCGGCGGCATAGTCGGTGGGCGAAAAATACACTTCTACTTTTTTGCCGTTGATGTTGAGTTGTGTGGGCGTATTGGCAGATTTTGTATTGCCAAAATGTGCGCTGAATATACCCGGCGTGTCGCCGCTGCCGCCCCACATTTCTTCAAATTCCAACGTATAAACCTTTGCCAGCGATTGGTCTTGTATAAAAATAGTATTGTTGTAATCATCGCCGATATTTTCGTCTGTCCAGTTCATAGAGCCGCCCATTACCCACGAGCCGTCTTCTGAAGCCACATCTATTACCATAAATTTATTGTGCATCAAATCGTCGCCATTGCCGCTCAATACCTGAAAATCCGCAACACCGTCTTGCAATGCTGAATTTAAAGTACCTGCATCGTAAATGTAGCGCACGCGTACTCCTCTATCAACGGCGGCATTCAAAGCCTCTACCAAAGGTGCGCGCGAATTATTATACACTGCCACATCAATAGTTGCTTGGGCACTGTTGATAAACTCTATTAATTTTTGTTCCATTTGAGGACCGGCAAGATAAGTAGCGGCTGTTGTAGTAGCTACGGTAGGGTCAATGGAGTGATTAAAATATACCTGCATTGCACCTGTAGAATTAGAAGCCGTAACATATATGCCCGTAGCTGCGGTAGTTTCTGCATCGTTGGGAGCAACAGAGTAAGGTTGTATATAATAAACAGTGGCAGGCTGCAAATTATTAAGCGTAAACTGATGCAAAGTGCCTTCCTGACTATTCGTTTGGTTGCCCAATTCCAAAGCAGGCGTAAGCCCATAGCGCACACCTGATGATGATGAAATATTGGTTTCCCAACTAAATGTGAGGCTGTTGTTGGTAATGTTTGAAACTTCGGGTGTAGAAAGAATATAAAAATCAGACGACACCAAAAAATCTGCATCGCTGCGCGGCAGTATTTGTACCGCTCCGTTGAACTGGCTCGAAATACCCACTAAATCTGCTTCAAACAAAGGCAATTGCTCGCCGATAAGCGGATGTCCGGTGCGCACATAAATAGTACCCGTTTCGCCGTTGTTGTCTGTAAAATTGTAATTGCCTACACCAATGGTGCTGCCTGCTTCGTCAAAAGTAACATTATTCACTTGTATCAACTTCGCTTCGTTGATGCCTCCCACTTCCGAAGGCGGCACGACCAAAGGTGTAACACTATTGCCTGTAGAAAGTACGGACGTATTGGAAGTAGCCGTTAATTGCATCAATCCCTGAAAAATGCCCATTGCTCCGGTGAGTTGCACTTCATCGCCTACATTCCAGAGGCTCGTAATGGCAGGATCATATACCGGAATAGCCGCAGTAGCATCTTGTACATACCGAATCGGACCCAATTCTTGTCCGTTCAATACAATACCTTTAATCGTGATACCAGTAGTGCCTTGTGCTTCCAAGCGAGCTTCGGCAATGGATATTTGCGCCTGCAACTTCCATGAAAAGCACAAAACCAAAATGATAGATAATAATTGTCTGCTCATTTTTTTGTTGTATTTGAATGTTTTTTTTAAAAAAAGGAATACTTGTTTTTATAACTATACTACAATGATGGCTTTTCTTTTTTTGTTTTAAACAAGTTTCCAACTGCAAAATAAAGCATTTAAAACCAATATGTAATTGATTTTAAGAAAAGATAACAAAGTAAAGAAGTAAAAATTATTCTTTTTTTAAGCCCAAGCAAAAAAACGCTGTAAGGATTTGGCAATGCGTTGTTTGAGCAGATGCACCCAATTTTTATTCATGCAAGGTTTTTCGATAACTATAAAATATAAAGCACCCACTACCAAAATAATAGGTAACACCATAATAGATTGTAATAGCACATACGCCGCCCACGATACAGGAATGGCAAGTGCCGTAAATTTGGTAGTGATAATGATAATATATAAATGCAATAAATAAATAGAATAACACATACCTCCGATGACAGTCAGCCAAGTACGAGATAAAAAAGTCCGCAGATGTATATTAAAAAGGGTATAATAAAAAATAGGAATGATTAATATTGGAAAAAATGCTTTTTCGGCGGGTGTATTACCTAAGGTAAAAAACACAAAAGCTGCTGCTGCTGCTGCTGCTACTTCTATCCAAGCACTGCGGCGTTGAACCGACTGTGTGCTGTAGAGGTCTGCCATCAATAAACCTACCGCAAAAAACTGTATGTAACCGATTAATGAAAAGAACGGCATCGTGACCACATAATTGAAACCAGAAAAAAACAAAATTGCCGATATTAAAATCCCCATACGTTTACGAAAGTCTGAAATCATAAACACATTGCATAAAAAAGGGGCAAGCAGATAAAATTGTATTTCTACTTCCAAACTCCACGTGACACCGTTGATGAGCGGTAAATGTTCGGGATAGATAAAATTGCTTACATAAAAAAGTGAAGCAAAAAAATGGGGTAATAATGCACCGAAACTGTCGTGTCCGGTGATGATGTTCAATGCAAAAAACAGCAACAACGACAAAATATAAGGCGGCTCTAAACGTGTCAGCCGCCTTATATAATAATCTTTGAGTATTACAGGTGTACCTTGTTGGCGAAACTGCTGTATGAAAGGCAATGCCAATACAAAACCACTAATGGCAAAAAACAACTCTACTCCTTTGTTGAAGCCGCCCGCTACCCAATTCAATACAATATTTTCTTCAAAAGTATCTGTACCCAATGGGTGTAACTGTTTAAAATTCAAATGATTGACCAAATGAAACAACACCACTGTTAGTACGGCAACAAAGCGCAATCCGTCAATTTCAGGAATAAAACGACCTGAAGATGTAGTTCTGGATAAATGATTGCGCCAATTAAACATATTATTATGTTTGGAAAAAAAACGAATGCAAACATTGGGTATAATTCGCAAAAAATGAAACATAGCCGTTAAACGAACTTTTTTTGCTACTCCACAAAAGTAAAGCCATTTTTTATGAAACGGCAAAAACTATAATTTAATCGTGCGCAAAATATTGTTTTTCTAATGCTTGTCCTTTTTGTACAGCCGTTCAAACAAACCGATAAAACGCATCATTTCACCTAAATTGCTGATTTTGAGTTGCCCCATAAAAATTGCCATTTGCGGGTTGCGTTTGCCCAATTCTATTTCGGAATACACCTCATCTTTTGCTTTTACCACACAATTGGCTGTGCCGTGCAGCCCTTCGCTTACAGTGCAATTTCCGTCTTTTAATTCTACTGTAAATTCTCCTCCTTCATCGCCCGAAATATCAAAGTGAAATATACTTTCCATTCCATCTTCGGCACGTTCCGGCTTAAAACGCTGCGGTAAGCTTTTAATAATATCTGATGCTTTTTGCATAATAAAATAAATAAAAATATAAAATAAATAAAAATATAGGTATAAATACTATTAAAAAAGTCATACAATATTTATGACATAAAAATTGTATATGTTTTTTTTGGGAATGATAATGAATGAATTATACACAAAACTACATAAATTTACAAATGTTCTAAATATAAAGCCTGTAAATTCATTCTTTTATATGAAGAACAATCCATTTTCTACTTATAAAAATTTTTAGAAACTCCGCAAAAATTAAATAACTTTATGTCTTTATATACAATTTACTGTATTTGATTATCAATGAGTTAATTGTAATGAAAATAAAAATGTAAAAGTTGGTATTGTTTTTGTTTTATGCTTCAAGTCAAGTTATTTAAAATAAGAAGAATATAAAATAATATAATTAAAGAAAGCCTGCCTTATGAACAAATTTTCTTATATCATAGGTTTTTGTTGGGTATTGCTCTTGGGAGTATTTCTCCAACAACCGCTTCATGCACAAAAAAGCAAGATAAAAAAAGCCAACAAATTGTTTGAACGCTTTGCTTATCCCGAAGCGGCAGAAATGTATAAAAAGATTTTAAGCAAGAATAATGACCCCCAGGTCTTGGTCAATTTAGCCGAGTGCTATCGCTATATGAACGAGCCGATGGAAGCCGAATACTGGTACGAACAGGTGATGAAACTGCCTGAATACGACCCACTCCATAAATTGTATTATGGAATGGCTCTGAAAATGAACGGTAAGTGCGATATAGCACGACAGGTGTTTTTGGAATATGCCCAAATGGTGCCCGCCGATACACGCGGCTTGCGTATGGCGGAGTCGTGCGAAAAACAGGATTATTTCCTCCAAGACCCGGGCGTGTACAAACTTTCTACTACCAATGTCAATTCGGGTGAGTCGGATTTCGGTCCTGCTTTTTATCAAAATGGAATTGTATTTGCTTCGGCACGCGGCGCACAATACAAAGACCAAATATATAGTTGGACAAATGCTCCTTATTTGGATTTGTACTTTGCCGAAGGCAATGAAAACGACCCCGCTCAACTTTCCAAACCCGATGTGTTTAAAGGTGATGCAAATACTTGGATGCACGAGGGTACTGTGACTTTTTCCAAAGATTTTAAAGAGATGTACTTTACACGCAACAATTTTAATAAAGGCGTGAAAGGAAAGGATAAAAATAATACCATTAATCTGAAAATATACTCTGCTACACGAGAGGGCAATGAATGGAAAAATATTAAAGAACTGCCGTTTTGCAGCGATGAGTATTCTGTGGGACACCCCACGCTGAGTGCCGATGGCAATGATTTGTATTTTGTGTCGGATATGCCCGGTGGCTATGGCGAAAAGGATATTTATGTGAGCCACCGACAAGGCGACTCGTGGACTACTCCCGAAAATTTGGGTCCTGAAATCAATACCGAAGGGCGCGAAATGTTTCCTTTTATTCACGAAGACGGTACTTTGTACTTCGCTTCTGATGCTTTGCCCGGTTTGGGCGGATTAGATGTGTTCTCGTCATCGCCGCAAAATGGTATTTGGGGTATGCCCGAAAATCTTCGCGCTCCGGTCAATACCAATTTCGACGACTTCGGTTTTATTCTCAATAGCAGCAAAGAATATGGCTATTTGGCATCGAATCGTGCCGGCGGAAACGGCGACAAAGACGATGATATTTATAGCTTTACCCGCACTGCCTTTATATTAAATGGTATTGTAGTAGATGCCAGCACGCAACAACCCATCGAAGGGGCTAATGTGAAATTGTATCAGAATGGTATATTGATGCAGGAAAAAACTACCTACGGCAATGGTACTTTTATGTTCCCTGTTTCCAGCAATTTTGAATACAAAGTAATTGCTACCAAAACCGGCTACGCCGATGGCGAACAGTCTGTATCTACGGTGGGAATTGAGGGTCCGAGCATTGAAGTAAAAGTACCTTTAAGCCCTGAAAATGCTCTCGCCGGAAATAAATGCGAACTGCGCGGGGTGGTATATGAAACTTCTGCCTCCGGACAAAAAACGCCTTTGGCGGGTGCTACCGTAAAATTGGTGAATGCCAAAGATAAATTTGAAAAAACTGCCGTTACAGATGCCAAGGGTGCTTATTTCTTTGAATTAGACCCCAACTCGGATTATGTATTGTATGTAGTAAAAGAATACTATTTTTCGTCGAATACGACCCTCAGCACGGTGGGGCGCGATTGCTCATCGCCGCTGACCAAAGATATGGCTACCGATATATCACTTACCAAAATAGATATTGCCAATGATGGAAAAGGTGACGAAAACGGAGCAATTCGTTATGATGAAAATGGTAATATCATACGCGAAAGCGGTATTATTCCTGACCATATTTTACAACTCAACCATATTTATTACGATTTGGATAAATCTGATATTCGTGCCGATGCTGCCGTAGAATTAAATAAAGTAGTGGAATTGATGTATCAAAATCCGGGTATTGTGGTAGAGTTGGGTTCGCATACCGATGTGCGTGCTTCAGATGCTTATAATATGGCATTATCGCAACGCCGCGCCGAAGCTGCCGTAAAATATATTACCAACAAAGGTATCAAACGCGACCGCATCGTGGCTCGCGGCTACGGCGAAACTCGCCTTACCAACGAATGTCGCAATGGCGTACATTGCTCTGAGCAGTTGCACCAAGCCAATCGCCGCACCGAATTTAAAGTAATTGGTTATAGCAGCAATGCAGTTTACAGCGAACCCCGCTACTATGGCACGGGCTATGGTCGCGACCAATACAACAACGACATTTTACCGCCTGTTACTACCAATTACCCGCCTGCCAACAACAATGCCGGCGGCAATACAGCTCCTCCTGATAATATATCCGAATCTACCGGAGGAGCAGTATCAACTACAACCGTCATAAACAATGCACCATCAGTAGATGGATGGAGCTACAAAATACAATTGGGAGCTTTCAGAAAACCCAACTACAGCCGCTTTGAAGTGTTGAGCGATTTAGGAAAAATAGATTCAGAAAGAAGTGGAGATGTTACCAAAATACTGATAGGCACTTATTACGACCGCAACCAAGCCGAGAACATCAAAAACCAAATAAAACAAAGAGGTGTGAAAGATGCTTTTGTGGTGGTATATAGAAATGGTGTAAGAGCAGAATAGTTGTAGTTTGATTTCAAAAAAGAAATACAGCAAGCAATAGGCTTGTCAAAAAAAGGGGGAAAATGCAAAAGCATTTTTTCCCTTTTCTTTTTTTGAAACTGTTTAAATTTGATAAATACTGAATTTTAATTATACATATATCACTTATAATTAAAATTAATACAATTTTTCCAAAGCCTCTTCCAATAGACGGCTGAAATGCCATACCTCTTCAAAAGTATTGTATAAAGGCACCGGAGCTACGCGCAATACGTTTGGTTCGCGCCAATCGGCGATAACACCCCGCTCGGTGATATAATTGAAAACAGCTTTTCCTCGGTGCCGCATCAACAACGACAACTGGCAGCCGCGCTCGGCTTCGTTTTTGGGCGTAATGAGGTCGAAGGCTTCGTGGCGTGCGTTGAGGGCTTCTAATAACTGCTCCAAAAATCCGGTAAGCCGCAGCGATTTTTCGCGCAGAGCCTGCATACCCACCGCCTCAAATATCTCTAATGCCGCTTTATGTGCCGCCAGAGGCAAAATCTGTGCATTGCTCAGTTGCCAACCCGCCGCCCCGCGTTGCGGCACAAAATCGTGCGGCATCTGAAAACGCTTTTCTTCATCAAAACCCCACCAACCCGCCAGACGCGGCAGTGCTGTATTGTTGCCGTGTCGCTCGTGCACAAAAGCTCCTGCTGCGCCGCCGGGTCCTGAATTTAGATATTTGTAGCCGCACCACACCGCAAAATCTACCTTCCAGTCGTGGAGTTGCAAAGGTACATTGCCCACTGCGTGCGCCAAATCAAAACCCGCCATTGCTCCGTTTCGGTGCGCCGCCGCCGTAATTGCCGCCAAATCGAAAACCTGTCCGGTATAATAATTTACGCCGCCCATCATCACCAAAGCCAGTGTTTCACCCGCTTCTTCAATGGCGGCGATGATGTCGCTGTGGCGCAAACAATGCTCGCCCTCGCGCGGAAACAATTCAATGAGGGCAGTATCGGAAGAAAAACCATGTAATTGTGCCTGACTTTGCAGTGCGTAGCGGTCGGACGAAAAAGCGCGCCCTTCAAATATGATTTTATAACGCTGAGGTGTTGGGCGATAAAAAGAAGCCATCATCAAATGCAAATTCACCGTGAGCGTATTCATCGCTATTACTTCTTGCGCTTGTGCGCCCACAATCAACGAAAGCGGGCGACTTAATAAATGATGGTAGGAATACCAAGGATTTTTTCCTTCAAAGTGCCCTTCTACACCCAATTCCTGCCAGTCTTTGAGTTCTTGCAGCAAAGCAGCTTTGGTGTTTTTTGGCTGTAAACCCAAAGAGTTTCCGCAAAAATATAAGGCTTTTTTTCCTTTTATGACAGGAATATAAAATTGTTTGCGATAGTTGCGCAAGGCATCGGATTTATCCAAAGAACGCGCACTTTGCAATGAGAGAGGAACTGTGCTTATCATATATTTTTTTGAGCAATGAAAAAAAACAATACAAAAACTAAGTGGCTTTGCCCTTTACCTGCTCTACAAAAATTTGATGCAGCGAAGGCAAAATTTCTCGAAAAACAACTAAATCTAAATGTTCTTGCCGACCAAAATACTGCAAAACTGCCTGTGTAGAAGTGGCGGTTTCGGGTAAACGCAAAATTAAGCCGTTTTCAAGTTCTTTTTCTATAAAAAAAGGTAAGATGTCGCTTTCGGCATTGCGCTGCCAAGTGCCGCCTTTGCGCCAGCGAATTTCATAAATATGTTGTTTAAAACGCTCCTTTACCGCTTCTACTGCTCCTTCCAGCACAATTTTTCCGTGATGAATGAGCGCAATGTTTTCACAAATTTGCTCCACCTGCTCCATACGATGGTTGGATAAAATGATGGTAGCTCCTTTATCGCGCAACGAAAAAATCTCTTCGCTGATAAGTTGTGCATTTACGGGATCTAAGCCGGAGTAGGGTTCGTCTAAAATAATCAGGCGCGGCTCGTGCAAAATGGTGGCGATGAACTGTATTTTTTGCTGCATACCCTTTGATAGTTCATCTACTTTGCGGTTGCGCCAGTCGGCAATTTCCAAACGCCGCAGGGCTGCATCTACCAATTCGGCGGCGCGTTTGGCGGGTACTCCGCGCAATTGTGCCAAATACAGCAGTTGTTCGCCCACTTTCATAGATTTGTACAAGCCGCGCTCTTCGGGCATATAACCGATTTGTTCCACCCGTTGTGCTGTGGCGGGCTTGCCGTCGAAGTATAAAGTGCCGCTGTCGGGCTGCAAAATGTCGGTGATGATGCGTATGAGGGTGGTTTTTCCGGCTCCGTTGGGACCGAGCAGCCCGAAAATGCCGCCTTTGGGGATATTCAAACTGACATCGCGCAGTGCTTGATGCCCGTTGAAGTTTTTATTAATTTGTTGTAACTCTAAAATGTGCATTTTGTGCAATAGATAATCTGGAGTTGAATGCAATGATACAACAAATTTTTTATAGATGCTCTGCGATGAAACAAAGCGTATTTTTTTATAAAATACACCAACTACACGACAGTTTTGTAGTGCTAAACATTGAATGACGCTCGACGACATAGGGTAGCTGAAAATAATACACTTAACTCACAACTCGTTATTAAAAACCAAACACTACCCTGAAATTTCCCCCCACACACATCGAACAACTTTTTACAAAACAATGACAAAACCCCCACTCCAAAATTTGGTGTGTTGAAAAAGATGCGTTAAATTAGTGCAGTTATCCCATAAAAAAAACAACTTCGCGCCTTAGCGTCTTAGCGGTGAAAAAAGCTACTAACCGCAAAGCCGCAGAGCCGCAAAAAAAAAGAACATAAAAGAGGATATTCTCAATTATCAATTTTTACTTATGAACACTCAATACTTTTTATTACTCCCTCGTTGGTTGCTGCTATTGGCAGCGTGGATATTTGTATTATTGCCGCCCGAAGCCCGCGCCCAAAATGCCGAGTTTGCGCCCATTGGGGCGAAGTGGTGGTATGGCATGAGTGGAGCTACTCCAGATTTATTTGGAACGATTGGCGTTTTAGAATATACCTCTCTGAAAGATACCGTTATTCAGGAAAAAAACTGCAAAATGATACATCGACAAGAGTATGGCTCTGATTATTACAGTTACTATATTCCTGAGTTTGCACCCGACACTTTTTATGTATACCAAAATAACAGCGAGGTATATGTGTATAATCCGCCTACACAAAAATTTTTGCTACAATTTGATTTCTCTTTAAATGTTGGTGATACGCTCATCAGTCGTTTGCGCTTCAATAAGTTTTTTCAAATATTAATTCAAAGCGTAAATACCGTAGAAATCAATGGAATGACATTGAGGCAGTTAAAGGGAAAGAGTATAAGTGAACTTGCATATTGGTCTGATAGTTCTTTCGTAATCACTGAAAAAATAGGATTATCCAGTGGGTTTATAATTGACGAAATATCAGATATACAGGCATATTACTACTATAATATTCCTGAACAGGGGTATACCTGCCAAGGAGTGCGCTGCTACGAAGACACAGAAATAGGCTTATATCACAATGAAGAGAGCAAGTACCCCACTTGCGATTATTACGAATTTACGGGAATAGCAGCAAATGAAGCGGCTGCTTATACTTTGCCCTGTCGGGTAGGCGGGCAAACGATTTATTTTCAGCTTGCGCAGCCGCCCGCCGAAGCGTTGAGTTTGGATATTTATAATATGTGGGGGCAGCAACTATACAAGGGCAGCTATGCTGATGTACAGCATTTGTATTTGCCTAATAATCAACCCTATATAGCCGTACTCAAACAAGACCATATTTTTATTCAATCACAATTTTTTAAATTTTAAAAGATGATGAACGCTAACTTTTGAATTAGCACTCTTATCCCATAAAAAAAAACAACTTCGCGCCTTAGCGTCTTAGCGGTGAAAAAAGCTACTAACCGCAAAGCCGCAGAGCCGCAAAGAGAAAGAACATAAAAGACGATATTCTAAATTATCAATTTTTCCTTATGAACACTCAATACTTTTTATTATTCTCTCGTTGGTTGCTGCTATCGGCAGTGTGGATATTTGTATTATTGCCGCCCGAAGCTCGCGCCCAAAATGCCGAGTTTGCGCCTGTGGGGGCGAAGTGGTGGTATGGTGGCGGTAATCTTGATATATTAGGATACAAAATTTTTGAATCAGTAAAGGATACACTTATCAGCAACAAAGCCTGTAAGAAAATAGAAATGATATATTATTATTACTTACTGCCTCTCAATACTTTACACGAAGGGGACGTTTATAGTTTTTATATTCATCAAAATGGAGAAGAAATCCAGTGGTGCAGTGCTCCTAATTGGGAATTTCAAACATTAATAGATTTTGATGCTCAGGTGGGTACTTCGTGGCAAATTGCTGAAAAAAATGCTTGTTATGAAAATTATGAACCGAGTTTTGCCACAGTGGATAGCATAGGAACTGTTTTAATCAACGGAGTTGAGCGTAAAATTTTGTATTTCACCTGCTCAGGAACTTTTACGCTTGGTTTTGGACAGATTACTGCCTCCGCAATAGAGGGTATTGGTTCTTTGTATAATTTTTTGCCTGTTGAAACGGGAGGAACTCAACAATGCCCAATATTTTTTCATTCTCCAATAGATGAACTTCGCTGCTACGAATACAATAATACGTTTTATCACCACACAAGCGATGCAGCCTGCGAACTCATATTGGGCGAAGAAACAAGTATCTCGCAAGATTTTTCCTACTCGCTCAATGACAATACACTGCACATCACTCCCCCGCCTCTGCACAATGCTTCTTATTATCAACTGTTTGATGTGCTCGGCAATATATATGATAATGGAACAATAGATAAACAAGGCAGTGATATTGACATTGCCAACCTAACGGCAGGTATGTATTTTATTGTGCTGAAATATCAAAATTCTGTCTCCACACTTAAGTTTTGTAAATTGTAAAAGTTCAATTTTTTATAAACCACTAACCTAAAAGGAAATTTTTCAATGATGAACACACTTCAACTATTTAATACTTTCCCTTTGCCCGATAGACGAGGAATGAAGTGGCTGCTGCCACTTATAGTATGGGCATTATTTGCACCGCCGCCCGAAGCCCGCGCCCAAAATGCCGAGTTTGCGCCCATTGGCGCGAAGTGGAACCTGCTTTCAGTACAACCCAGCACTATGGGTAAACCAGCAAACTACTACCATTACCTTCAAGTTGCAGAAAAAGACACCACACTCATTAACGAGGAAAATGCTACCATTTTACGCTTCTATTTGCTATCAGGCACCCCGCATCCGTACTACAACCCAAAAATAATTCAACAAAAGGGTGACACCATTCTTTATTTAGCCAAAAATAAATTTTATCCTCTATATAGAGTAAATGCGCAGGTGGGCGATGAATGGTCGTGGTATTTATTGGATAAGTTTTACCTATCCACTCCCAATGATTCTATTATTGGTGAAGTGCGTTTTAAAGTAGATTCTATCGCTTACATCACTATTGATGGGCAAACAACACGGCGACAATATGTAAGCCATAATTGGTTGTACATAGATGAAAATGATCAAAATGATTTCGATTTTTATTTTTGGGACTGGATAGATGATAAAGTGGGTGGTTATCCATACTTTTATCCTTTTATAGAAGCTGGATTTGTAGATGTACCTTCTCAAACTTATGTGCATTGTTACGAAGATGAGGAAAGTAATATTACTTATCCTTTGTATCAGTTCCCTTCCACTTTTTATATGCCTAACGAAATGTCCTGCGATGCTTTCTATTTTTATGTAGGAATAGATGATTATGACGACACTGCTGCCTATTTATTTCCAAATCCTGCTCACCAATACACCACCGTTCATAGCGACACTCCCCTGCAAAATATAGTATTGTATGCAAAAGACGGCTCAAAAATAGAGGAGTGCTTATGCAGAGATACGGATTGCAGGATAGAAACTTCGCACTTGCCCATCGGCTTTTATATAGTGGCAATACCATCAAAAAACAACACCGTTCAATATCATAAATTATTCATTAACCATTGAAAAAACACATAAAATGACAACACGAATTTTATTTGGAAAGAAATTGCGGGTTTCTTTCCCGTTCACATTTAGGGCAATGTTATTATTTTTAAAAATATGGGTATTTATCGTCATATCGCCACCCGAAGCCCGCGCCCAAAATGCCGAGTTTGCGCCTGTGGGGGCGAAGTGGTCTTATATGCAACATTATGTAGGACCTCCCTATGGTTATACTTTTTGGTCGGTACATTCTGAAGCAGTAGGCGACACGCTCATTGAAGGCAAAAGCTGCCGTATGATTAAAGGCTATCACAATGCTTATTTGCACATTGAAAACGGCGTGGTAGAGCGTTATTTCAACGGTGAATTTTATACCCTCTTTGATTTTAATAAAAATAAAGGTGAATTTTGGTATAGTAAGATACCGAATGAATTAGATACTATAAAAATACAAGTAGATTCTGTAAAATCTGTAGAAATAACAGAAGGTATATTTTCTAAACGCTTATATGTAACTGCAACAGGTATTGATGCAAATTGTGGTCCAACACCTGTTTATATTCATATAGGAAGTATAGATTCATTTATGGGAAGTGCTACCGATTTCTTTCCTTTTTATTTTTGCGGAACTGACTATTTTCTACCTTCTTTACATTGCTACCAAGACAATGAAATTCAGGTTACTTTGCCCTTTTGGAACATTACTGATTGCGATTATACAAATGTAGGCTTCAACGACAATGCAACAGGTGAAGCGATGCCTCGTATTTTTCCGAGCCTTGTGCGGGATAAGCGGCTATATTGCGAAAATCACCTTTTTGAAGAAGGAAGCATCACCATCAATAATTTGCAAGGGGTAGCGGTTTTTCATCAACCTGTCTATAAAGGTGTATCCGCATTAGATTTGCCCACATTGCCGCAAGGTATGTATTGGGTTATTTTTCAAAGCAAAAATTATTACTCTATTGCCAAAATTGTAATTCAGCCATAAAGCAACATTATTGTACCGCCACTTTAAAAATATATTATTTTCTAAATTAAAAAAACTATGAAACACCGATTATTATTGTTGCTGCACACTACTTACCTGCTGCCACTTATAGTATGGGCATTATTTGCACCGCCGCCCGAAGCCCGCGCCCAAAATGCCGAGTTTGCGCCTGTGGGGGCGAAGTGGTAGGTGGAGTCCATCGCAAAAAACGGGGGGTACTGTTGAAAGTGCTCCTCGTTTTTTTTGTTTAAAAACAGCGTCCGGCGGTATTTTGGGGAGTGGTAGGGCTGTTTTTGTGCCTGCTGCTTAGGTCGGAGGCGTTTTTTTAGGGTAGGGTGCGCTACTCCACCCAAAAGTAGGCGGCGGCGGGCGGTTGTTTTCTCAAAAACCCCTTATTTATAAGGCAAATATCAATCACTCTTTATTGTTGCACCTATTGTGGGAGGGGGTAGCGGAGGGGGTGGGGGGGGGTACCCCCATAGGTACCCCCCCCTACCTATATAAGTACCCCCCCCCTACTTCTGAACTCGGTTAGCTTACTTCTGAACTCGGTTAGCTTACTTCTGAACTCGGTTAGCTTACTTCTTTTTAACTTTGACAAATTTTTGAACTTTGTCAAAGTGGTGGGCAACAAAAAATCCTGCCAATCCCTTAATCCCAAAAATCAGGGTTCTGACAGATGAAAGTTCCGACCACAACTCACGCTGTTTGAGCCTTAATTTTGGAGATTATTGAAGTAGTATAAATTTTGATTTTGGGGGAGTGAGGGAGTATAAAATAAACTATCGTATAGTTTGAGAAATACTATATTTTTTCGTTTAATCTTGTGGTTTATCTGCTGTTAATAAGCAGTTTTTGCCCTGATTTTCACTATCATTTCTACAATTTTATGGCGCAACTCCTCTAAATTTTCTTTTTTCAATGCCGAAATGAAAATAACATCTTCTTCATAGCGGCTGCGCAGCTTTTGTTTAAATTCTTCCAGCACCATCAGGCGGTCTTCGTCTTTGATGTAGGGATCAAAATAAGTGCTTTCAAAAGCATCGAATTTGTTGCATATCAACAAAGTGGGTTTGTGCGCTACTTTTAGTTCTTCCAATGTCTTTTTTACTACCGCTATCTGGTCTTCGTAGTGCGGGTGCGAAATATCCACCACATGCAACAAAATGTCGCTTTCGCGCACTTCATCAAGCGTTGATTTAAAACTTTCAATCAGATTATGCGGCAACTTGCGAATAAAACCCACGGTATCCGACAACAAAAAAGGTTGCTGCTCAATAGTGAGTTTGCGCACGGTAGTATCCAAAGTGGCAAATAGTTTGTCTTCGGCGAATACTTCTGTTTTGGCAAGGGTGTTGAGCAGTGTGGATTTGCCCACGTTGGTGTAGCCCACCAAAGCTATGCGCACCAATTGTTCGCGTTGGCGGCGTTGGGTAAAGTTTTGGCGGTCAATATCGGTGAGTCGCTCTTTGAGGCGGCTGATTTTTTCGTTTACGATGCGGCGGTCGGTTTCTATTTCTTTTTCGCCGGGACCACGCATACCGATACCCCCCTGCTGGCGTTCTAAGTGTGTCCACAAACCCCGCAAACGCGGCAATAAATATTGTAGTTGCGCTAGCTCTACTTGTGCTTTGGCTTGTGCGCTGCGGGCGCGTTTGGCGAAAATATCAATAATCAAAAGGCTGCGATCAATGACTTTGCGCTTGAGTTCGCGCTCTAAATTGTTTTGTTGCGAAGGCGAAATGTCATCATCAAAAATTACCAAATCTATTTCGTGAGTTTCTATGTAGTCTTTTATTTCCTGTACTTTGCCTTTGCCTATAAAGGTGGCTTTATCGGGATAAGGGAGCCGTTGTTTAAAAGTTTTTACTGTGCTTGCCCCCGCAGTATCGGCAAGAAAAGTCAGTTCTTTCAGGTACTCGTCTAAGATGGGTTCGGTTTGCTCTTTATAAATAAGCCCCACCAAAATCGCTTTTTCGTTTTCGTGGAGACTGGATATTTTTACGTCTTTTAGCATGTAAAAAAAGGATTTTTGGGCGCGTTAAAAAGATAAGCTGTTTTTTATGTTTGCGGCGGGGGATTGTCGTCAGTATCGTTTGGTGTGGTATAGTGTGGTTTTGCTTCGTGTTCGGAGGGTTCTAATTCGTCGGAGAAAATAAGGTGGCGTTGGAACAATAAAATAACGGCGACACCTACCGAAATAGCGGCATCGGCGATATTGAACACCGGACGGAAGAAAACAAAAAAGTCGCCGCCTACAAACGGAATCCAAGCGGGTAAAAATCCTTCGTAAAGCGGAAAATACAGCATATCTACCACTTTTCCGTGAAATAAAGGGGCATAGCCACCGCCTTTGGGCAAAAATTCGGCGATATTGCGTGCATGGAAAGAACTTTCGCTGAACAATACGCCATAAAAAATACTATCTATAATATTGCCCAAAGCTCCCGCAAAAATGAGCGAAAAACTCAATAATATACTCGCCGATGCCGAGCGTTGCAGCAACTGACGAATGAGGTAGCCAATAAAAAATACCATTAATATCCGAAAAACCGTGAGCAGCAGTTTGCCGTAGTTGCCGCCTAAAGTTACGCCAAAAGCCATTCCTTCGTTTTCAATGAAATGAATACGAAACCAATCGCCCAAAATATAAAACTCCTGACCGATGAACATGTGCGTTTTTATCCAAAACTTGACGAGTTGGTCAAAAAACAGCACGCAGCCTACAACAATAAAAGGAATGTATTTTTTTTTCAAAATAAACTCAATAAGCGTTTTTTATAACGCACAGAAAGAAGATTATCGTATTAAAACAACCCCGCCGTAGTTTTTTACTTCAAAATTGTTTTCAAGGTCTTTGTAATTCGCTATCCACATATAACTGCCCACAGGAGCGTTTTCGCCGCCTTCCATCGTGCCGTCCCAGCCGATACTATTGTCGTTGGTTTCATAAATGAGTGCCCCCCAGCGATTAAAAATTTTGAGGGTATAATTTTCAACAGCGCAAGTGCCTAAACCTCTGAATGTGGGGTTCATGGCATCGCCATCAGGCGAAAAGGCTTTCGGGAATATCAAACAACCCGCCTGACAATCTTTTTTGACGACATACACCTGATCGCTGGCTTTGTTGCCGCATAAATCTTCAATCGTTACGCGATACATTCCTTCTGAGCGCACCTGATACGTTTGCTGGGTGCTGCCGTCTTGCCAAGTATATTTTTTATATCCCGCTCCTGCATTTAATACCAAACTACCTTCGCTGCACAAAGTGAGCGTGTCGGAGTCGGATATATTCACGGTGGCAATTCCGTCATTCAAATGCACATCTACTTCATCAATATAATAATAAGCCGTTGGCTCAGTGCCGTTGGCAATTTCGGTGGGGTTGTCGGTGTTTTCGTCATCATAAAAATTACCAATCAACATATATTGCTCGCCGCCTTGTGCAGTGTAGCGTGCACCGATCAGTTCCCAGCCATCTGTGGTTTTGAATACCGAATCAGAAGAAATAACCAAACTCGGAGTAATATTTGCCGGATAATAATTGTTGGAAGGCAAACTTACTACATTGTTGGTAAAATATACATGAAACTCACCTACTGCCCAACGCGCTTTATCTGCCAAACTGATTTTGAACGACACACAATAATCTTCGCCGGCTTGGAGCGGCTGACTTAACTGTACCTGCGGAAATTCGCGGTAATTGTTTGTAGTGCTCGTATCTACCAAATACAACTTTAATCCTGCGTATGCCTGTCCTTCGGCGGGCGTTTCAATTCCGTATTGATTTGCTGTATTGCTGTTGAAACCACTATTGCCGCAAGCATTAAAATAATCCACAGAATTAATCATCCACCAAGAATTGCACATGTTTTGGAAATCGCCTTCGGCAGCAGGACAACCACTGCTTGACTCAAAACCGGCGTTGGGAACTAAATTTTGGGAAAAGAGCTGAACCATGTTCAGCGTTAATATTAATAAAAGTATTTTTTTCATTGCACAAACAATCCATCTTCAAAAAACTTTGCAAAGTTAATGAGAATGATAATGTAACGTTGTAAAATATTGAAAAATCAATAAAAAACCTCAATATTTGGAGTTGTTAAGGCGAATTTTTTATAAAAAACGAAGGGTATGTTACCAAAATCGGCTGAAAATGATAGTTTTGAACGATGGCAAAGTCGCGCTTTTCGTTGAGTTGTGCAAAAAAACGGTCTAAATCGAAGCGAAGCGGATTGCCTTGTCGGTCGGTCAGTGTTTTGCTGCGCTCGTTGATGGGCTTGTACCATAATGTTAGTTGTTGTTGCTGTTGTGCCGTGTCTTTTACGGATATAATGCAAAACGGCGCACTTGCCAATACCGAATCTTTGCGGATATACTCGTTTTCAAATGCTTCTATCTGAAGCGTTGGTATCGACTTGAAAAAATTGTTGGCTGCCAGCATATTCATCGCAACGGCGGGCAATGGCGGTGTTTGTGCCGACAAGGGCTGTATGATAAAAGAATCTTTGGCAGCGGGCTGAAACGAAAAAGAATATTGTGGCATAGCCGGATATTCTATTTGTACGGAAGCAATCGCTTCGGGGCTTATATGAAATACGCTGCGGTCGCGCCACAGTGTGATGTCGGTATTAAAATTTGCTCTTATATCGCCTTCAAAACCCGGAATATGCACCAAACAGGGAGCTTGTCCGTCTATTTGGGCAATGTTGCCTTGCTTGCTGTTGTTGAGACCCAGCAACGCGAAGCGGCGAAGCGGCTCACTGGCGGTGGCATCGTCAAAAACGGCAACAGTGCGGGCGTTTTTTTGCAGCGAGTTTTGTGCGGTATTTAGGGCACTTTGCGCCAAAGGGCTGTATATATGTAGGCGATACAAAGTGCTCAGTGTGCTTTTGATAGTGGGTGCTGCCACATAATAACGCTTGTTTACCGACCAGCGACCCTCTTTTTCGCGCTGTAAGGTCAGTGTGCCTTCTTTGTCGGAGATGACGATTTTTTGAATGGCAGCAGTATCTGTAATAGCAACGGAATCGCCCGAAACCGAGAGCGTGGAAGTATGACGGCGGGCAATAAAAAAATAGGCTGCCGCCGCTAAAACAGCAAAAATTAAGATATAAAAAAAATTCCTGTTCATTTATGTGCTTATAATAAAAAACTATTGCTTTTTGGAATCATAATGCAAAACGGCTACTACCGGAAAATGGTCAGATTTCCCTTTTTCTATTATTTTAAAACTTTTTGTCTCAAAAGATTTATCGTGTAAAATATAATCAATACGAAAGGAGGGCAAGGGACCATTGTAAGTGCCGCCCATACCTGCGCCACATTCCAAAAAAGCGTCTTTGAGTTTTTTTTGCCGCAAAGTATGATAGGCAAAAGAGTTGGGGGTGTCGTTGAAATCGCCACACACAATTACCGGATACGGCGAAGACTCTATATTTTCAGCCAATGTATGTACCTGAGCACTTCTGAGACGAAAAGCATCGCGCAGTTTTATTAAAATAGACTTAGACCCTTTTAAATCTATATTTTCTATTTTAGATATTTTTTCTAAATATTTATAATCTTTTTGCCCCAAACGATACGATTGTAAATGAGAATTGAACAATTGAAAACGCAATCCTTTGGCTACTTCTACTACACAATAAGTAATTAAATTGAGGCTTTTCGGAAACTGTTTCTTGAAACTGTCTCCACTGATAATCGGGTATTTTGAAAAAGTTGCCAGTCCCCAGTGTTTCGTATTTTCCAAAGTGAGTGTTTTTTCGAAACGATGGTAGGGATAGCCTAAATCGTTGGTAATTTTTTTGACATTGTTGAAATTTCCTTTTTCGTCTTCATCTGTAAAAAACTCCTGAAAAAAAATAATATCGGGGTTTTCGTGCCGTATCAGTTGCAGCATAGAGTCTCTTGAAGTGCTATTTTCTGTCCAGTTGTACAAATCAAAATTTTCTACGTTATACGTCATAACTTTTAATGAAGCCGAATTTTCTGTTTCCGCCTTCTGCGCCCCATCTTTTTCGGATAATTGTGTTGTAGCTGTGGCAAAGGTATATTGAAAATTCTGCCTGCCCCCAATCATCACTCCCAACGACAATAGCAAAGGAAGCAAACGAAACTTGAGTAACCAAAATATTATAAATATCAAATTCGCAAAAAATAAATACGGATAAGCTAATCCTGCTACTGCCACCCACCAAAATTTTCCGGACGGATTGACATATAATGCCGCCTGTGAAATGCCCAAAAGGATTGCCACAGGAATATTGAGGTAAAAGAACAGCTTATCTAATAAAGTAAGGCGGCGCATAATAAGCTGCTAAGATAAAGAATAAAAAAAATAGAAAAGTCTATAATGCGTGAAATGACAAAATTATGATGAATGTCTGCAAAAAAACCTCCTTTAGTGCATATTGCAGCAAAGGAGGTTTTTCTTTAAAATTTTTATCTACTCAATGCAATTATTTATTGCTGGGTGTTACCTGCAAAACGGGTGTTTGCTTTTCGGGCATCGCAATTTTGGATTGAAAACTTTTGTCAAAATCTGCCCAAGGGGTGGTTTGGTGATGATTCTCGGCGAAATAATGTAGTATTTTATCCATCATATCCGGCTCTTTGAAACCCGGTGCAATGCTCAAATTGCTTAAATCTTCGCCCAGAAACACCAAAGTCGGAAAACTCATTCTGCCATTGAGTAAGGTGGCTGCAAATTGGTTGTAGCCTCTGCCGTTACTGCCTTGCACATACTCAAAAGTTTCTTCACCCAATTTGATGGGCGTTTTTTGTTCGGCATCTAATTTTACGGCATAATAGTTGGCATTTACATACTCTACTATCGTGGGGTGAACAAATGTGGTTTTGTCCATTTTTTTGCACCAGCCGCACCAATCGGTATATACGTCCACCATAATTTTTTTAGGGTTTTTCTGCGAAGCTGCCACCGCTTCTTCAATGCTCATCCAACGAATACCTGCTGTGGTAGCAGTGCCGCCGTCTCCGTCAGCCTTTTGTGCCGCCGCAAATGAACTCCACAACACAACCCCGCACAAGAGTGCCAGCGAAAGAAATATTTTTTTCATGTAAAAAATTGTTTTTGTGTTTTTTTTGAAAAATATAAAAAAGTGAAAATTCCCAAAGTGCAAAGTTACTAAAGAATTATCAATACTTGCCGAGTGTGCTTTGACTAAAATCGTGCTAAAAAGTTTATAAAGTGTTAAAAATTTATAATCTTAGTTTCTTTACCATCTTAACAAAGCCGATGCCCAAGTGAATCCGCTTCCAAAAGCAGCCAAACATACTAAGTTCCCTTTTTGTAAGCGTCCTGTTTGATGAGCTTGACTTAACGCCAATGGAATAGATGCCGCTGTAGTGTTTCCGTATTGTTGTATATTGCTCACTACTTTTTCTTCGGGCAGGTTCATTTTGCGCTGCAAAAACTGAATAATGCGATAATTGGCTTGATGCGGCACAAGTAAATCTATATCGGTTGCCTGCAAACCGTTGTGTGCCAATGCTTCGTTGATGACCTCCTCAAAGCGCACTACGGCGTGCTTGAATACTAAGTTGCCGTTCATATACGGATAATAGCTTTCGGGCAATGCTTCACCCTCGACAGGGTAGCGTGCCGCACTTAGGTTGCCCGGGTCTTTTACCATCAGCTCTTCGGCAAATGCTCCCTGTGCATGTAAATGTGTGGATAAGATGCCGCTGTCGTTGTCGGAGGCTTGCAGCACTACCGCCGCCGCCCCATCGCCGAAAATCACCGACACATTGCGCCCGCGTGTTGTTTTTTCTAAGCCGTGACTGTGTAATTCGCTGCCGATTACCAACACTGTTTTGTATGTGCCTGCTTTCACAAATTGGTCGCCTACCGACAGTGCATACACAAAACCCGAACATTGGTTGCGCACGTCCAACGCACCTATTTCGCGAATGCCGAGTTGGTGTTGCACCAGCACGCCCGTTCCGGGGAAGTAGTGGTCGGGGCTAATAGTGGCTACAATGATAAAATCTACATCTTCCGGTGTCAGTCCGGCATTTTCCAGCGCGCGGCGGGCTGCTGCCGTTGCCATTGATGCCGTTGTTTCCTGACCTGCCACTGCCCAGCGGCGTTGCTCAATACCGGTGCGTTCGCGTATCCACGCATCGGTGGTGTCCATCATCTGTTCGAGGTCGGCATTGCTGATTACACGCTCAGGTACATAATGCCCGATGCCGCTGATTTTGGTTCTTTTCAGCATTTTTTTATGATATGGATAAAAAGTGTGATAATTTGTTTCTGAAAAATATGGGTAAAATTACACGAAAATTCAACAATTTCTTATTTGAAAATAAAAGCATCTGAATAAAAAATAATGTCGCGTATGTCTTATTTGCTTTATACTGAATTTTTTTTAGCTTTTGAATAAATGATGTAGATTCGTAAATACAGAGAAGTATAAAAACTGTTTCAAATTCCTGCATATAAAAATGATTTGTAGGCATCATGGCAGTATCTCGTATCATTTGTTAATAGAAACAAATAAAAAATCACCACAAACCATTGAAATATGAAACCTCAGAAAGATATATCAGAAATAATAGAAAAAATTACTGAAAATGCTCCCTCGGTTGATGAAGCCATTATAAAATTAAACGGCTATTTTAAACAATATTTTTGGAACAATCATCTTCGTATAAAAATGGGGGAATTATACCTGAAGAAAGGAGACTTTGTAAAAGCAGGAAAAATGTTGTATTTCAAGGACAAACCGAATGAAGCCGAGCAAAGAGCCATCGTAAGATTTAAGGAGAGTTGTAAAAATAAACACCTCCTTATTCTTAGGTCGTTTCTTGATAAAGCCAAAGTTCCAAGGGGCATTGATGTAAAAATGAGCTATAAAATATTTAATTTAATCCTGAATGTAGCACAGCAGGAAGGTTCTTTGCCTGTTGGTATTGTATTATGGATATATCGGTATGAACGAATAAGAAGTATAGAAATAGAAAAAGGATTGATACAAAATTATTCAAGAAACGATAAGTCTGATGAAAACGTTGTGTAGTTGTTTTTTTGTTGAACTTATAATCCTTTTCAGTTGCAGAAGGTGTATAATTTTACTCAAAAAACCACACATCATTATCTCAAAAACCTTGTGCCGAATCATCTCCACGCGGGTCGGCTCCGCCCTCTAAAGTGCCATCATCGCGCCGCAAAATGGCTTCTACCCTGCCGATAGGTTCGCGCTCTTTGAGCCTATGTCCCAATGCCTCCAAAGCCGCACGCTGCTGCTCCGAAAAAGTGTCCGTTTCCAAAAAAATCTGGTCGGGCTTCCATTGATGATGAAAACGCGGCAACGCCACCGCCTCTTGCATGCTCAAACCAAATTCTTCTACATTTAATAATGTCTGCAATACCGATGTAATAATCGTAGCACCACCCGGCGCACCCAACACCATATATACTTTTCCATCTTTTTCTGCAATGGTGGGTGTCATCGAACTCAACATGCGCTTGTTTGGTTCAATCGTATTGGCGTTGCTGTTGGCTATCAAACCAAATTGGTTCGGTGTGTTGGATTTTGCACTGAAATCGTCCATTTCGTTGTTCAATAGAAACCCCGCCCCCTGCACAAATACTTTGTTGCCAAAACGACTGTTGAGTGTAGTGGTTAGCGAAATTGCATTTCCTTCGGTATCTATAATAGAAATATGTGTGGTTTCTTCGCTTTCGGCGTGCAGTGTGCCCGCTTGTATATGCTCCGAAGGTGTGGCTTGTTCGGGATTAAAGGAAGCAAAACGCTCTTTTAAATATTGAATATTTAACAAAGATTTTTGCGGAACACGCACAAAATCGGGGTCGCCCATATAAGTGGCACGGTCGGCATAAGCACGCCTTTCGGCTTCTGCGATGGCGTGTACGGCGGCAGTGCTGTGTAAGCCCCATTGTTGCAGCGGTTGATTTTCCAACATGTGCAGAATTTGAAGCAAACAAATACCACCACTTGAAGGCGGCGGCATCGTGATAAGCGACATATTTTTGTAGCTGCCGCGCAAAGGAGTGCGCCATACAGAATGATAGTTGTCCAAATCGGCTTGTGTGATGATGCCTCCGCCGTATTGCATTTCTGCCAGCAGCAAAGCTGCCGTTTGTCCTGCATAAAAACCGGCTCTGCCTCCATCGCGAATACGCGCTAAAGTACCCGCTAAATCTTCTAAGTGTATCGTGTCGTCTGCTGCCCACTCGCCGATTTTTTGAAAATAGTTGAAACGGTTGAGGCGTTCAAAAAGGGCTTTTTCTTTATTGATAAATCCCGCTTCTTTTTCGGTAAGTACAAAGCCATTTCGTGCCAAATCAACGGCGGGCTGTATTAAATCTGCCCAAGGTAATGTCCCAAAACGCTCGTGCATGGCAATGCAACCGTCCACCGTGCCCGGCACACCTGCCGCCAAATGCCCGTCTATACTCAACTGAGGAATTATATTTCCATTGCTATCCAAATACATATCGCGGTGTACGGCGGCGGGGGCTGTTTCGCGAAAATCAAGACAAAACGCTTCGCCTTTGGCACTACGGTATATCAAAAAACCGCCACCGCCTATGTTGCCTGCCTGTGGATATACCACCGCCAACGCCATTTGTACGGCTACAGCGGCATCTATGGCATTGCCGCCTTTTTTTAGTATATCAACTCCTACGCGAGAGGCTTCGGGGTGTGCCGACACTACCATCGCTTGCGCCGCCAAAGTGCCGTATTGGTGTTGAGCGCATATACGGGAATACGGTAACATCAAAAAAATATAAAATAATAAAAAACAAATTCTACTGCTGCAAACCAACATAGGCAGAGGTAGTTTTTATAAAAATAACTCAAAAAAAATAAAGACTTTACATAATAAACAACTCAATATAATTGTTCAAACTATTATTTATTTAAAAGCCGAATTGTATGAACATTTTTCTATTTTTGTGCATTATTTTGGATAAAGAAATGAAAAATGTGCAAACATATTGCTGCAAAAGTAGCGTATCCTTCACAAATTCTGTTTTTCTTTTATAATAAAACCTGTTTTTTCCTTATTATTAAAATTAAGTAAATTTAAAATACACAAACAACACATTTTGTATCATGGCAACATCTCATCGTATTATTAAAAAAGTAGCCGTTTTGGGTTCGGGCGTTATGGGCAGCCGTATTGCCTGTCATTTTGCCAATATCGGCTGCGAAGTATTGTTGTTGGATATTGTTCCGAATGATTTAAAAGAAGAAGAAAAAAATAAACCCGCCGCCCGCAATCGCATTGTTAATGAGTCTTTGCAAGCTACTTTTAAAGCTAATCCGGCGGCTTTGTATCATAAAAAATTCGCTTCGCGTATCCAAACCGGTAACTTTGATGATGATTTGTCCAAAATAAAAAATTGTGACTGGGTGCTGGAAGCCGTAGTAGAGCGTTTGGACATCAAACAGCAATTGTATGCAAAGGTAGAACAACACCGCCGCGCCGGTACGCTTATTACCTCTAATACTTCCGGTATTCCTATTCATTTGCTCGCTCAAGGACGCAGCGATGATTTTAAAGCTAATTTTTGCGGCACACACTTTTTTAATCCGCCGCGCTATTTGCGCCTGCTCGAAATTATCCCCACTCCCGACACGCGTCCCGAAGTTGTAGATTTTTTGATGCACTACGGCGATTTGTTTTTGGGAAAAACCACCGTGCTGTGCAAAGATACCCCCGGCTTTATCGCCAATCGTATCGGCGTATTCGGTATGATGGCTACTTTTAAGCTGATGGGCGAAATGGATATGACCCCTACACAGGTAGATTCACTCACAGGCACTATCGCCGGTCGTCCGAAGTCGGCTACTTTCCGCACCGCCGATGTGGTGGGTTTGGATACGCTTATCAAAGTTGCCAAAGGCTTATACGATAGTGGCGCAAATGACGAAGCCCGCGATATTTTCTTATTGCCCGATTATTTGAAAAAAATGGAAGAGAACAAATGGTTGGGTGATAAAACAAAACAGGGATTTTTCAAAAAAGACCGCGATGAGAAAGGAAAGAGCATCATCAAGGCACTCAACCTCAAAACAATGGAATATGAAACGGAAGCCAAAACCAAATTTGCTGCCGTAGAAGCCGCCAAACCCATTGAAAATTTGCGCGAGCGACTCAAAGTGTTGCACGGCGCAGGCGACAAAGCCGCAGAGTTTTTAAATAAATTGGCATATCAGGTATTTCAATATTGTAGTTTTCGTATTCCCGAAATTGCCGACCATTTGTATCAAATAGATGATGCCATGCGTGCAGGCTTCGGTTGGGAATTAGGACCTTTTGAACTGTGGGACGTGTTGGGTGTGGAAAAAACCGTCAAAAAAATGAGCGACAACGGAAATGCTCCCGCCGCTTGGGTGCAAGAGATGCTAGCAAAAGGAATTTCTTCTTTTTATAAATCCGAAAACGGCAAACGTTTTTGCTATCAGCCTGCTACCCAACAATACGAAGCCATTGCCGGAACAGAGGCTTTGATTATGCTGGATAATTTCCGCGCCCAAAAATCGGTGTGGAGCAATAGCGGCGGCACCCTCCACGACATCGGAGATGGTGTTTTGTGCTTGGAGTTTCATACCAAAATGAATGCCATCGGCGGCGAAGTGCTCGAAGGTATCAACACAGCCATAGACATCGCCGAACAAGAAGGCTGGAAAGGTTTGGTCATTGGTAATGATTCACAGACTTTTTCGGCAGGAGCTAATTTGGGCTTGATTTATATGTTTGCCTTAGAGCAGGAGTTTGATGAGTTGGATATTGCTATTCGTATGTTCCAAAATACAATGATGCGTCTGCGCTTTTGCAATGTGCCTACCGTGGCTGCTCCGCACGGCTTGACACTCGGCGGCGGTTGCGAACTCTCTATGCACTGCGACCGCATTGTGGCGGCTGCCGAAACCTACATTGGTTTGGTAGAAGTAGGTGTAGGGGTAATTCCGGGTGGCGGCGGTACAAAAGAGTTTGTATTGCGGGCTTCGGACAGGTATTTTGAAGGCGATATTGAAATTCCGACTTTGCAAAAATATTTGCTCACCATCGGTAAAGCCGAAGTTGCCACCTCTGCCTACGAAGCCTACGATTTGGGTATTATGCAAGCCGGCAAAGATACGGTTACGCTCAATTTGAGTCGGCAGTTGGCTGATGCGAAAGAGGCAGTATTGGAACTCTACAATGCAGGCTACACCGCTCCTACACCGCGCACCGACATCAAGGTATTGGGCAGACAAGCACTCGGTTCTTTGATAGTAGGTATTGAGCAAATGAAAGCAGGTAATTTTATTTCGGAATACGATGCACACATTGCCAAAAAATTGGCGTATGTGATGTGCGGCGGCGATTTGTCGCAGCCTACTTTGGTATCGGAACAATATTTGCTGGATTTGGAACGCGAAACTTTCTTATCCTTGCTCACCGAACGCAAAACATTAGAACGCATACAAAGTATTCTCACAAGCGGTAAGCCTTTGAGAAATTAGATTTTTAAAATTTTTAAAATAAAAAAAACAACTTTTTATGTCTTTACAAAATACTTCGCTTGGCTTGCTCATTTTGCGCATTTCTTTGGGGTTGATGATGCTTTTGCATGGTATTGCCAAAATAACGCACGGTATTGAGGGCATCAAAGGAATGTTTGGCGCATGCCTCCGACATTTTTACAGTAGGCGAACACGGCGGCTGGGGCGTAGAGTTGGCGGGTTTGTATTTGTTCGGTGCATTGGCTTTGTTTTTTACAGGCGGCGGAAATTATGCACTTTCTACTGCCAATCGCTGGGATTAAATCGGTTTGTACCGCATATTTTTTATTTTACATCAATTTTTATCCTGTAAACTGACAATATAACATACACAGATTTAAGTTTTTTTTATCTTGTAATTTCAATATATCATTATGATAATAGAAGTAAAAGTGCCTTCGGTGGGCGAATCGGTAAATGAAGTAACACTTGCCTCTTGGTTAGTAAAAGACGGCGATATGGTACAAATAGACCAAAGCCTCTGCGAACTGGAGTCTGATAAAGCCTCTATGGAACTGCCCGCCGAAAAAGCGGGTAAAATCAAAATTATTGCTGCAACAGGCAGTGATTTGGGTATCGGTGCCTTGCTGGCTACTATTGATACTGCTGCTGCATCTGCCGCTGCTTCGCCCAAAGCCGACAGCCCCGCCGCGCCGCCGCCAACTGCTCCTGCCCCACCCCCTGCCGTTTCGGGAGGCAGCAACTATGCCGGTGGGCATCCATCGCCGGCTGCTGCCAAGCTCATCGCCGAAAATCAGGTGACAGTGGTACAGGGAACCGGAAAAGACGGGCGCATTACCAAAGAAGATGCACAAAAAGCCATAGAACAAAAAAATAATACGCCTGCGCCACCGCCTGCCGACAGCAAAGCAACGCCGCCGCCTGCTGCCAACGACAACAGAGCTGTACGCCGCGAAAAAATGAGCCGTCTGCGCCGTACTATCGCCGCACATTTGGTAGAAGCTAAAAATACCACTGCCATGCTCACCACTTTCAATGAAGTGGACTTGACAGAAATTATGGCTGTTCGTGCCAAATACAAAGATATTTTCAAAGAAAAACATCAGGTCGGGCTGGGCTTTATGTCGTTTTTTACCAAAGCCTGTTGTGTGGCTTTGTTGGAATTTCCGCCCGTTAATGCTCAAATCAATGGCGATGATATTGTGTATCACGATTTTGTGGACATCAGCGTTGCCGTTTCTACGCCGCGCGGCTTGGTGACACCGGTGGTGCGCAACGCACACGCTATGAATTTGGAGCAAATAGAAAAAGCTATCGGAGAACTTGCCGTGCGCGGACGCGACAATAAACTCGGACTTGATGATATGGAGGGCGGTACATTTACCATCAGCAATGGCGGTGTATTCGGTTCTTTGCTTTCTACGCCTATCATCAATGCACCGCAAACCGCTATTTTGGGTATGCACAAAATTCAAGACCGCCCTATGGTTATCAACGGCGAAATAAAAGTGCGCCCGATGATGTATTTGGCTCTCAGCTACGACCACCGTATTATTGACGGCAAAGAGGCGGTTTCGTTTTTGGTGCGTGTAAAAGAATTGCTCGAAGACCCTATCCGCTTGATGTTGGGCGTGTAATGAGCGAGAAAAAAGAGACGCAGTTTTCTTTTGTTCTTTTGTATTGATTTGTATTTTTATATACTCCCTTCTTCAAAAAAGAGGCGAAATATTTATTCATCATTATTTTTTGTTTCCGCTGCAAAATTCTTTGTGTTATTTTGCAGCGGAATTTTTTTTTCAGATGCAATTATTTTATCAGGCGGATATTGACAAGGGCAGCCTTTTTTTGGATAGCGAAGAAGCGCGTCACGCTGCCAAAGTATTGCGCAAAAATGCAGGCGATTTGCTACATGTTACTGATGGCAAAGGAAATTTGTATGAGGTTCAGATTACTCAAATTACCTACGAGCGTTGTTTGTTTCGTGTGTTGGGGGTAAAAAATACAGCACCGCCGCCTTTTTTGCATATCGCTGTTGCGCCTACTAAAAATTTAGACCGCTTTGAATGGTTGGTGGAAAAATGTACCGAATTTGGCGTTACCCATATTACGCCTTTGCTCACGCAACGCTGCGAATTGCGCCAGCATATTAAATTGGAACGCCTCCAAAAAATTGCCGCCGCTGCCATGAAACAATCGCTCAAATATCATTTGCCCCTCATACAACCCGCCCTTGATTTGGCTGCTTTTCTTCGGCAGCACGGAAATGGTGCTTTGCCCTCTTCCGAAGCGGAGCAGCGTTTTATCGCTTATATTGAAACGCCGCCACCGCCACATCTCAAAAGTTGCTATGTCGCTCCGCTCCCTGTGTGTGTGCTCATCGGTCCCGAAGGCGACTTCACAGAGGCAGAAGTGGCGGCTTGTGAGGCTTGCGGCTTTGAGCGGGTATCGTTGGGCGGTAGCCGCCTACGCACCGAAACGGCAGCCATCGCCGCTTGTCATCTGATTCAGGTGTTGCGGGAGCAGTAGTGCGGTGCTTTTTTTTATTTTACCCCAAAAAAACTCAATAATTCATCTGCCCGCATATCGCGTTGCTCGCCGCTTTCCATGTTTTTGAGTGTAAAAGTGCCGCTTTGCATTTCGTTGCTGCCGATGAATATTACATGTGGAATTTTTTTATCGTTGGCATAGTTCATCGCTTTTTTGAGTTTTTTGCCGCTTACCAATTCGGGGTACAACTCGGCGGCAATGCCCGCCTGACGCACCGACTGCACCGTGCGAATGGCAAAGGGCAGTGCGTTTTCTTCAAAAGCCAAAATGAGCAGACGACTACTGAAAAAATCTTTTTCCCCAAAAATGCCCAGAGCTTCCATTAAATCATAAATTCTGTCTAAACCAAACGACATACCCACGCCCGACATACCCTGCCAACCGAAAATGCCCGTGAGGTTGTCGTATCTGCCGCCGCCGACTACTGTTCCTAACTTTACCGAAGTGGGTACGGTTTCCAATACTACACCTGTGTAGTAGCTCAAGCCGCGTGCCAGCAGCGGATCTAAAGCGATATTTTGATGCGCCGCTTCGCCTTTGGCGTAGTTCAGATATTGCAGCAGTTGTTCCATATCTGCCAAACCCGCTTGGGCTGTTTCGGAGGAGGCGAGCAGGTTTTTGAGTTGGCGGCATACTTCGACGGGTGAGTCTGCGGCGAGTTGTATAAAATGTTGTAATGAGTCGCTGTGTGTGTCGATGCCGCGTGCTTGTAATTCGGCGCATACGCCGTCAAACCCTATTTTATCCAATTTATCCACCGCCACTGTAAATTCCTGAAAATTGTCTTTTGCGCCGCACACTTCCGCTACGCCTTCGAGAATTTTGCGGTGGTTGATTTTTATACTAAAATCTTGAATACCTAATTCCCCGAACACTTCCTGAATAATGGCGATGAGTTCCATTTCGCAGAGTAGGCTGTCTGTGCCGATGATGTCGCCATCGCATTGATAAAACTCGCGGTAGCGTCCTTTTTGCGGACGGTCGGCACGCCACACCGGTTGTATTTGGTAGCGTTTGAAAGGAAAAGCGAGTTGTTCGCGGTTCATTACCACAAAGCGTGCAAAAGGTACGGTGAGGTCGTAGCGCAAACCTTTGTCGCTGATGTGAGGCAGCAATTTTTTGGCGTTTTTTTCCTCCATAACTGCTTCGGGGCATTTTGCCAAAAAATCGCCGGAGTTGAGAATTTTAAACAAAAGCTGGTCGCCTTCGTCGCCGTATTTGCCGCTCAATGTACTTAGATTTTCCATTGCGGGTGTTTCCAAGGGCAAAAAACCATATCGCTCATAAGCGCGGCGAATGGTGTTGATGATGTATTGGCGTTTGGCGACCTGCTCCGGTGCAAAATCGCGTGTGCCGCTGGGTATGGAGGGTTTCATAAGATTTTTTTGTTAAAAAAGGACAGGCGAAATTAGCCATAAAAATCTATTTTAGTATATACTGGTCGTTTTTCCTTGCGGGTGAGCGGTTATTTTTGAAAGGAATGAAATGTATGTTTTCTGTGCCACAAAAAAACTTTTACAAAACAATGACAAAAAAACGACTCCTAAATTTGGTGCGTTGAAAAAGATGCGGTTAATTAGTTCCGTTATTATATTAAAAAAAAATAACTCTGCGCCTTTGCGCCTTAGCGGTAAAAAAGATACTAACCGCAAAGACGCAGAGATGCGAAGAGAAAGAACATAAAAGGCGATATTTTTAATTCAATTCTCAATTTTTTCTTTATGAAAACAAAACAAATTTTATTGCACCCTCGCTGGCTGCTGCTGTTTTTACTATTTGCCTATCTATTTGTGGCACCGCCGCCCGAAGCCCGCGCTCAAAACACTGAGTTTGCGCCCATTGGGGCGAAGTGGTGGTATGCTCAACGTTCGCCTGTGGGACCTCCTGACTATTGGACTGTTACTATGGAATGTATAGGCAATACTCTGATTGAAAATACAACCTGCAAAATTTTAGAATTGCGCTCCCTTTCTTTTGTTGATACTTTATATATACACGAACAAAATGGCTTGGTGAAACTATATGACGGGCAAGATTTTTTTACTTTATATGATTTTAATGCGGAAATCGGCGATACATGGAACACAAAAATAATAAGTGATTTATACTCCTCAAATTATTATGATGTAACCGCCATTGTTGATTCTATTAATTACCAAACTATAGAGGGTGTTATTACTAAAAATCAGTATATACATTTTATAATTAGTGATAGTGTAGAACAACAACTTGCTGATGAAACTGGTATTTGGATGATTGAAAACACAAAAATCAATAGTTTGTATGGTGCGACTCCTTTTTTTATTTATAATTTTCTTATTTTGGATGATGGTGGGGAAGGAGTTTTACATTGCTATCAAGATGATGCAATTGCAATTACTTTGGTAATAGACCCTTACTACGCCAATGGCAGCGACGATTGCGATTATTCATTGATGTATGGAGTAGATGACGACAGAGCAGATACGTCCTGTTGAAATAGCTGTATTTCCTGAAAAACTAATCTTTACAATCCCCGATTTTTCGGTATATGATACTGCGGAATGTATGTTGCTGTCGTGTAATGGTCAAACATTGGCACAATTTCCTGTTCGTGAGCCTTCTACCGAAATATCTACGGCACATTTAGCCGCTGGAGTGTATATTGTTTTATTAAGAGATACAACAAATAACCAAATTTTTTACACCACTAAATTTTATAAATTATGAGCCTTCTGCTACTCTCTCCTACTTTTGAACTCGGTTAGCTTGGTTCTGCTTAACTTTGTCAAAGTTCTGATAAAAATTTCCCGCCTTCGGAAAGGAAGGATTGAGGAAGGTAGTGAAAATTCTCAGCAAGAGTTGAGGGAGCTTACTTCAACATCTTCACCGTCATGGGTATATCTTTAAAAGGGCGGCTCTGTGGATTGCTGCCTACCATTGCAATGCGGTCAATTACATCAAGTCCTTCTATTACTTCGCCAAATACAGTATAGTCGCCGTCTAAAAATGGCGCACCGCCCAAAGTAGTATAGATATCCACACTGCTTTTAGCCAATTTGCGTTTAGTTACTTTTTCCACTTGCGCCAACTCTACTGGCGAAAACTTTTGCCCCTGTACCAAATAAAATTGAGAGCCGTTCGATTCCTTTTTCGGATTTACGGCATCGCCCATACGCGCCGCCGCCAAAGCACCGCGCTTATGAATGAGGTCGGGAACGAACTCGGCGGGAATGTTGTAGCCCGGTCCGCCGTTGCCCAATTTTTGGTTGGGAGTGGCAAGTTTGGAGTCGGGGTCGCCGCCCTGAATCATAAAATTCATCATCACCCGATGAAACAGCGTTCCGTCATAAAAACCCTCTTTCGTCAATTTTATGAAATTGTCGCGGTGGCGCGGTGTTTGATTGTAGAGTTTTACCTTCATATCGCCCAGTTCAGTGCTGATAAGTGCCACATGCACCGGCTCTATATGCAGCAGCACCGTAGCCGTGTCGCATTGTTTGTGGTTGTCGCATACCATATATTCAAAGGTTTCATCGCCACTGAAATTGCGCTCAGGCAAAAAACTAAGCGTACCTTTTTTGATCGTCACTTTGCCCCGCAGCAAAGCGATATTTTTTAAAATCTTTACACTGTTGCTGTCTATGGCTTGTTCGGGGTCTTTGTCGTTTGCCAGCAAATCCAACACTATTTCCGTGCCTTCATCGGCGGTGGCTTTGTCGGCGGTGGCGGTAGGCTTCAAATTATCTTCGGTTTTGCAAGAAAATGAAAAAATTATCAACAATGTAATGCCGAAAAAAGAAAAAATATTTTTCATTCGTATTTTTAAAAAAATATAAAAACAGTTTAAATGTTATTAATGTATTCAAGAACTAATTGTTTCAGAAGCGTTTCCTGTTCTTTTAATCCTGCGGGTGCTGTTTTTTGCGAATTGGAGCTATAATGTGGCCAGCCCTCCTCATCATAATGCGAAAAATCATAATATCCCTCTTTGCTCATCAATTTGCAAACTGCAATGTGCATTAAATCTTGCTTCTCTTCTTTCGTAAAAGCCCGCTGAAGTTGTCCCAACTCCTGCACTCCGATTAAAAAAAGCACCGCTTCCATAGTCGGTTTGCGCTTAAAATGCCCTTTGAGGCGGTATAATAAACGCTGCCACTCTACTTCTAAATTTCTTTTATCTTCTTCATTCATACTATCTACAATCAATTGCGCTGCAAATTTATGCCTGTCAAGTGAAAAATATTCAATAAAATGAATAATCTTTTATAAAATCAGATAAATTATATTTCGGTGAAACTATTTCTGCAATTTTACAGTTATGAGCGTTTATGGTGAACGATTATTGATAAAATACTATTTATATAAATATAAAAAAATATTATCAATCTTGTGACTTTTTATAACATTATACTTCAAAATAAGATACTTTATATTTAAATCATAAATTATAACAGCACATTTTTTAATTAATTAACACAAACACAAAACAAATTTAAAAAAAAACAATGAATATCAATTTATTAGATTTGCTGAAAAGCGAAGTCGGCTCGCAAGGTATCCAAATGGTAAGCCGTTATTTGGGCGAAAGCGAAAGCGGCACACAAAAAGCATTTGACAGCGTTCTGCCTTCAGTATTGGGTGGTTTGATGTCTAAAGCAGCTACTCCCAACGGAGGCGGTGCTATTATGGATATGTTGAGCGGCGGCAACAACAATGGCAGCATTTTCAATAATCTTTTGGGCTTATTGGGTAGCGGCGACAAAATCAAATCCTTGTTGGATATGGGCGCACCTTTGTTGAACAGCTTGTTTGGCAACCGCTTGGGTAGCATCGTTGATTTGGTAGCAGGTGCTTCGGGCGTAAGCAAAAGCTCTTCAGGTTCTTTGTTGAGCTTGGCGATGCCTTTGATACTCGGTATGTTGGGCAAACAAAAAAGCGCACTTGGCTTAGATGCCGGCGGTTTGATGAAATTGCTCTTCAGCCAAAAAGACTATGTAAAAGCCGCTGCTCCTGCCGGATTGGCAAGTGCTTTGGGCATTTCAAGTTTTGATAGCCTGAGCGACAGCGTTTCGGGTGCAGTGCGTACTGCTTCGCACAATGTGGAGCGCACAGTAAATACAACAGTAAGAGAAACCGAGAAAGCCAGCAGTGGTGGCGGTTTTGGTAAATTTTTACCTTGGTTGTTGTTGTTGGCTTTGTTGGGCTTATTGTGGTGGATGCTCAAAGGTTGTGGCGGCGAAAAAGCTGTAGATGCTACTAAAGATGCCGTAGGCACTGCTGTAGAAACTACAAAGGATGCCGCTGCTACTACTGTAGATGCTGCTAAAGATGCCGCTGCTACTACCGCTACTGCCGTAGATAGCGCAGCAAGTGCCGTAAGCACTACCGTTAATAGTGCTTGGGCTGCTTTGGGTAATTTCTTCAAAACAAAACTCCCTAATGGTGTTGAATTGAACATTCCAGAAAAAGGTGTTGAAAATAAATTAATCAAATTTATTGAAGACAAAAACGCCGCCGTAAGCAAAGATTTGTGGTTCAGCTTCGACCGCCTCTTGTTTGATACCGGAAAATCTACCCTCAAACCCGAATCTCAAGAACAGTTGAAAAACACCGCTGAAATTATGAAAGCCTTCCCTAATGTTGAAATCAAATTGGGTGGCTACACAGACAACGTAGGTAATGCGGCTGCCAACAAAAAATTGTCAGAAGAACGTGCTAAAAATGTAATGGCAGAATTGATGAAGTTGGGCGTAGCTGCTAAACGTATGGCTGCCGAAGGTTATGGTCAGGAGCACCCCGTGGCTTCTAACGATACCGAGGAAGGTCGCGCACAGAATCGCCGTATTGATATTCGCGTTACTAAAAAATAATCAAGAAATAGAGTTTTTCTCTTTTTAATTGTTTATAAACAGCAAAACCTGAACTCCCCCATAGGTTCGGGTTTTGCTGTTTTTGTTTAAATATTTCTGCGTTTTTCAAATAAACTTTCACTCCTGCTTAATTGTTTGAAATACAAAGAAATGCTCTTTTTTATATAAAAATAAGTACCTTTGCGGCGTTTTTTAGATTTGTAATGACACCGTACAATATGACTACGCAAAATCCTCTTTACCGTACCGAAAAACAATTTAACCTGCCTGCCATTGAGCGCGAAATTTTACAATTTTGGGCAGATGAATATATTTTTGAAAAAAGCGTTTCCGCACGCCCTGCCGATAATACCTTTGTATTTTATGAAGGTCCGCCTTCTGCCAACGGTATGCCCGGTATTCACCATGTGATGGCTCGCACGGTAAAGGATATTTTTTGCCGTTATAAAACACTCAAAGGGTTCAGGGTGTATCGCAAAGCAGGCTGGGATACACACGGCTTGCCCATAGAACTGAGCGTAGAAAAAACATTGGGTATCGGCAAAGAAGACATCGGTAAAAAAATTACCGTAGAAGCCTACAACGAAACTTGCCGCCGCGAGGTGATGAAATATCAGGATAAATGGGAAACGCTCACGCACAATATGGGCTTTTGGTTGGATATGGAACACCCCTACATCACCTACGACAATAATTATATTGAAACGCTCTGGTGGTTGTTGCAAAAATTTTATCAAAAAGGTTATCTGTACAAAGGTTATACTATTCAGCCTTATTCGCCGGCGGCAGGCACAGGATTATCCAGCCACGAACTCAACCAACCCGGTTGCTACCGCGATGTCACCGACACCAGTGTAACGGGAATGTTTAAACTCTTGCGCAATGCACAGGCGGAGTGGCTCTTTGAAAATGCCGATGAAGATGTGCGCTTCTTGGCTTGGACCACCACGCCCTGGACACTTCCTTCCAATACCGCTTTGGCAGTGGGCAGCAATATTACTTATTTAAAAATAAAAACTTTTAATCCTTACACCCACGCTCCCGTGAGTGTGATTATGGCAAAAGATTTATTGCTCTCTTATTTTAAACCCGAACAGGAAGGAAATTTGGCGCAATACGACCCCTCGCAAAAAACTATTCCGTATCAAATTGTCGGAGAATTTGAGGGTAAACAATTAGATGCTCTGCGCTACGAACAATTATTGCCGTATTCGCAGCCCGACAACGGCGATGCTTTTCGTGTGCTTTTGGGAGATTTTGTAACCACCGAAGACGGAACGGGCATTGTGCATATTGCACCCAGTTTTGGTGCCGACGACTTGCGCGTGGCTCGCCAATATGGGGTCGGTTCTTTGACTTTGGTGGATAAAGAAGGAAAATTTATAGATGAAGTCACCGACTTTGCCGGTCGCTATGTAAAAAACTACAAAGACCAAAGCGATTATGTTTCTGTAGATGTTGATATTGCCGTAAAACTTAAAAAAGAAAATAAGGCATTTAAAATAGAAAAATTCTCTCATAATTATCCACATTGCTGGCGCACCGATAAGCCGGTTATTTATTATCCTTTGGATTCGTGGTTTATCAAAACATCGGCGGCAAAAGAGCGCATGGCTGCCCTCAACGAAACCATCAATTGGAAACCTGAAAATACCGGAACAGGGCGTTTTGGCAAATGGCTGGAAAATCTCCAAGACTGGAATTTGTCGCGCTCCCGTTTTTGGGGTACGCCACTCCCTATTTGGCGCAGCGAAGATGGCAGCGAAGAAAAATGTATCGGCTCATTGGCAGAACTGCGCAGCGAAGTGAAAAAATCGGTGGTGGCAGGACTGATGCGCGAAGAACTGCACCCCAATTTTGATTTGCACAAACCCTTTGTGGATAAAGTAATATTGGTGTCGGATAGTGGCAAGCCTATGTATCGCGAGAGCGACTTGGTAGATGTGTGGTTTGATAGTGGTGCTATGCCTTATGCACAATGGCATTTTCCTTTTGAAAACGAAGATAAATTTCGCCTGAACTTTCCCGCCGACTTTATCGCCGAAGGTGTTGACCAAACAAGAGGCTGGTTTTATACCCTCCACGCCATCGCGGTGATGCTGTTTGATAGTGTGGCATTTAAAAACGTTATTTCAAACGGATTGGTACTGGATAAAAACGGTAATAAAATGAGCAAACGCTTGGGAAATACCGTTAATCCTTTTGAAACCATCGCTGCTCACGGTGCCGATGCTACTCGCTGGTATATGATTTCCAACAGTCAGCCCTGGGATAACTTAAAGTTTGACATGGACGGTCTTACCGAAGCACAACGTCAGTTTTTTGGTACGTTGTTCAATACATATTCTTTTTTTGCCATTTATGCCAATATTGACTATTTTGTACCCAACGAACAGCAGGTAATTCCGATTGGTGAACGACCTTTGCTGGACAGATGGGTTATTTCCAAACTGCAATCGCTGAAAAAAGAAGTTGATGCCGCTTACAGCGAATACGAACCCACCAAAGCCGCCCGTCTTATCGGCGATTTTGTAGATGCGCACCTGAGTAATTGGTATGTGCGCCTCAATCGTCGCCGTTTTTGGAAAAATGACGAACCCGCCGACAAACGCGCCGCCTACGAAACCCTTTACGAGTGTTTGATGAGCGTGGCGCAATTGATGAGCCCCATTACGCCTTTCTTCTCCGATTGGCTGTATCGCAGCCTCAGCGACCCTATTCGCGCCACCGCCATACAGCACAAAACACCACTCGCTGCTGTTTCTGTTCATTTATCCGACTGGGGCGAAGCACAAACCGACCTCATCAACCCCGATTTGGAAGAAGCTATGCGCTTGGCTCAAAATACCACCTCTTTGGTGCTGGCATTGCGCAAAAAAGAAAAAATAAAAGTGCGCCAACCTCTCCAACGCATTTTAGTGCCTGTAATTGATGCAGCCCAGCAAGCAGCATTTGAACATGTAAAGGATATTATCCTTACCGAAGTGAACGTGAAAGAAATAGAATATGTAACCGAAGACAGTGGTATGTTTACGAAATCCGTAAAACCTAATTTTAAACTTTTAGGGGCGCGGTTGGGTCATAAAATGGCGACGGTAAAAAATGAAATAGAAAAATTAAATCAGGAAGAAATAAGAGCATTTGAAAAAAATGGGCTTCTAACGTTAAATATTGACGATGAAACAGTGACCATTGATAAAAATGAAGTCGCAATAAGTAGCAAAGATGTTCCCGGTTGGTTGGTAAACAGTATTGATGGTATCACCATTGCTTTGGATATTCATATCAGCGAAGCACTGAAAAACGAAGGATATGCCCGCGAAATTGTCAATAAAATACAAAATATTCGCAAAGAATTGGATTTGAACGTTACCACACGTTTGCGCGTTGTCTTATCAGAAGAAGTGGTGCTATTGCCCGCTATTCAAACCTATCACAATTATATTTGCAGTGAAACGTTAATAGAACATTTAGATATTCAGCCAAAAACACAAACAGAAGACTGGCAACAAACCCTTGATATCAATGGAGAGCCTTTGAATATCATTATTCATTACTCCTAAACCCTAATATTTTATATACATTCAATTAATCATTTATTTTAATTTTCTACTGCGTATGGATACTTTAGAAAAAAATTACTACACTGACGAAGAACTACAAGAATTTAAAGACATAATTTTGAAAAAGTTAAATACGGCAAAAGATGAATTTAATTACTTGCAGGAGCAAATAAAAAATTCCGGTGAAGAGTTGCAAGACGGCAAACTGAGCGGTTTGGAAGATGGATCTTCTACGCTTGAAAAAGAGCATCTCAACAAATTGATGGCACGCCAAGCGCAATATATCCAAAACCTTAATAATGCACTCATTCGTATTAAAAACAAAACGTATGGTGTGTGTCGTATTACCGGAAAACTTATCGGTAAAGACCGTTTGAGAGCCGTGCCGCATGCTACGCTCAGTATTGAAGCAAAAAACGGAGAAAGGAAATAAAAAACAGTAGTGTTTTTTTGTGATAAAAAAAGCGTGTTTTTAGTGTAGAAATACTACCTGAAAACACGCTTTTTCTTTTTTTTAATGTGATGTTTTTTTTTAACTCAAACGGTCTTTGTAAGATTCGTAGCCAAAGGTTTTTATTAGCTGAAAAGTATCATTTTCTTTCCAGATGCCAATGGCGGGTAAATTGACACCATTGAAGGTGGTCGTTTTTACCATTGTATAATGAATCATATCGTCAAAAATTATTTTATCGCCGATTGCTGGGGCTTGTCAAAGAATAATCGCCTAAATAGTCGCCCGCTAAACAAGTGCCGCCGCCCATACGGTAGGTGGGTTTTCCGACGATGGCATCGGTAGCTCCGAGAATTCGCGGTTTGTAGGGCATCTCCAATGTATCGGGCATGTGTGCGGCAAATGATACATCTAACATCGCAATTTCAATGCCTTTGCTGTGTACAATATCCAGTACCTCCGACACTAAGTAGCCCGTTTGCCAAGCCACCGCCGAGCCGGGTTCTAAAATTACCTTTTTTAAATTCGGATAGCGACTTCTGAAACCACGCAACACACTTATCAAATGCTCCACATCATAATCTTTGCGGGTAATCAGATGCCCGCCGCCCATATTAAACCATTCAATTTTTGGTAAAAATGACGCAAATCTCTCTTCAACTGCCTTCAATGTATTCTCCAAAGCAAAAGAACTGCTTTCGCACAGCGAATGAAAATGTAAACCGTTGATGCCTTCGGGCAGTGCAGCGGGCATATCTTCGGCGCGAATACCCAAACGTGAGCCGGGTACGGTGGGGTTGTACATGTCCACTTCTACTTCCGAGTATTCGGGATTGATGCGCAATGCACAGTGCAAGTGGCGGTGATATGATTTGATGCGTGCTGCATACGTCTGCCACTGGCGCAGCGAATTGAAAGTGATGTGATTAGATAAATCCATCAGTTCGTCAAATTCGGCAGGCACATACACCGGACTGTACAGGTGCGCTTTGCTATGCATATATTCATTGCACAACTTAGCTTCGTTGAGCGATGATGCCGTAGCTCCGCCCAAATATTGGTGCACCAAATCAAAGGTGCTGTACATCGCAAAGCCTTTGAGGGCGCAAATAATTTCTACACCGCTTTGTTGCTGCACATAGTTGAGCTTTTCGAGATTGGCACGCAAGAGCCGCTCTTCCAATACATAACAAGGCGATGGAATTTGTTGAAAAGAAACAGACATATATGTTTATATTGAAATAGCTGTTATGTGTGTGCGATTTTATTTTATTTTGAAATGATAATTTTTAGCTATTCAGAGTTTCATAGGTTACTATAAAGAATAAGAGTTTTCTTTTATTTTACGCTTATGGCATAATGACTTCTTCTAAATCTTTTTTTGCTTGATAGCATATACCTTCTATGTGTTTTAAAAAACTGATAAGTTTTTTTTCTCGTTTTTTTATTACTTTAAGGGTTTTTTCTTTATTTACATCGCAATAGTTTGCAAAAAAATGACTTCCCATTTCCCAAAAACCAATAACAAATTCCTCTTCATTTCCATAACACAATATATTATTTATCTTTGTGTCTAACTCCTCTATTTGTTCTTCCAGCAACTGATTATAATACTTTAGGCGGCTGTCTTCGAGTGATGCTATTTGGTCATTGGCATTGTCTATGTATTGCAACTGGTATTGCAGCAGCAAGAAAAAATTATTGCTTTCGTAGGCTTGTGTGATTTTCTGAAGTGTTTCGGTTTTTTCAAGACGTTTAACTTCGTCTTTTTCCAAATCGGGGTGGAGTTGCTTTACTAATTGAGTGTAAATCTCCCGCACATTTTTGCTGATATTCTTTTTGTTTTCCTGCTCTTTTTCTTCGCGTTTGATTTGTGCTTTGCTTTTGGGTTTTTTAGGTGGAGGCGGTACTTCCTCTTCCTGCATTTGCTGTTGTATTTTTTCCTGAACTCTTCTTTGAAATTCTTCTGGGTTTTCTTTTATGTCATTTATATCAACGTCTATTCCAAACGTTGTTTTTATCAGCTCAGTAGCAAAATCCGAAATATCTTTTTCATATTCTTCGTTTTCTTGCTTTTCTTTTTTAGTGGCGGTTTGGTCAAAATGAAACTGCGCCAGAATTTGTAATTCAGATGTTATTTCAGGAGTCAGGGCATCTTTATAAATATCGTCCATTATTACAAGAATAAAATTGCTGAAGCGTTTTTTATCTCTTTTTAGACGTATTTTATCATAATTATCATGAACATGTTTTATAGCTTCTATAATGATGATGTTTGTCTTTCTCTTTTGAGCATAGAGTAATTCTGCTATTTTTTGGTGCGCATATTCGGCAATATCTTTATTTTCTGTATATCGAAGCTGTAGCTTTTGTAATTTTTTGTTTAAACGGTTAAACCGTTCCTGCTCTTTTGTCAGTAATTGCTCCTTTTTGATAATAGGAACTATATTGCTGTTTTGAGAAGGGTTCATGAGGTGGTTTTATTTTAACGCATTGACAAAATGCTCACTTTCGGCGCGATACATTCCGTTTTTGAGTTTATCGGCTACTTCGGTAAATGCTTGGAGGGTTTCTTGTATGTCTTGCTCACTATGGGCAGCAGTGGGTATAACACGCAACAAAATCTGTCCGCGCGGAATGACCGGATATACCACCACCGAGCAAAAAATATTGTAATTTTCGCGCAAGTCATACACTAACTTTACGGCTTCGGGTACTTCGCCATGCATGTATACAGGCGTAACACAAGAATTGGTTGTACCCAAATCGAAGCCGCGTGTGCGTAAGCCGTTTTGCAAAGAATCAACATTTTGCCATAGCTTTTCTTTCAGTTGAGGGTTGTTGCGGAGGAGTTCCAAGCGTTTTAGATTGCCTTCTACATAAGGCATCGGCAGCGATTTGGCAAATATTTGCGAGCGGTTGGTGTAGCGCAGGTGGTCTATAATTTTTTTATCCCCCGACATAAAAGCTCCGATACTCGCCATAGATTTTGCAAATGTGGAAAAATACAAATCAATGTCGTTTTGTACGCCTTGCTCTTCGCCTGCGCCTGCGCCGGTAGCCCCGAGTGTGCCGAAGCCGTGTGCATCGTCCACCATCAAACGGAAATTGTATGTTTTTTTGAGGGCTGCAATTTCGCGCAATTTTCCCTGATCACCACCCATACCGAATACCCCTTCGGTGATGAGCAAAATAGCTCCGTTGCCGTTTTCTTTTACCAAGGCTGTAGCACGCTCCAACTGCTTTTTGCAATTTTCAATATCGTTGTGTACATAAGCGAAGCGTTTTCCTTGATGCAAGCGCACGCCATCAATGATGCAGGCGTGACATTCAGCATCATATACCACTACATCGTGGCGGTCTAGCAGAGCATCTATCGCCGACATAATGCCCTGATAGCCGTAGTTGAGCAGAATAGTATCTTCTTTGCCAACAAACTGCGATAGTTCGGCTTCTAGACGGTTGTGCAGGTCGGAGTTGCCCGACATCATACGCGCCCCCATCGGATATGCCAAACCCCAGCGTTCGGCGGCTTCGGCATCTATGCGGCGCACTTCGGGGTGGTTTGCCAATCCTAAATAATTGTTCAAACTCCACACAATGCGCTCTTTGCCCTGAAAAAGCATGCGCGCTCCTAATTCTCCTTCTAATTTAGGAAAAAAATAATACTCTTGCATATAATGAGAGTATTTGCCCAAAGGGCTTTTTTGATGTTGTATTTTTTTAAATAAATCCATTGTATCTTGCAAAAAAAAAGTACAGTTTATCAAGGGCGCAAAGGTACGTTTTTTTTATACAATAGTTCATTGAAAAATAAAAGGTGAATTATTCAGGTGTACAAAAAAATACAACGACAAGAGTTGTTTTTTATACTGCTCTTGTCGCTGTATTTTTGTTTTTAAGATGATGCTTTTATTTTTTAGCCGACAGGCGGTGGCGCAAACCTTCGTATTTGGTGATGTAGCCTCGTACTGAACCCACCGAAATAGGACTTTCTATATACACCGGAATACGGTTTTCGTCATCGGTTGCCCATATCGTCATGCTTTCGCCCCCTTTGAACACATCGCCCTCAATGAGCATCGGGCTTATTTTTATACATTTAAAAGTACCCAAATCTGTTTTTATTTCGCCTTTGCCTTTGTAACGCACATACACCGGATACATTTCTCCATCAACAAATAAATCTACGGGTGCAGTTTCGCCTACTTTATAAGATGAAAAATCAATGCAGCGAGTATAATACAATGCTGATACAATGTCTTGTACGCAGGGCGTAACGGTAACTTTTTTATCTTTTTCTTGTAATTTGTCTTTTCTGTACCAAAAATCAATATTCACTTTTTGAGAATTGTGGTCAAAAGTAAATTGCTGCTTGATGGTGTAGCCGCCTTCATATACATCGCGCACGAATTTTAAAGGTTTCATGGTTTCTTTGTCCACATAAGTTTCGTATTTATCCCTTACTTTGAAAAACCAATCGTATGACGAAAGAGATTTTCCTTCGGTTTTTAGATGAAATACTTCTCTGCCCCACAGGTTGGTGCTGTTGGTTTTGAATTTGGCAGTACCTGCTGGAATCCATACGGCTTTCCAGTTGTAATATATTTTATATTCCAAATATTCGCCTTCCTGAAATGCTAATCCTTCAATATCACATTCGTAACTGTCGGGGGCTTGTTCTGCTGCATAACTGTCAAAGTTGGTGTTGCCACCATAGCCCAGACATTGTTGCGAAAACAGCAAAGACGCAGCCACAAAAGCAACCAAAAATAAAGCTGTTAAATCGCTGAAGAGTTTCATATACCAAGTATCTGATTGTTGAAAAATATTAAATAAATTGTATTCTGAAAAAAAAGTTTATATATGGACTTTAAGTTTCGTCATAAAGTTTAATTCGTGCTATTACAAAAACACCTATCACGGCAGGTAAAGCCACATTGAACAGCCACGTCAGCCATACTGCCGCCAATATTGCCACTTCATTGAATACGGCTGCCGGTATCAGTACACCGAAAAAAAACAGGGCTGTTTTGCCGCGCACACCTAAATCTACCAATGCCATAGAAGGCAATAGCATTTGTACACAAAAAATACAAGCCACCGCTGTTATGGCTTTCCACAGAGTTATATCTGCTCCCAATGCCTGCACAATTAACGCATATTGCAAAATACTAACATATAAACGCAATGCCGACAGCATTAATATATAACTTAATTGTTTAAACGAAAAATGTTGTATTAATGTAACGTATTTTTGATAAGATTTTAAAAATTTTAGTTTTGCTACCCGATTTTCCCAGTGATGATAGTTGTAGTACAATAATAATGAAATGCAAGTATAAAGCAATGTTGCTATCGCTAATATTCGGTGCAGATGTGGCGCAAGCGGATATAAATATGTAAAAAAATATAATAATACCCAGCTACTGACGGTTGTATTGGCAATAATTTGTGCAGCACTCCCCAACAGTGTGAGGGCTGCACCCTCGTAGCGGTTATTTTCGTGGAGTAGCAGCACACGACCACCGAAGTCGCCTATGCGGTTGGGTGTAAAAATAGAAACCGCCGCCCCACTAAAAAATGCCAATATTGCCTGCCACAACGATACTTGTTGTATCTTTCGTACTACATACCGCCATTTCCAAGCATCTAAACACCACCCTGCCACTGCCACTGCCATTGCTACTGCTAATTTTTGCCACGCACTCGCTGTTTGCAAACGCAGTTGCAGTGCGCTCCACAGTTCGGGAAGATTATTTTTTGAAATTAATTGTACATACAAAGAAATAGCAACTAAAATAAATACTACACTTTTTAAAAACCATGCAATACCTTTATGACGGAAAATATTTATCAAAATTATTGTAAAAAAAGAATAGAAAAATCTTGGACAAAGATACAAAAGACGTAATAATAATCGGTATAGATCCGGGTACACAAATTTTGGGTTATTCGGTCATTTGCAGCCAACCCAAACAAATGGCGAGAGTGCTGGAAGTGGGTATTTTGCGCTTGGAAAAATACGAAGATGCTCATGTGAAATTAAAGGTGATTTTTGAGAAAATGCGCAGCCTGATTCGCTCCTATCGCCCACACGAAATGGCGATAGAAGCTCCTTTTTATGGAAAAAATGTACAATCTATGCTCAAACTCGGCAGGGCGCAGGGCGTAGCTATTGCCTGTGGTATGCTCCACGATATGCAAGTAACGGAATATTCGCCGAAGTCGGTGAAACAAGCTATCAGCGGAAACGGCAATGCCTCCAAAGAGCAGGTGGCAGCGATGGTGCAGCATATTTTAAAACTCAAAGAAATGCCCGATGATTTTAACGCCACCGATGCTTTGGGCGTGGCTTTGTGTCATTTGTTGAAAAGAAACAGCGTTTTCGGCGCAGCCAAAAGCGGCTATTCGGGGTGGGAGGCTTTTGTGCGTAATAATCCCGATAAAGTGAAATAACATAAAAAGGAGTCCGTTTTTTAAAAACGCATCAATTCTTTAAAAAAATGAGTTCTCTTTCATTTTTATACACCTTTTTTAAATTCCTTTTCAATATCATCTAAACGATACTGAATAAAAGTAGCGTTGCCGTTGAAAGAAATGTAGGGTACTTCGCAGGCGAAAAGCTGGTCAATGAGGTTTTTCATTTCGGCGGCTTGCAGTAGAGTGCCGTTTTTGATGGCGTTGTGCTTGGCTATTACCTGTGCCAAGCGGTTGCGAGCCGAGAGCTTGAGGTCGGGTGCTTGACTGAATTGCTGCACCAAATCCTCAAAAATCGCTTGCTCATTGCCGCCCGCAATATCCGAAGGCACGCCGTGTACCACAAAATCAGTGCCGCCGAAATACTCTACTTCGTAGCCCAAAGCGGCTATTTGCGGTAGCATATTTTGGAGTGTAACCGTATCTGCCACCGACATTTTCACGGCTTGCGGAAACAATAATTTTTGAATACTTACCGTGCCTTGTTCTAAAATAAGGAGATATTTTTCGTATAAAATGCGCTCGTGTGCCGCTTGTTGGTCAATGAGAATAAAACCGGATTTGATTTGGGATAATATATATCGTTTGTGTAGTTGAGTCGGCATTTGGGGTGCGGCAGACAACGCAAAAATAGCCGTAGTTTCGTCGTTTTTTTCGGGTGTTGCCGTGCTGCTTTTAGATAAATAAGTGGCAGTATGGGCAGCAGTTTCGTCTGTAGCAGTGTTTGATTCCGGCGTTTTTTCTTCGGATTGTGGCGATTTCGGTGGCACATATAGCGTTTCCCAAATGGGAACTTTGCCGCTGCTTTTTTTGCCGATGTCCGAAGTTTTTTGGGGTGTGGTGCTTTTGTTGGGCGTAAATAAAGGAGATGATGGTGTTTTTTCGGGTAATGCCGACGGCGACCCACCCACGATAGCATCAGGTTGGGCGGCTTTGCCCAAAGCTCCAAATGACAAAGAGGCTTCCTGCTCAAAATCGAGCGAAGGAGTAATGCTGTGCGAACTAAGTGCGTGCTTAACGGCGGCATGTACAAAAGTATAAACTACACGCTCATCTTCAAACTTGATTTCTTGCTTGGTGGGGTGTATATTCACATCAATTTTATTGGGGTCTATTTTGATGTAAATACAATACAAAGGAAAATGCTCTTTGGGTAGTAAATTTTCGTAAGCCGCCATTACTGCCCCGTGCAGATATTGGCTTTTGATGAAGCGACTATTGACAAAAAAGAACTGTTCGCCGCGCAACTTTTTGGCAAATTTGGGTTTTCCGATAAAGCCACTGATGTGCAAAAAATCTATATCCTCCGCAATAGGTACTAATCTTTCGTTGTAGTTACTGCCAAATAACCCGATAATGCGTTGTTTGATGTTGCCACTGCGCAGATGATACATTTCAGTGCCATTGTGGTTGAGGATAAAAGTAAGGTCGGGATATGCCAATACCACCCGCTCAAACTCTTCTAAACAATGGCGCAGCTCTACATTGTCGGCTTTGAGAAATTGACGGCGTGCCGGCACATTGAAAAACAAATTTTTTACGGCAATAGAAGTTCCTTTTTCCCACTGGCAGGGGCTTTGCTCTTTTACTTTAGAGCCTTGCATATCTATCAGTGTGCCTATATTGTCTTCAGCGCGGCGTGTTTTGAGTTCAACGTGCGCTATGGCGGCGATAGAGGCTAAGGCTTCGCCGCGAAAACCCATCGTGCGCAGCCGAAACAAATCGGCGGCAGCGGTAATTTTGGACGTGGCGTGCCGCTCAAAGCACATACGAGCATCGGTGGGCGACATACCACTGCCATCGTCTATTACCTGAATGAGCGTTTTGCCGCCGTCTTTCAGCAGCAACGATATTTTTTTTGCTCCGGCATCAATGGCATTTTCCAACAATTCTTTTACTACCGATGCGGGACGTTGTACCACTTCGCCTGCAGCAATTTGATTGGCAATAGCATCGGGTAGTAATTTAATAATGTCGGATGAAGGCACGTTGTGAATTATTATTATTTTTTTTCGATTTGAAGTTGATGTTAAATTAAAAATATTTTTAAAATATTGCACTTATTATTTTATTATACTCCGAAAATTTTACTTTTCATCAATAAAACAATGTAAATGAAGTATTTAATGATAAAATATTTTTTATTCTACCGTCACCGACTTTGCCAAATTACGGGGCTGATCCACATTGCAGCCGCGCAATAAAGCAATATGATATGCCAGCAACTGCAAAGGAATACAGGTCAAAATCGGCATTAAAGGATCTTCAGTTTCGGGAATTTCTATCACAAATTCTGCTAATTCCTCCAATACTGTATCATTTTTGCGGTTCGTAACTACAATTACACGACCTTTTCTGGCTTTTACTTCCTGAATATTGCTCACGATTTTTTCGTAGGCACTTTCGTTCGTTGCCAATACCAACACCGGCATTTCTTCATCAATTAAAGCAATAGGTCCGTGTTTCATTTCTGCGGCAGGGTAGCCTTCGGCGTGGATATAAGAGATTTCTTTCAGTTTGAGTGCACCTTCCAGTGCCACCGGAAAATTGTAGCCGCGCCCTAAATACAGAAAATTGCGGGCATCTTTAAATTCTTCGGCAATAAAACGTACTTGTCGGTCGCAATGCAGTGTTTCCGAAATGAGTTCGGGAATACGATCTAATTCTTGTAGCAACAACTGAAAACGCGAGTGCGATATGGTGCCGTTTTGCTTGGCAATAGTAAGTGCCATTAATGTGAGCAAGGTGAGCTGCGCCGTAAATGCTTTCGTAGATGCCACTCCTATTTCGGGACCGGCGTGTGTGTAAGCACCGGCATCGGTGAGGCGGGCAATGCTGCTGCCTACCACATTGCAAATGCCGAATACGGTAGCTCCTTTGCTTTTTGCCAATTGTATGGCGGCGAGCGTGTCGGCGGTTTCGCCACTTTGAGAAATGGCAATAACTACATCTTTTTCGCGTAAAATGGGGTCGCGGTAGCGAAATTCCGAAGCATATTCCACTTCTACCGGAATACGAGCCAGCTCTTCAAATAAATATTCGCCTACCAAACCCGCATGCCACGATGTGCCGCAAGCTACAATAATAATACGGTCGGCATTGAATAATTTTTGCTGATAATCTTTGATGCCGCCCAATGTTGTTGTTCCTTCTTGTACATTTAATCTGCCGCGCATACTGTCGCGCACGGAGGTGGGCTGTTCATAAATTTCTTTGAGCATAAAATGATCAAAGCCGCCTTTTTCCAATTGCTCCAACTGCATCTCCAACTCTTGAATATGCGGGCGGATAATATTGTTGGAAATAGTGCGTACCGTAAGCCCCTGTTGGCGGTCAACAACGGCGATTTCTTCATCGTTCAGATATACGACATTTTTAGTGTATTCTACGATAGGCGTAGCATCGGAGGCGATGAAATATTCGTTTTCCCCTAAACCAATTACCAAAGGGCTGCTTTTGCGTGCCGCTATAATCTGATTAGGGGTGTCGTTGGAAATAATTACTATCGCATACGCTCCTACCACACTACGCAAAGCTAAACGAACGGCTTCGGGCAGATCTACTTCTTCAATTTTTTGTACTTCTTCAATCAAATGCACCAATACTTCTGTGTCAGTATCTGATTCAAAGGTATGCCCGCGTTTTATCAGTTCTTTTTTGAGCGAAGCATAATTTTCAATGATGCCGTTGTGTACCAAAGTAATTCTCTGGTTGCCTGAATGATGCGGGTGTGCGTTGATGTCGTTGGGAGGCCCGTGGGTAGCCCAGCGTGTGTGTCCAATGCCCACGGTGCTGTGTAAGTCTTTGCCTTTCAGCGCAGTTATTAAATCATCTACTTTCCCCTTTCGTTTATACACTTCCAAACTGCCATTGAGCAAGGCAATACCGGCACTGTCGTAGCCGCGATATTCTAAACGTTGCAAGCCTTTTATTAAAATAGGGGCAGCTTGACGATAACCAATGTAACCCACAATTCCACACATAAAAATCCTAGTTTTTTTATACAATTTCTACAAGCCGAAAAATCAATTAAGGCTTGCTTATATATATTGGTAAATGAAAAATAATCGATGTAATGATATAACGTTGTTGCCAATAAAAACACAAATGAATTGAAAATTCTTTTATAGGCTTGTTGTATAATAACAAAACAACGAATGTAACTATAAAAAGGTTGTGCGTAGAGCCATTTAAGTTAAATACATTTTTTATTCAACTTTTTACTCTATATCAGAATTAATTGAAAATACCGGAAGCATATATTTGGTCAAACAGGGGCAGTAAATCTATGCTTTCTTCTTGTTTGGCATCGCCGCCGCGTAAAGCATCAATGCGGATAAGCTGAAAAAATTCGCCGCTTACATTCCAACGGCATACCACACCGAAATCTTTCATTACCAAAGAATAATCGCCGTAGCCGCTGCTTTTGTTGTTGAGGTCGGATACATATACTTTGAATACTTCGCTTTGTATGCCCTTGAAATTGATTTTGCGAGCGTCCATTTTACGAATATAGCTTTTGCCGAGTGTCCAGTCTTTTTCGGCGGTGAATAAGCTCGGCAGCAATGAATAAATAAGTGAGTCGGTATCGCGGCAATGAAACGACACGCATTGCGCATTTGAATACTCAAAGCCTGCGCGGTCGTTGCCATAATACACCATCGTATCAATTAAAATATCATTGTTGCCCATTTTGGTCATATCTTGCCAATAGCGAATTTCTTTTACATCGTTGGCGGTAAGATGGCTCTGTTGTGCTATTGTATATTGAATACCCGCCACCAACAAAATCAACAATAGAAAAATCTTGTTTTTCATATTTATAAACTAAAAAACTGTTTTTATAAAAAATAATTACAGCCATTTTTATACAAAAGGGCATTGCAAAAGTACGACATAAAAACGGATTTTATTATTTTGAGGTTTGTACAAAGTTAAAAAATCAATGTTCAGCCTGTAAAAATATCATTAAACGCGCTTGCGTGGGGTGCGTGTAAATTGTTGAAGTTGTTGATAATCTACATAATAAATTATTTTTAGAGACAGCGAATTGGCTTGCGGCTCGCGGAAAAGTGTTTCCATGTTTTTGGAAAAATTGAGGTCGTTGTAAAGTTCGCCGGATTTTGAGGTGAGTATGGCGTTTTTCCAGGTAATGTTAATATCGCTGCCCGGGGCAAATCGCCAAGTATAAACCAAATCAATATTAAAAGCATTAAAATTGACGTTGTGCAGAGAATAGCCTTTATTGTCAAAATCGGCATAAGTACTCGGATATAATAAACCGTCATTTTCGCCTAACAGAAAAAAACGGCGATATTCGGCATCTGACCAATAATGGCGCAAACGAAAATCAAGCCCCATGCGATTGGTAAATAAATAAGCCGCCGTAATTGATTGTTCGTAAGTAACTACATCGCGCTCGGCAATGATAACCTGTGTGTTGCCTGCATCATCGCTGATATGGTCGGCAAATCCTTTGTCTTGTAAATAATTGTTGTTTTGTAAAGCATATACCAACAACAACTTGTCATTAACCCTGAAACGCGGTGCTATATTCCAGTGTATATTGTGGCGGCGGCTGTCGGTTTCGTAAAAATGGCGATATTCCCACCAAGCATCAAAAGCAAAGCGTTTGCGGTAATCGCTCGAAACCCAGTTGCCGATGGTGAAATTTTTTGGATAAGTGTAAAAACGCCCTTCCAAGCGCGGCTCGAAAAAATCGTAAGTAACAAAAGGCTCTGCACCTATCCAAGTGCCGTTGGCAAAGAAATTTTTCCAAAACCAGTTTGATTCGAAGTTGATGCCGAAATTCTGAAAGCGATTGGGGGCATAAAGGCGCGAATAAGAAATGTTGAGATTATTGTACATTTCGTTGAAACGCCAAAATGCCTTGTATAAATTTTGTTTGAGATTCAAAGAAACAGTGCGCTCGTTGTTGTTGTACAAAAACCCTAAATCGTTAGGGTCGTAGCTGTTGCTCTCTTCGTTGTAGGCAATGCCGTAGTTCCATTTGCCGCCTATTTTGGCTATATGTGTAAAGTAAGTATGCCCTAATTCGGTGGCATCGTTGAAGTATTTTTGCGACAAAGCTCCACTGCCGCGTATTTGTAGATTTCCTTTTTTGTTTTGAAATTGAAACTCTGTGCCGCTTACGTTGGCATCGTAAAAATGACTGCTGCTGCGCCATACGTTGGTGTTGATAAATGAAAGGTAAGAATTGTGCTTAAATGCTTGATCAAATACCAATACATTGTAGTTGGCGAGCGGGTTGGTGGCAATACTGCGCTTTTTTTGCGTATCGTTGTTGATAATAACGGCTTCGGTGGCTTGTGTGACAGCATTAAAAACGCCTATACCCAAATTTTTAGTCGTGCGCCCCGAAATTTTGCTCGCATTGAGCAATTTAACTTCTTTGGGATTTTCAATAATATCTTCATTGCTCTGTAATTCGTCTGCTACTTCGTGGTAGCGCAAAGGAGTGCCGCCCACTCGCCGCGAGTAAAATAGGCCTGCTTTATTGAATAGCTCTGTGCCTTCGGTGAAAAAAGGGCGATTTTCGTTGAAACGCACTTCAAAAGGCGACAAATTGAGTATCTGATTGTCGGAGCGTACTTGTCCGAAATCGGGCACTAAGGTCATATCTAACGTAAAAGCATCGTTAATGCCGTATTTTAAATCCATACCGCCATTGATATTGGTTTTTTGGCTGTTGTCGGCTTCGTTGTTGAAATAAGTGAGTGCTATGTATGGCGTAAGCGACAAACGCAGCGGCGTTTTTATGTTTTCAATGCCTGTGAGCCAACCTGCCTGATTGAAAAAACCGTTGACTTCAGGATTCAGCTCGCTCCACCAGCTTTGCTCCCGCAAGCGGCGTATGTTGCGGGTAAAGTTGATATTCCAGGTTTGTTGGTTCTTTTTAGGAAACCGCAATGCCGAAAAAGGAAGCCGAAACTCTGCCGTCCAGCCGTTTTTATCAACTTTTACGGCACTTTCCCACACAGCGTCCCAAGAATTGTCCTCACCAGTGGCGGCATATTTGGTATCAAATTGTACGCCGGCAGCTGTAACAATAAAACCAAATCCGTTGATATTATCCTGAAACGCATCAATTGTTACTCCAAACCAATCACTGTTGCCTACATCATCGCGCTTGGAAAGCATGGTGAGTACGCTGTCGGGAGCTGTATCGTAGAGCCAAGCACCGATATATACAGCTTCGTTATCAAATAATACTTTTACAACGCTGCGTTGAGCGGGTTGTGTGCCGGGTTTCGGCGAGCGAACGATAAAGTCTGTAGCTTCAGGTGCCTGTTGCCACTCGGTTTCATTTAATGTTCCGTCTATTTTTATCAAATTTGCAATTCTGTGCGCATTTACTTGTTTTTTATCCGCCTGCGCCATCGTTGGGTGGCAATTATAAGTAAATATAAAAAAAATGATAATATAACGGCAAAACATGTACTAAAAAGGATTGTTTATACAAAAATATAGGTCTAATGTGTATAATAAGCAATGATAAAGTTAAAATAGGTTAATGAGCGATAATAATATCTTGTAAAGGTAGTTTTTTGGGATAAAAAATCAACATTTTCAATGTTTTCGGTATTTAAAATATATTTATTTAATGTCAATGAGAGTAAATGATTCAGACGAAAAAGAACAGTTTTTTTCGCGGCAACTTTTGCAATGGCATACCCGACACAACGACCGCCAAATGCCTTGGAAAGGAATTAAAGACCCTTATAAAATTTGGCTGTCGGAAATAATTTTGCAACAAACACGTGTAGAACAGGGACTGCCTTATTACGAAAAAATCATCGCTGCCTACCCCACTGTACACGATTTGGCAGCAGCCCCCGATGATGCGGTGATGCACTTATGGCAGGGTTTGGGTTATTATAGTCGTGCTCGCAATATGTTGGCGGCGGCACGCTATATCAGTGACAACTGTGGCGGTTTTTTTCCTGATAATTACAATGCTATTGCCCAACTCAAAGGTGTCGGCTCTTATACCGCTGCCGCTATTGCTTCTTTTGCTTTCAATTTGCCGCATGCCGTTGTCGATGGTAATGTATATCGGGTGCTTTCGCGGTATTTTGGCATTGATATACCCACCGACAGCACGGCGGGCAAAAAATATTTTTCTGCGCTGGCAAACCGCCTCTTGCCACCCGAACAGGCAGCAACATACAATCAGGCAATTATGGATTTTGGAGCTACGCAATGCACACCTCAACATCCGAATTGTATGTTTTGTCCTGTTGGAGCATCTTGCAGTGCCTTGCACCAAAACAACATAGACCGCTATCCGGTGAAGGAAAAAAAACTGCAAAAAAAAATGCGCTATTTTTGTTTTTGGGTATTGCGGCAGGGAGACACACTGTGGATAGAAAAACGCATTGCTGCCGATATTTGGAAAGATTTGTACCAGTTTCCGTTGTCGGAGGCGGCTGCAACTTGGGAGGCTGCCGCTATTGCCAAGCATAGCAGCTTTCCGGTAGCTGATATATCCGAAATTTATCGCCAAACGCTCACCCACCGCGAAATAGCGGCGCGTTTTGTGCAGGTAGCCGCCGCCGACCCTTTGCAAGTGGCACAAATGTACCCACAGGCGCAGGCGGTTTCTATTACAGCATTGAAAAATTTTGCTTTTCCGAAAATTATTGTGGAATATTGTAAGGCGCAGGGCTGGATAGATTAAAATGAGCCGCCTATAATAAAAAAGGTCGCAGGTTTATTGACACCCACGACCTTTTTTATCATTTTTTATACTACAAAAAAAACTTTATATCAACTTTTCGTCTTTTAAATCTCGCAATACGCGCTCCAGCATGCGATTTTCGTCGGGATTATAAGGTGTGTCAAATTTGTAGCCGTAGCGTTTGCCGATTACTTCGTAAAACCAAACCGAAACACCGCTTTTATAATCTTTTAAGATACTTTCAAAAGTACGGTCGCTGTCGCGCTCTACCAAGTCTATCAGTACCTTGCCCTGGCTGACCGTTAAGTTTTTTAGTTCATCTCTGAATTTACCTTTCAATTCTTTTTCTAATTTATTTACATACTGATTGCGCTTGCGTTTTTTGTCCATTGTAGCCGTAGTATCTTCAATTTGTTTCATCAACGCATTTATTTTTGTGGCATAAGGATATACTTTCATCACATTGCGGCGCATTTTTTGGTACAAAGCGCGTTCTTCGGCGGTATTGATGGCATCTTCGGTGATTACTACTTCTGAGAGCAAAAAACTCGGAATGGAATCTGCGCCCACTTTTCCGGCACGCGACTTGTCGCGTTTGAGCATTTCGGACAAAGTGAGTTCTTCGTCTTCATCGGTCGTTTGTGCCTGCACATAAGCCGGAACAATTGCACACAAAGCACACAAGAGCGCGAAGCAATAAAATATTTTTTTTATGGAGGTCGTCATTTATCGTTTTTATATAAAAAATAAGGTATCTTAGAAAATGCTTATTGGTTTGGGCATAACGAAATATAAGACTACACCATTATATATTTGTTTAAAAATATTTTTTGCATTATTTCAAGAATGCTTGTGTGAAATTGTCGGTAATTTCGGTGGCGAGTTCTAATTGTTCGGGAGTTTCGCTGTGTGTAAAAGTTTGCTCGCGTAAATAAATAGTGTCGTTGCTGTTATAAAGCAAACGGTTGGCATCAAACTGAATGGTTACGTTTTTGGTGGTTGAGTTGCTGAATTGCAGGTCTTTTTCCAGCTCCACGACTCTGTACAGCGCATCGGTGCCCGTATGATAACTGAAGGCATAACGCGGCACTGCTTGGGTGGTGTCGTAGTCGCTGCGCCCTTCGAGTTGTACGAATTTATATTTTGTTGCCCAGCCCCAGTGCGTATTTTGCGATACACTCAAAGGGTGGTCAATGGCGAAAGTGGCAGGGTCGGAGGCATTAGTGGCTGCATCTAAGCCCAATCCGAAGCGCACTGCTTTGTATTCGCCGGCAGGTACTTTGAGGCGCAAGGTGTCGGGACTGCTCAGGTCGTACAATATTACATCTTTGAGCGCAACTGCTTCGTTGTTGTTGTTAATAAGCGCGATATTGGACAGATAAAACTGAAATAAAGAAAACTTTAAACGCTCGCCATACACTGTTTCAAATTCATCGGTAAAATTTAAAGGCTTGTTGTTAATCAAAGCCTGCCATTGCAATTGCAAATTATAATCTACTTCGGTTGTGTCGTCATCATCTTTACACGCCACAAAAAAAACACTCAACAAGAGTACGAATGCTGCAATTTTATTGGGGAAAAGCCGAAACATAAAAAAAAGATATAAATGAGATAAAAATAAACAGGATTATGGCATAGAAAAATCCCATTTTACCCAACAGTATTGTATAAAGAAAAGTTGCAAATTTTTATTTAGATTCTTCTTCTGTTATTTCGGTTGTATCAATAGCTTCCGGCTCAGGGTCGCTCAAATCTATTTGATGTTTTTGAACGCTATTGTACCATTTTATCAATTTTTTAATATCGCTTGTGTAAACTTTCTCTCTGTCGTGGTCGGGTAGTGCCATAATCATAAAGTCGCGCAACTCGGCAGGGCTGGCGTTGGAGGCAGGCAGCACGAGCGACAACTCCGAAATTTGGCGCATCACCTGACGCAAAGGCACAGTGCCGCCATCTTGTGTATAGATAGCTACACTTTCTAAAGCAGAAAAACTATTTAAGCGTTGAGGGACAAACGTAGTTTTATTATCTTCCAAAGAGCGCAATACCAAACCGTCTTTGCGCGTTCCTTTTAATTCAAACAGACCTGATTGCCCTGTAACAGCGATGATTTTTGAAAAATTCATGGTTTAAAAATAACTGTAAAATATAATAATTGAATGTTAATAGATATTAGGGCTGCAAATTTATATAAGTATTACAGATTTTTACTACTACACGCTGCAATATGTAAGTATCTGTTGAAAAGACTGTGAAAAAATTTGCTATTTTTGTTCTTTGTTACATTTTTATTATCTAATGCGTAAAGAATTATATATCGTGCGCCACGCTCAAACAGATTTTAACTTGCAGGGTATTGTGCAGGGCAGTGGTGTGGACAGCGACATCAATGATACCGGACAACAACAGGCGGCGGAATTTTATGAAAAATATAAAGATGAGGGTTTTGATGCCGTAGCTACTTCTTCGCTCAAACGCACCGCACAGTCGGTGGCGGGTTTTTTGGCAGCTGGTATTCCGCACCGACAGTATGCCCACCTCAACGAAATTTGCTGGGGTATTTATGAGGGCAAAGCTCCTACCGCCGATTGGCAGGCTGCCTACGAAAGTATGTCGGTGGCGTGGCGGGCAGGAAATACCCACATCGCGCCGCCGCAGGGCGAAAGCCCCGACTCCGTGTATCAACGCTTGGCAACGTGGCTGCTCGATGAACTGCCCCACATCGAAGGCGATAAAATTTTGGTGTGTACGCACGGGCGCACGTTGCGTATTTTTATGACGCTGCTGACAAATGCTCCTTTGGCACACATGGAACGTTTCGGGCACGCCAATTTAGGACTTTATAAAGTGATTTATACGCCGCAAAACTGCGATATTGTTGTCAGTAATGAAGTGCAACATTTAAAAAAGATCATTCCCGTATAAAAAAATAAAAGGCTGCCAAACAACTTGGCAGCCTTTTTTATCCATAAAATAAATTTTTTTTATTATTATTTGCTCGTAAAAGTAGCTGTGCAAGTATCGTCATTGCCGCTTGATACCGTGTACTCGATAGAGAAAGAGTTGGTGTTGGTAGCGGCAAAATGTGAAAAAACAGCCGTAGTAGTACCTGCAATCGTATATTGCGCACCATCATTTGCAGTTACAGTTTGGCTTGGAATAGTAAATTTATCATTGTTTGCTACTGCTTTTACATTTGCCTGAAAACCACCGAAGTTACTGATGATAAATTCATTGGCATTGGTAGAGGTCGTAATCGTAACATCTGCTGCATAATTGCCGGAAGCGCAAACATCATTTTGAGTATAGTTGCCGATATAGTTGGCAACAGGGAAAGAATCACATGTAGTGCCTGTCCAGCCATTATCGCACTCACAAGTACTAGTAGTGGTGTCGCAGTCGCCGTGTTCGCCGCAATCGGGGCAAGCCAATTGGCTGCAATCAGAGCCTGTATAGCCGGCCTCGCACTCACATTTTCCGGTTATAGCGTTGTAAGTACCGTGCTCAGAGTTACATTTTACGCTGCAATCCGAACCAAAATAGCCGGTTTTACAAATACAAGTACCATCTACGCAATCGGTGCTGTTTGCACCACAGTCGAGATTTTCGCAATTATCGGGGTCGCAAGCATTAAAGGAAATCAATGCAGCGAATACCATCATTAAAGCAAAAAGGGAGTTAATTTTGTTTTTGAACATCATTGTTAAAAAGAATTATATAATTTTTAATAGAAAAGTTGTAAAACTTTGTTGTTTTTCAATGCGGCTGCAAAGATAAGACTTCTTACGCAGTATATAGTTTAAAAAAATATCCACATTTTTTAAACTATTGTGATAAATAACGTAAAATAATTTCAAACGTTGCTTGTGGAATTGAGATATATTGGGTATGTAATAAAAAATGTTGATATAATATGCACCGTATAATTTTTAGCTGTAAGGAACGCTGACTCAAACAGCCCATTGGAAATTAGAAGATGGTGATGCAGGATTATATGTGAAATAGCTGCTACTTCTCATATTACTCAACTATACGGGTGGATTTTGTTGTGTAATGTAAGGGTTGAATTTAATGACAACTATAGAGACGGTTGTGATAATTATTTTGTAAAAAAATAAAACCCCATTTTTTCTACTCTATCTGCAATTTTTATAATTTTTTTAGCTCTCTGAAAGAAATCATTTGATAATTTTCTTCGTCCCAAAGTGCGTAAAATGCATATTTGATACTACTTAATAAAGTGATAGTAGTCGTATATTTTTGAAATATTGGATTTTCTTTACTGCATTTTTCCAATTTATAAAAAGGAACTTTAGGGGACAGATGATGAATGTGGTGGTAGCCTATATTTCCGGTGAAAAAATTGAATATTTTTGGTAATTTATAATACGAACTACCTTTAATTGCAGCTAAAAGAAATTTCCAGTCTTTTTTCCACGTTTTGTAATTTGGATCGTGTTGGTGCTGCACATAAAAAAACCAAACAGCAGTGGAGGAGAAAGTCATTAAAATAGGAATATACAAGGCGGCTAACTTTTTGAAACCATACCAAAAATCTAAATTTGGTAAGCCTAAAATTAATCCCAGAACAAGAAAAAACAGCAGCAAATAGAAATTGGTCTTTATAAGGGATTTTCTTTCTTTATCCCAGCCATTAAATTTTATTAAAGGTAATCTGTTATGGATAAAGATGTAATAAACAGGACCTATAATAAATAATACGGGTATTGACCTATAAATTCTGTATTTGAATTTTTCCCAAGCTGAAAGTTTTTTATATTCTCTCACTGTTAATAAGGTAATGTCGCCTATGGTTCTTGTATCCAATTGCCCCTGATGTGCATGGTGATGATTATGAGAGCGTGCCCAATATTTGTAAGGAATACAAGTCATAAAACTCATGATAAAACCGGTTCTGTCGTTTTTGGTTTTATCCGGAAAAAAGGATTGATGACCGCAATCGTGCTGAATGATAAAAATCCTGATTAAAAATAAACCAGCTAAAAAACAAATGCCAATTGCGCCCCATATATGAAATTCATATACAATGGCGGAGGCAATGAAAAGTAGTACAAATGGAAAAACGGTTTTCCATACTTCTCTTCTCGCCAGTTTTACTTCCGGAGTAGCGTAGGGTTTTATCAGTTCCTTCCAATTTTTAAGATCTTCTATTATATTGTCTTCTGTATTCTTCATTTTGAATGATTTTTTTAGAAGCTAAGATACAAATTATGCTATGGGCAGGGTGATAAAAATTTATAAGTCTTAAAAAAACAGCAAATTTGTAATGAAATAAATTGAATTTTATGGTGTTTTTAAGTGGATGTAAAGATTTTGAATGACTTCAATGGTCTTTGCTGTATTGTTGCAAAAAATCTTTTTCACTTGCACTCAAACTGTCGTAGCCGCTTTCCGATATTTTGTCTAAAATAGCATCAATGCGCTGTTGCGGCGACATAGACGAAGTGCCTGCGGGTATTTTGTTGTCATCGTTGCGTCCTCCGTTGATGCGTTGCAAAAATGTTTTTGAATTATTTGCTTGTTGCTCTGTGCTGTTTGTGGGCGATTGCTGAGGGGCTGTATTTTTGCCCTTATCCCAACGCCGATAGGAAATGTATGGTTTTTGGGGCGAAGCTGACTTTGGTTTGGATTGAAACAAGCCACGCAGCCGCTCAAAATAATTGTTGAAAGCCACCGACCAGTCATCGCCTTGCTGAAGGCGTTTGATATACAGAAATCCGTACAACACACCGCCCAAATGTGCAATGCTGCCGCCCGCGTTGTTGAGTTGCGCTATGCCTACAATATCCAATAACACAAAAAACAACATCAGATATTTAATGCGTACTTCTCCCAAAAATACCAACTGTATTGGATAATCGGGGCGCAAAGTAGCCGCCGCCATCGCTATCGCCATCACCGCCGCCGATGCTCCTATCATCATACCTCCATTGCCGCTTGCGAACAAAGGAACGGAATTGTACAGCAACATATACAACACTGCACCTGCAATGCCGCCCATAATATACAATGATAAAATGCGATGCTCGCCCAAAAATAAAACCAATATTCTGCCAAACCACATTAAACTGAGCATATTAAAAGCCAAATGCCACACGCCCGCGTGCATAAACATATAGCTGATAAGGCTCCAAGGCTGATAAAATAAAACTGATAAAGACGAAGGAAAAGCAAACTTATCGGATAGCCAATGATAGAAAGAAGTGTCTAAAAAAAATAACTGATTGAACAGCAAAATTACATTTAACAATACAAAAACCGCCACATTAATAATAATGAGTTGGTTAATGACATTGCCATAGCGAAACTGAGCGCGTATATCGTCGAAAATAGCAGACATAGACCTAAAAAACGGTTTTTAAAGTATAAATAACGCAATTTGTCGCTAAAAGTTATTGTCTTATAGTGTTCATAGCGTCATTTTATCCTTACGAAAAATATTTGGCAGCTATCGGAAAACGCCGCCCTACGCCAAATGCTTTGGAGGATACCCGCAAAATAGGGGCTACCTGATGACGTTTGTATTCATTGGTATTTACTAATTTCATCACTCGTTTTACCAAATCCTCTCCAAAACCCATTTCTATCAATTCTGATATACCTTGTCTTTTTTCAATGTATTGATACAAAATCCGGTCTAACACTGCATAATCTGGCAAAGAATCAGAGTCTTTTTGGTTGGGGCGCAATTCGGCAGAAGGGGCTTTTTGTAAAATATGTTGTGGCAATACCTGATTGAAATGTTCGTTGATGTATGCCGCCAACTGATAAATTTCAGATTTGTACACATCGCCCAGCACCGCCAAGCCGCCCGCCAAATCGCCGTAAAGGGTGCCGTAGCCTACGGCTGCCTCACTTTTGTTGGTGGTATTGAGCAAAATAGAACCATGTTTGTTGCTCAAAGCCATTAAAATAATTGCACGTACTCGTGCTTGTATATTTTCTTCGGTGACATCGGCGGCTTTATCTTCAAAATGCGGCTGCAATGTTTTTAAAAAAGCTGCAAAAGGCTCTTCAATGGGAATGATTTTGTGCGGACAACCTAAATTTTTTACCAACTCCAAAGAATCATTCACTGAATGTTCCGAAGAATAGCGCGAAGGCATCAGCACCGGCAATACGTTTTCAGCACCCAAAGCGTGTGCCGCCAGCACCAAGGTTATCGCAGAATCAACACCGCCCGACAATCCTAAAATTGCTTTTTTGAACCCTAATTTTTTAAAATAATCCTGAATGCCGCAAATGAGGGCTTTATAAATCAGTTCGTATTTTTCTTTGCGTTGGGTGCGCTCCGGCTGCGGATGATACAAATCTTCTAACTGATAAGTGCGTACCTCCTCGCTGAAATATGGCATTTCGTCATATACATCGCCGAAAGCCGTCATTGCTACCGAGCCGCCGTCAAAAATAAGTTCGGTTTGCGCCCCCACGCCGTTGCTGTAAAATATGGGAATGCGATAGCGGCGGGCATTTTCGCGCAGGGTATGAATGCGCTCCTGCGCCTGATTGTAATGAAAGGGAGATGCCGACAAATTGAGCATAAAATCGGGCGACTGGCTCATCATTTCGTCCATCGGACACATTGTATAAAGTGGATTGGCATTGCCCAAGTTCCATATATCTTCGCAAATCGTGATGGCGATGCGTTTGCCTCCGAAATTGACCACATGAAACTCCCGAGCCGGCTCAAAATAGCGGTATTCGTCAAAAATATCATAAGTGGGTAAAAGGGCTTTGTGCGCTACATGCAGCACTTGCCCGTTGTAAAGAAAATAAGCCGAATTGTACAGGTCTTTGCCGTTCAAGTCGGGATTGACAGTGGGTGCGCCTACGGCAATGGCTATGTCTTGCGAGGCAGCACACAAACGATATACGGCTTCGCGCGAACTGCGTATAAAATCGCTAAACTCCAGAAAATCGCGCGGAGGATAACCGCATACCGCCAATTCGCCAAACAAAATAATGTTTGCGCCTTGTTGCTTGGCTTCTTCTACGGCTCGCAACATTTTTTGAACATTTTGCTCAAAATTGCCAATATGATAGTTGAGTTGGGCTATTGCTATTTTCATATATTACAAAATGCAAAGAATAAAAATAAACCTTTGTACGTTTTTTTTGAGATTTTTAAAACATACAAAGGTAATATCTAATTGTCTTAATTTTGAGCAAATCTATACCGATAAAATCGCTTCTTTAACAGCGTATATACTGTTATTTTTTCAAGCGGCGACCGTTTTTTCTGAAATACTTTTTTCCGTCTTTGGGTAATAAACCCGAACGACTTTTGCCCGATACGGCAGGGATTCCTGTTTTTTCGTCAACTTTGGCTTTCTCTAATGCCGGACAACCGCCTTTTTTGCGACAAGACGGCATTGTTGCGCAAATGCTGAATAATAATAGCATCAATATGATTTTTTTGAACGACATATTTTGTCTAAGGGGGTTTTTTGTTTATAATTCGATGAACAGTGTGTGAATTTTGCTTAGATAACCGACAAAGCAGAAAGTTATATTTTATTTCAAATGTTTTGTTGTGCTTTTTTCTTTGATTATTGATAATGAAACTTCTGAAAGAACGAAATATAATGCCGCTTTATTTTTTTAATGTACTTCTAAAAAGCAATAAAAGAGTTTTTTAGGGCTTTACTACTATCAATAAATTGGGTGAAAAAAGCACATGACGGCTGCTATAACCGTGTGCAAACATCTGAATCCGTCTTTTGATATTTGTTACCCCGCGAATGAGGGTTGCCGCTACACTGCGCAAAAAACTCCCGTGTACCACCGCCGACGGCAAAAGGCGCACTTCCGAAAATCCCGCTGCCAACATCAACTGTTCGGCGGAGTTGCCGTTGAGCAAAGTTTCGTGCGTATAATCGCCGAAAGCATATACCGAAGCAAAGGGCGCATCTAAATTGGGTGTTCTGAAAATTGCGCTGCCCCCGACTTTCAGCGAATGGCGGATTTGCTGCAACAATGACAGAGCTTCGCTTTTTTCTAAGTGCTCTATTACATCAATACAAAAAATACAATCGTATAATTGTTTTTTTTCTGCTAAAAACTGTATCGCATCGGTGCACAGCACTTGGGATAAACCCAAAGATTGAGCCACTTGCACTTGCTCTGCACTAATGTCGATGCCCGAAAGTTGCGTGTAGCCGCGTTGCTGCAAAAACAGCAACAAAGAACCAAAGCCGCAGCCGATGTCTAAAATATATGCTTCTTGCTGCGAAGCAGGCAGCAAAGCCGCCAATTCAGCATTAAACTGACGCATATCATTAGCCAGCAATTGCTCCAAATCGCTATTGCCCTGATGCCGCGCTACCTGTGTGCGGTGATAATCTTCGTAGAGTTGTTGGCGGTAGTGTTGTTGCGACATTATCTAATCCAATCAAAACCGGTATAAGGCTGCAATGCTGCCGGAATACGAATGCCTTCGGGCGTTTGGTGATTTTCGAGCAATGCCGCCATAATGCGCGGCAACGCCAAGGCACTGCCGTTGAGCGTATGCACCAAGCGCGTTTTTTTGCTCTGAGCATCACGCAGACGGGCTTTGAGGCGGTTGCTTTGGAATGTTTCAAAATTAGAAACAGAACTTACCTCCAACCAGCGTTGCTGTGCTGCCGAAAATACTTCAAAATCATAAGTGAGTGCCGAAGCAAAACCCATATCGCCGCCGCACAAGTGCAAAATACGATAAGGTAATTCAAGAGCTTCTAATAAAGTTTCTACATGTGCCAGCATATCCTCCAATGTTTGATACGATTGGTCGGGGTGCGCAAATTGTACTATCTCTACTTTTTCAAACTGGTGTACGCGGTTCAGACCACGCACGTCTTTGCCGTAAGTACCCGCTTCACGGCGAAAACAAGGCGAATGTCCTGCCATTTTTACAGGCAAATCACTTTCATTAAAGATATGGTCGCGGTAAATGTTTGTAATGGGGACTTCGGCAGTGGGAATTAAATATAGATTGTCTTCCGTTACAAAATACATTTGCCCTTCTTTGTCCGGCAACTGCCCCGTGCCGTATGCCGATTGTTCGTTTACCATAAAAGGCGGCACTACTTCCAAATATCCGGCTTGCACGGCACGCTCCAAAAAGAAGGAAGCCAAGGCGCGTTGCAAACGTGCTCCTTTTCCCAAAAATACCGGAAATCCGGCTCCTGTGAGCTGCACACCTAATTCCATACTCACCAAATTGTACTGACTCATCAGCTCCCAGTGTGGTTTGGAGGCGGCGTGCAACTGCGGAATATTGCCCGCTTGCTTGCGCACTACATTATCTTCGGCAGATTTGCCCGCCGGTACAGAGGCGTGCGGCAAATTGGGTAATTGAAGCATTATTTTACGCAAATTCGCTTCTACTTTATCCATTGCCGCTTTTTCTTCCTGTTCTTGTTGTTTCAGGGTGGTGGTGCGTTGTTTCAGTATGTCGGCTTCGGCGGTTTTGCCCTGCTTCATCAGCATACCTATTTCTTTGGCAATGCTGTTGCTTTCGGCAAGAATGGTATCAAGGGTGCTTTGTGCTTTTTTGCGTTGCTCGTCTAATTCTAAGGCTTGGTCTATTAATTCGGGCTGGGGAAAATGTCGGAGTGCGAGCCGTTCTTTTGCCACAGCAACATTATTGCGAAGGGTTTGTAGTTCAAGCATATAATTTTATATCTTTTTTAATATATATTGCAACACATTGTATTTTATTTTTTTAAAAAAATATATTATTTACAGGGGTGTGCAAAAAAAACGTACAAAGTTACTATTTTTTTTAGTGCTGCATCTGCAACAAATAACGAAAAACTATGTGATATAAATATCTTCTTTGGGATAGCGGTATTTTAAGGTGCGTACTTTGAACCCACTTAACAAACCTACTAAAATGGTAAAAGCTCCTACCCTGCCGATGAACATAGTGGCAACAATGATTAATTTGCCCATATTGCTGAGTTGTGGGGTGATGCCCACCGACAAGCCTACCGTTCCATACGCCGAAAATGCCTCAAATGCCAGCGCAAAAGCATCTTTGTCCGGCTCAAAATAGCAGAGTGAGAAAATAGAAGAACCAATAATAATAAGCGAAAGGGAAATAACAGCAAAAGAACGCCGTATTGATTCGTCTGATATTTCGCGTCCGAATAGCTCAATGCGGTCTTTGCCGCGTACAATATTAATAATGTTGAGCGTACCCACAGCAAATGTCGTTACTTTGATACCGCCGCCTGTGCCGGCAGGTGCTGCCCCAACCCACATTAAAAATATGGTTATCAACAAAGAGGGCAACAACATATCGGCGATAGGCACTGAATTAAAGCCGGCGGTGCGCGGTGTTACCGCCATAAAAAAAGCGTTCACCACCTTGCCGAAGCCGCTATGTGGGGCGAGTACATTGTTGTATTCGGTGACGTAAAAGTATAATGTACCTAAAATCCATAAAGCAGATGACATCAGCAGTACCACACGAGCATGTAAAGGAATGATGCGGGCAGATATAATTTTGGGCTGATTGAGTAAGGGCGACAGCAGGTTTTTAATTTTGGTTTTGAGTAATTTATAAAAAACTATCAATATCGGAAATCCTAAACCTCCCAGCATAATTAATGCCATAATTGTAGCGTGTACCCAATAGTTGTAGCGAATACGAATATCATATAGCTGGTCGCTAAATAGCGCAAAACCCGCATTGCAAAAGGCAGAAATGGCATGAAACAAAGCGAAAAACATGCGCGAAGATGTATCACCTACTACATTTTCATCAATGTTGATATAAATTACTATTGCTCCCATCAACTCAATAAAAAAAGTAGCGGCGATAATTTTATATAAAGTCTGAAATACTTCGCCCAAGTGGTCGGCACTGATAAAGTCTTTGATGAGCATTTGGTTTTGCAGCGAGGAGGAGCGTGTGAAAAAATAACCAAAAAAAGATGTAATCGTCATTACACCCAAACCACCCAACTGAATAAAAAACAAAATAATTACCTGTCCGAAGCGTGTAAAATAATTGCCTGTGTCCAATACCCCCAAACCTGTTACACTTACAGCACTCGTGATGGTAAAAAGTGCATCTATCCAACCGATACCGGCGTGGGTGGCGGCGGGCATCATCAAAAATAAAGTACCCAACGTAATCAGCATCACAAAACTCAGCGTAAATAAAATGGCGGGATTGAGTTTGAGATGTACGACATCAAGGCTGCTGCGCGAAATTTCTACCAGAAAAACAATGAAAATTGTCCACCGCGCCCACGAAAGCGGCGTGAAAATACCGCCTGCAACAGAGGCATCGGCAGGATAATACAATAAAAAGAAACTCGCCAATGCCGTCAGTATCACCATCAGATATTCACCCCACAAGGCACGCCGCCGTATGTTGGCTAAAAGTGCCGCCCCTATCTGAAACAGCAAAGCCGCCGTAAAACCTACGATACAGACCAAATAAAAAAGGGAAATAAAATGCTGTGCGCTTGCCGAAGCGTAGTATCCGAATCCCAAATCATAAATGAGTACTAAAAAAGCGAGAATACTCGTGTATAGCAGCCATTTTCCGGTATTGCGAAAAACTTTCTTCTTACCAAAAGAATCACTGAATACGGTGAGCGTATCGTGTAGCCAAGATGTTGCCATAAGATTGCTTTATGTACAAAATAGGCGTACATAATGATGCAAATGTAAAAAGAGATTGTAAAATTTTTAAAAGACCTTATTTTTCTAATACAATAATTGAGCCACGACGGTGCGTGTAGTTTTGCCTGTTTTTTCGATTTTTATCGCTAAATAGGGTTTTTCCAAGTAAGACTCTGCTATTTGAGGCCATTCAATAAAAAAATAAGCTGCGGGGTGATGCTGCCAATAGTCATCAAAACCCAGTTCATCTAATTCCTCCACCCGATTGATACGGAATAAATCAAAATGAAGCACTTCTGTTCCGGTAGCATCGTTGTTGTATTCGTGTGCGATGGAATAAGTAGGGCTGCCGCCCGCCTCAATGCCTAATTGTCGGCAAAGGGCTTGTATCAAAGTTGTTTTTCCGGCTCCCATTTCGCCATAAAAAATAAAAGTGCGCTGCTCAGAAAAATACTGTAACAATGTCTGTGCAACGTGGTCTATTTCGCTGATGTCAAATGTTTTTTTTCCGAAATTACTCATGTTTTTTATAAAAAAATCAACTTTGCTGCACTTCTTTACCCTTCTACTATTACCAAAAATTTGTTTTTTCTACCGCGTTGTACTAAAATGTAGCGGTTTTTTAAAAAATCATTTTCCGATATCTGATATTCACTATCTATTTTTTTTAGGTTGATGCTCACTGAATTTTCTTGCAGCGCACGGCGGGCTTCGCCGCGCGATGATAGCAGTCCGGTGTGGTCGGCAAGAAAATCTACTATCGGAAGTAAAGTCCCAACAGCAGGGCGCGACAACTTAAAAACAGGTACCCCTTCGAATACTTCCATTATTTCGGTATCGCTGAGTTGTTGCAGTGTTTCGGTGGTGGCGTTGCCAAACAAAATATTTGATGTGAGGATAGCCTGTTGCAGTGCTTTTTCGCCATGTATCAATTTGGTTACTTCTTCGGCGGTGCGTTTTTGCAAAATACGCAAATGTGGTGCTTCGGCGTGTTGGGCTTCTAAACTTAATATTTCTTCTTGCGACAAAAATGTGAAAATGCGTATGAGTTTTTTGCTCTCTTCATCATCTGCATTTATCCAAAATTGATAAAATTTGTAAGGTGAAGTAAGGGCAGCATCGAGCCATACATTGCCGCCTTCCGATTTTCCGAATTTAGAACCGTCTGCTTTGGTGAGCAAAGGACAAGTGAGGGCGTGGGCTTCGCCGCCATACATACGGCGCACCAATTCTGTGCCGCTTACGATATTGCCCCATTGGTCAGAGCCACCGAGTTGCAGCCGGCAGTTGTGCTGCTTGTACAAATAAGCAAAATCGTAGCCTTGTATGAGCTGGTAAGAAAATTCGGTAAAAGAAATGCCCGTTTCCAAACGATTTTTTACGGAATCTTTCGTGAGCATATTCGGTACGGAAAAATGCTTGCCGATGTCGCGCAAAAAAGCGAATACGCTCATATCTTTGTAAAAATCGTAGTTGTTCACCATCAGCGCACCGTTTTGGGGGTCATCAAAATCAAATAATTTTGACAGGTGTTTTTTTAACCCTTCTACGTTGGCTTGCACTTTTTCTACGGTGAGCAGGTCGCGCTCCGCATTTTTTCCCGAAGGGTCGCCGATAAGTCCGGTAGCTCCGCCTACTAAAATAATAGGGCGATGACCGGCACGTTGTAAATGCAAGGACGACATACCTGCCGCCAAAGTGCCGATATGCGGTGAAGCCGCCGAAGGGTCAATGCCCCAATAACTCGTGATGCGTTGTTGGCGCAACAATTCTTCGGCTCCGGGCGTAATGCTGTGTATCATTCCGCGCCAGCGCAATTCTTCCACTAAATCAAAAATAGGTTTCATACCCTGAAAAAAATAACTTCTTTTTATTAAAAAGTGCGTGTTGAAAAAAATATATACTCGGCTTTCTGAATTTTTTTTACAAAAATGACACATTTTACCTTGTGCTTCCCTTGTTTGATGGAAACTCGCATCTATTTGATAGATGTGTGTGTCGTGCTCTGTGTTTTTCTTTTAATCTAATTCGCGCAAATTGATGCGGTCGCTGATGATGAAGGCTTTTTCAAAAAGCGGTTTGATGTCTTTGTATAATTGATATACTTCGTAGCGATTGGCAAAAGCACCTATCCGCAAGCGAAAATAAGGTTGCTCGTGTGTAATGAAAGTTGGAATACCGCTGCCAAAATTCTGCTGAAACTGTACTTTGGCTGCATATACTTCTTCGCGTTTATCCGATTGCAATAGCTGAATACGATAGCCTTTCAAACGTGGGTTGCGTTGATTCACCTGTTTGTATTTGTCGGTTAAAGCCGTGAGTGTGTAGTCGGCGTTGATGTTTAAATTGCCGTAGCCGATGGTGGCGGCGGTGCTTTGAGCAATGGCTGTGTGAAAATTGCCACACCCTATTGCCAACAGTAGTGTGGTCAGTACGCCGACAGACGAAAATTTGATGGTGTTCATAAGCTATCCACAATTTTAACACTTGACGAACTCCCCAAAGTATCTGCACCTGCTTTTAATAACTCAATAGCAAATTCGCGGGTTTTGATGCCGCCCGATGCTTTTATTTTGATGGAAGCGGGTAAATTCCGGCGTAATAGTTCAATAGTGGGTACATCTGCGCCCTTACTTGCGAAGCCGGTGGATGTTTTTACATAATCTACCTGCACCCGTGCCGCTATTTCGCACAGTTGAATAATTTGTGCTTCGTTGAGCATACCGCTTTCTATGATTACTTTTAATATAGCCCCCTGATGATGGCACAGTTGGGTAAGGTGATAGATTTCGTTTTCTACACTGTTCCAGCGTTCTTCCAATACATCGCCCACATTCACTACCATATCTATTTCTGTTGCTCCTTGTTCTAAGGCTTGTTGTGCCTCAAATACTTTGGCGGCAGTAGTGGTGTATCCGAAAGGAAACCCCACCACCGTACACAAACGGGTATGCGGGTGTTTTTCGAGGGTTTCTTTGGCGAGACTCACATAGGCGGGCGGTACTACTACCACCGCAAAATTATAATTCATCGCCTCTTTGCAAAGCCATTTTACATCATTGACACTCACACCTGCTTTGAGGGCGGTATGCTCTATTTTTGAGGCAAGTTCTTTATCTATAGCCATATTGTTGGATTATTGCGTGTTATTCTTTTTTTAAATAAGGGTACAAATTTACAAATTGTTCGTGTGTTGTAGGGCTTTTTTTTCCAACTTTGATAACTTTAAGCAAAAGCTAACCCTAAATTGACCGACCTAACTCTCAAAATCTCTGTTTGCTGTAAATGAAAAAAAGCAGACAACAAAAATTACATGTCGTCTGCTTTTTTCTTTTTATTCTAAAAATGTTATATCCACCTGTTTGAAAACAGATTGGGATTATTCGCTTTCATTATCTTTCATATTATGAAAAACGGCTTGTACATCTTCGTCATCTTCTAATTTGTCAATCAATTTTTCGATGTCGGGACGTTGTTCGTCGGTAATTTCTTTGTAGGTACTCGGCAAACGCTCTTTTTCGGAACTGATGACGGGTATGCCTAATTTTTCCAAAGCCTCCTGCATTGCTCCGAAATCATTAAATGCAACTTGTATATAAGTTTCACCTTCTTCTTCGGCGAGTTCTTCCAAGCCGGCATCAATGAGTTCTAATTCCAAATCCTCCAAATTTTTACCGCTGGGGTCTATGGTAAAAAATGCTTTGCGGTCAAACATATAATCTACCGAACCTGAATTGCCGAGTGCGCCGCCGCATTTGGAAAAAATAGTGCGCAAATTGGCAACGGTGCGTGTAGGATTGTCGGTGGCAGTTTCTATCACAAAAGCAATGCCGTAGGGACCATAGCCTTCATATACTACTTCCTGATAATCTTTTTCGTCTTTGGATAAGGCTCTTTTGATAGCACCTTCTACATTGGCTTTGGGCATGTTGCAGGCGCGGGCGTTTTGCATTGCCAAGCGCAGGCGGGCGTTGGTGTCGGGATTTGCTCCCGCCGATTTTACCGCGATAGCTATCTCTTTTCCGATGCGTGTAAATTGCACCGCCATTCTGCCCCAACGAGCCATTTTTCTTGCTTTTCTGTACTCAAATGCACGTCCCATATCTTAATTATATCAGTTTTTTTTGTTGTAAAAATAGTTTTTGCGGTTGCAAAGTTAAAAATTTTCATTTTTTTCCGCAAACACACCTTTGTCAAAAAAAATAATAACTACGATATATATTTTATCAAAATAAAAAAATACGGCTTTGGAGCGGCAATATTTGAATTTTATAGCTCTTTGCGCAAGCGTGCCACCGGAATATTAAGCTGTTCGCGGTATTTGGCTACGGTGCGGCGGGCAATGTTGTAACCTTTTTTGATAAGTGTTTCGGTCAGTTTTTGGTCGGATAAAGGTTTGCGCTTGCTTTCGGTGCTTACCAAATCTTTTAATATTTTTTTAACCTCCAAAGTAGATACTTCATCGCCTTGCTCGGTGGATAGCGACTCGGAAAAAAATGATTTGAGCCGAAATGTGCCAAATTCCGTTTGTACCCATTTGCTGTTGGCTACTCGCGAAATCGTAGAAATATCCAATCCGGTTTTGTCCGAAATGTCTTTCAGTATCATGGGTTTGAGGCGGGTTTCGTCGCCTGTATAAAAATACGCAAACTGATAGTCCAAAATTGCTTTCATCGTTTTGTACATCGTTTGCTGGCGTTGGCGAATGGCATCAATGAACCACTTGGCAGAGTCTATTTTTTGTTTGATAAACATCACTGCTTCGCGTTGCTGGCGGTCTTTGTTGCGCGAACGGTCGTAAGCACGCAGCATTTCTATATAGTGGCTGCTGATGCGCAACTCCGGTGCATTTTTGGAGTTGAGTGTCAATTTTAATTCACCGTCATCATTTAAAATAATGAAATCAGGAATGATGTAATTTTCTACCTTGGCTCCGCCTGCATAGCCGCTTGCGGGTTTGGGATTGAGTTTTAGTATTTCTTCTATCACATCTTTGAGCTCATCTTCCGAAATATTCAGATGCCGCGCTAATTTGTGATAGTGTTTTTTTGTAAATTCTTCAAAATGATGGGTCAAAATTTCCTGCGCCATCTCAATATGAATACGGTGTCCTTCTTCTCTGCGGTGCAACTGGATAATCAAAGACTCCTGTAAACTACGCGCTCCCACACCTATTGGCTCAAAACTATTTTGTATAACTTTCAAAATTCGTTCAATATGTCCTGTACTGGTATCTACATTGTGCCTAAATGCCAAATCATCAATGATTGCTTCTAAAGGGCGGCGCAAATAACCGTCATCGTCTATGTTGCCGATAATTTGTTTCGCAATTTGCTTGTCTTCGCCGTTGATGTTCAATAAATTAAGCTGTTGTAGCATGTACTCATGAAAAGTATCCAACATCGGCAGGGGCAAATAGCGATAACCTTCCTCATCGTTATTGTTTGCATTGTCGTGGTCGGCACGGCTTTTATACGAACTATCCATCAAACTTTCATTTGACAAATGATCACTCATATCTACATGATTCAATGTGGTGTAGGCATCTATATCAATGGCTTCGTTTTCGGAGTCGTTGTCTTCTTCACCGGACATTTCGTTTTCATCTAATGCCGGATTTATTTCTAATTCCTCCTTGATACGTTGCTCCAAAGAAGTAGTAGGTATTTGCAACAACTTCATCAGTTGTATTTGTTGCGGCGAAAGTTTCTGGACTAAACTTTGTCCGAGTTTCTGTTTTAGCATGGAGCGAGAGTAGAGTTGTATCGTTATAATAAAAGTTTTTAGAGTACTTTTTGCTTTTATCAAATAATATGCCAAAAATAAATGTTTTAATTCAAAAAAACAAGAAAAAATATTTTATTACCTTATAGTCGGTTTGGAATGGTAGTTGATTTATTATGAGAAATCTTTTATAATAAGACGTTAATTTTTAAAAAGTAACATACTTGTAAAAAAATAATATGACATATTGTGTCCTATCTTTTTCAACAGTAAATATATCAATAATCAATGATAATTGGCATTGATTACCTATGCTACAATTGTTGAATAAGCATTATATTAATTGTTTTTTTACTTTAAATGTTTCAAAATGTTTCAAAGTAAAAATTATAATAATATAAAAAAATAAACACTTTTTACATAAAAAGCATCACCTTTGCCCTGCTTTTTTTCAACAGCTGCTCTGTATTTGGTATTATTGTGCCTGTTTTTGTATCGAAAAAAACGGCTCTTTAATTATTCCGGTTCGGCTTTTAATTGACTTTATTTTTTAAAATATACTTTATTTACCCATTTATTTATATCAGTACTTAATAATTTATGAAGCAGGTTTATATTGCTCAACTTGCAGCACACGAAAACGAAACAGTGCATTTAAAAGGATGGCTGGCGAATAAACGCACCGGAAAAGGTATCGCTTTTTTGATTATGCGCGACGGCTCGGGATATTGCCAATGCGTAGCAGAAGAAAGTTCTTTAAACACTGATGATTTTGAGGCTGCTAAACGCATTTCTTTGGAGAGTTCGCTTGAAATTACGGGGCTTGTACTCAAAGATGAACGGCAAGAGGGTGGCTACGAAATTAGGGTGCAATCCATACAAATTTTGCAACAAGCCGAAGAATATCCTATTGCCAAAAAAGAACACGGTATTGATTTTTGCTCGATAATCGCCATTTGTGGCTGCGTTCACGCAAACAATGGGCAATTATGCGCATTCGCAATCGTGTCAAGTATGCGATTTATACGTTTTTCTATGAGCGCGGTTTTGTTCAGATAGATACGCCTATCTTCACCGGAAATGCTGCCGAAGGCACTACTACCCTCTTCGAAACCGACTACTACGGGCAGCCCGCTTATTTGGCGCAAACCGGACAACTCTATGGCGAAGCGGCGGCTATGGCACACGGAAAAATTTATACTTTCGGTCCTACCTTTCGTGCCGAAAAATCTAAAACACGCCGCCACCTTTCCGAGTTTTGGATGATAGAACCTGAAATGGCTTTCCATGATTTGGAAATGAATATCGATATGATAGAAGATTTTGTACGTGCCATCGTCAACGATGTGTATCTGCATTGTCGTAGCGAACTGGATATATTGGAGCGCGATACCAAATTGTTCGAAAGTATCCACCAGCCGTTTCCGCGTATTCCTTACGATGAGGCTGTGCAGATTATTCGCGGCGAGCGCAACGTAAATGGTAAAAATGCGTTGGAGGCTTTTGAAAACGACCTGAAAGAGTTGGAAGAGAAAGCCGCCGCCGCCCGTCAGGAAATTGCAGAGCGCGAAGATGCCATCAAACAACCCGGAACCAAAGCAGGTGTTATTAATTTTAATCAGAATAAAATTGATAAACTCAAAAACGACCTCAAAGAATGGGAGGAAAAAATGCGCAATATTCCACAATGGCTGCAATCGGCACGCAACTTTGAACACGGCAACGACTTGGGCGGCAGCGACGAAACCGTACTGACGCGCCTGTTTGATACGCCCGTATTTGTTTATAATTGGCCCGCCGCCATCAAAGCGTTTTATATGAAGCGCGTAGAAGGAAATCCCGATTATGTAAAAGGTGTGGATTGCTTGGCTCCCGAAGGCTTTGGCGAAATTGTAGGCGGCAGCCAGCGCGAAGAAGATATAGAGTTGCTCAAAGCACGTATCCGCCACGAAGGGTTGCCAATGGAAACTTTTGAATGGTATTTGGATTTGCGCCGCTTTGGTTCTGTGCCGCACAGTGGTTTTGGATTGGGCTTCGAGCGGCTTATTATGTGGCTCACCAACTGCCAGCATATCCGCGAAACTATTCCGTTTCCGCGCTACTACGGCAGATTGTTTCCATAATAAACCAATTTAATTGTATTTAAAACGACATTTCCTATTCGGGGAATGTCGTTTTTCTTTTACTACATACATATATAATATAAATTCTGTTTTTGCCCTTTTTTACCCCAAAAACAAATGTATTTTTATAATTTGCCCCTTTATTTTGATATTATATTTTATTTGTGTAAAAAAATATTAAAAAAAATTTGTTTTAATAAAAAACACTGTTTAACTTTGCGCCTCAATTTGAGCATAAGGTCTTTCCAATATCTTAACGTGTAAGATTTTTCGCTTGTAAATTAATGGAAGCATTTGTCCTTGACAAAATAAAAAATAAAGCCTTCCCTCTTAATTCAATTACAAGAAACATTGAAACCAAATTTTTTTGTTTTCAACTTCGCTTTCCTGTTCTTTTAAGAGGTTAATGTGCCTAACATTTTTTTGCTTTTGCAAATACTTCCCGTCAGTTAAAAAAAATATTAACCTCAACAATGCCTACCATACAGCAACTTGTAAGAAAAGGTCGCACTACTACAGAAGTGAGCAGTAAATCGCGTGCGTTAGATGCCTGCCCTCAAAAGCGTGGCGTTTGTACTCGTGTATATACTACCACTCCCAAAAAACCTAATTCCGCTTTGCGCAAAGTAGCCAAAGTACGCTTAACCAACCAAATTGAAGTAATCGCCTATATACCCGGTGAAGGACACAACCTTCAGGAGCACTCTATTGTGCTCATTCGCGGTGGTCGTGTAAAAGACCTTCCGGGTGTGCGTTATCATATTGTGCGCGGCACTCTGGATACCTCTGGTGTTGCCAACCGCAAAAAAAGCCGCTCCCTCTACGGCGCAAAACGTCCGAAACCCGGACAAGTTGTGGATCCTAAAGCCAAAGGAAAAGGCGGTAAAAAATAAAAAGCCGTTCAGTTAAAAGCAGTTTTATTGTAAAAACGGAATTAAAAAATGAGAAAAGCAAAGCCTAAAAAAAGATATTTGGCGCCCGACCCCCGCTACAGTGATGCCTTAGTTACTCGTTTTATCAACAACTTGATGTACGATGGCAAAAAAAGCGTAGCTGCTTCTGTATTTTATGAAGCATTAGATGTCGTAACTCAAAAAACCGGTGAAGAAGGTTACGAAGTGTTTAAAAAAGCACTCGCCAACATTATGCCGCAGGTGGAAGTACGCAGCCGCCGTATCGGAGGTTCTACTTTCCAGATTCCTACCGAAGTACCCCAAGATCGCAAAATTGCCGTAGGTATTAAATGGCTCATCACCTACTCGCACAAAAGAAGCGGAAAATCTATGGCTGAAAAATTGAGCAGCGAAATTATGCAAGCTGCCAAAAATGAAGGTGCAGCCGTGAAGAAAAAAGAAGATACGCATCGTATGGCTGAAGCCAACAAGGCTTTTGCTCATTTTAGAGCGTAATTTTTTGATAGCAAGTTTATTTTTTAATAAAAATGGCAAGAGATTTAAGATATACCCGAAATATAGGAATTGCTGCTCACATTGATGCCGGCAAAACCACTACTACCGAGCGTATTCTCTATTACACCGGTAAAACCCATAAAATTGGTGAAGTACACGACGGTGCTGCTACTATGGACTGGATGGTACAAGAGCAGGAGCGCGGTATCACTATCACCTCCGCCGCTACCAAAACCGAGTGGCGTTATAAAGACGATCTCTATACTATCAATATCATTGATACCCCCGGTCACGTGGATTTTACCGTAGAGGTAGAACGCTCTTTGCGTGTGCTGGACGGTGTGGTGGCTTTGTTCTGTGCAGTGAGTGGTGTAGAACCTCAATCTGAAACAGTATGGAGACAAGCCGACCGCTACAAAGTACCGCGTATCGGTTTTGTAAATAAAATGGATCGCTCCGGTGCAGACTTCTTTGAAGTAGTACGCCAAGTGCGCGAAATGTTGGGCGCAAATCCTGTGCCTTTACAAGTGCCTATCGGAGCAGAAGATACTTTTAAAGGTGTTGTGGATTTGATTAGCAATAAAGGTATCGTATGGCACGCCGAAACACAAGGTGCTACTTATGACGTTGTGCCTATTCCTGACGACATCAAAGATGATGTGGCTCACTGGCGCGAAAAACTCATAGAAGCCGTTGCAGAATTTGATGACCAGATTTTGGAAAAATTCTTTGATGATCCGGATTCTATCACTGAAGAAGAAATCAAAGCAGCTATTCGCCAAGCTACCATCAATATGAAAATTATTCCGATGATGTGCGGCTCGTCTTTTAAAAATAAAGGCGTACAATATACTTTAGATGCTGTAGCTTCTTATTTGCCTTCGCCGATGGATGTTGAAGCCGTAGAAGGAACAAACCCTGATACTGGTGAAACCATCTTCCGCAAACCTAATGCAACAGAACCTTTTGCAGCTTTGGCTTTCAAAATCGCTACCGATCCCTATGTAGGACGTTTGGCATTTTTTAGAGTATATTCAGGTCGTTTAGATGCAGGTTCTTATGTGTTGAATACGCGCAGCGATAAAAAAGAACGTATTTCGCGCATTTATCAAATGCACGCCAATAAACAAAACCCTATCGAATTTATCGAAGCGGGTGATATAGGAGCAGCAGTAGGTTTTAAAGAAATTCGTACCGGTGATACCTTGTGCGAAGAAGCAAATCCTATTGTGCTGGAGTCAATGCAGTTCCCTATACCGGTAATCAGTATTGCTATTGAGCCTAAAACTCAAAAGGATTTGGATAAATTGGGTATGGCACTCAACAAATTGGCGGAAGAAGACCCTACTTTTAAAGTGTCTTTTGACGAAGATACCGGACAAACCATTATCAGTGGTATGGGTGAGTTGCACCTTGAAATCATTGTGGATCGTCTCAAACGCGAATTCGGCGTTGAATGTAACCAAGGTGCACCGCAAGTAAACTACAAAGAAGCTATCACACAAGCCGTTCAACACCGCGAGTTGTACAAAAAACAATCGGGTGGTCGTGGTAAATATGCCGATATTATTTTTGAATTGATGCCGGCTAAACCTGATGAAAACGGTAAAGTTGAAGAAGGATTGCAGTTTGTAAATGAAATAGTAGGTGGTGCTATCCCGCGCGAATATATCCCTTCTATAGAAAAAGGATTCCGCGAAGCAATGTCCAACGGTGTATTGGCAGGCTATACGATGGACTCTTTGCGGGTACGTTTGCATGATGGCGGCTTCCACGCAGTGGACTCTGATGCCTTCTCTTTTGAGCAAGCCGCAAAAATGGGCTATCGCGAAGCCGCTCGTAAAGCAAGACCGGTATTGTTAGAGCCGATTATGAAATTGGAAGTGATTACACCCGAAGAAAATACTGGTGATGTGGTAGGTGATATTAACCGCCGCCGTGGTATTATGGAGGGTATGGATATGAAAGCAGGTGCACAAGTGATTAAAGCTAGAGTTCCTCTCTCGGAAATGTTCGGCTATGTAACTGCTTTGCGTACCATTACTTCCGGACGTGCTACTTCTGTAATGGAATTTTCGCATTATGCCGAAGCTCCTACAAATATTGCAGAAGCTGTTATCGCTAAATCTCAAGGAAAAATTAAAGTTGAACAATAGTCGCTTATTTTCTCATGACACAAAGAATCAGAATAAAATTGAAGTCGTATGACCACAACTTGGTGGACAAATCGGCTGAAAAAATAGTGAAAACTGTAAAAGCTACCGGAGCCGTTGTAAATGGACCCGTGCCGCTTCCTACTCACAAGCGTATTTTTACCATTTTGCGCTCTCCGCACGTTAATAAGACTTCACGGGAGCAGTTTCAGTTGAGTACTTATAAAAGATTGCTTGATATTTATAGTTCAACTTCTAAAACTATTGACGCATTGATGAAACTGGAATTGCCCAGCGGTGTTGATGTAGAAATTAAAGTGTAATTAATATTATGATAGGAATAATAGGAAAAAAAGTTGGTATGACCAGCATTTTTCAAGCAGACGGCGTTTATGTCGCTTGTACCATCGTTGAAGCTGGACCTTGTCCTGTAACGCAAGTAAAAACTGACGAAACGGACGGTTATAATGCCATACAGGTCGCTTTTGATGATGCTAAAGAAAAAAATGTTCCCAAACCGATGAAGGGGCATTTTGCCAAAGCAAACGTAACCCCTAAACGTAAAGTGATGGAGTTCCGAAATTACAATACCGTGCCTGCTTTGGGCGATGCTATCAATGTTGAAAATTTTGTAGAAGGAGATAAAGTAAGTGTAGTAGGTGTGAGCAAAGGAAAAGGTTTTCAAGGGGTAGTAAAAAGACACGGATTTGGTGGTGTAGGTGAAAGCACACACGGACAACACAACCGTGAACGTGCACCTGGTTCTATTGGTGCTTGTTCATTCCCTTCGCGTGTGTTCAAAGGCAAACGTATGGCGGGAAGAACCGGCGGTGAGCGTATTAAAATTAAAAATTTAGAAATTATTAAAATCTACAGAGACGAAAACCTCCTCCTCATCAAAGGGGCTGTTCCGGGTGCTAAAGGCTCTTATGTAGTAGTTGAAAAATAATTACGGATATTGACCATGACTATAGACATTTTAAATACACAGGGAACATCAACCGGCAGAACGGTTGAATTGCCCGATGCTATATTCGGTATTGAACCAAACGATCATTGTATTTACTTAGCCGTAAAACAATATCTCGCCAACCAACGTCAGGGAACGCACAAATCCAAAGAACGCAGCGAAGTGTCGGGTTCTACTCGCAAATTGCATCGCCAAAAAGGTACGGGCGGCTCTCGTAAAGGAGACATCAACAACCCGCTTTATCCGGGTGGGGGACGTGTGTTTGGTCCAAAACCCAGAGATTATCGCTTTAAATTAAATAAAAAAGTGAAAGAATTGGCACGTCGCTCCGCATTAGCTTACAAAGCGCGTGAAAATAATATCATTGTTGTTGAAGACTTGAATTTGAATCAGGCAAAAACCAAAGATTTTTATACTATTGCTAAAAATTTAGGTGTAGTTGGTAAAAAATTCCTCTTGGTTACGAAAGATATAAATCCTAATGTGTATCTGTCGGCTCGCAATATTCAAAATGCGCAAATAATGACAGCCGGTGCTTTAAATACTTATCAAGTAATGAAAGCGCATTCGCTTATTTTGTCGGAAGGTGCTATCAGTTTGATACAATAAAAATTACTCATTTTAATAAAACGAGCAATAATAAGATGTCTATTCAAATCATTAAAAAACCCATTATCAGTGAAAAAATGGATAAAATGGGTAAAAAAATGAACCGCTACGGTTTTATCGTTCATAAAAAAGCCGATAAGCCTGCTATCAAAGCAGCCGTAGAAGAAATGTTCGGAGTGCAGGTCGCAGCAGTAAACACAATCATTGAACCAGCAAAAACTAAACGCCGCTATACGCGCCGTGGTATTTTGGAAGGCTCAAAACCCTCCATCAAAAAAGCCATTATTACTTTAAAAGAAGGTTTTACCATTGATTTATATTCAGGCGGTGAATAATTTTTAACATTCAAAACTAAGTTTTTCGAGCAGCACGCAGCATCGAATTATATATTTTAATTACATGGCAACTAAAAAATTTAGTCCAATTACTCCGGGTTTGCGCTTTCGCGTAGCAGTAGATTTGTCGGAATTGTCAAAAGTAGCTCCCGAAAAAAGCCTCTTGCAGCCTTACACCAAAACTGGCGGTAGGGGTAAAGACGGCAGAATGTCCACCCGCAATGTTGGTGGTGGTCATAAAAGAAAATACCGTATTGTGGATTTCTTGCGCAATAAGCACGGTGTTCCTGCTACTGTGAAAACTCTTGAATACGATCCTAACCGTTCGGCTTTCATTGCTTTGGTGAGTTATGCCGATGGCGAAAAACGCTATATCTTGGCTCCCGAAGGCTTAAAAGTGGGCGATACCGTACAATCCGGTGAAAATATAGCCCCTAATTTAGGCAATACCTTGTTGTTGCGCGATATTCCACTTGGTACGGTTATCCACAATATTGAAATGCAACCGGGCAGAGGAGGAGTAATGGCAAGAAGTGCTGGTACTTATGCGCAGGTGGCAGCCAAAGATGGCAAATATGTTGTTATTAAATTGCCTTCAGGCGAAACTCGTATGATTCTCCATACTTGCTTGGCTACTGTCGGTACTGTTTCTAACCCTGATCACGGATTGAAAATTTTAGGTAAAGCTGGACGCAAACGCTGGGAAGGCAGAAGACCTCGTGTGCGTGGTGTAGCGATGAACCCTGTGGATCACCCGATGGGTGGTGGTGAAGGAAGAGCCTCTGGCGGACACCCGCGCTCTCGTACTGGTTTGTATGCCAAAGGTCAGAAAACACGCAATGCCAATAAAGCGTCTTCTAAACTTATTATTGCACGTAAAAAAAATGCTAAAAAATAACAATGGGAAGATCTCTTAAAAAAGGACCTTATGTGGCTTATCACCTCCAAATTAAAATTGATAAGCTCAATGAGTCAGGTAAAAAAAATGTGGTTAAAACTTGGTCGCGCCGCTCTTTGATTACGCCCGATTTTGTGGGACACACTTTGGCGGTGCATAATGGAAATAAATTTATTCCGGTGTATGTTACCGAAAATATGGTAGGGCATCGTTTGGGTGAGTTCTCACCTACACGTACCTTTAAAGGACACTCATCTAAGAAACAAAAATAATTTTAAATAATAACTCATGGAAGCGATTGCAAAGCTGAAAAATTGCCCCTCATCGCCACGAAAAATGCGTTTGGTTGCTGATTTGGTGCGTGGTATGAACGTTGAAAAAGCTTTATTTGTATTGAAATATAGCAATAAACAAGCAGCACGCGATATAGAAAAATTATTGCTCTCTGCCGTTGCCAACTGGACTGTTAAAAATAACGACAAAAGCATTGATGATGTTGATTTGGTGGTGAAAAGAATTTTTGTGGACGGCGGCAGCCAGATCAAACGCTTTCAAACCGCTCCTTTCGGCAGACCGCGTAAAATCAGAAAACGCTCTAACCATATCACTATTATTGTTGATGGTGCGACTGCGGAACAACCCCAAAAAGTATCTTCTAAGAAATAATACAACTCTGTAAAATTATATGGGACAAAAAACCAACCCTATAGGTAATCGTTTAGGCATCATCAGAGGCTGGGAATCCAATTGGTACGGCGACTCTAAAGATTTTGCTACTAAATTGGTAGAAGATGAAAAAATCCGCCAGTACCTCAATGCTCGTATCAGCAAAGGTGGTATCTCTATGATACAAATTGAGCGCACGCTCAAACGTATCACTGTTACTATTCATACTTCTCGTCCGGGTATTATTATCGGAAAAGGCGGTAATGAAGTAGATAAAATTAAAGAAGAGTTGAAAAAACTCACCAATAAAGAAATTCAAATTAATATCAGCGAAATCCGCCGCCCTGAATTAGATGCCAATATCGTAGCTGAAACTATTGCTAAACAATTAGAAGCGCGTGTGAATTTCCGCCGTGCCATCAAAATGGCGATAGGTTCTACCATGCGTATGGGTGCCGAAGGTATTAAAGTGCGTATTTCTGGTCGTTTGAATGGTGCAGATATTGCCCGCAGCGAGGAATATAAAGAAGGAAGAACTCCTTTACACACCTGGCGTGCAGATATTGATTATGCTTTGAAAGAAGCCTTGACAGTGTATGGTTTGATTGGCGTGAAAGTGTGGATTTGTCGTGGCGAGAAATATGGGAAAGTAGATTTGTCGCCTGTAACAATAGCACCTAGCAAAGGTTCTTTTGGTGGCGGTGATGGTGGTAATCGTGGAGACCGCGGAGACCGTGGTGGCAGAAAACGTCGTGATGGCGGCGGCGGCGGTCGTGATGGTGGTGGTCGTGGTGATGGCGGTAATCGCGGAGACCGTGGCGGCAATCGTGGCGGCAAGCGTTAATTTTTTAATGGATATTTTTTATTTTATATTATATATAGCGCAATTTTGTTGGAATTAACAGGTAAATGAAAGACATCTCTTTTTTTTGATGCATCACACTTTCATTACCACCAAATTTTAAATCATTATGCTTCAACCCAAACGTTCAAAATATAGAAAACAGCAGAAAGGCAGAGTAAAGGGTATCGCCCATCGCGGAGCTACCATCGCATTCGGTTCTTTCGGACTAAAAGCTACCACACAAGGTTTTATTACTTCAAGAACTATTGAGGCGGCTCGTATTGCACTCACCCGTTTTATGAAACGCGAAGGTAAAGTATGGATTCGTATTTTTCCTGATAAACCGATTACCGCTAAACCCGCTGAGGTGCGTATGGGTAAAGGTAAAGGTGCACCCAGCCATTGGGTAGCTGTTGTAAAACCCGGCAGAATTTTGTTTGAAGCCGATGGCGTATCACCGGAAGTGGCGCAGGAAGCTTTCCGTTTGGCTGCTCAAAAACTTCCTGTACTCACTAAATTTGTAGTAAGACCGGATTACGGTAATTAATCTTTATATATTCAAATTTCCATGGCAAAACAAAATATTATTGATTTTAAAGGAATGTCGCAAGAGGAGCTGCTTCAATATGTGAAAGGCGAAAAATTGCGCTTGCAAAGAATGACATTCAACCATAGTGTTACTCCTATGGAAAATCCTACCCAAATCAAAGCCTTGCGCAGAGATATTGCGCGTGCCAAAACTGAAATGCGTGCTCGCCAGCTCGCTGCTCTTAAATAATTTTTAAGCCTATATTTTTACATATATATTATGTTAGATAGAAAATTAAGAAAAACCCGTGTCGGCATCGTAACAAGCAATAAAGCCGATAAAACTATTACGGTATCTATTGAACGGAAAGAAAGACACCCTTTATACGGAAAATTTATTAAAAAAACCAAAAAGTTTCACGCACACGACGAAAAAAACGAATGTAACGAAGGAGATACTGTGCGTATTACGGAAACACGCCCTTTGAGCAAAACTAAAAGATGGCGTTTGGTGGAGATTGTAGATAGAGCCAAATAATATTTTTTTTATTTGCTCCTATATTCCCGACACCTTTTGATTTTTTTATATTTTTCATAATTTTATTATCAAAAGAGAACGATTGTTCTGTTTGTCATACAACAACGATTTTAATTTAATAAACCATGATACAGCAAGAATCCAGACTGAAAGTAGCGGATAACAGCGGCGCAAAAGAGGTGCTTTGCATCAGAGTGTTGAAAGGAACACGTGCTCGCTATGCTAGCGTAGGCGATAAAATTATTGTAGCAGTAAAAGATGCACTGCCCGGTGGTGCCGTGAAAAAAGGTGCCGTTTCCAGAGCTGTGGTAGTACGCACCAAAAAAGAAGTGCGCCGCAAAGATGGTTCTTATATCCGCTTTGATGATAATGCCGTTGTTATTTTGAACAACCAAGATGAACCGCGCGGTACCCGTATTTTCGGTCCGGTGGCTCGCGAATTGCGCGACAAACAGTACATGAAAATCATTTCCTTAGCACCTGAAGTATTATAAAAAATACCATGAAAAACGAAGCAAAGAAAACATTCAAATTCCATATCAAAAAAGGAGACACCGTGAAAGTAATTTCAGGTGACGATAAAGGTAAAACAGGAATTGTCTTGCACGTAAACAGAGATACTTACCGCGCTATCGTGGAAGGATTGAATATGGTAACTAAGCACCAAAAACCAACAGCCGCCAATACTGCAGGCAGCCGTGTACAGTTGGAAGCACCTATTCATATTTCTAATTTGATGCTGGTAGATGCTAATGGCGTTGCCGGTCGTGTTGGTCGTAAAGTAGTGGACGGCAAAAAAGTTCGCTATTCCAAAAAATCAGGAGAGGTTATTATCAATCAATAGAACATTATCTTATGAGTAAAGTAAAAATAGAATCGCGTTTGCGTAAAAAATACCAAGATGAGGCGGTGGCAAGCCTGATGGAGCAATTTCAATATAAAAGCCCAATGGAAGTGCCTCGCTTGAAAAAAATATGCTTGAATCAGGGAATGGGTATTGCCGTTTCTGATAAAAAAATGATTGATGCCGCTATTGACGAAATGACGGCTATCACCGGACAAAAAGCTGTTTCAACTCGCGCTAAAAAATCTATCTCTAACTTTAAATTGCGCGAAGGAATGCCTATTGGTGTGCGTGTTACTTTGCGCCACAATAATATGTGGGATTTCTTGGATAGATTTGTTTCTATTGCTTTGCCTCGTGTACGCGACTTTCGCGGTATCAACGATAAAAGCTTTGACGGACGCGGAAACTATACCATGGGTATCACCGAGCAAATTATTTTCCCTGAAATCAATTTGGATAAAGTACCCAGAATTTCAGGATTTGATATTACTTTTGTAACCTCTGCCAAAACCGATAACGAAGCATTTGCTTTGTTGAAAGCTTTGGGATTGCCTTTTAAAAAGTAACCTTATTTTTATTTTTTTGACTATCACCGAATTGTTTTTTATATACAATGTCTAAAGAAAGTGTAAAAGCGCGTCAGTTGAAACGCGAAAAAATAGTGGCTCAATATGCCGACAGAAGAAAAAAATTAAAAGAAGAAAGTAATTGGGAAGCTTTGGACAAACTCCCAAAAAATGCTTCGCCTGTACGTTTGCGCAATCGCTGTAAAATTACCGCAGACCCCGTGCTTATGTACGCTTTTTCGGAATTTCAAGGATTAAATTGCGCGACCTCGCCAATGCAGGTAAAATACCCGGCGTGGTAAAAGCAAGCTGGTAATCTTTTTTTTAGTATCATTTTTTTCTATCTATTTAGGATTTTATATATATCAAACGGTAAAATTTAAATATATCTATGTCAGCAGTTACCGACCCTATTGCCGATTATCTTACCCGAGTGCGCAATGCCATTATGGCAAATCACCGTATTGTAGAAATTCCGGCTTCTAACCTTAAAAGAAGAATTACCGAAATTCTTTATGAACAAGGTTATATCTTGAAATACAAATTTGAAGGTACCGAAAATCATCAGGGGCTTATCAAAATAGCCCTTAAATACGACCCCGTTACCAAATTGCCGGCTATCCGCGAAATCAAACGCTACAGCCGCCCCGGCTTGCGCCAATATGCCAAATCTACCGAGATTCCGCGCGTTATCAACGGCTTGGGTATCGCTATTGTATCTACTTCGCAAGGCGTGATGACCGATAAAGAAGCTCGCGAACGCAAGGTGGGCGGCGAGGTGCTTTGTACGGTATATTAATTTTGATAAAAACGGTTTTTTTAAAAACAACAACTCAGTAAATAACTTTTTATATGTCACGTATCGGAAAATTACCCATTACATTGCCGAACAATGTCAATGTAAGCGTAAATAACAATAATGTAGTTACCGTAAAAGGACCTAAAGGCGAATTAAAACAAGCCTTGAGCAATGGAGTATCTGTGAAAGTGGAAGACGGTGTGCTTACCGTAGAACGCGGCAATGACCAACAACAAACCAGAGCATTGCACGGATTGTACAGAGCATTGCTCAATAATATGATTGTGGGGGTATCCAACGGATATAAAGTAGAGTTGAACCTGGTAGGTGTGGGGTATCGTGCTACGAATACCGGTCAGTTGCTTGAACTTACACTTGGTTATTCGCACCCGATTATGTTTGTATTGCCTCGCGAAATAAAAGTAACGACTACCGCCGAAAAAGGTCAGGCTCCTGCTATTATTTTAGAAAGCAACGATAAACAACTGCTCGGACAAATTTGTGCAAAAATACGCGCATTTCGCAAACCTGAACCTTATAAAGGAAAAGGTATTCGCTTCAAAGATGAAGTATTGCGCCGCAAAGCAGGTAAAACCGCATCTAAAAAATAATTTCATATATTACCATTTCCGATTTATTCAATTTTTCTTTTTATTGGAACGGTATTTCGGTTGGAATCGAAATAAAATATTATCATCAACATGGCAACTCTAACGAAAAAAGATAGAAGAAAAAAAATTCATTATAAAATCCGTAAAAAAATAAGCGGTACCTCACAACGCCCGCGCTTGTCGGTGTTCAGAAGCAATAGTGATATTTATGCACAGGTAATAGATGATACGGCAGGACGTACTATCGTTTGTGCTACCTCTAAGGATAAATCTATTAGCGAAGGCACTAAGTCGGAGCGCGCTAAAAAAGTGGGACAGATGATTGCCGAAAAAGCAAAAGCAGCTGGTATTGATACTATCGTATTTGACCGTAGCGGTTATTTGTATCACGGTAGAGTTAAAGCTTTGGCAGAAGGTGCACGCGAAGGCGGATTGAATTTCTAATTTTTATTTTATAAAATTGCTATAAAAACGAATTATATCTCGTGAAAGTAGAAGCACAAAAGGTAAAGCCTACCGATATAGAAAATTTACAAGACCGCGTGGTAGCGGTAAATCGTGTGGCGAAAGTAACGAAAGGCGGTAGAACTTTTAGTTTTGCAGCGATAGTGGTGGTGGGTGATGGCAACGGCTCCGTGGGACACGGCTTGGGCAAAGCACGCGAAGTAACTGATGCTATTACTAAAGGTAAAGATGCCGCTATTCGTAATATGATTAAAGTTCCTGTTATCAATGGCACTATTCCGCACCCGCAAAAAGGAAAATTCGGTGCAGGTAAAGTATTGTTGCGCCCCGCCGCTAAAGGAACTGGTGTTATCGCAGGTGGTGCGATGCGTGCCGTATTGGAAAGTGCCGGTATCCACGATGTAATCGCAAAATCTATGGGATCTTCTAATCCGCATAATGTTATTAAAGCTACTTTAGATGCTTTAACTTTGTTGCGTAGCGCAAAATCGGTGGCTAAAGACCGCAATATTTCCTTGCAAAAGGTTTTTAATGGTCACTAATTTAAAATAATATCTATTGTATTTTTTTGCTGCATTACAAAACTGAATACAAACATTCATTGTATTGAATTTTTTTTCTTTATTTGCGTATTATAAGCAGTATCAGAGAAAGAGCAGCAGCTTATGTTTTTATAAAAAATTAGACTCGCAACCAATAATGGCACAATTAAAACTTACACAGGTTCGTAGTTCCATCAAACGTCCGCACACACAAGTAAGTGTGTTGAAAACTGTAGGATTGGGACGTATCGGAAAAACTGTTATCGTCGAAGATAGCCCTTCCATTCAAGGCGTTATCGCTAAAATAGGTCATCTTTTAAAAGTAGAAAAGATTTAATTTTGATATGAAATTACATACATTAAAACCCGCCAAAGGCTCTGTTCGTGATAATAAACGCAAAGGTAGAGGACAAGGCTCTACTTTGGGAAATACCTCCGGACGCGGACATAAAGGTGATAAAGCTCGTTCAGGTTCCAAAGAAAAAAAGGGATTTGAGGGCGGTCAGATGCCTTTGCAACGCCGTACTCCAAAGCGTGGATTCAATAGTTTGTTCCGCACCGAATATGTTGGCATAAATTTGGATAAGGTTCAAGAATTAGTAGACAAATACCAATTGCGTGAGTTTAGCTTCGATAAGTTACGCGAATTAAAGTTAGTTAAGCAAAGTGATAAAGTTAAAATTTTAGGAAGAGGCGAGTTGAAAGCTAAAGGTGTGCAGTTTAATGTACACGCTTATAGCGAAGCTGCTAAAACTGCTATTGAAAATAGCGGTGGTGCTGCTAATCTTCTTTAAAATTGAGATGTGTTTCCAAAGGCTTAATTTATTTTATAAATAATATTGTATCCTATCGAAGTCCTTGTCATTGTTTTGGCAAGCAGGGGCTTCGGTTTTTTTCTTTTAATTTATATTCAAATTTGCACAGCACTTTTGTATGACAGGATTTATTAATACCTTAAAAAATATTTGGAAAATTGATGAATTGCGCAACAAGATTATCTATACCTTGTTGCTTCTTCTCATTTATCGAATAGGTACCTATGTGGTATTGCCCGGTATCGACCCTAACCGTTTGGCTGATTTTAATGCCAACCAAAATGACGGCTTGTTGGGATTGATTAATATGTTTGTAGGAGGCTCGTTTTTGCGTGCTTCCGTGTTGGCTTTGGGCATTATGCCTTATATCTCGGCATCTATTGCTATGCAATTGCTCACCTTGGCAGTGCCTTATTTCCAAAAAATTCAGCGCGAAGGAGATAGTGGACGTAAAAAAATTACCCAATGGACTCGCCTTTTGACTGTGGCAGTAGCTGCTTTTCAGGGCGTGGGTTATGTTACTTTCTTGAAATCTACGGTGGGTAATGCCGTTACTCTCAATAATACTTTCTTATTTACCCTTTCAACGATGGTAGTGCTCACCGCCGGTACGCTTTTTTGTATGTGGTTGGGTGAGAAAATTACCGACAGAGGTATCGGCAACGGAACTTCTATAATTATTATGGTGGGCATCTTGGCACGTTTGCCTTTTGCTTTTATGGCAGAATTAGGTGCTAAAACCGCTAAAGGAGGCGGTGGATTGGTGTTTTTCCTCTTGGAATTGGTGCTTTGGTTAGTAATTGTTACAGTGTGTATTTTGTTGGTGCAGGGTGTGCGCAAAATTCCGGTGGATTATGCCCGCCGTGTATTAGGTGTGCGCCAATCTACCAGTGGGGCACGTCAATATTTACCTTTGCGCGTAAATGCTTCCGGTGTAATGCCTATCATTTTTGCCCAAGCATTGATGTTTATTCCTACTTTTATTGGGCAATATTTCCCTAATAGTTCTTTGGGACAATCTTTGGCGAGTGGTCAGTTTTATTTTTCGTGGTGGTATAATTTATTGCTCTTTTCATTAATTGTAATTTTTACTTACCTCTACACTGCCCTTATCATTAATCCGACCCAAATGGCGGAAGATATGAAACGCAACAATGGTTTTATTCCCGGAATTAAACCCGGACAGCAAACTGCCGAATTTATAGATACTGTTTTGTCGCGTATTACTTTGCCCGGAGCGGTATTGTTGGGCTTTATTGCTATTTTTCCTACCGTTGCCAGAGCTATTGGTATCAATACTCAGTTTTCACAGTTTTTTGGTGGCAGTTCTATTCTGATTGCCGTAGCTGTAATGCTGGATTTGTTGCAACAAGTAGAAAGCTATTTGCTGATGCGCCATTATGATGGTTTGATGGAGGGCGGACAACGTATTCAAGGACGTAATGCTATGAGTAATGTAATGCCTTAGTGTAAAAGTTTTTTAATAAAAAATTTACCTATAAAAAAACTGCTGTTTGGATAACCAAACAGCAGTTTTTTTATATGAATCAGATTGTTTTATCCTTTTTTCTTCATTAGTTGTCTTCGGACACAACCATTAATTTATAGCCTTTTCCATGAATATTTTTGATTTGGATATTCGCATCGTGGGAAAAATATTTGCGCAATTTGGTAATATATACGTCCATACTGCGTGCGGTGAAGTAATTGTCTTGTTTCCAGATGCTTTTTAATGCCAAATCGCGCGGCATAATATCGTTGATGTAATCGCCGAGCATTTTGAGCAAAGCGGTTTCTTTGGTTGTGAGGCTGATGCTCGGCTGATTGGGAAAAGATAAACTTTGTTGGTTTACATCAAACTGGTAATTGCCAATTTGGTACAATATTTTTTCGTTGCTGCTATGAAAACGTGAACGGCGCAAAATAGCCTCTATGCGCAGGTGCAACTCCTCCATACTGAAAGGTTTGGCCATATAATCATCGCCGCCGATACTCAAACCTTCTATACGGTCGTCTTTGGCGGAGCGTGCTGTGAGAAAAATAATCGGTAGCTCACTGTCGTTTTCACGGATAAGTTTTGCCAACTCAAAACCGTCCATTTTCGGCATCATTACATCAAATATCGCTAAATGAAATAACTCCTGCTGATAACTGCGCCACGCCAAATCTCCGTTTTCGCAAAGTTTTACATCATAGCCTTTGATGGTTAAATATTCTTTCAGCAAAGCCCCCAAATTATGATCGTCTTCTGCCAGTAATATTTTTATTTTCATATTGTTTTTATCGGTGTACACATTCATATATCTATTTTTAGATTTTTTTTGTGGTTTAGTTTACAAAGAGGATAATTTTTAAAATTTTGTTTTTTGTTATATTATCTGTTATATTTTGTTTTTTTGACAATAAACTTGCCACAATTTATATTTTATGCCGTTGTACAGTGTCGGCTATTTTATTTAAACGGAAAAGTTATCAAAAAATTACTTCCTTGTTTTACTTTGCTTTTTACTTGTATATCGCCCTGATGTGCCGTTATCATTTGTTTTACATAGCTTAATCCCAAGCCAAAGCCTTTTACATCGTGCAGATTGCCGTGCGGCTCGCGGTAAAAGGCTTCAAAAATCCGCTGTTGTACGTCTTTATTCATTCCTATTCCTTTGTCGCTCACCTCTATAGCAATGCCGGTGGGCGTATTGTATGTGGTTACGCTAATATCCAGCGCGGTGGGGCTGTATTTGATGGCATTATCCAAAATATTGGAAAAAATATTGGATAAGTGCAAACGGTCGGCTTGAATAATGGAATGTTGTGCCTCAAATTGTGTGTGTAATACTCCGTTTCTTTGCTCTATCACCAGCATCAGCGGCTTTATGAGGGCGTTTAATACTTCGTGTACATCTACCGCTTCTATGTTTAGTTTTATTTCGCCGCGCTCCAAACGCGCAAATTGTAATACCTTTTCTATTTGTGATGCCAAGCGGTTGTTTTCATCGTGAATGATGCCTAAATAACGATTGAGCATGGCAGGTTCTTTTTGAAAAGATTTATCCAAAGCCATATCCGTTGCCAAACGAATGGTGGCAACCGGTGTTTTTAGCTCGTGCGTCATATTGTTGATAAAATCTGTTTTTAGCTCCGAAATCTTTTTTTGATAAAAAAGTGCGTACAGCGTATAAGCAAAACACGAAATCAATAAGCCGATGAACAGCAAAGCCAACAAAGGCAGGGCTAAATTGCTTTGTTGGAGGTATTGTTGCTCTTGATGAAAATAAACGTTTAAATGACTGGGGGGTTGGCTTAAATCCAAAGGGAAAAGATTAATCTGATATACTTTATTATCGCGCTGTTGTGGGTTAAATGCAGCACTTTGCTGTACGGTTTCGGTGTAGTTTTGGGCAATTTCCCATTCGGGTTTTATGCGAATACCCTGCGTTTTAAATTCTGTTGTAATCAGCGAATCCATGTTGATGTTGTGGCATACTTTATCCCAAATGCTCCGCTGAGGATTTTCTATTAAATTTTGTAAAATATTACTCAAATCGCCAAGTTCGCTGCCCAATGCCTGATCTAAGGAGTCGTGCGCATCAATCGGCATTTGTACATTTAAGTCTTGTAACTCAACCGGATTGTTGGGGCTGATCAGTTGTGTTTTTTCGGGGTTGCATCGCCTTTCGTATGCGATAGAAATGGGATTTTTGTGGTAGCTCAAACGATTGAGCAGTTCGCGCACCTGCAATACCGAATTTACAGGCTGTTGATTGATGCTCGTGATAATATCTCCATTACGCAGCCGCGCCATTGCCGCCGGACTGTCGGCATATACTTCTTTTACATACACACCATAAGCCCCTTTGAGGTCTAACTCCGGCGGAGCATCTTCTAAATCCGATAAACTTAAACCCAAAAATCGCTGCTTGCCGCTATTGGGAGCTTTTTCATCAAGTTTCTCCTCGTTGAAATCGGATAACTCCACTTCACTTTTCATAAAACCATACGCTTCGCGTGCTTCTAATTTTCGCGAAATGCTTTGTAAAGTGCCATACACCGTTCTTTCAAAATGCTCCTGATTCAGTAAAGCTGCTTTATCTAACCAATACAATTGGATAGTCGCTAATCCGAGCATAGCAAAAGATGCTAAAATGATGATGATGTAATATTTACGGCGACTATTGAGCGACATATCAGTCAGAGTATAATATATAGAAGTCAGCAGTAAGTTATTAACGAGTGAATGATTTTAAAGGTTTAGTGTATTGCTTTAAAACGTACTAAAAAATATTAAAAAAATAAACTTTTACAATATAAACTGCTATTGTGCAAACTTGTGGCTTGTTTGCAAATAATATATTGTGCTGTAAAATATGGGGAATAAAAAAAGAGGAAAAATAAAAAATGGCAGAAACCTATATCACACCGCTCAACCATCTCTCCTTGCTGCCTTCCAGCCCTGGGGAATTGAAACAGGAGCTGGTCGTATAAGCTCTGCCGCCGCAAAGATAGTATCTTTTTTTTCGTGCCTGCAAGTATTTTTGTAAAAAAATTTGTCATCAACAAAAAAATATACATCTTGCAGTATTAAAAATACTCTTTTATTACACAATGGCAACAACTCCTAAACAACTTGAAAAAAACAGCAACGATGATGCAATGCGTTTGGCTTATAGCGAAGTGCGCAAACGATTGGAGCGAATTGAACAGGGCGGCGGTACAAAAAACATAGAAAAAGAACACCAGCAAGGAAAATTCACCGCCCGCGAGCGTATTGAAAAACTATTGGATAAAAACACTTCTTTTTTAGAAATCGGTGCTTTCGCAGCTTATGATATGTATGCCGAGCAGGGCGGCTGTCCGGCGGCAGGTGTGGTGTGCGGCATTGGCACGGTGAGCGGCAGGTTGTGTATGATTGTTGCCAACGATGCTACCGTAAAAGCCGGAGCTTGGTTTCCGATGAGTGGCAAAAAGAATTTGCGCGCCCAAGAAATAGCGATGGAAAATCGCTTACCCGTCATTTATTTGGTGGATAGTGCGGGGGTGTTTTTACCGATGCAAGATGAAATTTTTCCTGATAAAGAGCATTTTGGACGTATTTTTCGCAACAACGCTATTATGTCGTCTATGAATATTCCCCAAATTTCTGCCATTATGGGCAGTTGTGTGGCGGGCGGTGCTTATTTGCCTATTATGAGTGATGAAGCCCTGATTGTGGAAAAAACGGGTTCTATATTTTTGGCAGGTCCTTATTTGGTAAAAGCCGCTATCGGCGAAGATGTGGATAAAGAAACACTGGGCGGTGCAGCCATGCACAATACTATTTCGGGTGTGTGCGATTATCAGATGCCCGATGAAGAAAGTTGTATAGAGCAAATACGCCGTTTGGTGCACAAATTCGGTAAGCGGGCTACTGCTGGCTACGACCGCATCAAAGCGGAAGCCCCTGCCCTGCCCTTCGAAGAAATCTATGGCGTTTATCCCGATGGCGGTGCAAAACCCTACGATATGCGCGAAATTCTGAAATGCCTTTGCGACAACTCCCAATTTGATGAATACAAGGCGCAATACGGTAAAACACTCATCTGTGCTACTGCCCGCATTGATGGCTGGGCGGTGGGCATTGTTGCCAACCAACGATTGGTGGTGCGCAGCGGCAAGGGCGAAATGCAACTCGGCGGCGTAATTTATTCGGAGGCGGCAGATAAAGCGGCGCGTTTTATTATGAACTGCAATCAGAAAAAAATACCACTGGTTTTCCTGCACGATGTCACCGGATTTATGGTAGGCAGCCGCAGCGAGCAAGGAGGAATTATTAAAGACGGCGCGAAAATGGTCAATGCTGTTGCCAACAGCATAGTGCCGAAGATAAGCATTGTAATCGGCAACAGCTATGGTGCGGGCAACTATGCGATGTGTGGCAAAGCCTACGACCCGCGTTTTATTTATGCCTGGCCTACTGCCAAAATTGCCGTGATGGGCGGCGAACAAGCTGCAAAAACATTGCTGCAAATTAAAGTGGCTTCGCTCAAAAAACAAGGGAAAGAAATAGATAGCGAAACCGAAAAAAACTTACTCAACGAAATTAAAAGCCGATATGATGAGCAAACAACCGCCTACTATGCCGCCGCGCGCTTGTGGGTAGATGCTATCATTGACCCGAAAGAAACTCGCCGTATTATTTCGCAAAGCATTGAAATAGCCAACCACGCTCCTATTGAAAAGGAATTTAATGTGGGTGTGAGTCAAACTTAGATGTTTTTTATCCACCCTTGTTTCTTTTATTCCAAAATCTGGGCGGTATGCTCGGCGGTGTTTACATTGCTGATGATACGCTCTATTTTTCCTTGCTCATCAATGATAAAAGTGGTGCGCAAAATGCCCATGTATTCGCGCCCCATAAATTTCTTTTTGCCCCATACGCCGTAGGCTTCGGCAATGCTGTGGTCTGTGTCGGCGAGGAGCGGGAAAGGTAAGTCGTATTTTGAAATAAACTTTTGATGTTTTTTTTCGTTGTCGGGGCTTATACCCAATAGCACATATCCGGCGGCTTGCAGCGCAGCATAATTGTCGCGCAGATTGCAGGCTTGGGCAGTGCAGCCAGGGGTATCATCTTTGGGATAAAAATATAAAATTACTTTTTTGCCGCTTAAATTTTCCAAAGCAACAGTGTTGCCATTTTGGTCTTTGCCACTGAAAACAGGAGCAATATCGCCCGTTTGTAGTACGCTCATAACTTGATGAATAAAATAGTTAAAAATGAAAAAGCATCGCTTGTCAGGGCAAAAGTAGTGAAAAAAAGGGCGTATTTTTGTGCTTTTATACGATTTTATCCTTTTTTTAATAAATATGAATCCTCGCAGTGCTTCTATATTAGAGCGTCCGATTGAATATTTGAAAGGCGTGGGACCGCAGCGCGGTGCTTTGCTCCAAAGTGAATTGGGCATTTTCACTTGCGGCGATTTGTTGCAGCATTATCCGTATCGCTATATCGACCGCACCAAAATCAACCGCATCACCGACATCAGCCCCGAAAGCCAATATATTCAGCTCAAAGGTTATATTACCGACATCAACGTCATCGGCGACAAGCAGAATAAACGCCTCGTGGCTATTTTTGAAGACCAAAGTGGTGCGGTGGAACTTGTGTGGTTTCGGGGTATCAGCTATATGGAAAAATATTTGCAAAAAAATGTAGAATACCTCATTTTCGGCAAACCCAATTTTTTTCGCAATACCGTCAATTTCCCACACCCCGAAATAGAAGCTCTCAGCGAACAAAAAAGCCCCGAAACCGCCGCGCGGCTGCAAGCGATGTATCCTTCTACCGAAAAAATGAAGGCGCGCGGCTTGGACAGCAAAGGAATGGCGAAATTGCTGCGCACTCTTTTGGAACTATTGCCTCCGCACGAGTTGCCCGAATTTTTACCCGAGTGGCTCTTGCAGGGCTATCATTTGCTGCCGCGCTACGAAACTTATAAAAATCTCCACATTCCCGACACCGAATACCTCATTGCACAGGCGCAACATCGTATCAAATTTGAAGAGTTGTTTTTTATTCAGTTGCGTATTTTAAAAATAAAAGAAAAACACCAAAAAACACAAGGCTTTGTTTGGGGCGAATTGGGTGCGCATTTTAATACTTTTTTCAAAGAACACCTCCCTTTTGAACTCACCGATGCCCAAAAGCGCGTTATTAAAGAAATAAGAAAAGATACGCTGAACGGCATACAAATGAACCGTCTGCTGCAAGGCGATGTGGGAAGCGGAAAAACTGTGGTGGCTTTGATGTGTATGCTGATGGCTGCCGACAATGGTTTTCAGGCGGCACTGATGGCTCCTACCGAAATTTTGGCGCAGCAGCATTTCAACAGCCTGAGCGCGATGCTCCAAAAAATGGATTTGCGCGTGGATATACTCACCGGCAGCATAAAAGGCAAAAAACGCCGCCACCTGCTCGAAGAACTTCAACTCGGAATGATTGATGTTTTGGTGGGTACGCACGCTTTGATTGAGGATAATGTGTTGTTTAAAAATTTGGGCTTCGTGGTCATTGATGAGCAGCACCGTTTTGGGGTAGCACAACGCGCCAAACTATGGGAAAAAAACCAACTGCCGCCGCATGTGTTGGTGATGACCGCCACGCCCATACCGCGTACTTTGGCAATGACGGTGTATGGCGATTTGGACGTGAGCGTGATTGATGAACTGCCGCCCGGACGCAAAGCCATCATCACCGCCCACCGCTTTGAGTCTTCGAGATTGCAGGTTTTTCAGTTTTTAAAAGAGCAAATCGCCGAAGGCAGACAAATCTATATTGTGTATCCTTTGATTGAGGAGTCGGAAACTTTGGATTTGAAAAATTTGCAGGAAGGTTACGAAAATATTGTGCGGGTGTTTCCGATGCCGGAGTATCAGGTGAGCATTGTGCACGGAAAAATGAAGCCCGCTGCCAAAGATGCTGAAATGCAGCGTTTTAAAAACGGCGAAACACAAATAATGGTGGCTACTACGGTGATAGAAGTAGGTGTTGATGTACCCAATGCTTCGGTGATGCTCATTGAAAATGCCGAGCGTTTCGGATTGAGCCAATTGCACCAGTTGAGGGGTAGGGTAGGGCGCGGCGCAAAACAGAGCTTTTGTATTTTGATGAGCGACTACAAACTCTCGCAGGAGGCGCGACAACGACTGCAAACGATGACCGAAACCAATGACGGTTTTAAAATTGCAGAGGTGGATTTGAAACTGCGAGGACCCGGCGATTTGGAAGGCACACAGCAAAGCGGTATCGCTACTTTGCGAATGGCGAACCTTATCAAAGATCAGGATATTTTGCAGATTGCCCACCAAGCCGCCGCCGAAATGCTCGCCTTAGATGCCGACTTGATTTTGCCGCAGCATTTGCCGTTGCGACAGCACTTAACCCAATTGCGCAAAAAACAAGGTTTGCAATGGGGAAAAATAAGTTAATGAAATGGCACATTCAATGTGCTTGCATTGCAGATGTATCATATTTTGGCGACTTCGGGTATATATTTGGCGGCTCATACATTTTTATCAAAAAAAATATTTTTATTGCATCTATGCCATATTTTAGGCTCAGAGGTGCATCGTTTGCGTCCCCTACCGTGAAATTTCACGTCAGGAACGTGAATTTTGGCGTAAAGAACGTGAAAATATACGTCTGCCACCGTGAAATTTTACGCCTGATACCGTGAAGTTTTACGTCAGGAACGTGAAAATTGGCGTAAAGAACGTAAAAAATGCACCTCCGAACGCAAACGTTTACGTCTGTCACCGTGAAATTTCACGTCAGGAACGCAAACGTTTACGTCTGCCACCGTGAACGTTTACGTCAGGAACGTGAAAATATACGTCTGCTACCGTGAAATTTCACGTCAGGAACGTGAAAATATACGTCTGCTACCGTGAAATTTCACGTCAGGAACGTGAAAGTTTACGTCTGCCACCGTAAACGTTTGCGTTTTTGTGTCCAAAATGTCAGATGATTTTTTATACCCTAAAGATTATACTTTTTTTTGGGGTGTATTGCTCACGCTCGCTCTTTGTAGCGAAAAAGAAGAATGTTTTTTCAATCAGGTTTTTTAAAAAAAAGACGGCAATTTTTTTATCTTTTTTATCGCTGTATCTTTACCTTCCGAAAAAATATTATTTCCATCAAAAAAAAATACCGTTCATCCTATGCCCGCTGATTTTCAAAATACTGTTGTTGATTTGCGCAGCGATACCGTCACGCGACCTACTGCTGCTATGCTGCAAGCTATGTTGCAAGCACCGCTCGGCGATGATGTATTCGGCGAAGACCCCGCCATTAATGCTTTGCAAGCCGAAGCCGCCGCTATGTTTGGCTACGAGGCGGCTTTGTTTTGTCCTTCGGGTACTATGACCAACCAAATTGCCGTAAAAGCCCACACACAGCCACTTGATGAAGTGCTGATGGATAAACTTTCTCATATTTATAAATACGAAGTGGGCGGTTATGCTTTTCATTCCGGTGTGGCTATTCGTTTGTTGGACGGCGATTTGGGGCGGATTTCACCGGAGCAAATTACCGAATTTTTGCAAGGGGGCAACGATTGGGAGCCGCAAAGCCGTTTGGTCTGTATTGAAAATACCGTTAATCGCGGCGGCGGCTCTTATTATACATTGGAACAAATGCAGGCTATCAGCAAAACCTGTCGCAAAGCGGGTTTGCTGCTCCACATGGACGGTGCGCGTATTTTTAATGCTTTGGTAGCCCAGCAATTGTCGCCTTGGATGCTCAAAGGTTTGTTTGACAGTATTTCGGTGTGCCTCTCCAAAGGATTGGGTGCGCCGGTAGGCTCTTTATTGCTCGGCAGCAACGATTTTATTCGCCGTTGCCGCAAACTGCGCAAAGCTTTCGGCGGCGGTATGCGGCAGGCGGGTATTTTGGCGGCGGCGGGCAGCTATGCCCTGCAATACCACATACAGCGTTTGGAACAAGACCACGCCCACGCCCGTATCATTACGGCAGCTTTGCAGGCTTTGCCCTATGTGGCAGAAATTTTGCCCGCTCCTACCAATATCATCATTTTTAAAATAGATGAACGGCAATGCTCTGCTGCCGAATTTGTACATCGTTTGGCACAACAAAATATTCGCGTTTCTGCATTTGGCGGACAATGGGTGCGCATGGTAACTCATTTGGATATTTCTTCGGATATGGTAAATTATACAACAGAACAATTAAAAAAACATTTTTCCCCTAAAGCCCATGTCTAAAAAAGGACGTTTACTCTTAGTACCTACTTTGCTCGGCGGCGATGATATTACTTGGATAGCACCCGCTACTTTGGAGCTTTTGCGCCCTATTCGGTTTTTTGTGGTGGAAAATGAGCGCAGTGCTCGCCGTTTTTTGGTAAAGGCGGGTATTCATCATGCAATAGATGCGTGTAAATTTCTGCTGCTCGATAAGCACCAAACTAATCCAAATGCTCCATTACCTCCTTTTTATTTGGCAGCGGCTTTGGAAGGCAATGATGTGGCTTTGCTGTCGGAAGCAGGGTGTCCGGCGGTTGCCGACCCGGGCGCGGCTCTTGTATTGGAAGCCCACCGCTTGGGTATAGAAGTAGTACCTTTGGTAGGTCCTTCGTCTATTCTGTTGGCGTTGATGGCTTCGGGGCTTAACGGGCAAAAATTTATGTTTCACGGCTACTTGCCTATTGATGCCGCCGAACGCGTGCGCAGCATAAAATGGTTAGAAAAAGTATCGAAGCAGCAGAGATGTACCCAAATTTGCATAGAAGCTCCCTATCGTAATACGGCTTTTTTGAAAACAATACTCCAAAATTGCCAACCGCATACCCTGCTGTCTGTTGCTGCCGACCTCACTTTGCCTACACAATATATTGCTACCAAAACAATTGCGCACTGGAACAAAAGTAATTTGCCCGATTTGCATAAACGCCCTTGTATTTTTTCTTTCTTATCGAGTTAATTCTTCTTAATAATTGCAGGTTTTTCTGTTAAATACTTGTTTTTTATAAAAAAAGTTATATCTTTATAACCTACATTTCTCACCCTACTTTAAAGTAAGGTGCTGGTTTTTCTTATAATAACTTAAATACTTGTAATTATGGCTATGTATATTACTTTCAACGACCTGCGTCATCTCAAAGACAGTCTGCCGGAGGGGGCAATGCGTATGATTGCCAAAAAATCAGGTTATGATGAAGAAACCGTGCGCAGCTATTTCGGAGGCGACCCGCTACACTGCGGCGATATACCCAATATTCATTATGAAAAAGGACCTAATGGCGGCTTAGTACGATTGGAAGATGACAGATTGTATTATATGGCAAAGGAAATTTTAGATAAGGCTTCCGATAATTAATTTTTTTTATGACTCTTTTTTTTCGGATTATACTTGCTCGGCAAGTTTGAGGTAGGCTTGCAGCCAACGATCCGGAATTTCACTTTGGCAGGTAGCTATGTAATCTTCGTGCAAACAGGGAATGTAGCGGTGTGTCAGCTGTTCGGTGGGGTGCAGCAAAGGTACTTTCATCCACCAACGCTCGGTGCGCGGGCTTTTGATAAAAACTATGTCTTGCCGCCCCTCTAAGTTCACGATGTATTTTACAAAATTTTCCTCTCCTTTTTCGGGGTATTCGTTGCGCCTTTGGCTGATGCCTTCTATAAAGTACCAAACCATTTGAGCAATGAGCAATGCACTTTGCCCGCGCACGTCAAATTGAGGATAATGCTCATAAATACCTACTGACGAAATATGTTCGCTCAGTCCGGCAAAATACATCAAACGACATATTTCGTCGCCGCTCAAGCCATTTGGAGAGCCATTTTTTTGTGCCGGAGCATCTGCCACACACACACACGACATATCTATCGACAGCAGGTTACAATGTCGTAGGAGGGGTTCGGTACGCCGCAAATCGGTGCGTATATAGCCCAAACGATAACACCCGAAATGCAACTTTTCAAACGTATTGATAACAGAAGGATCTACAAAAAAATGCTGATAACCAATTTGTGTATAATGATATAAATAATTCGGCTGATGGGCAAATATCTTGTACAAAAAAGATTGGGATTCGTGGTCGTCGCTGTGATTCAGCAAATCAATGCGTTCATCAATTACCGCCATTTCAATTCCTTTGCTTTGCTCCTCATAACCACTGAACTGTGCAAAAGTAAAATCGTGCGTACCTCCTAAAATAATAGGTATAATGCGCTGTGCCAGCAACCACGCTACTATTTTGCTCAATCGCTCCTGCACACGATGCAAGTCTTTGTGCGGTTTGATGTTGCCTAAATCTATGATTTTGAGGTGTTTGTGCCAACTGTATAATTTATAAAATGCCTGACGAATATGATACGGCGCGGCAGAACAGTTTTCTTCTATATCTGTATTCTCGTGGTCTTCGGCTACACCTACTATTGCTATCTGATAGCCTTCTATATCGAGAGGCTCGCCCTTATAAAAATCTACCTGATAAGCCCACTGATGCACCGAAAATTGTTGGTCTTTCAGTATTTTTTCGGAAGATACAGGGCGGAGATAGTGCTTTAAATTCATATTAATCGGCTTGTTTTTTTTCAGTATCAAAGCTAAAAAAGTTTTTTATTTCATTTCTTGCTTTTTTATGCCTGTTCTGCACATTCATTTTTTTTGTTTTTTTGCGCTTTTCTTGATTGTATGGGCTGTTTTTGTTACTTTCACGCTTTTAATTTTGTATTCAATTGACGATTTTAATTTCTTTTGATATATGAACATCATTATTCCTATGGCCGGACGCGGAACTCGTCTGCGCCCGCACACACTTACAACTGCCAAACCACTTATTCCTATTGCCGGCAAACCGATGGTTCAGCGTTTGGTGGAGGATTTGGAAAGTATGGCCGGCGAAAAAATAGATAATATCGGTTTTGTTATCGGTGATTTTGGGGAACAAGTGGAAAAAGACCTGCTCGCACTGGCGACTTCTTTGGGTGCAACCGGACATATTTATCATCAGCACAAACCACTCGGCACAGCACACGCTATTTTGTGCGCTGCTCCTTTGTTGCAGGGGCGCACCATCGTGGCTTTTGCCGATACCTTATTCCGTGCTTCCTTTCATTTCAACCTCGCCGACGAAGGCTGCATCATCGTGCAGCGCGTAGATGACCCCCGCGCCTATGGAGTTGTAAAACTCAACGAAGCCGGATTTATCAGCGATTTTGTAGAAAAACCCGACACCTTCGTCAGTGATATGGCTATTATCGGAATTTATTATTTCAGCGACGGCGACTACCTGCGCCGCGAAATGCAATATTTATTGGATAATGACATCAAAGATAAAGGAGAATTTCAACTGACCAACGCTTTGGAGAATATGAAGCAAAAAGGCACCCGTTTTACGGTAGGCAGCGTGGAAGAATGGTTGGACTGTGGAAATAAAGACGCTTGTATTTATACCAATGAGCGCGTATTAGAACACAAAAAAGAAAGCATCGTGCAGGGGCGCAATTTTATGTCGGAAAATTCGGTAATTATTGAACCGTGCTTTATCGGTGAAGGCGTAATTTTAAAAAATTCGGTAGTAGGTCCTTATGTATCCATCGGAAACCATTGCAGTATCCATCATTCGGTGGTGAGCCACAGTATCATTCAGCACAAAAGCAACATCATCGGCAAGCACATCAACAACAGTATGATTGGCAGCAACGTGACACTCAAAAGCAAAGCAGAAGAGTGGAGTATCGGCGATTTTTCTTTTTGCCATGATGAATAAAAATTTTTTTTAGTCAATCATTTCATTTTTTTAAAACTTTTATACAAGAAAATAAAAAATTAAACGTTTTTTTTCTTTGGTTTATTGAAAACCCTTATCAACAACACAGTATTTGAACATTTTTTTGTTTTTTTAAAAATCAATAAAGGCTATATAGTTGTTATGTAGCTTATACCTTTTTTTATATATATTTTTTCAAAGATAATGACACATAAACGGCAGCTGGGTATCGTGGCTTTGTTGGTTTTGAGCCTGTTTGTACAGTGGAATACCACTATGGCGCAAAACAAAAAGAAAGGCAACGGCAAGCAAAGCAACAGTGCCGCTCTCAAACACACATTGGAGGGCGAAGATGTTTTTATTCAGGCACAAAAAGCATTGATTTTGCAACACTACGAAGAAGCTAAAACGCTCTTTGATCGCTGTGTAGAAATTGATGCCAAAAACGATGCCGCTTATTACGAACTTTCGCGCATTGCCTACGACGAACGCCAAACTGCCGACGCACTCCGCTATATTGAAAAAGCCGTAAAATTAGACCCCGACAACAAATGGTATCAACTGATGTATGCCGATGTGCTCGGAATTGTCGGCTCTATGGATAAGTCGGAGGAGGTGTATCAGGCTTTGATAAAAAAAGATCCCGATAACCCCGAATACTACTACGATTTGGCTTATACACTCAAATTTAAAAACGATGCCGCCGGAGCATTGAAAGTATTCGACAAATTGGAGCAGTTGATGGGTATTGACGAAAACATTACCCTCGAAAAACAACGCCTTTATATGGAGTTGGAACAGCCCGAAAAGGCAATAGAGGAAATGCAAAAACTGATAGAAAAATACCCGCACCGCGAAAAATATTATCTGCTACTGGCTGAATTGTATGTGGTAATGAACCAAAAAGACAAAGCCATTGAAGCATATCGCAAAATTTTGGAATTTAATCCCAATCATCCGATGGCACGTTTGGCAATGGCAGAGTACCATTTGGATAACGGCGACTCGGAACAATATATGCAGGAACTGAGGGGTTTTTTCAGTAATCCGGCGGTGGGGGCGCACGGCAAAGTAGAGGTGTTGCTTGCCAAATATGGCGACTATGCCAGCAAAAAAGGTACGCCCGCTTTTGACGAAGTATTGGAACTGTCTAAAATAATGATAGATACCCACCCCGAAGATGCCGAAGCCAATGCTATTCGTGCCGATATCTTGTTTTATGGTGGCGAAAAAGAGGCTTCTATTCCTTTGTACCAAAAATCAACCCAGTTAGATGGTAGCAACTATTTGGTGTGGCAGCAATTATTTTATGTTCTTGCCGACCTCAACAAACATCAGGATTTAGCCGATAATACACAAGCCGCCATTGATTTGTTCCCAAACCAGCCATTGCCTTATTTTTTCAATGGCTTGGCAAATAATCATTTGAATAATTACGAAAAAGCAGTAAAATCGCTCAAAAAAGCCAGCTTTATTGCTACCGACAATACCAATTTGCTTACCGAAATTTATGCTCAACTCGGCGATATTTACAATACCACCCGCGAGTACAAAAAATCGGACGAAAGCTACGAAGAATCTTTGCGCATCGACCCCAACAACGCTTATGTACTCAACAATTACAGCTATTATTTGTCGGTGCGCAACGAAAACCTCGACAAAGCCGAAGAAATGTCCAAAAAATCCAATGAAATAGAACCCGACAATATATCATTTCTGGATACCTACGCTTGGATTATGTTTCAGCAACAAAAATACGCTGATGCCGCTACTTGGATAGAAAAAGCACTGGCGCAGGGCGGCGACAAACGCCCCGTGATTGTAGAACACGCCGGAGATATTTATTTTAAACTCGGAAATGTGAATAAAGCTGTGGAAATGTGGATAAAATCAAAAGAATTAGGCAATAAAAATCCCGAATTGGATAAAAAAATTGCAGAAAAACGCTTTTAATTTGTTTTTTTTGCTATATTGCGTTGTGAAAAGCGTGATTATGTTTATTTTTTTATAAAAAAAATTTCTGGTTAAAAATCAATAAAAAATAATGAGTACTTCTGCTGTTTTGATGATGGTAATTTCCGAAATTGTAATTACCGCTTTTACTGTTTATTTTTTTATGAAAGTATTACGTACACCACCTAAGCCTGAACCCGACAGCTATTCGGAAGAATAGACGTTTTGTTTTGGGTAAATTTATTTTTCTACCACTTTTCATTCCTTTTTATGCGCCTACACAGCTTATTCTCACAGGCACAAGCGCATTTGCGTCATTATTTTACCTTCAACAGACAAGATAAACGTGTGCTGTTGCTGCTCTTGTTGTCGGCGGTATTGCTCAAAATAACGGCTGAATGGTATTTTTATCGGCGAGTTGCAGAAACAACGCTTCCTTCTCAAACCCTACAAGCCGCCGCCACTTGGTTGGAGCAACAACAAACCGCCGCTGCTTCCGAGCAAGCCGCCGTAGTGTTTGATGCTGCCGGCAAGCCGATAGTAAATGCCGCTTATTTTCCTTTTGACCCCAATCAAATTACTTTGGAAGAATGTTTGCAATTGGGTATTAAGCAATATGTGTGCAATAATTTGATAAAATATCGGCAAAAAGGAGGGGCTTTTAAGAAAAAAGAAGATTTTGGAAAACTTTACGGACTTTCAGCCGCCGAGTATCAACGTTTAGAGCCTTTTTTGCAACTGCCCGCTTCGGTGGGTGCTGAACCTGAAACTTCGTTTTCTACTGCATCGCCGCCGCCCACTTCTTCGCCTGCGCCCGACCTTGTATTGCAATTGCAACCTTTTAATCCCAATGAATGGAGCGAACAGGAATGTAAGCAAATGGGACTGCCTGCTGCTGTGTGCAAAACTATTCAGAATTTTTTGGCAAAAGGTGGCACTTTCCGTATCAAAAGCGATGTGGCTAAAATTTACAGCCTGCCCCCCGATTTATATCGTCAGTTAGAGCCTTATATCCAACTGCCCGCCGAGCGCACATCTGCTGCTGCCAACAATGCACTTGCCACCAACACCAATACCAACACACCGACTGTTGCATCGGTGCTTGCACCTTTTGACCCTAATTTGCTCAATGCACAGCAAGCCGAAGCTCTGGGATTGAGTGCGGCACAGTTCAAAAGTATTCGTAAATATGTGGAAAAAGGAGGCGTATTCCGAAAAAAAGAAGATTTTAAAAAAATGTATGTGATTTCGGAGGAGGAATATCGTCGTTTAGAGCCTTATATTGAAATTGCAGCAACGCCACCCACTGCTTTGCAGTTGTTGAATATAAACACCGCCACCATTGCCGAGTGGCTGCAACTGCCCGATATGAATGAAAATATAGCGCAGGATATTGTTAATTATCGCTCTAAATTGGGCGGATTTGTGGAGTTGGCACAACTCAGAGAAGTAAAAAGCGTGAAATCGGCGTGGCTATCCAAAATAAAAAACCGTCTGCAAGTAGATCCGGCACAGGTGCAACGCCTCAATATCAACCGCCTCAGCGAAGCAGAATTGGCGCGCCACGAATATATCGCTTATTCGGTGGCAGTGGCTATTGTTCAAATGCGCCAAAAGGCAGGAGCTTTTACATCGGTGGCTCAATTGGCGGAAAACCCTGCCATCAGTGCCGAGCAATACAAGAAAATAGCACCGTATCTTCGCATAGACTAATTATTAATTGAGCGAAATCATCGGAATTTGCCCGAATGATATATTTTCGTGAAACATCAACTCCACCGCCCTGTACTCAAAATAATCGTACAAAGGCATATTTTCTATAATTTCGCGTACTTTGTCTTCGTTTTCGGCGGGCAACACCACCCACAGGCGGCTGCGGTCGGCTGAAAGCGAATAATTGAGGAGCTTGGCTTCATCAAACAAGGCAGCAATGTATTTGCGCTGTTCGGGAATTAACTGCCAAAAATGTGGTGGTGGATTTTGAGGCAAAGCAATTTCTACCATAAATTCTTTCATCTTACTTCTCGTTTTTTTTTATCTTGCTTATTAATTTTTACAAATATATTGTATCGTATCGGACATTAAAAATAACAGAAAGATTATTAAATTCACTCATTGACAATATATTTTTTATGAGCTATGGTTTTTGCTCAATGTGTTGAAAAATCTACGCTATTTGGAGATAAGCACTTTTATTTAAAGTCATCTATAACAACTTTTTTGATTTTTTGTTGTACAACCGCTTCTGTAATGTAACTTTACGCTTGTTTTTTTATTATATTGTGGAATGGGTAAAAATAAATCAACTAAGTTTGCAGAAGTAGAAACGCTGCCAAATGTGTTTCATAACAAAAGTTTTCCGGTGGCACAATTGTACGACCACAGCGGTGCGGAGGTTTCGTGGCGCGGCAGGTGGGCAGCGTATTTTAATAATGAAAACCCCCTCGTGCTGGAATTGGCTTGCGGTATGGCGGATTATGCCCGCAATATGGCAACAATGCTGCCTCAGCAAAATTATATCGGTGTGGACTTGAAAGGAAACCGGATTTGGAGTGGTGCTACACGTGCGCTCAAAGCGCAGCAACAGCAGGTTGCTTTTATTCGCTCGCAGATTGAACTCATTGACCAGTTTTTTGCACCCGCCGAAGTCAGCAGCATTTGGATTACTTTTCCCGACCCCCAACCCGAAAAAAAACGCGCCAAAAAACGCCTCACACACCCCCGTTTTTTGAAAACTTACCGCCGTTTTTTGCAGCCGAACGGAAAAATTCATTTAAAAACCGACAGTGACCTGCTCTACGAATTTACGATGGAGGTGCTGCAAGCGGATAAAGAAGTGAAAATTTTTGAACAATACGATAACCTGTATGCCGCTGCTCCCGACAATCCTTTGCTGCACATCAAAACCAAATATGAGCTAATGCACTTAGAAGCCGGAAAAACTATTAAATATGTGCAGTTTGGCTGGTAAAAACTGTGCTGTTCTCTTTTTTTGTGATTGAAAATATATGCCTTTATTTTATTAAAAAATGTAATACTTCTGTATTCTTTATTATCATCAACATGAAATCCTTGTATTTTTTTATATGCAGTTTGCTGCTGCTCGGCACATTTGCTTGCAAACAAGACCCTGCCGCCCCCAAAAAAAACACGCCCCCCACTCCTGCTGTTGCGCTTCCTTCAAAGGCTGCTCCTTTTGATGCACAACGCGCATACGATTATGTAAAAAAACAAGTGGATTTTGGGTCGCGCGTGCCCGGAACGTCTGCTCATAAAAAATGTGCCGAATGGCTCGAAAAAGAATTGCGCCAACTGGCAGACAGCGTGCAGATACAAAAAAGTGAAGTAACGATTATGGGCAAAAATGCACCGATGTATAATATCATTGTGAGTTTTAATCCCCAAGCCACTTATCGTATTATGTTGTCGGCACACTGGGACAGCCGCATGATTGCCGACCAAGACGATGAGCGTCAGAAGGAAGCCGTTTTGGGTGCAAATGATGGCGCAAGCGGTGTAGCCGTATTGCTCGAAATAGCTCAACAACTCAAAAATACTCCCCTCAAAAATATAGGTGTGGATATGATGTTGTGGGACGCTGAAGATAATGGTTTTGAAGGCGAAGGCTGGTGCTTGGGCAGTCAGTATTGGGCGAAAAACCCGCACCACGCCGGATACCGCGCCAATTATGGTATTTTGTTGGATATGGTTGGCTCTCGCGATGCCGTATTTTGTCAGGAAGGCGTATCAAGAGCTTATGCGCCTCATATTTTGAAAAAAGTATGGGAAACCGGCAATGCCATTGGTCATAGCAGCTATTTCGTTTTCCGTGCCGTAAATGAAATCATTGACGACCATTTGTACATCAACCAAATTGCTAATATTCCCACTATTGATATTATTCAGTACGACCCGCAAACCTATGTCAAAGGTTTTGGCGATTTTTGGCATACCCACGACGATAATATGAATATCATTGAGCAACGCACCCTACGTGCCGTTGGAGAAACGGTACTTACTGTGATTTATCATGATGATACTTTAACATTGTAACTTATTTAGTGTCGTTTCTATTTTTCAATGATATGAAAAAAAATATTTCTTCATACCTGATTTTGTTTATTGCTGTTGTTGTATTGTTGTTGATTTTATGGTTTTCTCAAAGATATTTTTTATTTCATCAATTGAAATGGATATTTTATGGCGCACCATTTTTGTTTTTTGCTGTAGAAATATTATTTAATTTATTTAAGGTTTCTGACAATAAAAAGAATGTTTTATATCGCCGTTTACAACGATACGTTATTTTGTTTTTTGCTTTTGCAGTGTCTTTTTCCTTGTTATTTGATACTTGGTATGGATATTCAAGAGCTTTATATCAAATAAAGAGTGTGATTGCCACCAGCGATGCAGCTGCTTATTACGAAAGTATCGTGCAGCTTATTCACGGTGTGAAACTTCACGGCGGCAGTGCTTGGAAGCCCATTGCTATGACTACCAATGCGATATTGTTGAAATTAGTATTTCAGAATGTAGTGGCGTTTCATGTTCTCAATACTTCATTGGTGGCTCTTTCTTTTTATGTGGCAGGTAAATATATTGCCCGTAAAACAATGCTCGGAATCGGGGTGGCTTATGTGGTGTTTTGTGCGGTTTATTTAATTCCGGTTATCGGCTCGTTCGGAACGGAATTGCTCGGTATTGCCGTAGGCCAATTGGCTTTGGTGGCTTTGTTGGAGGGGGTTTGGGGTGAGCGAAAATATTTTACACTCGGACTCCTGCTTTTAAGTGTCGGTATGAACGTTCGTCCGGGTGCTATGTTTATTATTCCTGCTTTGTTGGTCTTTTCATTTTGGTTTTTGGCTGAAAAAAAAATCAATCGTTTTTTATTGTCAAATGTAGTTGCTGTTGTATTGGGCTTTGTAATCAGCATTGTTGTTTCAATGATGGTATCGGCTTCACAAGAGGATTATCAGGGCAATTTTTCGCGCAATTTATATGCGCTCTCTATTGGTAAAGATGCCAAAAGCTGGAGACAGGCAAATCAGGATTTAAAACAAGGAATGCAGCAACTAAAAACGGTCAATCAAAGAAATGATTATATTTATAAAGTTGCTTGGGATAATATAAAATCCAATCCTATGCAGCCTTTGAAGGGATTTATGGGTACTTATTTTAAAGGAGATTTGAAAAATTACTTGGTTTTTTCTAATAATAATATTTTGATGTATGGATTAGGAGTTACTTTATTGCTGCTTATCTTTTATTTATTTAACAGCAGCACTGCCGAAACAAGTTTTTTTTCAAGGAAAATGATATGGTTTTTGCTTTTTTCGTTAGCAGGTATTTTATTTTCTATGCCTTTTTTACCCACATTTGGCAGAAATTTAGCGGTTTCGGTGGGTTTTAATGCTTTGATGATTTTATTGGGTTTGTATGGTGCTCTGAATTTTATTTTACAAAAAATTCAAAAGGATAAGTCGCTTATGAATGTAAATATTTCAAAGTGGCGGCAGGGATTTTCTACAACTTTTATGTTTGCATTGCTATTTGGTATTGTCGTAAGCCCTTTTTTATTATTGATATTGCCCAAATCCGCTTCTCAAAAAGTTAATTTAATACCAAATATATGTACTAAATAGTCCAATCAAAATATTGAAAAACATAGTCAAAACTGCATATATTCTTAACCTCATTTGAGGTTAGATTTTGACGTTTTGTAATAAAATCACTGACTTGATTTAAAGAACTGCATAAAATATTTGTAAATGATCGTTTAAATTTCCACCCTTTTCTGCAGGATTAAGTTCCGAGTATGGAGGAAGAAAAATCATTCCTATATTTTCTGGAATATTTAGTTTTTTAGCCTTGTGAAAGGCAGCATTATCCAAGACTAAAATTTTATATTCCGATGGTCTATGTTTTGATAATTCATTCAGATAAACTTGAAAAGTTTGTGCATTGCATAAAGACATTTCCATCAAGAAATTATCCCCATCCAAAGGGAAATGAGCCAAAAGATAGGTAGATTTAAAACTTGATGGTAAGGACAGATAGGTTTTTCCTTTTGAAGTAAGTATTTTCCCATTTCTTGTAAACATTCCAAATCTTGATTCATCTTGAAAATATAGATTCACTGTTTTGTATGGGAAACTTACTGGTAAAGGTTTATACACTTTTGATGGAAGTTTTTAAAGCCTCCACTGCCTTTTCTTCTTTTTGAGACTTTTGGGCAACTTTATTTTGGTATTAAAGTTTCGTTGTACATATTTCACCAAAGTAATATACTCATATCTTTGTAATTCAGTATTTACCCAGTTTAGTAGTTCTATAACCCATTCCATTGCTGGGTTGGTCAAAATTTTCTAATTGCTCTCGTTCATTGTCCTTTATAATGGAAGGTTTAAACCAATTCTTCCAGCTTTAAAACGCATCTAAGCCTTCTTTTGCATAGTATTTCTCCATTTTAATACGGTGTTATGATTTATCCTGTTAAATCAGAAACTCCTTTTTGAAATTCAGTATGCTCATCTTTTTTAACACAATAAGAATATTTATTCTTTTGCAATAAGTGGAATACTACGCCTTTGTAAAGATTTAAGTTCTTTGATTGTTTCTTTGATTTGAATAATTTTAGGAAAAGACATATATAAATATTTTATAGTTCAAAATTAATAAAAAATCCATTTCGCAAATATTGGACTATATCTGTTTTATAGATGGTATAACTTCTTATACTTGCCCCAATGGTAGAGATTTGGTCGCTGTAGATTTGCGCTCTGATGCCTACCTGAATATCGGTGGTGCAGGAAATGGGATACATCAACTGCCTTTAACACAATACAGGCGTATCTTGAACAGAAATATTCATCGTGCACCGGATATAATGAAAAACTCGGCACGCTCCCTGATACAGGGCGTGAATGTTAAGAATAGAAAGGCTTTTTATTTTTTGTTGGCAGATGATATTATACAACCGCAATGGGATTATGCCGTATGCTGCATATCGTTGAAAAGGGAAAATGGTTATCAATCGGCACAAATTAAGGGAGGCGGAAAGTTGTAGTTCTTTTTTACTCCAATTTTAGGCGTTCGAGGGCGTTTTGTGCGGCATTCTTTTGTGCCGACTTTTTGCTCAGTCCCTGCCCCGTTCCTACTCGTTCACCGTCTAATTTGGCAGCAAACGTAAATACGCGCTGATTGCTGTCGAGGATTTTTTCGTTGATGAGTTCAAACTCCAGATTTTTTGTTTCTTTTTGCGACCATTCCAGTAGCTTGCTTTTGTAATTGACTTCGGTGCGTTGCAACTCTTCCAAATCTATGAAGGGTTTGATGATTTTTTGATTGACAAAACGCTCCGCCAACAGATAGCCGGCATCTAAATAAACCGCTCCTACCAAAGCCTCCAGCGCATTTCCCAACATACCGCGATTGACCACCAACGCATTTTTATTGTACTCCAAAAAATACTGCAACTCCATTTGTCCGCCGATTTCTCCTAATTTTTTGCGGCTCACAATTTTAGAACGCATCTCTGTCAAAAATCCTTCGGTAGCCTTTGGGTACTTTTTGAATAGATATTGTGCGATTACCATATCCAATACGGCATCGCCCAAAAATTCCAGACGCTCGTTGTTTTTGATGAGCTGGTCGGCTGCGGAGCTATGACGAAATGCCAAGTTATACACCGACAGATTATGTGGTGTAAATCCTAACAGTCGGCGCAATTTTTTGTAATAATCGCTTTGTACCGACAAATACAGATAATAAATAGATGCTATCCGATAAAAAAAGTTATACACTTGGCGTTTTTTTCAAAATATACATACTAAATCTCTTAAAAGGTTTTCTATCAAAGATTGAGCCTGATTTGAAAACGCACTATGCCCCTTTCCATTTTTTTATAATAACAGAAGCATTATGTCCACCAAATCCAAATGTATTGCTCAATGCAGCGCGTACTGTTCTTTTTTGTGCCTTGTTAAATGTTAAATTGATATTGGGGTTGATGTCGGGGTCGTCTGTAAAATGGTTGATAGTCGGCGGTATAATATCCAAATGTACCGCCATTACACAAGCCAAGCCTTCTATAGCTCCGGCAGCACCGAGCAAGTGTCCGGTCATTGATTTGGTGGAGCTTACATTGAGGTTTTGTGCGTGTGCGCCAAATACATTTTCAATAGCTTTTACTTCGGCTACATCGCCCAAAGGTGTAGAAGTCCCATGTACGTTGATATAATCAATTTCTTCGGGTTGCATATTGGCATCTTCCAACGTTGCCTGCATCACCAAACGTGCCCCCAAACCTTCGGGGTGCGGGGCTGTCATGTGATACGCATCGGCACTCATACCGCCGCCCGCTACTTCTGCATAAATGGTAGCACCGCGCCGCAGCGCATGTTCTAATTCTTCCAATATCAATGCACCTGCACCTTCGCCAAGCACAAAACCATCGCGGTCTTTGTCAAAAGGGCGCGATGCTGTTTCGGGCGAGTCGTTGCGCTCCGATAGTGCTTTCAAGCCATTAAAACCGCCGACACCTGCTTCTACTACGGCGGCTTCCGAACCGCCCGTTACAATTACGTCTGCTTTGCCCAAACGAATCAAATTGAAAGCATCTATGAGGGCGTTGGTAGATGAAGCACAAGCTGCTACCACCGAATAATTCGGTCCCCGAAAACCATGGCGAATGGATATATGGCCACTCGCAATATCGGAAATCATTTTAGGAATAAAAAACGGATTGTATTTAAAAGGCTGATTGTAGCCGGCGGCGGCGTGTTCGCGCACCTGCTCCTGAAAAGTGAGCAGCCCACCTATACCCGACGACCATATTACTCCAACACGATCTTTGTTGATATTTTCATCTAAACCTGCGTGGCGTATGGCTTCGTCGGAGGCAACAATGGCGTATTGGGCAAAGGGGTCAAATTTGCGGGCTTCTTTGCGCTCTATAAAATTTTCTGCATTGAAACCCTTCACTTCGCAGGCAAAACGGGTTTTGAAATGGGTGGCATCAAACTTTGTGATGGGGGCAGCTCCGCTTACGCCGCCTTGCAGCGCGTCCCAATATTCGGGCAAAGTATTGCCAATAGGAGTTAATGCTCCCATACCTGTAATCACAACTCTTTTAAATTCAATCATATATAATCTTTGTACTGTGGCTGTAAGTTGTTTTTTTAAAAATCTTGTAAATGTTTTTTCGCTTGCTGTTTACTTTCAAGCAAAATTAACAAATAATTTTGTTTTGATTTTTTTCAGTATATGCTTATTATGCAGCAATGCGCAAGAAATCCGGCTCCTGCCTTAGATTTCTTGCGCATTGCTTTTTTCTTTAATTTAAAAATACAGCTTTCTTATTTAGCCGAATTGGTTTCAAGATACTCTATGGCGTTGCCTACCGTTTGAATTTTTTCTGCTTCATCATCGGGAATAGAAATGCCAAATTCTTTTTCAAATTCCATAATTAATTCTACTGTATCCAATGAATCGGCTCCTAAATCGTTGGTAAAACTGGCATCATTGCTCACTTCTTGTTCGCTTACGCCGAGTTTATCAACGATAATTTTTTTTACTCTTGATGCTACGTCAGCCATTGTTGTGATGTTATTTTTTTGTTTTGTTATTTAATATAAAAATTAATATTTCTTTCTTTGACGGTGCAAAGATATGTTACAAAACTAAAAGATAAATCACATAGTTCAATATTTTGATATTTTAAGTCTATTTTTTTTATGGTATCATTTGCCTTATCGTCTGCTTTCTGTAAAATATTTTCCTTGATTTATAAACTTTGGCTTTTATTTTGCAGTTTAATTATGTTGTTTCTACGCAACACATTATTTGGACAATCATGAATTTTTTATATCCCTCCTTTTTATGGGCATTGGCAGCATTGGCAGTGCCTGTTATTATTCATCTGTTTTATTTTCGCCGTTTCAAAAAGGTTTATTTTAGCAGTGTTCAGTTTTTAAAAGAAATTAAAAAAGAATCGGCTTCGCGCAGCCGCCTGAAACATTTGCTCATTCTTTTGAGTCGTTTGGCGGCTATTGCTGCTTTGGTATTGGCTTTTGCACAACCTTTTTTGAGCAACGATGCTGCTGCCATCAAAAAAGGGAAAAAGGCGGTGAGCGTTTTTGTGGATAATTCTTTTAGTATGAACGCCCGCAACGGCGATGTGGCTTTGCTGGAACAGGCAAAAGCCAAAGCCCGCCAAATTGCTGAGGCTTACAGTGCCGACGAACAATTTCAAATCCTGACCAACGACTTCGAAGGCAGACACCAACGGCTGATAGGCAAAGAAGAATTTTTGGCTTTTGCCGATGAAATTCAATCGAGTGCACATACACAGCCTCTCAGCCGTGCCACCGACCGCCAAAAACAAGCCCTTGAAAATGCCAATGCCGACTACAAAAATATTTTTATTATCTCCGATTTTCAAAGAAATATCGTCGATTTTAAAAACGACAGCTTGTATCATTATTACCTCGTGCCGCTGCAAACCGCCACACCCAACAATGTGTACGTGGACTCGCTGTGGTTAGATGCCCCCGTACAGGCTCTGCAGCAAAGCAACAAAATGTTGTTTCGCCTCACCAATGCCGGCAATACCGCCGCCGAAGAGGTGCGCGTCAGCCTCAAAATAAACGAGCAAACGAAAGCAATGACACAAACGGCTCTTGCCGCCGGCGAAACCAAAACCGATACCCTTGAATTTAGCGTAAGTGAGAGCGGCTGGCAGCGCGGCGAATTTAGCATCACTGACTACCCTATTGATTTTGACGACCATTACTATTTTAGTTTTTATATTGAACCCCAACTCAATATTTTAGAAATTTACGGCGACAAACCCAATCGCTATATCGGCACTTTGTTTGGTCAAGAAGCGTATTTTAATTTGCGCTCGCAGTCTGTCAATCAGTTGGATTATTCCAAAATGAGCGATTATCGCCTCATTATTATCAACGATGTAAAAAACATTTCTTCGGGCTTGGCTTTTGAGCTGAAACAATATGTGGAAAACGGCGGTGATGTGGCTGTTTTTCCTTCCATAGATGCTGCTGCCGATTCGTATAATGCTTTTTTGAAGTCGGTGGGGGCAAATGTATTGTCAAAAACCACTGCTTCGCTGCGTGAAGTGAGCCGCATCAATACTCAACAGGAAATTTTTAATGATGTTTTTGAGCGTATTCCCCAAAATCTGGATTTGCCCACTGCCAAAAAAAGCTGGGAAATGTCGCATTTTTCTACTACCACCGAAGAAGAACTGCTGCCCCTGCGCGATGGTGGTTCTTTGTTGAGCAAATACGCCGTAAAAGACGGAAAACTCTATGTTGGTATTGCGCCTTTAGATGTAGCCGCCACCAACCTGCCCGCCCACGCCGTTTTTGTGCCCATGCTTTTGAAAATGGCTTTTGCCGGCAGCGATGCGCCTTCGTTGAGCTATACCATCGGCAATAATAATATTATACAAACCCGCGCACCCGATAAAAGTAGCGGTGCTGAAGATATTTTGAAACTGCGCAACAAAGAGCGCGGCGAATTTATTCCCAACCAAAAAATAGTCGGCAACCAACTGATTCTGTCGCTCGGCAACCAATTGCAACAAGATGGTATTTTTGCATTAGAACCCGAAAAAGATACTACGGCAGTGGCATATTTTGGATTTAATTACAACCGCAAAGAGTCGGACTTGAAATACTTGGCTTTGGATAGCTTGAAACAAAAATACAATGCCGCCAATATTAAAATAATTGATAATCCCGATGCCGACTTAGCGGGTTTGGTAGGCGAAATTGATCAGGGTGTTGCACTTTGGAAATGGTGCTTGCTCGCAGCTTTGTTGTTTTTGGCAATAGAGGTGCTGTTGCTGCGATTTTGGAAAACCTGATTTGTTTTTTTTATATGCTAAAATATAGCTCAAGCATATAAAGATATGCTTTCTTAAAGCCCGATTTTATTAAAAAAGAAGAGCAATTTTTTATTGTATAAAATATTGAGATTCAATACTTTGATTTTTTGATAATTTGAACCTGAAAAACTGCCTTCATTTATTTGCTTTTATTGTATTTTAGCGAAAAATTGCTGAAATACCTTTGATTTTTGTTTGATACAATAAATTTTAAAAAGAACTGTTTTTATACAAAATACTTCTTTTGTTTTTCTTTTTATCTGAATGATGTACGCCTACGCTTTTTTTATAGTTTATTATATTGTTGCTTGCTTTTATTTTTTTTCTTCTACTCTCCGCTTGCCCCAAGCTGCCGGTTCGCTAGCCCCTGCCGTTGTTCCTGTTGAATATCCGAAAAATTATTTTCGTTCGCCTTTGGATATTCCTCTGATATTGGCGGGTACTTTCGGCGAGTTGCGCACCAATCATTTTCATGCAGGTATCGATATAAAAACACAAGGAAAAGAAGGTTACAATATTTATGCCTGTGCCGAAGGCTATGTGTCGCGTATCAAAATTTCGGGCGATGGCTACGGAAAAACGCTCTACATCACCCACCCCAACGGCTATACCACAGTATATGCTCATCTTTCGCGCCTCAATGGTGCTATCGCCGATTATGTGCGCACTCAACAATACGCTCAACAACAATTTGAAATAGATCTCGCTGTGCCTGCCGGTGTGTTGGCGGTACAAAAAGGCCAGGTGGTGGCACTTTCGGGCAATACGGGCAGCTCTACTGCTCCGCATCTGCATTTTGAAATCCGCGACACCGCCACTGAAGCCCCCATCAATCCTTTGCTTTTCGGCTTTGATGTCGGTGATACCCGCAATCCCGTTATCCAGCAAGTAAATGTGTTGCCTTTGGATTTGGCAAAAAGAATCAACGGCTCGCGAAGCATATTACCCGCCCGCGCTTTGGGGGGCGGTAATTATGCACTCAGCAAAAATGATGTAGTGATGACTACGCCCTTTGCCGGAATAACCGTAAAAACCTACGATACTCAAAATGCCTCCGACAATGCCAATGGAGTGTATGGTATTGAAATTAAAAAAGATGGTTTATCGGTATTTTCCTTTAATATGGAGTCTTTTTTGTTTGAGCACTCGCGCTATATCAATTCGCATATTGATTATGATTATGACGTAAATGGCGGTGCTGCTATGCATCGTTGCTATGTAGAGCCAGGAAACCGTTTGCCTGTTTATAATAACCTTATCCAGAGTGGAGCGATAGATTTGAGCGATGGAGCTACGCATCAAATTGAAATTATCGTGCGTGATGCCTACAATAATACTTCGCGGCTCAACTTTGCTATGCGCAGCACGCTCACCAATCAGCAAATGGCGAGTCCCTTACCCGGCACTTACAGGCAATTGATGTATCAGGGCAATCCTGCCCGCTACACCGATGGCAACGATTTTGAAGCGATATTTGCGCCTGATGCTTTTTATGATGATGTTTATTTTAAACACAGCCGCCGTGCTACTTCTTCTTCTATCTATTCCGATATTCATAGCGTTCACGAAGTCAGCACGCCGGTACATTCTTATTTTGATATTGGCATAGTGCCGCGCAATCTGCCCGAAACCCTCCGCGATAAAGCACTGATTGTGCGCAAAAGCGGCAGCCGCGAAATACCTTTGAAAAAAACACGCTGGGATAATGAATTTTTAATCGGACAAGACCGACAATTCGGGGATTTTTATGTAGCAACAGATAATACACCACCTACGATTAAGGTATTTAAAAACTACGAAAAAATAAAACTTAGCCCTGCTTCTACCGTTCAGTTTAATATTTATGACGGCTTATCAGGTATTGCTTCCTTTAATGCTTATGTTGATGAACAATGGAATTTGATGGATTATGATAAAAAATCGGGGGCATTGCGCGGAAAAATAGATGTGCCTTTGAGTGCGGGTACACATCAGTTTCGTTTGGAAGTGCGAGACGACCGCGGAAATTTGACTACAAAAGCATTTAATTTTTTGTGGTAATCGTTTTTCTTTTTGAGTAACGAAAAATTATTTGAGTTATTAATCTTTTATCAATAAACTTTTGGGCAAAAGCTACTGTCTATTTGAGGTCGGCATACGGAAATTGCGGTATTGTAAATAACAACACACTTTTTTTAATAACTATTATATATGTTGAAAAAATCTTTTTATTTGTTGCTTTTGTGTTTGGCATGCGCTAATATCAATGCCCAAGAACATTTTACCATAAAAGCAAATGTGCCTTCTTTGTTGATGCGCACTTTAGCGGTTTCGGGCGAAGTTACTGTGGCGGAATCGTGGTCTTTGGGTTTGCAGTACAATTATACTTTTCCGAAAAATTTCGATATTAATTCCTTAGAAAAAGCTACCGCCCAGCGCGATTATCGTTTTGGCAGCAATGTAAAAGCCGATGCATTTAGTTTCACACCTTATTTTCGCTTTTATCCTCAAAAAGATGCGCCCAACGGATTTTATATAGAGCCTTTTTTGCGTTACACCCGTATGTCTATGACGGTGCCTTATGATTACGAACGCCAGTCGGATATTATTAGCGGGTCGGTGGCGGCACGTTTGTCGAGTGTGGCGTTGGGCGTAGATTTGGGGTGGCAGATTGTAAACGAAAGCGGCTTTAGTGTGGATATTTTTGCGGGCGGCGGTTTTGGTTTTGGCTCTTTGAAAGCATCTTTGCAAGACCCTAATTTATTGCCCACCGACTATGACAATATTAAAGACATTTTGGAAAATGAAGAAGCTACACGAGTGGGTTTGTTTTTAATCAATATTATTCTAAAAACAATGAGTGTTGATGTTTCCGGCGATCATTTGGCAGGTAGTGTGAGCGGCATACCTATTCCGGTGGGCAGATTTGGCGTTGCCTTGGGATACACGTTTTAAGGCGATAAAAACGTATAACAATATAATTAGCTAATTTTTACAACTCCAATATATCCTCGTCACCGGAACGCTTGCGTACTTTGGGTGCGGATTTTTTAGGAGTGTTGTTCTTTTTCAATTGCTCGGGATTTTGTAGCTTTTTCTGCGAAGGAGTTGCTATTCTTTGCATACTTTTGTCGTCAGCAACAGAGCCGCCTAACATGCGTGCACCATCGGAGATGACGGCAAGAAAAGAATGTGCCACTCCTCCTACTGCCGGAACCGCATTGAATACACGGTTGCTGAGAATATCGTAGGTAGGCTCAATAAGAGGATATACATTGGACTCGGCAGTAATTGCCGGAGAAATAACATCGGATTTTTGAAAAATACTCACAAACCAGCTAAACATTGCTGCCATTAAAAACATCCATAGCCCTACGCCCACATTTTTGCGCGATAATTCTACGCCGGTTTCTTTGCTGAGATTGGCAGTGCTACGGTTGAGCAAAGAAAAGCCCAGCATCACCAAACCCAAAGCCATTACAAAAGAAATAAAAGGCGTGTAGGCTGCCTTTACAAAATTGGATTTTATGGCGAAATCGTTGATAAAAGGGCTTACGTTGAGCGCAACAATAGCACCTACTATCATTTTGGCACGGCTCGCTATGGCTTCAAAAGTACCTTTTTGCCAACCACTGTAAATGCCGTAAGCCAATGCAACAAAGAAAGCAATATCTATCAGCATAGAGCCGCTTGTTTTTATTTAATGTTAAAATAAAAAATCGTTATCCTGTCGGAGAAAGTAGAAAAGGCAATGAGTAAAATGCAGGGCAGATAATAATTTTTATACATCGGCATTTATACACCAAAAATCCAATACTTTCTACTATTGTCCAACAAAAATAATCAATATTTGTGCCAATTTAATATAAAATATTAATAAATAAAAATTATTTCCTGTTTAAACGGATTCAAAAAATCCGGTTTTACGGTTTTTTTGTACTTTATCCCAATCAAAATAGCGACCATTCATGGCGATATATACGCCGGCTGGCAGTGTTTGTGCAAAAGCAAGTGCCGCACCGAGATTAAAGAACCCATCAGATGAATTACCGAATTGATACGGAATCATAGCTCCGGTAAGTACGATAGTTTTGGGAATGGCGGCGGCGGCAAGCAATTTGGCGGTTTGTACCATAGTATCAGTGCCGTGCGTGATGACAATTTGCGATTCGTCGCATTTTTCGCAGTTGTAGCGAATAATCTGTCGTTCTTCATCACCCATTTCGGTGCTGTCTATCATCATCAGCGTCAGTATGTTGATGTCCACTGTGCAGCGTCCGCGTTCAAACATTTCGGGCAGGTGGGTATCTTTAAAATATAATTCGCCACTGATAAAATTGTATTCTTTATCAAAAGTGCCGCCGGTTACAAATATTCTGATGGGGTGCATGCTGTTATTTGGTGTATTTTCTTTCATTGAAAAATTAGATTTTTGATGTCGTTTTTCAACTAAAACGCATACAAATCTAACAAATCTTGTTTAAACCGTTCGGCAGGCAAATAATTGCGCTCCAAACCGCCTGCAAAAGGTATCGGTGTATCTAAGGCGGCGCAACGCACAACGGGCGCATCTAAATATTCAAAACAATGCTGTGCCAGCAACGCCGAAATCTCGCCGCCGATGCCGCCACTCAAAGCGTCTTCGTGCAAAATGATAGCTTTGCCTGTTTTTTTCACCGAAGCAAAAATAGTGTCGGTATCCAAAGGCGAGAGCGTGCGCAAATCAATCAAATCTGCTTTGATATGGGCGTTTTCTGCTAAAACTGACTTTGCCCACCATACGCCCATACCATAAGTGATGATGCTCAAATCTTCGCCTTCGTTCACCAAAGCCGCTTTGCCAATAGGCACGGTATAGGGCGCATCGGGAATATGTTGTACACATTCTTTGCTGCGATATAAGGCTTTATGCTCAAAAAACATCACCGGATTGGGGTCGGCTAAAGCCGAAAGCAATAAGCCTTTGGCATCGTAAGGATTGCTCGGATATACGATTTTTAAGCCCGGACTATGGAAAAACCACGCTTCGTTGCTTTGTGAATGAAAAGGACCTGCACCTGTGCCCGCACCCGTAGGCATACGCACCACCACGTCGGCATTTTGCCCCCAGCGATAGTGTATTTTGGATAAATTGTTGATGATTTGATTAAAAGCGCAAGTAACAAAGTCGGCAAACTGCATCTCTACCATTGCTTTGTATTTTTTTACCGATAATCCCAAACCAATGCCTATAATGGCACTTTCGCAAATGGGGGTGTTGCGTACCCGCGCCGCACCGAATTGTTCCAGAAAACCTTCGGTAATTTTAAACACGCCGCCGTATTCCGCAATATCCTGACCCATCAATACCAAATTAGGGTAATATTCCATCGCTTGGCGCAAGCCATCGGAAATGGCATCAATGAAGCGTTTTTCGGAGGTTTTGGACAAGTCGGGTGCCATTTCCAAAGGTGTTGCCGCCTTGTACATATCACTCAATTCGGTTGTGGTAAGCTGCGGCTCGGTGGCTTTGATGCTGTCGGCGGCTTCGCAAGTGCGCCACGCTTCGTCAATTTGTGCTTTAAAATCGCTTTTCAGTTGCTCTATCTCTGCCGCTTTCAATATTTTTTCCTCCAATAAATAATTTTCGTAATTGCTCAAAGGGTCTTTTATTGCCCATTGTTCCTGCAATCCTTTTGGATAATATTTTGTACCCGAAGCCTCCTCGTGTCCGCGCATACGGAAAGTCATACATTCCAATAAAATAGGACGCGGTTTTTTGAGCATTGAAGCACGCAGGTTTTTTACGGTATCATATACTTCCAAAATATTGTTGCCGTCTATGGTATGCGCTTCTATACCGTAACCGATGCCTTTATCTGCTATTTGTTTGCATTTGAATTGTTGCGAAGGTGGTGTGGAAAGCCCCCAGCCGTTGTTTTCTACTACAAAAATAATGGGCAAGTCCCAGACGGCGGCGGTGTTGAGTGCCTCGTGAAAATCGCCTTCGCTGGTGCCGCCTTCACCACTGAAAGCCACGGCTATTTTTTTGTCGCCATTGAGCAAATGCCCCAGAGCAATGCCACCGCCTACCGCAAGTTGAGGACCCAAATGCGAAATCATTCCTATAATATGATGCTCGTTGGTACCGAAATGAAATGACCGCTCGCGCCCTTTGCTGAAACCCTCCCTTTTGCCCTGCCACTGCATAAATAATTTCGCCAAAGGCAATTTGCGTACCGTAAATACTCCCAAATTACGATGCAAAGGCAACACATATTCATCTTCGTCCAAAGCTGCAGTAACACCCACTGCTATTGCTTCTTGACCGATACCGCTAAACCATTTGCTGATTTTTCCTTGACGCAAGAGCAAAAGCATTTTTTCTTCAATCATTCGCGGCAACAATAATTCGCGATAGAGCGACAAAAGTGTGGCATTGTTGTGTTTTTTTCTTTGAAATTGCATATTTTAAAAGCAGGGGTGTTTTTTTTTGAATGATGATTTTTGTTTTCTTTTTAAATATTGATAATGAAATATTTGCAAACAATATTTGTTTTTATTTCCAAAAAAATAAAATACCGCTTGCAACGTGAGCAAAAGCACACAAAATTTAAAATAAATCTTTTTCTACCAACTCGCACAAAATATGTCCTACCAAAATATGACATTCCTGAATACGCGGTGTGTGGTCGGAGGGCATATTGAGCAAAACATCGCACAGGGCACTCATTTTTCCGCCTTGTGCGCCCGTAAATCCTATCACTTGCATGTGTTGTTGGCGGGCGGTTTCAATGGCTTTGAGGATATTGGGCGAATTGCCGGAAGTAGAAATTGCTATCAGAAGGTCGCCGCTTCTGCCTGCTGCCTGCACCATACGCGCAAAAATTTCGTTGTAGCCGTAGTCGTTGGCAACGGCGGTGAGGTAGGAACTGTTGCAATGAAGAGCTTCGGCGTAAAGCGGCGCACGGTCTTTGAAAAAACGCCCCGACAATTCGGCGGCGATATGCTGGGCATCGGCAGCACTGCCGCCATTGCCGCAAAACAGCACTTTGCCATCATTTTTAAAAGTTTGACTCATCAACTGCGCCGCTTGCAATACCCGTTCCAATAGGGAGGTATCCTGCAAAAGTTGCTGTTTGGTATCAATGGAGCTTTGTACTAAATGATGTATGGCTTCGTAATTCATATTTTAATGAAAAAAGAAGATAAAAAAAATGTTCCGCAAAGTTGTGGCAAAAATCGCATTGTTTATGATTTATTTTAATCATTTTTGCGTTCTGTAAATTTTTTAACGATGACAATTGATACGCTTGAAAACTTTAATCCTAATGGTGTGGGTGCTGCCAACGGCAATATTTTCGGATTGCCGCATACTTATGAAAATGCCCAAATCGTCATTATTCCCGTGCCATGGGAAGTAACAGTTTCGTATTTGGCAGGTACTGCGCGGGGCGCACAGGCGGTTTTGGATTATTCGCCACAGATTGATTTATTTGATTTTGATGTCGCTAATGCCTGGAAAATTGGTATTTATATGTTGCCTGTTCCCAAAAAATGGCTCAAACAAAATGATAAATTGCGCAAGCAAGCCGCCGCTTATATCCGGCATTTGGAAGAAAAAAGCGACAGCGACTTGCCCGCTCCGCTCAAAAAAACTTTACAACATATCAACCAAACCTGCGAAGAACTGAAAATGTGGGTGCGCGAACAAGCGGCGGCAATTGTGGCAGACGGAAAAATTCCCTGCGTGTTGGGTGGCGACCACAGCACTCCTTTGGGACTGATGGAAGCCATTACCGACAAACACAAAAATTTCGGCATCTTGCAAGTAGATGCCCACGCCGACCTGCGCGATGCCTACGAAGGATTTACTTACAGCCACGCCTCTATTATGTTCAATGCGCTCAAATTAAAACAGGTGAAAAAATTGGTAAGTGTGGGCGTGCGCGATATTTGCGAAGCCGAAGTATTGCTCGCCGAACATTCCAAAAAACGAGTAGTGCCTTTTTATGATTTTGTTTTGCGCCGCGAACGACTGAGAGGTGAAAAAAATTGGCAACAACAGTGCAATGATATAGTAAAAGAACTGCCCGATGAAGTGTATGTAAGTTTTGATATTGATGGACTTAGCCCCGAACACTGCCCAAATACCGGCACTCCCGTAGCAGGTGGTTTGAGTTTGGAGGAGGCGGTGATGTTGCTCAATGAAATTGTCGCTCAAAACAAAAAAATTATCGCTTGCGATTTGTGTGAGGTGAGTGTGGGCAACCACAAAAAAGTAGCTCCCGAACAGGAATTTAATGCCAATGTGGGGGCGCGTGTGCTATATAAAATGTGTAATTTGATGGCTAAGTCGCAAGGAAAAGCCTGAGCTTATCAAGCAGATTTGGCAGGCGAGGTAAAACAATTATCCGATTTTTTGTAGCTTTGCGCCCTTTGTTTGCATCGTTTTTTTTATTATTTAATTTGGCAGCATTTAATTTTAAAAAAATTCCTTGCATGCTGTGTTGATTTTATAATAACTTTATTGTGAAATGCTTGTTTTTCAACAAGTTAATAGATTTATATATGAATTTTGTCGTAAAAAAATCAGGTTTTATACACCTTGTACTAACGTGTTTTTTGTGGTGCTGTGTTTCATTTATATCGTGTAAACAAGACCCCAAAAGCTCCGTAAATGCCACTGCCGACAATAGCAATGCCGCCAATCAAGAAGAAGCCCCAAAAAAACGTTTCGGACTTGATGCGGTGGATTTTGGTATGTCGCCTTCCGAATTTGCGGCTATCGGTTTTCCTGAAGGATACCCCGTTCCGCTCGGAAAATACGGCTACAAAATTGTACCTGTTTATACCAAACGCGATGAACTGCGTGCGATTGTTATCAAAGGTTTGCCCACCACCGACGTAAAACAATATACCACTTTTACTTATTTGATTTGGGAAGATTTAATAGATGTATTTACGCTGAAATACGGAAAAACCATCGAAGAACCCAAAATTTTTCCGCCTGCTCAATACCTCAAAGACGGTCGCTTGCTATTTACGCACGAGTGGCAAAGCGGCGACAAAACCATTCAGCTGGGGTTGATTAACGATAAAGGCAGCTATTCGGCGAATGTATTTATTGAAAATAAATCATATAATTAAAAAATAATTTAATTCGTTTTTTTTTGTTATTAAGATTTGTTCTTTTTATTGTTCCTTATTTTTAGGAAACACTCCACAAATATTCTTTAAAATCTTCAAAGCGAGGGCTTAATAAAGTCGCTTCTTTTTGCAAAGGAAGGAGACGTTCCAAAGTCGGCGGCAATGCCACTTGTATTCCCAAAGCCTCTTCTACTACTTCAATGAATTTGGCAGGGTGTGCTGTGGATAAAAAGATACCCTGTTCCCAATCGGGGCGATTTTCCATCTGACGCACTAAAGCACGATAAGCAACAGCAGTATGCGGACAGGCCACATAATTGTATTGTTGATACAACTCGCGCATGGCAGCAAGTGTGTCGGTATCGCTCACACTGTCGGCGGCGATAGCGCGGCGCAGAGCCGCAGTATCGTGGTGGTAGAGGCACTGCATACGCTCAAAATTGCTCGGATTTCCCACGTCCATTGCATTGGATAAGGTCGGTAACGAAGGGCGCGGCATATAATCAGCACCCGACAAAAATTGTGCAACTACATCGTTGGCGTTGGTGGCAGCTACAAAGTGGCGCACCGGCAAACCCATTTTTTGTGCAATAATGCCCGCCGATAAATTGCCGAAATTGCCGCTTGGCGTACAAAATACGGGCGCAACAGCGTGTTGTTGCTCTTCTTGTAGCTGGCGATATGCCCATATATAATAAAACGCTTGTGGAATCAAGCGGGCAATATTGATAGAGTTGGCAGATGATAAAAACAACTGCTCCTGCAAGTCCTTGTCGGAAAAAGCCGCTTTTACCAAACGCTGGCAATCATCAAAAGTACCCTGCACCTCCACCGCCGATACATTGCCGCCCAAAGTAGTGAGTTGTTTTTCCTGCAAAGGACTCACCTTGCCACTCGGATACAAGATAGTAACACGGATATGCGGCGTATTCCAAAAACCCATCGCCACTGCGCCGCCGGTATCGCCGGAGGTAGCCACCAAAATATGCAGTTCTCGGCTTTCGTTGCGTACAAAATAGCCCATCAGACGCGCCATAAAACGCGCCCCGAAATCTTTGAAAGCCAGCGAAGGTCCGTGAAATAATTCCAATACCGAAATGCGCTCGTTGATGCGGCGCAAAGGTGCATCAAAATTAACCGCATCATACACAATTTTCTGTAATACGTTTTCGGGGATTGCTCCTTGCAACAATTGTGAAGCAAAACGATAAGAGGCTTCAGGAAAAGAAAACTGCGGCAGATTTTCCCAAAAATCGGCGGGCATTGCCGGTAATTTTTCGGGTAAATATAAACCCTGGTCGGGGGCTAAACCGCGCAATACGGCTTCTTGGAGTGTCACCGGCGGCGATTGTTGCCGCGTGCTGTATAATAGCATATATATCAAAAAATAAAATGAGCCAATAAAAAAGCAAACTTGCCGCAAAATTTTTATTTGTACAAAATTTTGCGGTAAAAAATAGCAGAAAAAGAAAAGATAAATATAAAAAGACTATGCGTGACAAGAATTGCACACCGATTTGTGGGGAACAAAACGGCTGTACAAAACAGCAGCAGCGCATAATATACCGCCAACGGACGATAAAGAATGAACATGACAGAACAAAGCTAATATTGTAAACAACACTGCCAATGTCCACAAAGTAAAAGGAATAAGTGTGCGATAACGAACAAACTGAGGAACTAATACCAAGCCCGACAGCAATAAACTAAGGCTCATTGCAAGTGCTTCTACCCAAGGTTGATGAAAAAACGAAGGCAACGTAAGTGATGCAACGGCTAAAAAAGGCATAGCCATACAATGCACCGCACACAGCAGCGACAAATGAACACTTGTTTTTGCATACCAATTTTGAAAACGCATCATAATTTTACATCCTGTATTTGCAATTATGTTGCAAAAATAACAATTATTTGCACTACCAATCTTTTTATGTTCAATAAATTGATATTTTTTTGTCATTTTTTAATTTTAGTATCTATTTCTTCTGTAAAAAAATTATTTGTTTCTATATCGTTGGCTTTATTTTATTGCAATTTTGTTTATTATACAATGTATTATAACAAAAAACCTGTAATCTTGCAGCATTAAACATTTGTATTGCTTCCAAAACAGCAATTATTTGTGCAATTTTTATTATTTTCTTTTTATTTTTTTGGTATAAAAAAAGATGAAAAAAACTCTACATTTTGCGGTGTTTTGTATTCTGCTGCTGCTTTCTGCCCCCAATACACACGCTCAATTAGCCGATGGCAGCACTGCTCCTAATTTTACACTCACCGACCTCAATGGCAATACTCATCAACTTTATGATTATCTCAATCAGGGAAAATCAGTAATATTAGATTTTTTTGCGGTATGGTGTGGACCTTGTTGGCAATCTTATACAGACCCGCAAGGTATTAACGCCGCCTATGCACAATATGGACCGCAGGGAGATAATTCTGTGGTGTTTTTGGCTTTGGAATCTGATAATGCTACCAATAATACATTGAGCAATAATGGCTCTATAGGCAACTGGCTTTCTGTAACCAATATACCTATCATTAACAATACTCAAAATGTACCCAATCTGTATACTTTGACTTATTTTCCGACTGTATATATTGTGTGCCCCGATAAAAAAGTCTATGAAATCCCTTACGCCGATCCTGCTACCATCGGTTTTTATAAAAGTGCCGAATGTGCTACTGCATTAGGGGCTAATAATGCCGCTATCAGTTATTTGGGCGAAGATGCTTTTTGCAGTTCTTTTACTCCTATCATAGAACTGCAAAATAAAGGAACAAACCCGCTTACTTCGGTACAAATAACTGTAAAAAATGGCACACAGACCGTCCAAACTCTTAATTGGAGCGGCTCTTTGGCTACTTTTGCTTCGCAGCAAATTGCGCTCAATGCCATCAATGCCACCAATAATGTCGCTTTACAAGTTATTGCCGCCCAACCCAATGGACTTGCCGATGCAGACAACAGCAATAATCAAATCAATCTTACCGTTCAACATTCTACTGCTGCTAATCCTGTGACACTTCAACTACATACCGACTTTTGGCCCGAAGAAATTTCGTGGCAACTCAAAAATGATGCGGGAGCAGTGTTGTATCAAAATGGTGCTATGCAATGTAATCAAACTTATACCACCGATTTTGATTTAACGCAGTCCGGTTGTTATACTTTTGAAGTTCAGGACAGCTACGGTGATGGTATTCTCAACGAAATCGTAAACAGTAATTCGCATAGCTGCACCACCGGCAATCCTACTCAGGCAATGGGCAGTTTGGTTTTGAGCGATAACAACGGAACTGTTTTGTTTAATGAAATCGCTTATGGAATCGGCACTTCGTTTCGTTTTTATATTGATGCTGCTGTCATTTGCGAGCCTTTGTCGGTAGCTTTGCAAAATCCGCCCCTGCAAGTATGTGGTATGGCTATGCCTACTATTTTTACTGCTCCCGAAGGATATAGCAACTATCAGTGGACAGTAAATGGCGGTACTGTTATTGCCGACAGTAATCCCAACGACAATAGTATCAGCGTGGTGTGGTCGGTGCTGGGAGCAGCTACGGTGTCACTTTCTGTTACCGATGCCAACGGTTGTACCGGAACTACTTCCAATACAGTTTTTATCAACAGCATACCAACCGCCAACGCCGGAACTGATAAACAATTAACCTGCTCACAAACAAGTGTAGTATTAGGCACAACTGCACAAAGCGGATTTACTTATCAGTGGTCGGGACCGGATATCAATGATAGCAATAAAAATATGGCAATGCCTACCGTCAGTCAGGCAGGAACGTATCAGCTTACGGTATTTAACGGAACTTGTAATAGCAACGATCAGGTGTTGGTGTCTCAAAGTGCTAATGTTCCCTTGGCAGCGGCTGCCACACAAGGCATTATCACCTGCAACAATTCTACCGCCACGCTGCAATCGGTAGGCAGTAGCAGCGGTGCTAATATCACTTATCAATGGGCAACTCAAAACGGAAATATTGTTTCGGGAGCAAATGCCGCTAATGCAGTCGTCAATGAAGCCGGACAATATACGCTCACTGTTACCAATACCCAAAATGGTTGCAATGCTTCTGTTACCGTTAGCGTACAGGAAAATACAACACCTTATCAAACCAATACCTATTCGGCTATTTGCGAAGGTATTGTTGCTGCCGGTGATATTATTTTAAATCCTGCTCCCAATCAAATTGAAATATTAAATTTCAATAATTATACTCCCACTAATGGTCAAATTCCTCTTGATGAAGAAAGCACAATATTGACAGCCAAAAATGGTTGTGATTCTGTTATTACACATTATACCTATAATTATGTAATGTATTCCGAAAACAATATGACTTTACAAACCTGTAATAATGTAACTGCTAACTATGCCGGTTATAGTTTATCGGCTGCCAATACACATCATATTTATTATACCAATAATCAAAGCTGTATAGAAAATATTGAGCATGTAACTGTGAATACAGTAGCAGCAGTCAGCAGTGATATAACAATGGAAACTTGTGCGGGTGAGCCGGTGGCATTTATGGGGCAATTATTATATGGCGGTCAAAATGAGACTTTTGTTTTGCAGCAAACGGATAGCGGCTGCGATTCTATTGTTGTTATTCATGTGGTAGAAAAAGAGGCTTTGTCCGGTGCTGTGCAATTGAGTGTTTGTTCGGGCGAAAGCATTATTTTCAACAATACCGAATTGCAGGGCGGCCATGTGGAAACTTTTACATTTACTTCGGCTTGGGGCTGCTATTCTTTGTTGACGTTAAAGGTGAATTAATTACAAAGTTTTCAAACGGCTCTTACCTTAGAAACCTGTTCGGGCGAAAGTATCACTTTCAACAATACCGAATTGCAGGGCGGCGATGTGGAAACTTTTACATTTGCTTCGGCTTCGGGCTGCGATTCTTTGGTGACGGTGACGGTGAATGAATTACAAAGTTTTCAAACGGCTCTCACCTTAGAAACCTGTTCGGGCGAAAGCATTATCTTCAACAATACCGAATTGCAGGGCGGCGATGTGGAAACTTTTACTTTTGCTTCGGCTTCGGGCTGCGATTCTTTGGTGACGGTGACGGTGAATGAATTACAAAGTTTTCAAACGGCTCTTACCTTGGAAACCTGTGCGGGCGAAAGCATCATCTTCAACGATACCGAATTGCAGGGCGGCGATGTGGAAACTTTTACTTTTGCTTCGGCTTCGGGCTGCGATTCTTTGGTGACGGTGACGGTGAATGAATATATGCTGACCGTGAATGCCGGAAATGATGTGCAACTGCCGCTTACCGGAACAATTTCTCTTGTGCCTACCCTATCAGATAATCAAAATGAACTCGACATTACTTGGTATGGTGTAGGTATCCTTGCCGAAAATGCACATACAGCCACACAAATCATCAGCGAAGCCGGAACTTATGTACTCGAAATACAAAACAGCAATTTGGGCTGCACCGTCATAGATACTGTTGTTGTTGCTCCGCGCGATGCGGTGACGGTATTGCTCATCGACGATAATGTGTTACAAGCTCCCGAAGGCTACAGCTACCAATGGTATTTCAATGGCGAATTGATTGAAAATGCCGATGCTGCCACTTACACTGCACAGCAAAGCGGCAATTATTGGGTTGTCATTACTGATGCAGCGGGTTTCAGCAATAGCTCCGAGCCGATGCAAGTAAACGTGGTTGGGCTTCAAAATGATAATGAGATAATACTCCAAATAGCTCCGAATCCTTCGGGTGGTGTGTTTTATATTAATAGTTCACAGCCTTTGCTGGCGTGGGAATTATATAATGTATTGGGCGGATTAGTGTTGGAAAAACAATATTTTAACAATGTCGCCTTTGATGCAAATGTGGATATTTGCCATTTGCCCGATGGAATGTATTTCTTGCAATTATATCATACTTCAGTAGTAAGCACACAACATCTTATAGTAAAAACAGGAAAATAAGAGTTGTTTTTTTTTAAAAAACCTAAATTTTTTTATTCATAAAAAGGCAAAATAGGAAAATCACAACATCGTTTTTTTCCTTATTGATATAATGAATTGATGAAAATATACACCAAAACCGGCGATGATGGCAGCACCCAGCTTTTTGGCGGCGCACGTTTGCCCAAGCATCATCTGCGTATTGAAAGCTACGGCACAGTTGATGAACTTAACTCGCAAGTGGGGCTGCTGCGCGACCATCTCCAAGAGCCTTCTTTGCGTGCCGCCCTCGAAGCCATACAAAACCAACTGTTTGTAGTAGGAGCGATGCTTGCCACCGACCCGAACGCCAAAAATGCCAAACCGCCGCATATCGGCGAGCGACATATTGTTCTGCTCGAACAACAAATAGACGAAATGACCGAACAACTGCCGCCTTTGCGCCATTTTATTTTACCCGGCGGCGGCGTTCCTGTGTCTTTGTGCCATGTGGCGCGCTGTGTGTGCAGGCGTGCCGAGCGGTGTGTGGTGGCTCTTGCCGAAAGCGAACCAGTATCGCCGCTTGTTGTCCGCTACCTCAACCGCCTGTCGGATTATTTTTTTGTGTTGGCACGCTATGTTGCCCATATCTCCGGCGCAGAAGAGGTAATCTGGAAAAAGGAGGACGAAGCAGACGCATAAAAAAACGAAATGGTCAGGTTATTTCAAAGGATTTATCCACGAAAAATAGTTGTAATAATCCAAAGTTACCAAATTTTGAGTAGGCGAAATTGGTGCTTGGGAAGGGCGATTATTGAGCGATACTTCGTATTTTACAAAAATGGCGGGCTGTTGCATAATACCTTTTTCTTTTAAATTGGAGGCAATTTTTCTCCCTAACAACACAACCGTGCGCGGGTCTTCTTTCAAATACTTAAATTGCATCGTATTAATCATCTTTTCATAGCTAAGTTTCAGCCGTTTGCCGTTGGCTTCATCAATGGCAACAAACTCTATCGGTAAGGTCATCTGCTTTATCTGATTTTTCATACGCCACGAAAAACCACTGCCGATGGTATGCCACGAGGTATTGCCCGACAAAAAATAATTGCGCAACGGGAACAACAACTGAAAAGCAACATAGCTGCTCCATACAACTGCACTAAAACCCGATAAAGAAAATGCAGGCGGCGAACTAGCAGTGGCTGTTTTTGTAGCTGTTTTGCGCTTGCTGAACCAATGGCGATCGAGAAAATCCGGTTCAAAAAACATAAAAGTACTGAACAACATCACAAACGGAAAAATGCCGATGTCGTTGAACAAGTGCGAATTGGTGAGATTAAAAAATAATACCGACAAAAAGCCCAACCAGCGTGTGCGGCGATACATCAGCAAAAATACAATACCCAAATCGAAGAGCAGACCGCCCACACTAAAAAAATGCACCCAAATTTCTGATGTAAGTGCAGCGTGCAGGTTATTTTTTAAAATACTTCGTATCGGCTCTTGCCGCACCACCCAATCATAACTCGTCAATTTTACAACACCTCCATAAAAATATACCAAACCTATCTGAAACTGCAACAACATCAAGTATAGACGCGGAATATAATTGCCTTGCTGCGGCTTTTTGTCTATATAATTTTGAACCGAAAAATTCGCTTCTATCGGCATTGCACTCATCAGCAATGCCAGCAGCGAAAATAAATAAAAGTGATTATTGAAAAAAGAACGGTCTAATAAAATCAGATACAAATACGCTACTCCAAAAAATGCCGCCGCCCAACGGCTTTTCCAGCCTATTGTTATCAGCACCGCCGCCGCCAACATAAGGTACGGCAAAGCCAGCATCAAAGGAGCAGGCAAAGGGCGCAGCCACTCCAAATAATCAAACGGAAACAAAACCTGCGGCAACAAAAATCCTTTTCGTATCCACTCAATACCGATATAATACAGCATTTCTATGATCATAAAAACGCCATAAACGATACGAAATACCGACACATGTGTAGCCGATACAGGCTGACATACTAAAGAACGCAAACGATTGAACACGGCAGTTGATATTGAAAACTATAAAAAAACAATTTGTACTATTTATAATAAGCAGTGCTAAAAATACGAATTTCATTTTTTATGATTTTTAAAAAATTGATTTAACACACTTTAACACCACTTTAAAACTCCTTTAATACCTTTCAAGCAACAAATCATATTAACTTTGGACATCAAATTCAATGATTCAATTTTCTCTTTATTGTTATGAATAAATTAATGATAATGGTGGTTTGGTGGAGTGTTTCTTTTTTGCCAAGCTACGCACAAAACGAAAGCCGTGTTTTACACTTGAATATTGAAAAAAATGAAAACGGCGAAACAGTAAAAATAGATACCACTATTGAATTGGGGGAATTGGAGCAGGATATGCAAACCCTGTTGCGCAATTTTGGCTTTGACAACGAAGGTATGTTATCGTGGGAGCAGTCGCCTTTTGGGTTTGAAGTCCCCGACAAGGATTTGTTTTTTAATTTTAATACGGACAGCCTGATGCAGCAGGAAGAACGCCCCTTTATGGGTGTAACCTTAGTGCAGGAGCAAAATATTGAAAATACAGATGGCGGCTCGCCCAAAGGCAGCACTTCGGTGCGCATTGAAAGCGTAATGAAAGACGGAGCCGCCGAACTCGCCGGCGTACAAAACGGCGATGAAATTATCGCCATTGACGGGGTGGCGATGAACGAAGTGAAAGATGTAATTGATTATGTGCAAAGCAAAAAAGTAGGAGAGGTGCTGCAACTCAGTCTGCGCCGAAATGGTCAAATGCTTACTTTGTCACTTACCCTCAAAACCCGCTCCGGCACTTTGGGCAGCAATATGTTGCCTCCCGCTTTTCACAATTTCCCCTTTTTTAGAGGAAATGATTTTGAGTGGCACGCACAACCCGACCCGAAAAGTGGCGGCAACTGCCATACCCCAAAACGTAGAGGCGGCAACTGTGGCGGCACTTGCAAAGATATGATGTGCAGCCCGCCCAACGGAAAAGTAATGCTCGGCATTATTCCCAAACCCATCAGTGACGACATCAAAGCGCAATCGCAACTCAACAACCGCTTGGGCGTGTATGTAGAAGAAGTGTTGCCCAATAGTGCCGCCGAAGCAGCCAAATTGCAACAAGGCGATATTATTCTCGAAATTAATGACACCGATGTCAATAACAACTACGGCTTAATGGAAATATTGAGCCAATACGAACCCAACGAAAAAATAAAAATAATCATCTGGCGCAACGGCAAAAAACAAAAACTCACTGCCACCTTACAGGCACGCCCCGCCCCACAACAACGCCACCCAGACGATATTTATTTCTTTGATGAAAAAAGTGACGAAAATGGAGCAACAGAAACACCCGATAAAAAAGTGTTGCGCAAAGAAATCATAATTCGTGAAGATGAAAACGCCGCCACCTCACAACAAAGAAACATCACCATTGAGGATTGGAAGGAAAGCGACATACAGCAATGGATAGATAAAAACAATACCGCCCCTTCTGAAAATTCTGATGTATTGTTGCTGCAAGAACTGAGCTATTATCCCAACCCCAACCAAGGCGCGTTTACGCTGCATTTTCGCTCCGCCGACAACAATGCTGTGCGAGTGCGCATCATGAATATGCAAGGCAGAGAAATATTTATTGAGCATTTAGAACCCTTTGAAGGCGAATATCACCGCGATATAGAGATGAACCGAGTTGCTGCCGGTGTGTATCTGCTTCAAATAGAACAAGGCGGGAGGGTATTTAGCAAAAAAATTATTGTTAAATAATTGATTCTGTGAACTACACAAAAAACCTTTATTCCCTTATTCAACCGTATTTTTTTTAAATGGTTATAAGTTTTTAGGTGATTCTTTATTTTGATAAAACGGCTTCCTATTGGATACAATAGGAGCCGTTTTTATATATTATTGAATATAAAATGGTTAGTAATAATAATTTTTTTTCAAAAAAAACAAAAAATTGAAACTTTTTATAAAATACCTTTATTTTGTAAATAAAAACAAAAGAAGTCTTTGTTTTTGGTATGATAACTGAAAATAAAGAGACTATTACTACTTTTTTTATTTATCACAAATTTAATTTTAGAATATGTATTGGACACTAGAATTAGCATCGTATCTGGAAGATGCTCCTTGGCCGGCCACCAAAGATGAATTGATAGATTTTGCCATTCGTTCCGGCGCACCGATTGAAGTAATTGAAAATTTGCAGGAATTAGATGACGAACCCGGAGAGTTTTTTGAATCTATCGAAGATATTTGGCCAGACTATCCCACTCAGGAGGATTTCTTCTTTCACGAAGATGAACACTAAAAAAAATATTTTATGAATATCTGTATTGCCGACTGATTACCTGTCGGCTGCTGATGAGGATAAGCAAAAACAAAAATTGCGTCAATAAAAAATATTTGATTTTGTTGCAAAAGAGCAAGCGGTATGATTTTATGCCGCTTGCTCTTTTATTTTTATACCATAAAAAAATGCCGCTTTTATAACCTATTTTTGCAAAGTATAATCTGTTTTTTTTACAGTAAACAAAATAGAAAAACAACATGCCCCTTTGTTTCTACCCGTTTAGCAGCCTTTGAGCGTTTGCTCCAAATTATGAACGACCTACGCTAAAAATGCCCCTGGGATCGAAAACAAACCCTCGAAACCCTCCGCTTGCTCACCATTGAAGAAACTTACGAACTCGCCGATGCCATTACTGCCAACGATTTAAAAAATTTGGAGGAAGAACTCGGTGACTTATTGCTTCACATTGTGTTTTATGCCAAAATCGGTGAGGAGCAGGGCGTTTTTGATATAGAAAGTATTATGAATAAATTGTGTGATAAACTCATTCGCCGCCACCCCCACATCTACGGCAATGTACAAGCCGAATCCGTGGAGGCGGTACTCAATAATTGGGAAAAAATAAAATTGCAGGAAAAAAGCGGCTCAAAAAAATCGGTGCTGCAAGGTGTTCCTGTGGCTTTGCCCGCCCTGCCCAAAGCCTTGCGCATACAGGAAAAAGCCGCCAAAGTGGGCTTTGAGTGGGATACCAAAGAGCAAGTGTGGGATAAAGTATTGGAAGAAATCAATGAACTCGCCGAAGCCGTAGCCAAGCAAGATGCCGCACAACAACACCAAGAGTTTGGCGATGTGCTGTTTGCTTTAGCCAACTACGCCCGCTTTATTAATATTGACCCCGAAAATGCCCTCAACAGTACCAACCATAAATTTATACGCCGCTTTCAGGAAATAGAACGCATTGCACAAGAACAAAATAAAAATCTCGAAGATATGAGCCTCACAGAGATGGACGCAATCTGGAATGAAATAAAAGCGAAGGAAAAGCACTAAAAAAAGGTTCAATACAGCAATTAAATTTTATTTTTAATAAATTGTATAATTATATAATATTGATAATCATTTAGTTGAATACTTAAAGACTTTTTTCATAAAAAGAAAGATATAGTTTAAAAAATATAAATATTAGATTTGTTGGACTGTAAACTTTATATGTATATGAAAAAAGTAAGTTTAACAAAAATATTTTTCCTGGTAGCTACATTGTGTTGCTCTATCCTTGTACAAGCACAACAGGTAGGTGTCAATACAGAAAACCCGGATTCTTCATCTATTTTGGATATAGTATCCAACGGTCATGGCATTTTGTTGCCCCGCCTGAGCGATTTTGAGCGCGACGCTATCGTAAATCCGGCAGAGGGATTGATGGTTTTTTGCACTTCGCGCAATTGCCTCAATATTTATAATGGCACGCATTGGAATGAAATATGCGGCAGCGATGCCCCCTCCGGCTTTCAGTGTGGCGATACCTTCATTGACCCGCGTGACGGACAGGCATATCCTACCGTACAAATCGGCACACAATGTTGGTTGGCGAAAAACCTCAATTATAGTGTAAGCGGAGCAATAGCAGGCACCGGCGTGTATTCGCCGGATAGTGTGGGTTTATTCTATAATTGGACTACTGCTATGCAAGGCTATCCCGCCACCAACGGCATACCCGGCACCACGCAAGGCGTATGTCCCCCGGGTTGGCACTTGCCCACCCGCGATGAATTTACGACACTCAACACCATCATCGGCAACAATGGTAATTCCCTCAAAGCTATAGGTGAGGGTGTAGCTCCTTATGGGCAAGGCACTAATACCACCGGATTTACTGCTTATTTGACAGGATACTATTATGTGGGTACTTTTGCCTCTAATAATTCAAGTACCTATTTGTGGAGTAGCACTATGGGTACTACTTCTTCCCGTGCCTGGGCGAGGACATTAGCAAGTAGTGTTGCTGATTTTGTTGAATCCGATACTTTTCAGCCTATATCATATTGTGTGCGTTGCATTCGTAATTATTGATTTTTACCCTATTTTCCTGAATTATGAAATATTGTTTTTTACTTTTAATTACTTGCATCTGTGTCAATAATATTTCGGCACAAAGTTTAAATATCAATACTGCCCCCGACACTTTGGCTTTGCTCAATGCAGTATCTGACAGCAAGGGCGTTTTGTTTCCGCGCCTTACTGCTGCCGAACGCGATGCCATCGTTGCGCCTGCCGAGGGTTTGATGATTTATTGTTTAAGTTCACATTGTCTGAATATTTATTTCGGCGGTGCATGGAACGAGTTGTGTGGTATGCAAGCACCTTTGGCACATACCTGCGGCGATACCCTGATTGATTTAAGAGATGGAAAGGCTTATCCTACCGTGCAAATTGGTACGCAATGCTGGACGGCAAAGAACTTGGAGTACGAAATAACGGGGGCTATTGCTGGAACAGGAATTTACGACCCTGCTATTACGGGACTTTTTTATAATTGGTCCACCATGATGCAAGGCAGCCCCAGTCAAGACGGAGTACCCGGCACTGTGCAAGGTGTATGCCCTCCCGATTGGCACATACCCACACAAAGCGAATGGGATTTGCTCGAAACTGCCGTAAACGGTAATGGCAATGCGCTCAAAGCAATTGGGCAGGGAGTAGCCTCTGGAGAAGGCACCAATACTTCGGGTTTTAGTGCCATCTTGACGGGGTTTGCTACAGATACTAACAATTTCATACAAGGTACTTCTACTGCTCCTTTTTGGTCGGCTACGGTAGCTGCTAATCCTTATTACCGCTACCTAGCCTACAATAACGGAAATTTTGTGGAGGCTACCAATATGCTTGCCACCTTTTACCTTCCGGTACGTTGTATTAAAGATTGATATTTTTTATAAAATTATTTAAAACTTTATAAAAATGATGAAATATTTATACTTATACATTATTACCATATTTTTATTCAAAATACAGAATGTTCAAGCACAGAGTGTTGGTATCAATACCACAGAACCCGATGCTTCTGCTATTTTGGATATAGTTTCAAACAATAAAGGCGTTTTAATTCCCCGTCTTACCGCCGTGGAGCGAGACTCTTTGGATAATATTCCTTTGGGGCTGACTATTTATTGTACTACCTCCAACTGCCTCAATGTATATAATGGCTCTAAGTGGAAGCAACTCTGCTCCGATGCACCTGCCGCTATGCCGCCTGCCGCACCGCGCAAAATAGCTATAAGTTTGCTGCCACAGATGTTGAGGAAAACGAAATTTCTTTGATTATCATGGAAGTAGCTCCTAACCCCGTCAGCGACAAATTGAATATAAAGGCAATACTTAGCCAACAGCAAGCACAAATGATGGTACAGATAAACGACCTCAACGGCAAGCTGATGAGCTTGCAAAGCATGAAAAACTTACAAAGCGGTGAACATCTGTTTACTATAAACACTAAAAACTGGCAAAGTGGCTTATATGTTTTGACGCTGTACAATGAGCATTTTTCAAAGAGTACACAAATTTTAATACAGCATTAGTATTTTTTTATACAATAAAGAAGCGGCAAATACAACTTTTGCCGCTTCTTTCGTTTTAAAAAACCCATATAAATTCTATTTTTGTAAAAAATAAATGGTGCTTTTGTAATGATTTAAGTAATAAATATGTTCTGTATATTTGTATTCAACAACATAAAACTGTTTTTTATATGACATTCCTTCAAATCATCTTGATTATTTTAGTAGGGATTATATTATTACTCGTAGAACTGTTCATTTTTACCGGCTCTACTATTGCTGGCGTGGCGGGTACCATTTTATGGGTGGTGGGCGTAGTCGCTTTCTATTATTATTATGGTACTGTAATGGGGCATTGGGCTTTGGGAATCAGTTTGCTGCTCGGTATAGGGCTGGCAGTGGCTACCGGTCGTTGGCTCGGGAAACGAGATGTAGGGCTGACAAAAACACTTGACGGAAAAATGAATACAACCCCCCAAGACGAATTAGAAACAGGTATGCAGGGTGTAGCTTTCAGCGATTTAAAACCTTACGGAAAAGTTACTATTTCAGGAAAAATTTATGATGTACATTCCGAAGGAGGATATATTTCCAAAGGTACGCAAGTAAGTATCAGCAATATTACACCGCAGGAAATTGTTGTGAAAAGCGTATAAAAAGGCAGATACACTCCACCTGTGAAATGTTTTTATATACTTATTTTTTATATCAATAAAAATGAAATAAAGAAATGAAGAGAAAAATTTTGATAAACACTATTTTTTTACCTTAATTTACGCAAAATTTGTTTGTCATTATTTTTTCTTCTAACTACTCTTATTCTTATTTTGTCAAAAGTAAATACTACTGATACTTTAAAATCTGCTCTTAAAGCGCGCGTGTTTTCTTCTACGGGGTCGTGGTACTATGCACGCAGCAACGACGAGCGCGAGTGGCAATGTAGGCTCAAAGGCAACCTGCGGCTCAAAGAGGCTCTTTTTACCAATCCAGTGGCAGTGGGCGATTGGGTGTATATAGAGCCGGAAACAAATCATGCGGCGGCGGCTACTATCAGCGAAGTCCTCGACCGCAACAATTATATCATACGACAGTCGCCGCGCAACGAGCACAAAAGCCATATTTTAGCTTCTAATATTGATGAGGCTCTCCTGATTACCTCTTTGCGCAGCCCGCGTACTTCTTTGGGCTTTATTGACCGCTTTTTGGTTACTGCCGAAATGTTTCATATTCCCGTTTCTATTATTGTCAATAAAAAAGATTTGTATAATAAAGACGAACTGGCAGTTTTTGAACAATGGCGTGCTATTTATGAGCCTTTGGGCTATCGTGTGTTTTTGTTTTCGGCAATGGATAAAGCAGATATTGATAAAGTAAAACGCATTATCACCGGAAAAACCAGCCTCTTTGCAGGGCACTCCGGTGTAGGAAAATCAACCATTATCAATGCCATTATTCCCGAAGCACAGCAAAAAACCCGCGCTATTTCGGATTATACCGACAAAGGCATGCACACGACCACTTATACTATTATGTTCCGCGCACCTTTGCAAAGCAGTATTTTTGATAGCTTTATTATTGATACTCCCGGCGTAAAAGAATGGCAGCCTACCGAAGTACAACAAGATGAAATTTCGCATTATTTTCCTGAAATGCGCTCTTTAATCGGTAAATGCCGTTTCAATAATTGCTTACATATCAACGAACCGCATTGTGCGGTGACTGCTGCCGTAGAAGACGGAACCATTGCAGCTTCGCGCTACCACAGCTATACGGGTATCGTATATCCCGAAGATTATACTTAAACCCTCCTTTTTTATTTCACGTTTGGTTTGCTATTGATTTTATATGCGTAATGAATTTGTATTTATCAGTACCCTGTTTATTGTGGGTGTGCTGCTTTTGGGATATTTTGTGTCGCCGAAGTGGTGGTGGGCATTGGCAATTATTGTACCCTTAGTAATAGGAGGTATTTATGATATGACCCAATCGCGCCGCGCCATTGTGCGCAATTTTCCACTCTTGGGCAGAAGCCGCTATTTGATGGAAGAATTGCGCCCCAAATTTTATCAGTATTTTATAGAATCGGATATTGATGGTCGTCCTTTTAACCGTATTACGCGCTCTATTGTATATCAACGCGCCAAAAAAGAATTGGATACCACACCTTTCGGCACTCAATTAGATACCTACGCCGAAGGCTATGAATGGATGCAACATTCTATTGCTGCCATTAATCATCACGCCGCCGAAGTTCCGCGCACACGCATCGGTGGAGCAGCCTGCACTCAACCTTATATGGCGAGTATTCTGAATGTATCGGCGATGAGCTTCGGTTCATTGAGCAAAAATGCACAACTTGCACTCAATACAGGAGCTAAAATAGGAAATTTTGCCCACAATACCGGCGAAGGCGGTATCAGTCCTTATCATTTGGAAGCCGGCGGCGACCTCATTTATCAAGTGGGTACGGGCTATTTCGGCAGCCGCGATCATGATGGAAATTTTTCTTTGGAACAATTTGCCGAAAAAATGCGCTATCCGCAGGTGCGTATGGCTGAACTCAAATTGTCGCAAGGCGCAAAACCCGGACACGGTGGTATTTTACCCGCCAAAAATACACCCGAAATTGCCGCTATTCGCGGCGTAAAACCCTATACCGAAGTACTTTCGCCTCGGCGCATACTGCATTTTCTACGCCCTTGGAATTGTTGCAACTGATAGGGCGTATGCGCGAAGCCGGCGGCGGAAAACCGATAGGCTTTAAACTTTGTATCGGCAGCAAAAAAGAGTTCATCGCTATTTGCAAAGCTATGATACAATGTGGTATCAAACCCGATTTTATTACCATAGACGGCGGCGAGGGTGGCACTGGTGCAGCTCCTTTGGAGTTTTCCAATTCGGTGGGTATGCCCTACCGCGAAGGACTTGCTTTTGCTTACAATGTGTTGCAGGGCTTTGATTTAAAGAAAGATATTACGCTGATAGCTTCGGGAAAAATTGTCAGCGGTTTTGATATGATACGTGCCTTTGCTTTGGGAGCAGATGCCTGCAACAGTGCGCGGGCGATGATGATGGCTTTGGGCTGTATTCAGGCTTTGGAGTGCAATGCCAATACCTGCCCCACAGGTGTAGCAACACAAGACCCCGAATTGGTAAAGGGATTGGTGGTCAGCAACAAAAAAGAGCGTGTGGCTAACTATCACCGCGAAACAATAAAAAGTTTTATGGAACTAATGGCTGCCGCCGGATTGCACGATACACATCTTATCAATCGCCACTTATTGATGCGCCGCGTAACGATGAGCGAAGTAAAAACCTATGCCGAATTGTATCCTTATATTCCGGTGGGCTGTTTGCTGAGTGCCGCTACTGTTCCCGAAGCATACCGCCACGACTGGGAAGCCGCCGTTCCTGAGCATTTTTAGCAAAAAAATATTCTTTCATTGCTATAAAAATACTTTTGAACATAGATTTGATGAATGGAACGGATTTTCACAGATAAAAATCTGTGATTATTCGCTAAATCAGTTTTATCTGTGTTCCATCTTTTTGCTATAAATGGAAAATAATTTCTGAATAAAGTACCTGTGTTTTATATTCAGAGCCGCGCTATGCTTTGCGGACGGTGCGCTGTTCGATGCGTTTTTCATAATCAGTGCCCTGAAAAATGCGCTTTACAAAAATACCCGGCGTGTGGATATGGTCGGGGTCTAATGCTCCTATTGGTACTAATTCTTCTACTTCGGCAATGGTGATTCTTCCGGCGGTTGCCATCATCGGGTTGAAATTGCGGGCGGTGTATTTGAATACCAAGTTGCCCAGCGCATCGCCTTTCCAAGCCTTTATGATAGCGAAGTCGGCGGTTAAGCCACTTTCCAGCACATACTTACGCCCGTTGATTTCGCGTATTTCTTTGCCCTCTGCTACTTCTGTGCCGTAGCCGGTGCGGGTAAAAAACGCAGCAATACCCGCCCCACCTGCGCGGATACGCTCCGCCAATGTGCCCTGCGGTGTGAGTTCTACTTCCAACTCGCCCGACAATAACTGACGTTCAAATTCGGCATTTTCGCCCACATAGCTCGATATCATTTTTTTGATTTGGCGCGTTTTCAGCAGCAAACCCAAGCCAAAATCGTCCACACCGGCATTGTTGGAAATACAGGTCAGCCCGCTCACTCCTTTGCGCACCAAAGCAGCGATAGCGTTTTCGGGAATACCGCACAAACCAAAACCACCGAGCATTAGCGTAGTGTGGTCGGGAATATCAAAAATTGCCGCATCGGCATTTGCATACACTTTATTCATAAAAAAATAATTTCGCAGATGTATCGTGATAAAATGAAATTCAATCCGTTTTTTTAAAAATCAAAATGATAAAAAAAGGAACGCAATGTTACAAAAAAATATCGTGTATGTCAAACAAAATGATGTCATTTTTTAATCGTTTTTAGCTTCGCGGCGCGAGAGTTCTTCCATTACACGGTCGTAAATGCGCTCCATTTTATCCGCCTGACTGCTGTAATAAATAAAAGAATTTTTAAAATCTTCTATTTTCACCGAAGGGTGGTGTTGCATTACCCAAGCATACATCTGCTCTTTGGAATAGGGCAGTTGAGTGGCGTTTTTGTGATCTTTATAGGCGGCTTCCAGCAAATGAATGTCTGCCAAAATCTGAATTAAAGTGTCTTCGGCTATCAAATTTGCAGGCGGCGCAGGTGCGGGCGTATTGGCAGCAGGACGACAGGCATCTGTAAACAAAACGGCAAGCGCAACAACAAATAATAAAAAATATTGCTTCACCACGCGGAATATAGGTGATGATATTGAGCATTGAGCAGTTGAGTTTTGCAACAAGTTTGTAATTTTGGGTTTTGAAGTTGATTGATGATGGCAAATATGGCAATATTTCGGCAAATAAAAGCTGAATTGGAAGAAAAAGGTGCGCGGTTGGTGGCGGTGTCTAAAACCCGTACAACTGCCGAGATAATGGAACTGTATGCAGCAGGGCAGCGCATTTTTGGCGAAAACCGTGTGCAGGAAATGGTGCAAAAATATGAGCAACTGCCCAAAGATATTGAGTGGCATTTGATTGGTCATTTGCAAAATAACAAAGTGAAATATATTGCGCCGTGGGTGGCTTTGATACATTCGGCAGACAGCCTTCAATTGCTCCAAACTATCAATAAGGAAGCTGCACGGCAACACCGCCGTATTGATTGCCTTTTGCAGTTTCATATTGCTCAGGAGGAAAGCAAATACGGCTTTACTTTTGCCGAAGTGGAGGCTTTGTTGGAGTCGGAGGCATTGGCGGCATTGCAGCATATTCGCATCAGTGGCGTAATGGCAATGGCTACTTTTACCGATGATGTAGCGCAGATACGCCGCGAATTTGCCACTTTACAGCAGTATTACCGACAACTGAAACAGCGTTTTTTTTCCAAAAATGACGATTTTAAAGAAATTTCTATGGGTATGTCGGGTGATTATAATATAGCTATCGAAGAAGGTTCTACGATGGTGCGTATCGGCAGTTTGTTGTTTGAAGAATAATAAAAAATTTTTCAAATACGAAATAGACTATTTTTTGCTTTAATTTAGTTCATCGCCGCGCAATTTGCGGTAGCGTTTGCGGGCTTCTACGGTGTAGAGGCTGCCCGCATAATCCACTATTATTTTTTCGTACAACTCCATCGCTTTTACTTTATCTTTAAAATATTGCTCCTGCAATTCGGCATTTTCAAAAATAGCATCATCAGCCAAAATATCTTCGGCAAAGCCATTGGCTACCTGCTCCCAATATTGATAGGCATTTTCGTATTGGCGTTGGCGATAAGCAATTTTGCCGCGTCTGAACAATATATCATCTGCCAAAGCATGTCCCGGGTACAAGTTTTCGAGGCTGTCGAGGGTGCGCAAGGATTCCTGCATTTTATTTTGAAACATCAATAAATCGGCGCGTGCAAAGTAGCCCATCGCTTCCATCGTGCTGTCCATACCGCTATTGTCCAAAATAAATACCGACAACTCCAAAGCATCGTTGGCGATAAGCTCGGAGGTGGAGGCTTTGAGAACATCTAATTGCGAAGCCGCCCACTCAAAGTCGCCGTTGAAATAAGCGAGGCGGGCATTGCGAAAGCGGGCATCTTCGCCCAAAATATCTTCTTTAAAATCTTTATCTACCTGCATATAATACAAAGCCGCCTCCCACACATCGCCTTGCATAATGTAATAATCGCCGAGTTCTAATTTGGCTTGTCCGCGCAATACACCATTGACGGCGGGCATCACGATTAAGTTTTCAAGCAGCGCAATGGCAGCATCTAAATCGTGAATATAAAGTGCGTATAAACGGGCGAGATTGCGCATAACAATGGCGGTGGACGGCAAACGACCCAGTTCGTCTAAAATTGCCAGATAATTTTGCTCCATACTTTTTAAATCATCGGCGGTATAATCTATCGTGTTTTCGAGGCGTTGCATTTGGGTATTTGCCAATGCTGTGCGTGCCATACTGTATGTAGCAGTGCCTTTGCCTTTCGCAATTACATATTCGTAAGCCTCAATAGCGGGCACATAGTCTTTTTCCAAAGCCGCACTTTGCGCCAACTCAAACACGCGCTTGCCATCTTCCTGAAAACGGCGGTCTAAGGCTTTTACCTGCACAAATGCCGATTCGTAGTCTTTTTGTTGCAGAAAAAACCAAATCAGCAAATTGGTATAAGGCACATCATTGCCGTTTTCGTTTTGTACGCGCCTGTAAATTTGGGCTTCTAAATAATCGCGGTGTTCTTCAATAGGAATAATACGCTGAAATTCGTTTTTGGCGAGTTGCATATTATTGTCGCTCATCGAAGCGTACTCCAAAAGCGCATCGGTCATTTCTTTAAATTTTCCCTGCTTTTTATAAGCCTGTGCCAGCTCGTAAGAAAAAGCAGTGGGGTCTTTGAGCAAATCGCGGGCTTTGAGATAGGTGGCGAGCATATAATCGCTCAGTTCGTAGCTGCCGAAAGAGTTGGCAACCGAATAGGCTTGCGGCACATTACTTTTGGTGATGCCGTCCAATGCTTTTTTAAAAGCTGCTTCCGCCTCTTCATTTTTTTGTTGCTGTAAATATAAATACCCCAAATCAATCCAACCGACCAAATTATCCTGATCTTTATTTTTGAGTGTTTTGCGGATAAGTTTTTCGGCGGTGTCGTATTGTTTTACATATATCATACAGCGGAAATAATTGTAATAATAAAGACCGTTAGTGTTGTTGGCTTCGTACAATTTTTTGTACAAAGGCAGGGCTTTTTCGTATTCGCCGCTTTGAAAGTACTGCTGCGCCAGTTTCACATCTTGGTCCACCGCCGTTACAGTAGGTGTTTGTTGTGCAAATACCCACGTATCGGCAAAGACGATGCTGCACAGGCACATCAACAAACGTATCAAAAAATTATTCATTTCTTTTATGGTTAAAAAATCCTTTTTAATAGTTATATAAGAAAATAACTGCTTTTTGATTTTTTTTTCATTACTGCCAACGCCGCACCTCCGAAGTATCGCGGCAGTGGGCGAGCAATTGGGCGCAAGTGCGGTGCAATAAAGGATGCGAGAGATTGGGTGCAATGTCGCACAAAGGTTGCAACGCAAAACGCCGCTCGTGCAACAAAGGGTGGGGGAGGGTCAAATCGGAATGTTGCACAACAACATCATCATACAGCAACAAATCAATATCAATAATGCGCTGCCCCCATTTTTCGCGGCGTACCCTTCCCATTTGCTGCTCAATGCGCAAGGCGGCGGCGAGAGCTTCGTGCGGAGATAGGGTAGTGTTTAGCCATAAAGCCTGATTCAAAAAAGCAGCTTGTTGCGTATTGCCCCAAGGTGCGGTTTCGTACACCGCCGATACCGCCGCTATGCTCCCCACCTGCTGCGATAAATACTGTGCCGCCTGACGAAGCCGATAGTGCCGCTTTCCCATATTTCCGCCGATTAAAATATATAAATTTGCCATCAAGAGATATTACAAAACGAAGTTCAAACTCCTTACAACTTCAATATTACCCATTTTTTATATTTAATTATAAAAAAAATGACAGTAAAACGTTTTTTATAAGACAATTTTTTCGTCGCACGTTACTCAAAAGCTGCATTTTTATCATTGGCTTTCATAAAAAATAAACCGCCGAATGAGCAAGTTGTTGTATTTTCGTTTTTTGATTTATCATCTTTTTTTGTTTTTTTCTTTTTCGCGATATGAAATTAAATGTTCGTCTGTTGCTGATAAATGTGCTTGTTTTTTTTGCACAAGCTACCGCACAAGCTCAAAACTGGATACCTGCACCGGGTAAATTGCTCGAAGGCAAAACCTATATTATGAATGCAACGCTTCATTTAGGAAACGGAAAAGTAATTCCGAATGGTGTGCTGGGTATGGAAAACGGGCGTATTATTCTGGTTGCCGATGCTACCGTTATACGCCTCAATATGAGCGATGCCAAAACGATTGATGCTTATGGAAAACATGTGTATCCGGCACTTATATCGCCCAACAGCATTTTGGGCTTGAGTGAAACGGGGGCGGTGCGTGCCCAGCGCGACTACTACGAAGTAGGCGATTATAACTCAAATGTGCGTGCCCTGATTGCCTACAACACCGACAGTCAAATTACGCCCACCGTGCGCTCCAACGGCGTGCTGATGGCGCAAATTGTGCCGCAGGGCGGACGCATCAGCGGTACTTCTTCGGTGGTGCAGTTAGATGCGTGGAATTGGGAAGATGCCGCCGTGAAAGCAGATGAAGGTATGTGGCTCTCTTTTCCTTCTTTGTACGAATACGAAGAGGGGCGCATTGTGCCTTCCAAAAAATACGAACAGCAATTACAGGAGTTGGAGCAATTTTTTACCGAAGCCGCAAATTATTGTCAAGCACCTTCTGATTATCCGCAAAACCTCAAATTTGAGGCGATGTGCGGTGTTTTTGAGGGTAGTAAAAAACTGTATATCCGCGCCAATCTGACCAAAGAAATTATGGCAGCAGTGCAGTTCGCGAAGCGTCATCAGGTGAAAATGGTGCTGGCAGAAGGAGCAGAAAGTTGGTTAGTTGCCGATATACTCAAAGAAAACGATATTCCGGTCATTATTCAGAAAACACATCAGTTGCCGCGCCGCAATGACGACGATATTGATATTTTTTACAAACTGCCCGCTTTGCTCCAAAATGCGGGCGTATTGTACGCTGTTTCGGCAGAAAACGACAGTGGCGAGCAGCGTAATTTAGCTTTTACGGCGGGTAAGGCGGTGGCTTACGGGCTGACCAAAGAACAGGCTTTGAGTGCCATTACTTCCAATACGGCGGCTATTTTGGGCATTGATGCCGCTTATGGAACTTTGGAACAAGGAAAACAGGCTTCTTTTATCATTTCCCAAGGCGATGTTTTAGACCCAATGACCCAACATATTGAGCGGGCTTTTATAGACGGACGGGAGGTGAATTTGGAAAATAAACAAAAAGACCTGTATCATAAATATATGAACAAGTATAATTTGCCTGAAAAGCAAAACTAAATAAACCAAACTGAAAAGGGTAATAAAAAAAGAGAAAAAACAGTGTAAAGTATTAGTAGAATTATCCTTTTTATCATTGCCTTTGAACCTTACAACTTTAATTTAATATATTTTTGTTTTTAGCGTTGCGTAGCTTTTTTTATCATGTATATAAAATGCCTTAATTTATGGGTTTGGAAAAAAATACAAACTCGAGGTTTAAAATTTATTTTGCCCTCGTACTGACCTATATAGTAATTAGCACAATTGTGCGTATTTCTCTTTATTTTTTGAGTATTGGCGAATTGGATTTTTCTGTTTTTGAATTGCTCAAAATGTTTGGCATTGGTTTTTTATATGATAGCTTTGTAGCAATGTGTTTTGGGGCGGTTCTTTTACTTTATTTGCTTTTGTTTCCCAAAAAATGGATAGGTACTCAAATAGACAAAATATTTATTTTATTTATTTTGTGTATTACGCTGTTTGTTGTTTTGTTTTCTTCTTTTGCCGAATTTCCTTTTTGGGAGGAGTTTAAAACAAGGTTCAATTTTATAGCGGTGGATTATTTGATTTATACTTACGAAGTCATTGAAAATATCAATCAGTCGTATCCTATTCCCTGGCTCATTACCGCACTTATTTTGTGTATTGGTGCTATTTTATGGATATTCAATAAGCAGCATGTTTTTAAAGCAACTTTTACGTCAAAAACTCCTTTTTTTAAAAGACTCGGACTTGCAATTCCTTTTTTTGCCCTTTCTTTTATTTTGGGCTTTTTTTTAGATAATAAAGCTGCCGACTGGAGCAATAATATATTTGAAAATGAAATCAGTAAAAACGGGGTTTTTTCGTTTTTTGCCGCTTTTAGGTCTAATGAGTTGGATTATGATTTGTTTTATCCCACTTTGGATTTAAAAAAAGCATACAGCATCATTAAGCAGGAACTCTTGCAGGAAAATGAAAGCTATGTAGATGATGCAACATTTGATAATATAACACGCAAAATAACAGGTACGGATTCATTGCAGATATTTCCCAACATTATCCTCGTTACCATTGAAAGTTTTAGTGCCGATTTTCTTCGCGCTTTTGGCAATGAAAAAAATATCACACCTAATTTTGATAGCTTTATAAATGAAGGCGTATTTTTTTCCAATATGTACGCCACCGGAACCAGAACCGTAAGAGGTATGGAGGCTTTGGCTTTGAGTGTTCCGCCAACACCCGGAAACAGTATCGTAAGGCGACTTCACAACGACAATATATTTTCGATAGCGAATGTGCTAAAGGAAAAACAATACGAAATCAAGTTTATTTATGGAGGAGATGGATATTTTGATAATATGAATAATTTTTTTGGCGGACAGGGTTTTGATATTGTTGATAGAAACAGAGGAAATCCTTTGTCTGATGATATAAAAACTCAACGCTATAATATCAACGACAATGAAGTTTCTTTTGAAAATGCCTGGGGTATTTGTGATGAGGATATTTATAACCAATCTTTGAAGTATGCTGATATAGATGCCAAATCAAATAAACGTTTTTTTCAGTTTATTATGACTACTTCGAATCACAGACCTTATACTTTTCCTGATAATAAAATTGATTTGCCGCAGGGTGATAGAGAAAGTGCCGTAAAATATACCGATTATGCTCTTGGCCAATTTATTGAGAAAGCAAAAAAGAAACCCTGGTTTGATAATACCATTTTTGTAATTGTGGCAGACCATTGCGCAAGCAGTGCCGGAAAATGGGAAATCAACATTGAAAAACACCATATTCCGGCATTAATTCTCAACGCACACAAAAACTTAAAGGTTGATAAACTTTGTTCGCAAATTGATTTGATGCCAAGTGTTTTTTCATTGATGAACTGGAGCTATGAAACACAATTTTATGGGAATAATATTTTTAAAATGAAAAATACTGACGAAAGAGCACTCATCGGAAATTACAGAACGCTCGGTATGCTAAAAGATACCACTTTTGTTGAAGTGAACGACAGAAAAGAAATTAAAACTTATCTGTGGAATACAGATTTAAAAAGCATGACTTTATCAAATACTAAAAATAATTTTTTGGAGGAAAAAACCATAGCTTATTACCAAACAGCGAGCGAAAGATATAAAAATGGTAAAATGAAAAACTTAAAATAAGTTGATTGTTTTTTTTATACCAAAAACGCCAGCAATTGCAGCGTATAGCCCATTGCATATCCGGCATATACCTCCTGCGAAGTGTGTGCATTGAGCAACAAACGCGCCGTACCTGCCAAACCCGCCAACAATATCGCCGCCATCAGAAAAACATCTATGTTGTACAGCGAAAAACGCACCGAATACAAAACCGCCGCCACCAAACAACCCGCACCAATACCGTGCAAACTGATTTTGAAACGCATCACATTGGCAAAATATGCCCCCAACAACGAAAAAGCCGCACCGAGCATCAAATCCTGCAAAGGCTCTTGCATTTCAAAACGTTTGAAATTGAAATAAGCCGAAAACATCAATATCATCAATATCAGCAGAGGGAGCAGCCTTTGTTTGCGCTCTTCCATTGCAATGTCTTTGATAAAATTCAATTTTTGGAGTAAAAACAAAGCCGCCGCCGGAAAAATCAGTGTGTCGCGCACAAAACTGAACAATACCGTAGCTCCCTGCGGCGAGCGCAACGGATGAAAATAATAGGGGTTGCTCCATAAATAATACACCGCCGCAAGCGTACACATCCATATCGGGTGCAATACCACCGACACCGCTTGTGCAAAAAATCGTATAACAGATGATGACGACATAAATAGTTGAAAAATACTTTTACCCACACACAGGCTGGGCAAAGTTTTTGCTGTAAAAATGCGAAGATACAATTTTGATGAATGTTTCAGTATTGATAATATGCCGGAATTAGTATATTTTTGATGTGTCAATTTTTATGACTGCACCTTATGAAAAATTATTTTTTGATGATAGCAATGTACTGTTGTTATTATTGTAGCAATGTAAATAGCCTTCAAGCACAGGATTTTCAAACATTGTTGGGCTTTGAAAACTCCATAGAAAGCCCCGCGAATATGATAGAAACTCCCGATGGAAATTTATTGCTCGTGGCTACCCAGAGTGCCAACGGCGATGATAATGCTTTTGTGGCAAAAATTGATGCACAGGGCAATTTGCTGTGGCAAAATAAATACGGCAGCCCCACCGCCTCCGAAAAAATGAGCGATACGCCGCCCATTGAATTTACCCCTGACGGTTATCTTATCACGGCGCGGCGCAATACTGCCACTTTTTGGCGTTTTCTTATCAGTCCGCAGGGCGTATTGCTCAACGAAAGCACGCAGCCCGTACCGCTTTTTGGCGCAAAACCCGCCGAAGGAGGCGGCTATTTTATGGCGGAAAATGTCGGCGGGCACGGCTGGTTGAGCCGTTTTGATGAGCAGGGCGTTTTTCATTGGAAAATACAAATACAAAATTTTTCGCAGTTCAGCGATTTTCGCCCTACAGTGGACGGCGGCTGCCTCATTATCGGTGAGGAGCAGGCGGGCAACTGGATAAAAAAAGCATGGAAATACAATGCTCACGCCCAAAAAGAATGGGAATTGGAAATACCGCCACCGCCCGTAAATTTGGGAAACTTAAATGTAGCCCAGCAAAGTATTCATTTGATAGGAAATGCTTTTATACAAGTATGCAACTCTGTAAATTACGGCGGTCCTTCTGTTGCGGGTATTTCTTATACCAAAATTATCTATAACTACGAAGGCAAAGCAATACGAAGTTCTGTCAGCGATATTTCACAAGGTGCGCTTGCTTCCTATACCTCTTTTTTTTATACCTCCCGCAAATCTCCTTTTTTATACGAACTCCAATCCGGCAATATTGCCAATAATATCAATGGTGGTATTTGCGGGGCTATACTGAATAAATACAACAAAGACGGCAAAAAAATATGCGAATATAATTTGCCCACTCCCACCTATTTGGCTCCGGGTTGTATTGTGCCGGGCAGTGTGCTGCCCTATTCCAATTTGGCAACGGCGGGTGGCTTGATTATCGGCTACGACACCCCCCATTTTTTTGCTCAAATAGAAGGAGATATTAAATTAAATCTGTACAAAAACTGCTCTTTTGAGCAAGAGGAAAAAAATAACCTGACCGTTGAAAATACAGGAGCTGCTGTTTATGCCGGAAAAAATACGCTTTTTCTTGAAGGCTGGGGGGCGGCTTGCGCTTTGCAACCTACTTTTACCTACGACCCCGCCAACCAAACTTTTTATATTCAGTTTGATAATTTGTATTTGAATGATGATGAAAATATCCACTGTGGGTATGATTTTTATCGGAAAGTAATTGATTTGGGCGCATTGCCAGCCGGAAAATACAGCGTTAAAATCAACAGCAACGAAGTACAATGGAAAGATGAAGCTCTAAAAAATTTCCATTTTGTAGTAGGTGTAGAGCCGCCTTTTGTGTCGCCGCAACAGGTGTATTTGTGCAATGGCGGCACTTTGAGCGATGCTTTTCTGGCGCAGGGCAGCAATATCCGATGGTATGATGCCAACCAGAATTTATTGGTACAAGGCAGTGGGTTTGTACCCGACCAAGCCGGTTATTATTATTGCACCCAAAGTATTAATGATATTGAAAGTAATTCTGTCCAAGTAGAAGTGTTGGATAAAAGCATCAAAGGCTATGAGCGCAACTATCTCACTTTGGATTATCAGGGCAGCAGTTTATTTGATTTTTGGCGAAATAATGCGCTGGATCTACTTACTTTGAGCAGTGACGACAGCCTTATCATACAGATTGGGAATACTTATCCGCTGCATTTGCAACAAAGCACCTCTTTTCCTGCCGCCGAAGCAGAAAGTGTTTATACTTTATCGCTCCACTCCGGCTACGGCTGCGAAATAACTGAACAGTTTGCTACCAAAGCCCAAGTTCCCGAAATACCCGACTATAATTATTGCAATAATAACCCACCTGCTCTTTATAGTGCAGGCGGCAATATTCGTTGGTATCGCGCTGCCGACTCTGCCTTATTGCATAGCGGTAATTCTTTTGTGCCTGATATATCCGAAAAAACTCAATTTTTTGTCACCAATACCGTCAATGGTGTGGATAGCGAGCCGGAGTATTTCACTATTTATTACCCCATACCTTTTATTTTAGAACAATACTTCAGCCATCAAGTACAAATTATCACGAATAGTGATTACGAATATAATTTTAGTATCAATGGTGAGGCTGTTCCTTTTAATAATGGTTTTTATGATTCCTACCACAATAATGCTCTCCTGATTGTGAAAGTGAATCCTTTGGGTATGCCTGATTGTGTGTTGGAAGAAACAATACCATTGATAGGCACTGTTGGCGATACTACGATATATGTGTGTCAAAATACTGATAGTGTTTTTATTCATTTAAACACAACAGATACGGTGTATTGGTACAACGAAGCAGGCGAATACTTGACAATGAATGAAATAATAATAGATATGAGCGATAATATAGATGTGCCTCCCAACCAAAGTCTTGTTAGGTTGCGGGCTGCCAAAGTATTCAATGGCAAAGTTGGTTTCAAATCAACTGTTGATATAAGGAGTTCGGGTATCAAAGATGTGGAATTGGAGTATGATATGCCTTTTTTAACACTCAATAATCCCGAATCGCAGCAGATAATTTGGGCAAAATTTAAAGGAGACCCCCTCAGCCCGCAGCCTGATGGCTCTTTTGTTATTGAAGAAAATGGTTTGTTTGAGGCATTGGTGGCTTTAAAAAACGATAATTATAATTTGGATTGCGGGACATCTTTTGTATCAAAATATATTTTAATGCCCCCTGTTTTTGAAGAAAATATATATGAGATTTGTGATGAGGATACGCTTGTATTGTCGCCTCAAAACAGCATCAATACGCATTGGTATGATGCACAGGATAATTTGCTGGCGGTTGGCAATACATTTGCTGCCGCTTTGCCGCCCGATGCAGCAATGACCACCATAAAAGCAGTGAACGAATATGCAGGTACACAGAGCAACGCCGCTTTTATTACATTAAAATCTGTATTTAATGCCCTTTCTGAGCATTTAAAATATGATGCTGACGCTTATACCAAAATTTCGCCTGCTGTGTTGCAATTCAACGATTTACCCGCCGCTTACACATATACGGTGTTTTTGCCTTCGGGCGATACGCTGTCGCTCAATGAAAATCAGCAAGTAACTTTAAATTATAATTTCCCCATTCAGCTCATAGCTACTGACGAGGAAATATCTTGCACAAAGAGTTTTTATATCGTGCCGCCACCTTTTGTTGAGTACACCTGCGGCAGTGCCGAACGCTACGCTTATGGTGAACATATTCGCTGGTACAAAAAGGGTGCTTGCGATAATTATATATTGGTACAAGAAGGTAATTATTTCTCTTTGCCCGAAAATACGCTGTATTATGTGAGCCAGACTTTAAATGGTGCGGAGGAGAGTCATTTAATGCCTGTTGTCGGCGGAATGGCAGGCGGTGGCGATACCATTGAATATACCATGGGTGCAAATGGCAATCAAATTGAAATTCTAAATGCAAACGCAACCGCCGAATATACGATTTTGTTCAACGGCAACCCTGTTGAGAACGGCAGTGTGCTACCCACCAACGGCGATGTGGATATTTATGCGGTGTATCCTTTCAGCACTTGCCCTTCGGATAGTGCGAGTTTTTATTTTTATTACACGCCGCCGCCTGCTCTCATCGCCGCCCATTATAATTTTTGCGTCAATGAAGATGCCCTTATCACCGCCAATGGCACCGACCTGCGCTGGTATGCCGATGCTGCCCTCACCGAGTTGCTTGCCGAAGGTGATGTTTTTACGCCAACTGCCGAAGGTACTTATTACGTTGTACAAAGCATCTACGGCACACGCAGCGAAGCGGCAATTTTTACGGTCAATTTTTATTTGCCTTTTAATTTCAACTGTATTGAAATACCCACTCCTATCAGCCCCCAGAATGTTGATATAAATATCACGAATGTGTATCATTTTGGCAGTAAAGACAGTAGTAGTGCAAATGCCGTGAAAGGAAGCGGTAAAACGACTCCGTTTTATATCATCAATACCACCGGCTCCATACCCAATACTCCGCAATTAAAAGTGCGCCCCGTTCCGGCTGCCGACTATTTATTCGTTGAATATACCGACTTATCTGCTGCAACAGGTACTTTGCTGCTACGCAATGCCGCCGGACAGATTGTGCGCAGCATAAAGGGTTATAGTAGCGGCACTGCCGTAGAGGTATCTGCATTGCCGCACGGCGTGTATGCGGCGGAGTTTTTCAGCGATAAAGGACAATGGAGTGTCGCTAAATGGGTGAAATGAATAATTTTTATTATTATTTCTTTGTGAGCATCATTTTTTTAAATATTGTTGATAATATTTTAAGGGCTACATATATGTTTTTTTAAGATAAAGGTATTGCGATTTGTAGCAAATTATTTACTTTTGGGGAATCTTTCTAACTATGAGCACCTGATTGATTACATTTTAAAAATCCATATCTTTAATTTGTATTAGACTTTTATAATATATCCTACTACCTTAAAAACTCTTATTTGTATATGGAAATCAGCCTCATTTGCGGCACTATCAACAGAAGTAGTGAGCTAATTCCATTGTTGCGTTCTTTACAGCAACAAATTAATGCCCCTGCGTTTGAACTGATTCTTGTGGATCAAAATTCAGATGACCGTGTTGAAAAAATATTGAACGCTTATGCCGGTACGCTCACGGTTCGGCATATCAAAACGAAGCAACGCGGGCTGGTGACAAGTCGTAATTTGGGGATTCATCAGGCTCGCGGCAAAATTATCGCCTTTCCCGATGATGATTGCTACTATGCACCCGATACCTTAGCAACGGCAACCGCACAATGTAAAGATATTTTGGGTATCGGATACTATAATAGCTGCCCGCCTCATACTTTATATTTTCGCAGTACGCAACCGCATTACCTCAAAAAAAATGAAGTATTTTCTTTGTGTTGCTCGATTTCTATTTTTATTAATTCCGCTTTACTGAAAGATATAGGTCTTTTGGATACCAACTTAGATTATGGCAATCCGGCTACTCCATACGGTGCTATGGAAGATTATGAAATTGTATTGCGTGCTATGCAAAAAAACTACTCTGTTTATTATAATCCTCACATACAGGTATTTCATCAAATCAATCAGGGGGCTTACTCTGAGCATCGTATGCTGTGTAGCGGCTTTTGTTATTATTATCTGCTGAAAAAATACTTTCCTGCTTATAAACTATGGAGTTTATACTTTAAGGAATGTATTATTATTGTTATACACACATTATTGCGTCGCAAAGTGTCCTTGCGCTGGCATCAAAATTTTATGCGCGGAATTAGAATAGGCGCACAACAAAATTGATATTTTGATTATTTGCTTTTTTTAAAAAAATCTATCGTAGCATCGGCGGCACGCTGCATATCGGGCGGCAAAGTGGGAGTATTCCAAGGGTGGCGTGCTCCGAATACATGGTCGGCTTTCTCAATTTCAAATAGCTGCGCCTGCGGTGCTTGTGCCACAATAGCCTGTGCCGCCTCCATTGGCACTACCACATCGGCAGTGCCGTGCACTACCAACACCGGAATTTGCAAATGCTGCACCCGCTCCAGAATATCAAAACGGCGGCGGTTGGCTAATAGGTTTTCAACAATTTGATAATGTAGGGGTAGCAGTTGTCCCGTGCGCGAATTTTGTACATAAATAATTTCCTGCTCCCGCCAATACGCCAACTCTTCGGGGGTATAGTTGCCACTGTGCGAAGCCACCGCCGCCCATGTTGCCACTTTGCGCACACGGCTGTCTTCGGCGGCTTTGAGCAACACATCGCCGCCACCCCGACTGTGCCCCAGCAAATAAATACGGTCGAGGTCTATTTCGCTCACCGAAATGCCGATGTTTTCATTTACCAACCAATCTATAATTTTACCCAAATCATCTAATTCATAAGTGAAATTATTGTGTGCAAAAGCGTCCAAATCGCTCAGTTCCTGCCAATTGCCCGCCACAATACCATTGTGCGAAAAATTAAATTTCAGCATCGCAAAACCCGCCTGTGCAAAATATTGCGACAGCAAATCCCAAGTACCCCAATCTTTAAAACCCTTAAATCCGTGGCAAAATATGATTATCGGCTTGGGCTGATTGTTGAGTTTTAGATGCCAATCGGCGTGCATGCTGCGGCTGCCACTGCCTTTTATTTCTAAATGTTGCAAACTGTGAATAGTTTCCATAGCTACGCAAGGTGTGTTTTTTTTATTTGTAAATATACACCAAAACCTCTGGATATAGTGTGTTTTCGTTTTTGAGCAGATAAAATATTTATACTACCTTTGCGATTGCAAAACCGATGATGTCGCTCGAAGCCATACAAAAACCCATTGAACGCGAATTGCATATCTTTGAAGAAAAGTTCAAAGAAGCAGTGCGCAGCCGTGTGGCTTTGTTGGATAAGGTGATGTATTATATTGTGCAGCGCAAAGGCAAGCAGATGCGACCGATGTTTGTGATGTTTGCCGCAAAACTCAACGGAAATGACGGCATCACCGAAGCCACCTATCGTGGGGCAGCACTGATAGAGTTGTTGCACACCGCCACCCTCGTACACGATGATGTAGTAGATGATGCCGAAGAACGGCGCGGCTTTTTTTCGGTCAATGCGCTGTGGAAAAATAAAATTGCTGTATTGGTGGGCGATTATTTGCTCTCAAAGGGCTTGTTGTTGTCGGTGGATAATGGTGATTTTCGCCTGCTCCAGATTGCTTCTACTGCCGTGCGCGAAATGAGCGAGGGCGAACTGCTCCAAATGGAAAAATCCCGCCTCCTCAACCTCAACGAAAATGATTATTACGACATCATTCGCCGCAAAACAGCTTCCCTCATTGTGGCAGCCTGCGGCATCGGCTACGCTTCGGGGGGCGGCAGCGGATTTTTGGCAACACAACTTACCCAATTTGCCGAATATGCCGGTATCGCTTTTCAGATGAAAGATGACCTCTTTGACTACGGCAACGAAAAAATAGGCAAACCCACCGGCATTGACATTCGAGAAAAAAAACTCACCCTGCCCCTTATTTATACCCTCAGCCAAGCCAGCAACTCCCTGCGCAAGCGGCTTTTGTATTTGATAAAAAATAAAAATAACGACACCGCCGCCGTACAAGAAGTTATCAACGCCGTATGGAAAAGCGGCGGTATTGAATATGCCCAACAAGCCATGGAGCAGTATCGCCACAAAGCCTTAGAAGCCCTACACCATTTTCCCGCCTCCGAAGGCAGAAACGGTTTGGAACAATTGATGGATTATACCATCAACCGCACCAAATAAAAAGTTTGTTTTTTATCCCTTGATTTGCCGCCTCAACACATAAATTACCGAACTCGCCCGCTCAGTGTGCAGGCTGCCCTGTAGCCAACTCCAAAAACCCGTAATACCTCCGCGCAACCAGCCAAAACCGGAACGGCGGTATTTTTCGCTCAATAATGCCACATAAAAAGGGTCGAAGGGCAACTGCCGTTTTTCGGCTATTTCAAAACCGTGCCGCTTTGCCAAAATTTCCATGCTTTTCGGGCTGAAATGATACAAATGGCGCGGCACGTCCCACGCTGCCCAATGTACCCAATAATGGCGGGCATCGTAGCTTTGGTGGTTGGGCACGGCAATAATGAGTGTGCCTTGCGGTGCGAGCAGTTGCCCGAACTGCTGCCAGTAGGCATCTAAATCGTGGACGTGCTCCAGCACATGCCATAGCGTAATGGCATCAAAGTGCTGCGCACCGCTCCCTTGCACCGCCGACAAAGTATCTGCTACCTGCAATCCGAACCGCTCCCGTGCAAAATGCCGCGCTCCTTCGCTCACCTCCACTCCCTGCACCTGCCAGCCTTTTTGTTGCAGGGTATTCAAAAAGTAGCCCGTGCCGCAGCCGATGTCCAAGAGCCGTTTTTGCGATGCACCCTGCCATTGCTCTAATAGGCGGCTTTTGCTCTGCAACATACGCGCCCGCACCCGATGGTATATTTGAGACATCATACCTTTGCGCGTGTCGGAGTGCGAAATATAATTGTCGGAGGCATAATACTTGCCGATGTCGGAGGCTGCGGGTGCGCGTTGTGTATATTCGCCCGCGCACTGCATACAACGCCACACCTCAAACGACTCGCCACTCACAGAGTAGTCGGTGGCGGTGAAATGATACTGAATATCTTTGTGCAAACAAAAAGGGCAAATGCTGCGGCTGATGCTGTTGTAGGTCATATATTTTTTTATATACGAGAGGCTGGCAAGTTGAAAAAAAAACACCTTGAGCCGCAAAGTTCCGAAAAAATACGGTAAATGAAAAACAACTTATTTGCTTCCCTCCGTTCTATTTTTTTGTTGCCCACCACTTTGACAAAGTTTATTTTACAGACTCACATAACTTTAAAAATACTGTTTCAAAGTATTTACTGTATTAACTTTGCAGCGTTTTTGATAAAATTATTTTCAATAAAAAAACATGGATAATACCATAGAGATATTTGTAATCGACCGCGAAGGCACAAAACATACCCTCGAAGCTCCCACAGATATGGGTATGAACTTAATGGAGTTGTGCAAAGCATACGAGTTGCCAGTTAAAGGCACTTGCGGAGGTATGGCATTGTGTGCCTCGTGCCAAGTATATGTACTGAGCGACCACGAACTCAGCGAAGCCACCGATGATGAGTTATTGATGCTCGACCAAGCATTTTATGTACAAAAAAACAGCCGTTTAGGTTGCCAAATTCATTTAAACGATAACATCAACGGACTTACCGTACAACTTGCTCCCGAAAGCGAAGTATAAGGATTTTTAAGACACACTTTGCGCTATCCACCAAGCGAGGGCAGTGGATAATACACAAAAAACAGTACTCACCATAACATACACCGCCGCCGTGCCCCAGCGACCCTGTTGCAGCATTTGAAACACCTCAAAGCTGTAAGCGGAAAAGGTACTGAAACCGCCACAAAAACCAACGGCTACCCACAAGCGAAGCAAATAGGGTACGCCGCCGTCTGCTTTTGCCCAATATCCCAAAAAAAAGCCCATTATCAGCGAAGCCAATATATTGGAAGCCAGAGTGCCGAGCGGAAATACCAAATAAGGCGATAAGGACTTACTCACCCAAAAACGGCAGAGCGTACCTAAGCCGCCGCCTACAAATAAAGCGACATAATAAGTATTCATCATAAACGGGAAGAATGATGTGGGTGCTTGATACGATAAAACCATTGCATTATGCCAAAAACAAGCGCGAAATAAGCAAAAACCGTCCAGCAAAAAGCCCCTTTGCAGGCTTGTGTGCTGTGCAGAAAATAAGTGCCTGCTGCGGAAATTGCCGACAATGCAACAAATATCCACGCCACCTGATTATCTTTCAGCCCCGACAATGCCAAGCGATGCGTAGTGTGGTCGCGCCCGCCCACAAAAGGCGACTGCCCACGAGCCAACCGCCGCCCTGTTACAGTGAGGGTATCCACCAAACAAGGCGTAAACAACAACAAAGGCAAACACAACACCTGCCAATATACCAAGCCATCAGAGGGCAAAGGAGCTACATTCCACAACAAAGCAATAGAAGCGGCACCCAAAAAAGCCCCCAGAAACTGACTGCCGCTATCGCCCATATATACTTTGGAGGGGTGCCAGTTGTAATACAAAAATCCCAACAAACCGCCTGCTACTGCCACCAACAATGCCTGCCACGATGCGTCATTGCTGCACCCGCATAAAGCAAGGGCGGCAAACAGCGCAATAGTACCCGCAATGCCGTCCATGTTGTCAATCATATTAATGGAGTTCATCAAAGCAACGACCCAAAAAATGGTAGCCATATAATTGAGCCAAGGGAGTGTAGAAAAACCGATGATATTTCCACTGAAATAAATAAGATGAGCACAGAGCAATTGCCCGCCAAACTTAGCCGCCGCGCTGATATTGCGATTATCATCTATCAATCCCAACAAATAACCGAAAAAAGTGGCAGCAACAAGCCCCCACTGTACCCCTGTAAGCGAGCCTTTAAATAAAAACACATATGCCACCAATCCTACTGCCAAAGCAGTTGCAAACACAGTGCCGCCCACCAAAGGCTTTGCCTGCGCCGACCAGCGCACCTCCTGCGCATTTTTGGAAAGTTGTTGTTGCAGCAATCCGCTTTGTATGCCACGCAACACACGATTGATTAATATCAACGCTATGATAATATTTATCAGCAGCAGCCCTATGTTCAGAACAGTAAAAATTTGCACACTTATCAACATCATTTTTTTTTAAAACAATGCACAAAGGTAGCAGAATTGAAATAAGTAACAAAAAACAAGGTGAGGGGGATAAAAAATAGCTATTAAGTTGCCGAAATTGCCTCTGTAATTTCCTGCATTTGCAATAAATGCCGCTTGTTGTGTTCAATGAGCAAATGCAACCAATCCAGCATGGTGAGTTCGCCCATATAAGGGTGCGGAGCGGTAGCCGTTCCAAACGGCAAACCCTGCGGCGTGTTCAAAGCCTCGCTGAGTTGTTGGCGTTGGGCGATAATTTTTTGGAGCAGCGTATTCCAGTCGCCGCGTGTGCCCTTGGGTTGTACAAAATCGGGAGCTTCCCAGTAGCGATTGCGGTTTTGCATTGCTTTCTGCATTTTTTCGTAGGGCACGGTTTCGGCGAAGCGGTCGTTTGCGCCCTCGTTGCCCTGCCCCAAAAGAAAGAGCAGCCGCACAATTCCCTTTTCCACCGCATACACATGCTCCACACACTCGGCAAGCGACCAGCGTTCCGGCGTAGGTTTTATATCCACAATCGCCACATCTATTGCTTTGGCAGCAGTTTCAAATGCAGCAGTGTTGTTATCTAATTGTGTTTTGAGTTCGGAGCGAAAATCTGTATTCATCATCAGACAAAAATACTAAAAACAAGGGAGAATAAACAAAAGTAGCAATGTTTTGATACAATAAAGAATATGATTTTTATTGTATCAAAAAAAAGTGCTCAATCACTCACTTGGGTGGTAATACTGTAAAGTATAAGACAATAAATTCATTTTTCATTTCTTTTATCCCTAACTTTGCCACTCAAAAAAAACAAGCATTTTGCAATGATAGATAAATTAGAGGCGATTTTAATACGCTACGAAGATGTGCGTTTGCAATTATCCGACCCCGCTATTATGAGCGACATCAAACGCTACACACAACTCAGCCGCGAGTTTAAAGAATTGGAAGAAATCGCCAAAGTAACACAAGTGTATAAACAACTGCTGGGCAGCATTGAAGAAAGCGAAGAAATTTTGGCAAATGAAAGCGATGCCGAACTGCGCGATTTTGCAAGAGCCGAATTAGAAGAGGCGCAAGGCAAATTGCCGGAGATAGAAGAACAGGTCAAAAATCTTTTAATACCCAAAGACCCCGAAGACAACAAAAACGCCATTTTGGAAATTCGCGCCGGTACGGGCGGCGATGAAGCGGCGATTTTTGCGGGCGATTTGTTTCGTATGTACAAACGCTACATAGAAAACAAAGGCTGGAATATGGAAATATTGTCGGAGAATGAGAGCAGTTCGGGCGGATTTAAAGAAATTTCGTTAGAAATCAGCGGCGAGCAGGTATATGGCGAATTGAAATACGAATCGGGTGTACACCGCGTGCAGCGCGTACCCGAAACCGAAGCCAAAGGGCGCGTACATACATCGGCAGCCACCGTTGCCGTATTGCCCGAAGCCGATGAAGTAGATGTACAAATCAATCCTGCCGACCTGCGAGTAGATACCTACCGCGCCAGCGGAGCAGGCGGACAGCACGTTAATAAAACAGAATCCGCTATCCGCATCACACACGTACCCACAGGCCTGGTTGCCGAAAGCCAGCAAAGCCGCAATCAGCACAAAAACCGCGAAATAGCGATGAAGATGCTCTTTACGCGCCTGTACGAAATGGAATACACCAAACACATGAACGAAATTGCCGCCCGCCGCAAAACCTTGGTTTCCACAGGCGACCGTTCTGCTAAAATACGCACCTACAATTTTCCGCAGGGGCGCATCACCGACCACCGCATTGATTTGACCCTCTATAAATTAGAAGCCATTATCAACGGCGATTTGCAGGAAATTATTGATGCGCTCAAATTGGTAGAAAATGCCGAAAAACTAAAAGAAGGCAGCAATTAATTGTTTTTTTTGGAAGGGATAATGTATTTCGGCAGGCTCAATGCACCTATTCTGCACCAAACACAATTATTAGAGGTTTGAAAATTCGTTTTTTTTATAACAAAAAACAAACTCAACCGCCGATAAATGATAACTTAGCGAGCTTATTTTTGTTGTTATTTTATAAATTTTAATGCACTCATCATCTTTTTTTCTGAACAACAGAAAAAAACATTTTCATTTTTTATCGTGACCTACCAACGCTATACCATCACGGCAGCACTGCCTTACGCCAACGGCGGCGTACACATCGGGCATCTTGCCGGAGCTTATATTCCTGCCGATATTTATGTGCGTTATCTGCGCCGCCGCTACGGAAAAGAGAAGGTACTCTTTGTGTGTGGCTCTGACGAACACGGTGTTCCTATTACGTTGCGTGCTCAAAAAGAAGGTATCACCCCGCAGGAGTTGGTGGATAAATACCACCATATTATGGGCAGCAGTTTTGCTCAATTCGGTATTGATTTTGATATTTATCATCGCACCTCCGACCCTTTGCATCACGAAACAGCAGCGCATTTTTTTAAAAAAATGTATGATGCGGGCGTGTTGCCGGAAAAAGAAAGCGAACAATATTATGATACCGAACAGGGGCGTTTTCTTGCCGACCGCTACATTATAGGCACTTGCCCGCGCTGTGCCAACGAAAATGCCTACGGCGACCAGTGCGAAAAATGCGGCTCTACCCTTTCGCCGCAAGACCTTATCCGTCCGCGCTCGGCGTTGAGTGGCTCGGCATTGACATTGCGCCCCACTACGCATTGGTATTTGCCATTGGACAGCTACCAGCAGTCGTGGCTCAATGCTTGGATATTGGAGGGCGAAGGGCGCAGCGAGGCGTGGAAAAATTCGGTGATGGGGCAATGTCGCTCGTGGTTGGAGCAGGGTTTGCAGCCGCGTGCCGTCACGCGCGATTTGGAGTGGGGCGTGGCTTTGCCCATTCCGCACACCGAGGGCAAGGTGCTGTATGTATGGTTCGATGCGCCCATCGGCTACATATCGGCGAGCAAGGCGTGGGCGGCACAGCAAGCGGGGCGCGACTGGCGACCCTTTTGGCAAAGCAGCGACAGCAAGTTGGTGCATTTTATCGGCAAAGACAATATCGTATTTCACTGCATTATTTTTCCGGCAATGCTGCGCCAGATGCAGGATTTGGGCGAGCCTTATATATTGCCTGTAAATATACCAGCCAATGAGTTTTTGAATTTGGAAGGTGAAAAAATATCAACCAGCCGCAACCACGCTGTTTGGTTAGATGAATATTTGCAGGATTTTCCGCAGCAGCAAGATGCTTTGCGCTATGCCCTCACGAGTATTATTCCCGAAAGCAAAGACAGCGACTTTACTTGGGCAGATTTTCAGTTGAAGGTAAACAGCGAGTTGGTAGCGATTTTGGGCAATTTTGTGAATCGGGTGTTGGTGCTGACGCACAAATTTTTGGAAGGAAAAACGCCTTCGGCAAAAGAAATAGAAGACAACAGCGAATTAAGAACCAAAATTCTCGCTGCTTACAGGAGTAATTTTGAAGAGAGTAATAAAAATATATGCAATATGATAGCGGGCTTGGAGAATTATCGTTTTCGTGAGGCGCAAGCCGAAATGATGAATTTGGCACGGGGCGGCAATAAGTTTTTGGCAGATTGCGAACCTTGGAAAATCTACAAAAGCGACCCCGAAGCCTGCGCTGCCGTATTGAGCTATGCGCTGGAGCTTACCGCTAATATTGCGGTGGCTTGCGAGCCGTTTTTGCCCAACACAGCGCGGCGTATTTTGGAGCAGCTTCGCCTTGATATTTCAGAAGCCTGTCGGCAGCAATTTTGGGAGCAGGGTGTTTTGCAAAATATTTTACCCGAATTTCATACGCTCAACAGCCCCGAATTGTTGTTCAGAAACATTGAAGATGAAGAAATAAAGGTACAGACCGACCGATTGGCGGCGAGAAAAGCCGAGCGCGTGGCGGCGGCTCCGGCGGCTGTGGTGTATGCGCCGCTCAAAGAAAGCATCGCTTATGATGATTTTGCGAAATTAGACCTTCGTACTGCTACGATTGTGGCGGCAGAGCGCATTCCGAAGGCGGATAAATTGCTGAAACTGACATTGAATGTGGGTTTTGAGGAGCGCACGGTGTTGAGTGGCATTGCGGAGCATTTTGAACCCGAAGCGATTATCGGGCGGCAGGTGTTGTTGTTGGCAAATTTAGCTCCCCGCACGATGCGCGGTGTGGTATCCAACGGAATGATTTTGATGGCAGAAGATGCCGAAGGCAAACTGCATTTTGTAGCCCCGCCTGTTGCTATCAACAACGGCGCGACTATTTCGTAAGGAACAGAATTTTATATTTTAACACACCCACACTTTCAAAAAAGTGTCGGTCTGTTTTTTTATTGGGGAAGGAGATGATGATTATTTTTTCTTTTTGAACATACGCAGCATACGGTCAGTAACCCAATAGCCGCCTACTACATTAATAGCGGCAAATACCACCGACACCAAGCCCAACCATTTGCTGAGGTGGTGCAAATCGCCGAAATTGGAAGCGAGGATAGCCCCTACGAGGGTGATGCCGGAGATGGCGTTGGAGCCGGACATCAGAGGAGTGTGCAAAGTGGGGGGTACTTTGGCGATGAGTTCGAAGCCCACATAGCTGGCGAGTACGAGGATATAGATGAGTACCAATAAAGTTTGAGTATCCATACGGCAGGTGCGCAATAGAATTTTGTTGTGCAGGTAAATATAATACTTTTTTTTATGATTGCACAAAAACGGCGGAAAGGGGCAAATTTATTGAAGTATTTGGAGCTGAAGGGCGAGGGGATTTGATTTGCCTTGAATGACTTTGACGGCACTTTGGGCATTTTGGTATCCGGGTGCGGAGATGAGCAGGGTGTAATTGCCGTGAGGGACGGGTTTGATGTGTGCGATGCCGCCGGCTCCGGTGGTGGCATTGATGTTGAGTTCTGCAATGCTAATGGTGGCGTTGGGGACGGGGAGGAGGGTTTGGTTGTTTTTGAGTTCTATTTTGATGCCGGTGGTGGTTCGGGTGGGGTCGATGATGATGCGGAGTTGGCGGTAGGTGAGTAGGAAATCGGGGTTGGTATTTTTGAATTGGAGGGATATTTTGTCGAGTTGGTTTTTGAGGAGGTCGTCGGTTTCTTTGAGGAGGTTTTTGATATTGATGCGGAAGGTGCTTCGGTTGCCGATGGCGTTTCGGACGAGGGGTGTGGCATTGGTGTAGTTGTTCATGGCGTTTTGGAGGGTGGTGAGTGCGGCGGCGTTGAGGGCATAGTCGGCGAGGTTGGGTAGGTTGGCTTGTGCTTGGTTGTAGATGACTTGGCAGGTGGGTACGAGGAGGTCGTCTTTGATGCGGAGGAGGTCGGAGACGGAGAAGTTCATTTTTTGGCGGAGGGTGTTGTTGTTGGTTTGGTGGGCGTAGGCATATACGGCGGCGGCGATTTCGGCGGTGCGGGTGCAGAGTATTTCTTTGGCGGCGGTTTTATCTTGTGCGATGCCGCCGATTTGGGCGGATTCTTTGGAGGCGTTGCTTTGGATAGCGGCGATTTTGGTTTTGAGGGTGTTGAGGGCATTGGAGAATGCAGGCACCGTGGCAATGAGGGCGGCGTTTTTGTCGCAGTATTGAGTGAGGGCGCGATACATGTTGAGTTTGGATTCTTGACGTGCGTTCATGGTGTGGTGTTTTTTTTGTTTTAGTGAAAAAATATTTTTTGCTACTTTTATTGTTGTTGGTGTAGCATCGGCACAATAACGCAACGAGTATGAAAAATATTGTGGGAATGATAAAAATTATTTTTGTAAGATGTTTTTGCGGACTTGTAACGTGGCTTTGCAGGTGTGTAAGCTGACATTGTTTTAGTGTAACGTGGCTTTGCGAGGGTGTAACTATGCTTTGCGAGGGTGTAACGTGGCTTTGCAGGTGTGTAAGCTGACATTGTTTCAGTGCAACCTGACATTGTTTCAGTGTAAGGGGGCTTTGCGAGGGTGTAACTATGCTTTGCGAGGGTGTAACGTGGCTTTGTAAGGTGTGTAAGCTGACATTGTTTCAGTGCAACCTGACATTGTTTCAGTGTGACGTGGCTTTGCGAGGGTGTAACTATGCTTTGCGAGGGTGTAACGTGGCTTTGTAAGGTGTGTAAGCTGACATTGTTTCAGTGCAACCTGACATTGTTTCAGTGTAAGGGGGCTTTGCGAGGGTGTAACTCGGTTTTTTTCGTTTTTTTACCTCTTTTTTGCTCCGAAAGGGGGAATTTTGGAGGGTACTATTTTTTTGGGTTTTGTAAAAAAAAATAGTACTATTTTTTTTGCTGTGTAAAGAAAGGAGTTATATTTGCAATATCACTTTTTAAAATAAAAATATATCCTATGAGAAACAACAGTATGGTTTGCGCCATTTTTGCTCATAGCGGTAAGTTTTTGGTTTGTCCGTAATTTTGTCATTATATTTTCTTTCCAAAAATTCTTATGAAATACTTTATATTTTACATCACTATGCTGTTGAGTTGCTCCTCTTTGCTCCAAGCGCAAGAAGACGATTATATACCGATGTTGCAAGATGGTAATGTGTGGACTATATCAAGTTCCCAAGGAGGCATAATAGCAGGCACGACTAATAAATATACCACGGTAAAAATAGCCGGAGATAGCCTTATCAATGGTAAGGTGTATAAAAAACTAGTGGATTCTACCTATTTAAATACATATAATTATGAGACTGGTATGTATGATACAATTAGTTACCCTTTCAAGTTATTAGTTTTATTGAGAGAAGAAAATAAACAGGTTATTGGTTATAATAACGCTACTGCTACAGAGGGTGTTGTCTACGATTTTAATATTCAGGTGGGCGATTATATTCCTAAGGATATGTATGCTTATTCAAGGGTTCAAAGCAGTGGCGATACTATTTTGGCAGATGGTTTGTCGCACCGCTATTTTGAAATTGTAGATACCTGCACTTTTATGTGGTGTGGTAGTACGTGTTCCCCTTACTTACTGATAGAAGGGGTGGGTACAAATGAGGGATTTTATGCTCCTGCTAATTGTGTCTATTTTGAGCAAGTCTCAAGTTCATGGCTAAATTGCCTCAATCGCAATGGCAATGCCATTTATGGGTGTGGTGTTCCGGACGACACATTGAGCGTTCCGGTACTTGCGTTGCCGCCGCAGAGGGTGAGTGTATCGCCAAATCCGGCGGTGGAGTGGGTGGAGTTTCGTGCGGCGATGCCTTTGGAGTGGCGTATTTACGATGTGAGGGGTGTGTTGCGCTATCGGAGTGGTGGGGCGCAAAGTTATTTGCCTCTTTCTTTACAAGGCTGGCAGTCGGGCGTTTATTATTATCAAGCCACAGACGGCAGGGGGCAGTATAGCGGTAAGTTTTTGGTTTGTCCGTAATTTTGTCATTATATTTTCTTTCCAAAAATTCTTATGAAATACCTTTTATTTTACATAACTATGCTGTTGAGTTGCTCCTTGCTCCAAGCGCAAGAAGACGATTATATACCGATGTTGCAAGATGGAAATGTGTGGGAAGTACGTCATAAAAATATGGATATATCCGGAAACACTTATTATTATATCACCATAAAGATAGCCGGAGATAGCCTTATCAATGGTAAGGTGTATAAAAAATTAATGGATTCTTTGTATTCAGAGATACATAGTGGTGGTATAAATGACACAATTAGTTATCCTTTTGAACTCTTTTCTTTATTAAGAGAAGAGAACCAGCAGGTTATTGGTTATAATAACACTACTGCTACAGAGGGTGTTTGGTACGATTTTAATATTCAGGTGGGCGATTATATTCATAAGGATATGTATGCTTATTCGAGGGTTCAAAGCAGTGGCGATACTATTTTGGCAGATGGTTTATCGCATCGCTATTTTGAAATAGTGGATACCTCCACTATTGAGTGGTCGGGTATTAGTTGCAATCCTTATTTACAGATAGAAGGGGTGGGTACGGATGAAGGGTTTTATGCTCCTGCTTCCTGTTATTATTTTGAAACATCATCGTCCGCCATATTGCTTTGTCTGAGTCGCAACGACAGCACCATTTATGGAAATTGCAGCACACCGGACGACACATTGAGCGTTCCGGTGCTTGCGTTGCCGCCTCAGACGGTGAGTATATCACCAAATCCGGCGGTGGAGTGGGTAGAGTTTCGGGCGGCGATGCCTTTGGAGTGGAGTATTTATGATGTGAGGGGGGTGCTGCGCTATCGGAGTGGTGGGGCGCAAAGTTATTTGCCTCTTTCTTTACAAGGCTGGCAGTCGGGCGTTTATTATTATCAAGCCACAGACGGCAAGGAGCAGTATAGCGGTAAGTTTTTGGTTTGTCCGTAATTTTGTCATTATATTTTCTTTCCAAAAATTCTTATGAAACACTTTATATTTTACATCACTATGCTGTTGAGTTGCTCTTTGCTCCAAGCCCAGGAAGACGATTATATACCGATGTTGCAAGATGGTAATGTGTGGAAGATATGGCAACATTCCGGAGGAGTATTTTCTGGTGATAAAAACCGATACATCACAGTAAAAATAGCCGGAGATAGCCTTATCAATGGTAAGGCTTATAAAAAACTAGTGGATTCTACCTATTTAAATACATATAATTATGAGACTGGTATGTATGATACAATTAGTTACCCTTTCAGCTTTTACTCCTTATTAAGAGAGGAAAACCAACAGGTAATTCGTTATGATACCGCTACTACTATGGAACACATTGTACACAATTTTAATATTCAGGTAGGCGATTATTTATTTAATTTAAAAGTTGAAAGCAGTGGCGATACTATTTTGGCAGATGGTTTGTCACATCGCTATTTTGAAATGGTAGATACCTCCACTATTGAATGGTTTGGTAGGAGTTGTGTTCCCTATTTATTGATAGAGGGAGTAGGTACAAATGAAGGAATTTACTCGCCAGCTTCCTGTACTTATTTTGAAATATCATCAACTTCATGGCTAAATTGCCTCAGTCGCAATGGCAATGCCATTTATGGGTGTGGTGTTCCGGACGACACATTGAGCGTTCCGGTGCTTGTGTTGCCGCCTCAGAGGGTGAGTGTATCGCCAAATCCGGCGGTGGAGTGGGTGGAGTTTCGGGCGGCGATGCCTTTGGAGTGGAGTATTTACGATGTGAGAGGGGTGCTACGCTATCGGAGTGGTGGGGCGCAAAGCTATTTGCCTCTTTCTTTACAAGGCTGGCAGTCGGGCGTTTATTATTATCAAGCCACAGACGGCAAGGAGCAGTATAGCGGTAAATTTTTGGTTTGTCCGTAATTTTGTCATTATATTTTCTTTCCAAAAATTCTTATGAAACACTTTATATTTTACATCACTATGCTGTTGAGTTGCTCTTTGCTCCAAGCCCAAGCAGACGATTATATACCGATGTTGCAAGATGGAAATGTGTGGGAAGTACGTCATAAAAATATGGATATATCCGGAAACACTTATTATTATATCACCATAAAGATAGCCGGAGATAGCCTTATCAATGGTAAGGTGTATAAAAATTAATGGATTCTTTGTATTCAGAGATACATAGTGGTGGTATAAATGACACAATTAGTTATCCTTTTGAACTCTTTTCTTTATTAAGAGAAGAGAACCAGCAGGTTATTGGCTATAACAGCACTACTGCTACAGAGGGTGTTTGGTACGATTTTAATATTCAGGTGGGCGATTATGTTCCTAAGGATATGTATTCTTATTCGCGGGTTCAAAGCAGTGGCGATACTATTTTGGCAGATGGTTTATCGCACCGCTATTTTGAAATAGTGGATACCTCCACTATTGAGTGGTCGGGTATTAGTTGCAATCCTTATTTACAGATAGAAGGGGTGGGTACGGATGAAGGGTTTTATGCTCCTGCTTCCTGTTATTATTTTGAAACATCATCGTCCGCCATATTGCTTTGTCTGAGTCGCAACGACAGCACCATTTATGGAAATTGCAGCACACCGGACGACACATTGAGCGTTCCGGTGCTTGCGTTGCCGCCTCAGACGGTGAGTGTATCGCCAAATCCGGCGGGGGAGTGGGTGGAGTTGCGTGCGGCGATGCCCTTGGAGTGGAGTATTTACGATGTGAGGGGGGTGCTACGCTATCGGAGTGGTGGGGCGCAAAGTTATTTGCCTCTTTCTTTACAAGGCTGGCAGGCGGGCGTTTATTATTATCAAGCCACAGACGGCAAGGAGCAGTATAATGGTAAGTTTTTAGTTTGTCCGTAATTTTGTCATTATATTTTCTTTCCAAAAATTCTTATGAAACACTTTATATTTTATATCACTATGCTGTTGAGTTGCTCTTTGCTCCAAGCGCAAGCAGACGATTATATACCGATGTTGCAAGCGGGTAATGTGTGGAAGGAATGGCAGTTGAATGTAAACGGTCCCGGGCAAAGTTGGAATAATTATATTACAAAAAAGATAGACGGCGACAGCCTTATAAACGGAAAAATGTATAGAAAAATTATTGATTCAATGTATGCCTTTGATAATTTATTTGGCGATACAATTGTTCAACCTTTTAAATTGAGATCTTTGTTGCGTGAGGAAAATAGGCAAGTTATTCGGTATAATACCTCTAATGAAACAGAATACATTTTGTATGATTTTAATTTGCAAACAGGGGATTCTATCTCTTCTAATTCTAAAATAATAAATAGTGGTGACACGATTTTGGCAGATGGTTTATCCCATAAGTATTATGAGATAGATACTTTTAGTTTGGGGGATCTTTATTGCAATTCTTATATACAGATAGAGGGAGTAGGCTCAAATCAAGGGCTGGGGGTAATTATGTGTAGTTCGTTTGAAAATTATAATTCAGGCTACTTAGTATGTTTCAGTCGCAACGACAGCACCATTTATGGAAATTGTAGCACACCGGACGACACATTGAGCGTTCCGGTGCTTGCGTTGCCGCCTCAGACGGTGAGTGTATCGCCGAATCCGGCGGGTCAGTGGGTAGAGTTGCGTGCGGCGATGCCTTTGGAGTGGCGTATTTACGATGTGAGGGGGGTGCTGCGCTATCGGAGTGGTGGGGCGCAAAGTTATTTGTCTCTTTCTTTACAAGGCTGGCAGGCGGGCGTTTATTATTATCAAGCCACAGACGGCAAGGAGCAGTATAGTGGTAAGTTTTTAGTTGGTCCGTAAATAAAATTCTGTAAAAAAAAGACCGTATCTCAGATACGGTCTTTTTTTTATAAGAATCTGTATGCAACTACTCAAGCACTATTTTATACAATTGGTTGAGTTGCTGTTCTGCATTAGACAAGTGCAAGAAATAAATCCCCGCAGCCCAGCCTGCTCTATCTATCCGAAAAGATTGAGAGCCATTTTGCAAGTTGTATGCCTGTGTGGTCACTAATTTCCCGTTTACATCATACATTGTGGTTTGCAGCACAGTTTCGGTATTGCTGCTGATGTGGATATAAATTGCATCTTGAGCAGGAACGGGACCCACACTTACAACAGATAATTCGGGTTTGCCGCGCAAGAGGCTGATGGTTTGGCTGTAAGTATCAGGCTCGCCGCCGCCATTTTCCATACGCAAGCGATAATAAGCAATGCCTTGCGGTGCTTTTTTATCAGTAAAATGATAATTGCGTCCGGTGGTTGTTCCGTTGGCTGCCGCTTGTATGGTAGCAATGTCTTCAAAGTTAATACCATCGGCAGAACGCTCCAAAGCATAGAACAACAAATTATATTCGCTGGCACTTTGCCAATGCAGTTCGTTGGCGTTTTCGAGAGCTTCGCCTTCAAAGCGCAATAAATCTACGGCGGTAGGACCCTCGCACAATACTTCTTTGCTGAAAGAGCAGTCGTTGTTGTCGGTGATAGTGATTTCAAAAGCGGCATCTTCGCACAAAGCGGTAGTCATGATATTAAAATTAGGCATATTGCTGCTGCCTTGTTCTACCACTTCGCCGTTGCTGTTGGTGATGCTGTAAGCAAAAGGAGCTTCGCCGCCGTTGAGGGTAAATTGCAACTGGCTATTGCTGCCTTGACACAAACAACTGTAAGCGTTGAAATTCATCAGGGCGCAAGGGTCGGGTTTGCAGGGAATAGCAGGGCTTTGATAGTAGAAAGTACAGCCTTCGTTGTCCACCACCGAAATACTGTAAGTGCTGCCGCCTGTGAGAGGACCTATGGTGAAGTTTCCGGCAACATACAGTATATCATTTACCGTACCTTCAATAGTATAAGGCGGATTGCCGCCGCTAATAGCTACGTCCACCAAAAACTTACCGATAGTTTCGTCACAAGTTACATCGTGCGTTACCGAAAGAGAGGAGCAAGGCTGTACTTTGCAGCTTATCGGGCCACCGGATACCGTTGTTGCATTGCCCTGTGCATCGCTGACGGTGATTTCGTAAGTAGAACCCGCCGTAAATTCAGCAGTTTGGTAGCTGTTGCCCATAATATTATCAGCTTCTACGCTGCCGCTCAAAGTATAGGGAGCTTCGCCTCCTTCTATATTCAACAATACTACAAAAGCATCATTATCTTCGTTACAAATAGCAAAAGATTGTGCCGAAAGTGCCGGTGTGCAGATAGTGGCAGCGAGCCAATAAATAGTTTCACAACCATTAGCATCAACAAATTGCAGCTTATACGGAACATTCATAAGTCCTGTGAAAGAACTGCTGTTACTGTTTAAAGTACCTTCTACCACCAACACTTCACCGCCACCCAAATCGGCTTCGTAGGTATAGTTGTAAGGAGGTGTACCATTTGACAAATGATAGGCAATGAATACACCATCATTTAAACATTCGGTTGATACATTGTTTACTTCAAATAAAAAGCAAGTGGGGCAAGCAGCTTCTTCAATAGTACCCGTAGCAGAGGCACTGCAACCATTGGCATCGCTGACATTTACTTGATAAGTGCTGCCGTTGGGATACACATCACCATTTTGCGCACTGCTATAGAAATAAGGAGGAGTACCGCCGCTTACATTAATCTGGAGTGTCGCTGTTCCGTCATTATTGCAAGTATAGCTGTGTTCAATAGAAATATTTACATCGGCGCAAGGGTCAATGGGTGGGCAATTAATTGTTCCTTGCTCCACATACGAACAACCATTAGCATCAGTCATCGAAATATAATACGTTTCGTTGTGTGCTACGGTAGCATTATTGGCGGTTCCGGTGAAAAAATAAGGCTCAGTGCCGCCGCTTGCAGTGAAGGTCACGATTCCGTTTCCATTTCCGCACGCAACATTGACATTTAAAGATAAATCGTTGTCGGCGCAGGGGTTGGTATATGGACAATCGGCTACGCCCTGCACGGTGACATTACAACCATTGGCATCGGTGACAGTAGCATAATACGTTTCGTTGTGTGCCACGGTAGCATTGTTGGCTGTTCCGGTGAAAAAATAAGGCGCAGTTCCTCCGCTTGCAGTTAAATTAAGTAAGCCGTTTCCATTTCCGCAAGTCACATCGGCGGCAAGAGCTAAGGTAGAGTTTTCGCAAACCGAAGTCGGCGGGCAGTTGATAGTTCCCTGAACAGAGGCGGTGCAACCATCGGCATCAATGACGGTGGCGTTATAAGTTTCGTTGTGTTGTAATGTAGAGCCGCTTGGCACACCTGAAAATTCGTAAGGCGCAGTTCCTCCGCTTGCAGTTAAATTAAGTAAGCCGTTTCCATTTCCGCAAGTCACATCGGCGGCGAGTGCTAAGGTAGAGTTTTCGCAAACCGAAGTCGGCGGGCAGTTGATAGTTCCCTGAACAGAGGCGGTGCAACCATCAGCATCGGTGACGGTGGCGTTATAAGTTTCGTTGTGTTGTAATGTAGAGCCGCTTGGCACACCTGAAAATTCGTAAGGCGCAGTTCCTCCGCTTGCAGTTAAATAAAGTAAGCCGTTTCCATTTCCGCAAGTCACATCGGCGGCGAGTGCTAAGGTAGAGTTTTCGCAAACCGAAGTCGGCGGGCAGTTGATAGTTCCCTGAACAGAGGCGGTGCAACCATCAGCATCGGTGACGGTGGCGTTATAAGTTTCGTTGTGTTGTAATGTAGAGCCGCTTGGCACACCTGAAAATTCATAAGGCGCAGTTCCTCCGCTTACAGTTAAATTAAGTAAGCCGTTTCCATTTCCGCAAGTCACATCGGCGGCGAGAGCTAAGGTAGAGTTTTCGCAAACCGAAGTCGGCGGGCAGTTGATAATTCCCTGAACAGAGGCGGTGCAACCATCAGCATCGGTGACGGTGGCGTTATAAGTTTCGTTGTGTTGCAATGTAGAGCCGCTTGGCACACCTGAAAATTCGTAAGGCGCAGTGCCGCCGCTTGCTGTTAAATAAAATAAGCCGTTTCCATTTCCGCAAGTCACATCGGCGGCGAGTGCTAAGGTGGAGTTTTCGCAAGGCACAACAACCGGACAATCAATAGTACCGCTTACAGTACCACCGCAACCAAACTCCAACAAAGTAGTAATGCTGTACGATTCGCCGTTATTGAGAATAGCTCCATTATTGTGTGTGGCATTTAGTACGAATATGCCTATATCTTGGGGATAATTGATAAATAAAGTTGCTGTACCGTCTTCGTTGCAAATAGTATTGACAAAAAAATCAGGTGTATTGTTATCAGCACAAGGGTCGGGACAATTATTAGAATCGTTAAATGTTGCTACACAGCCATTGGCATCAGTAGCCGTGATTTGATAGCTTTCTTCAAATTGCAAAACGGCGGTGTATGTGCCGTTGGCATTCTGTTGTACTAAATCATTATATACAAAATTATATTGCCATTCGATAGGAGGAGTGCCTCCGTTTGTACCAAAAGTAATTTGACCTCCATAATTACAATTTGGTGCATTGGCAACGGTGATAGAAAAACTTTCGCAAGGGTCTGCACAATCTATGGCATTTTCAATCGTAACGCTTACAAAGCTATTACTCACTTCAAAACAAGTACCTGCAATTTCGGCAATAGTATTGCCCAGCACTACTGCATTATCATACGCAATACCATAAATACGATAAGTACCTGCTGCAAAATCGGTATTGAAAGAAAGCGTACCTGTTGCAGACAATGACGATACAATTTGACCATCGGCATCTGTTACAAAATAAGCATAGTTGTTTCCGTTTTGACCGCTCACCCCTACAGCTACGGTTTGGGGCAAATTGGTTTCGCATAAAGTATTGGTGCTACCTGCCGCCAAAGTCACTGTTCCGCCTGCTGCTTCGCACGCCACACAACCTTCGCCCGGGGCTATCGGCTGTGCAAAAGCGATATACGGATAGCTGCCATCAGTTTGGATAGAGCCGATACACAAAGGCTCAAACTGCGGTGTGGGGTTGCCCTCTTGCGGCACTAAAATCGGAACAATAACATAAGACGTATTATAAGAGATGATTTCTGCTTCTACCAAAAAAGATACATCAACAAATCCTTCATCATAAATACTATTACCATCGGTAGAAGAAAGAGAAATTTGAGAAAAATTAGGGTCTTCGTAAGGATTTTCAACGCTGGGCTGGTCGTAATAGAGTGTAAAAATTACTGCTCCTGCGGTATCATTGCTATCGGGAAAAAATAAGTGCTGGGTTCAATGATTTGAGAATTGAGGAAAAGCCCATTTTCGGCACAAAACAAATAAGGATTATTTTGTGTACCTGTGCCTCCCAAAGCGAAGTCGGCGTAAGTAGTTGTAATTTCTGCCATACACAAGGAGTCGGTAATCGGGCACTCGGCGGCAGGATTGGCGGTATTGTTATAGATATAGATTTTGCCGTTGCTGTTGGGTTTGGCGGCACAATCGGGAGCAAAAACGCCCAAAGTATAAGTACCGCTTACAGCAGGGGAGTAAGTAAAAATAGCACCTGCACCACAACCGGAGGTAGTGCCATCGGCATAAGCTACTTGCGTTTGGGCGGAATTAAACAGGGTAAGTGTGAGATTCCAAGAGCCATCGGGATTACAATTTCCGATAACGTAGGTGTTACCCGCCACTAAATCCATCGTATAGCCGTAGGTGCTGAACACCGATTGCGTAGTAGCGATGCGGTCGGTACAATCAGATGACAAAGTAGCCACAGAGGTGGAAGAAAAAGGCAATGTTTGTGTGATGGCACTATGCGGGCATTGTGCATCAAGCGTTTGATATACTACCAAACACAACAACAGCCAAATGAACATTCTTTTCATTTCGTACATATTTTTTTATAAAATTGGAACAACAAAGTTATATACAATTTTCAGCTATTACTGCAAAATATGTACTTTATGACGATAATTAGAGTATTAAAAGCAGGGTTGGAGGAAAAAGAACGATGTATCAGAGCAGGAAATGACAATATCAAGGGTCATTTATGGGCAAGATGGCACTTTTTTACAAAAACTTACAGACCAATACCGAAATATCATCGGAATAAGCGTCATTATTAAACTGGTGATTTTCTATAAAGGACAGAATAGTTTGTTTAATATCGCTGATATTTTGTAATTGGCAGTTCAAAAGAAGTTCTTTAATAGCTTCGTGCGTATGTAAGCAATCATGCGGTTCGCCGCACATATCCGTAAATCCGTCAGTGTGGAGCATTAACAAAGCTGAGGGCGGTATATTGCGTACAGTTTCCTGAATAAAAGGCAGTTTTTCAAAAACGCCCAACATCGTACAGCCTCCGTCAAGTTCATCGCATTGTTGTTGATGCACCAATAAAGGCGGCACATGACCGGCATTGATATAGCAGAGTTGGTGTTCTGAGGCATTATATTTAGCAATAAAGAGGGTGATATAGCTATCGCCGCCGGTAATTTCAAAAACGTTGTGATTGAGTTTTTGTACTAAATTAGACAAGCTGCCGCCATCTTTTACATAAGCGCGCAGCACTGCCTGAAAATTTGACATCATCATAGCTGCTCCCACACCCTTGCCGGATACATCGGCGATACAGAGCAGCACTTCTTTGGGATTGAGAGGAATGACATCGTAGTAATCGCCGCCTATATTTTGGTGCGGCAAATAAATACCCTCGATAGTATATGCTTTACTATGAGGCATTGTTTTGGGTATCAATGTCTTTTGTACTTTTTCGGCTACTTGCATTTCGTAGTACAATGCCTGCTGTTGTTCTAATTTTTGGCGTTCGCGCAGAATTTGTTTTTTTAAATAAGTATTTATTTTCTACGGCTACGAGCACTACATTTGCCAGCGTTTGAATAAAATCAATATATTTTGTTAGTTTGGTATTATTGTCAGGTTTTCCGAGCAACAAAAATATCAGAGGTTTTTCTTTATGAGAGATAGGCAGCAGCAGTTCAAAATGTTCTTTAAGACGCTCAAAAGAGCTTTTTTGCAATACGACAGGCTCTCTATACCCCAACCAATCTTCATCAAAAGCCAATATTTCAGGATTAATATCTTCTATTCCCGATTCAAACACACAATGCCAAGATTGATATTCCCTTCTGTAAACTACTAATTTACGTACAGACAACAAATCTTCAAAAATTTTTGCCGAGCGTTCATATAAACTTACTTCAGGCTCATTGATACTAACTGCCCGCGTCAATGCCAGCAGAGCGTCTAATTCTCTCTGTTTAGCTTTTAAAGAAGCCAGTAAAGATGGTGAATTTCTTGTTTCTTTTTCTGCAGCCCTTCTCATAATTGCAAAAAGCTGTTATAAATAGATGATTACCAAAGTATAAAGATATGAACAATATTTTTATAATTGCTCTATGTATCTCAATAGAAATGTTTTTTTTAACTAAAACTTCAAAAATTTTGCTCCTGTTGTTCCGATTCCATTATTTAATTGTATATAGTATAAGCCATCAGGCATTTGTTGAAAAACAGCATTATCCCATACAAAATAAGAGCCGGATACAGGTGTGTACAATTCGGTTTGTGCAATAATTTTTCCGTTAATATCTATTACGGCGGCTGTGAGGATTTGGGAGTCGAAAGGATGGTGTATGAGTAAATTTAAACCCGCAGCAGAATAATACACTGCTTCTAATTGTAAGGCTGAATATACCGATATTTCATCTATTCCCGTTCCACATTCGGCATTATCCTCTTCTAAAAAGACGACCGGAATGGCGGGCAAAGCGATTTTGGTACAAGGGGCATCAAAATCAGGAATACCTCCGCCGCTGTCGTTTCCTACCAGAGCAGTAGCATAATAAAAAGTATTGAAAGTGATGAGATTGCTGCTCAATTTTGAAAACGAACCTGCCACCGGATTGGCTGCAATAATTTGAGACAAGTCGTCAGGATTGGGCATATTATACAGTACATACAACACCACATCGTTATCGTCTAAGGTGCTGCCTTCAAGGGTATAAGTTGCCAACTCTTCGGGGCATACCTGCAAAGTGGCTTCTGCTGCTGTTACTTCGCCGGCAACCGTAGTACAAGCTACAAAATCGGCACAGCCTTGTGCGGGCGATTGTACAAAAATAGTATCGGTGCTGAAGCAAGTAGTGGCAGCATCTTCAAATACCAGCATATAATCACCCGTTGCGGGCAATTGAAGCAGCGTATCTGTGGCATCAGGCAAAGTAAAATCATCTATGAGTGTATTTTCCTGATAAACGTGTACCCTGCTGTTTCCATTTACGCTTTGAGCAGTATTGAAAACAAGCCCCAATGTATTAAGAGCAGTACAAATGGGCGGTTCTGTGAGCATAGCCGAAGGCGCAATACCCGCCTGAAACGGGATACAATTAGATATATCGGCACAATAATCAGCCAGCAACTCGGTAATAGTACCCGCCGACATCCAGCTTTCATTTTGAGCAAAAGATACACCATACAAACAAAGCGGTTCGCCCAAATGCGACAAAAGCGGTGCGGACGTTACATCAATATTATACAAACTTGCATAAATAATGGTATCGCCGTTGGTAATGATATAGCCGTATCCGTATTGCAAACCCACGTTACTGTTTTGCGGAAAAATATTCACCAATACAGCATCGTCACCATCAATACAAATGTTGGCAGGCACTAAAGGCGAAGGCAGTTCAAAAGTTCCGGCTTCGGCAAAGCAAGTATTTTCGGTTTCGCAGCTATAAGCTACTTGTACTTGATAGATGGAGTCGGGTGCGCAGGGAGCTTCAAAAGGTAGTTGTATTTCAAAAGTATGATTGCCTGATGTTCCGGCTTCGGCAATAAAAGTATTATTATTTAAGTTGCCGCCCGAAATGATATAATCATTACAAAGGGCAGCAATACTCACACTGCACGAGTCTTCCTGTATGGTGATATTTTGTTCAATATCGGGCATTACAGTAATGGCAACCGTTTCGTTACCCGTTCCAAATACCACAGCACCCGTAATATTGCAAGTAGCATTAAGGGTAAAATAGTAAACTTTTGGCGTACAAGTTAAATTTTGTAAGGTAATATTTTGAATATCCTCCAGCAAACCCAAGCCATCACTTCCATAAATACTGAAAGTGGCAGAAGCGGCACTTCCCGTACCCACCGAAGGCAACAAATCTATGGCATCGCCGGAGCAGATGATATTTTCCGTACTTTGCAAAATGGGATTTTTAGGGCAGCAATAATGATTCGGCGTACTGAAAGAAAAATTACAACCCAAAGCATCAGAAACCGACAAATTGAGTACAGTAGCATCTGCAACATAAGGAACAGTCAGAATATTGTCATTGATAGTGCCGTAGCCCTGCACCGTATAAGGCGGCACACCGCCGTTGAAAATAATATCTATATTATAGGTATTACTGCTGCTGTTACATTCGTAATTATACGATATATCATTTACTTGCAAACAATCGTTGCAATCAGTAGCACCGTTCAGAGTAACGCTACAACCCTGCGAGTCGGTGATGACGATATTATATGGGGTTGCCGAAGGCAGCGTAAAAGAGTGGGTAGCGGTATAAGTAGCACCCGAACTGTAAGTGCCGCTGATGGTATAAGGCGGCACGCCGTTGCTGATATAAAACTGAACTGTATAAGTACCTGCGGCACTGTTGCAATACAAATTATTGATGTCGGCATCAAAACCCGTACAATTAACAGTATTGGGGCAATTATAAGGTAAGTTGATAGCCTCCGACCAGCATTGTCCTTCATTGTACGAAACCTGCCATGTCGCTATTCCGCTTTGTCCGGCACTTACGGAAGCAGGCACACTGACAGGAGTTACCAAATAATTATCGCAAAGAGCCGTAAGTGTGGGCACTTGACATTCGGTTTGAGAACTTACCAGAAGTGAAGCATCAAAAACGGGTACTTTATGGAGCAAAACAGACCCCGCCGGAATAAGAGAATTATCTTTACTGCATCTCAAAGCTGCAAATACAATTTGGTCAGATATTTCACAGGTTGCATTGGCAGCGATTAGATAATTTTGAGGATTATTGATATTTTGAGTTAAAGTGCCGTTTGAAAACCACTCTATACCCACAGCCGTATTATCGGGGTCGCTGAATTGAATAAAATTTTCCCAAGCGGTTAAATTTACGGTTTCATTTTCGCATACGACTACGCTGGAATTGAGCAAAGTATTAATAGTAGGGCAATTTTGTACAGTGGTGGCACAGTTATAGGGCAAACTCACTTCAAAAGGCGGCACACACTCAACATTGCTATTTAGATAATTATAAGAGATGGTATAAGTGTGCTGACCGGAAGTACCCTGCACCGCCGTTTGTGTTCCGCCGTTGGAAACCACCAAATAATTACCACATTCAAAATTAGGAGTAATAGAAGTAGTGCAGGTATTCATACCGCTAAAATTCAAAAAAGCATTGATACTACTTGGAAATACCACCACTTGCACTTTTTCGTTGCCCAAAGGCGTAATAAAAGAATTATCAAGCGTACAAATTGCCTGCACTGTAAATTCATAAATAAGCGGTGCACAATTGGTGTTGGTGAGTACCACATTTTGCGGATTGGCGATAGTGCCCAATCCGTTGTTGCCACTCCAAGCATAGCTCACCGCCGTACCATTTTGTACCGTTGCCGACAAGCTGATACTTTCTCCCGAACAGATATAAGATGTATTGACAGCAGCAATAGGATTGATAGGGCAGCCTGATTGTGCTTCGCCAAGCGTAAATGTACCCTGATACCAAATATCTCCTACATTAGTGCCGTTGCCGTTGCCTCCGATGCCGGCTATATTAAACGCAATATTTCCTTCGCCCAAAGGCGGTGCTTGCCACGAAAAAGCCCATACGCCACTGGTATTTACACCACTGTGTTCAATTTGCTGAGTAATACCTGTTCCTTCCAGAGCGGTGGTGCTGCCTGCGATAAAAGCATCATTGACCGAAGAAGAACTCATAGCAAAGCCATAGCGAGCAAAAGAAATATTATATTTTACCAAGAAATTATACACACCATTGGGCGTATAAGTGGTAACAGTGTTGCCGGAGGCATCGGTAACGAGTACCTCCAACTGCTGCCCTGCTCCAAAAGTACCCATACCCGCCGCGCCGCTGCTGTGGCAACCACCATTGCCGCACGAACTACCAAAAGCACCCGTTTGTCCCAAAGGGGGATTCGCCTGATTGCCGGTGGCTTGCTGCTCGCTGCTGAAATTCGGATAAAAATGAAAAAGAAAAACCCCTATAAAAATTGCGATAATAATTTTTGTATTCATAGCCTTTGAAAGGATATATTTGGCGACAAAAAATAAAGATAAAACACAAAAGTAGTGATTTTTTTAGTTTTTATGATGAGCTTTTGCGAAACGAAGCCTCTAAAACCTGTATATTCATATAAATCGTATTGCAATACACCACAACATCGCTATCTTTGTACAAGTTTTTTTTGAATAAAAAAACAGACAGCATATTTTTTATTACACCACATACAATCATGCAGCATCATTTATCTGCCTTAGAAATCCAACGCCGCGAAAAATTGCAAGAATTGCAATCGCTGGGAATTGAGCCGTATCCGGCTTCTGAATTTACGGTAACACACATAGCGAACGACATCAAGCAACAATTCAACGAAGCCAATAAAGAAAATTTCCGGCAAGTGCGCTTGGCGGGTCGCCTGATGCAATCGCGCATTATGGGCAAAGCTTCTTTTGCAGAGTTGCAGGATAGCAGCGGACGTGTTCAGCTATACATTTCGCGCGATGAAATATGCCCATCCGAAGACAAAACTTTGTACAATACAGTATTTAAAAAGCTCCTTGATATTGGCGACTATATCGGCGTGTGCGGCTATGTATTTACTACACAAACCAGTGAAATATCTGTCCATGTGAGCGAATTAAAACTGCTTTCCAAAGCCTTGCGCCCATTGCCTGTGGTAAAAAAAGACGAAGACGGCAATATATATGATGCTTTCACCGACCCCGAAATGCGCTATCGCCAACGCTATGTGGACTTAACGGTAAACAGCGAAGTACGCAATACATTTATTAAACGCAGCCAACTCATCAGCAGTTTGCGCCAATTTATGAGCGAGCGCGGCTATTTGGAAGTAGAAACCCCCGTATTACAGCCCATTCATGGTGGTGCGGCGGCGCGCCCCTTTGTTACGCACCACAATGCTTTAGACCGTCCTTATTATTTGCGCATTGCCAACGAGCTATATTTAAAACGCCTGATAGTGGGAGGTTTTGACGGAGTTTTTGAGTTTGCCAAAGATTTCAGAAACGAAGGTATGAGCCGCTTTCATAATCCCGAATTTACATTGATGGAATTATATGTGGCATATAAAGATTATAAATGGATGATGGATTTTGCGGAAGCAATGCTGGAAAAAGCCGCCCTTGATTTGCACGGCACAACCGAAGTGCCTGTAGGCGAGCACATTATCAGTTTCAAACGCCCCTGGAAACGCTACACCATGTTTGGAGCGATAGAAGCCTACACGGGTGTAGATATATCGGCAATGGACGAAGAAACCTTGCGCCACACCGCCCGCCAGCTCCACGTACCTATTGATGGCACCATGGGCAAAGGCAAATTGATAGATGCCATTTTTGGCGAAAAAGTAGAGCCATTGCTCATACAGCCCACTTTTATCACCGACTATCCGGTGGAGATGTCGCCGCTTGCCAAACGCCACCGCAACAACCCCGATTTGGTGGAGCGTTTTGAGGCGATTTGTAATAAAAAAGAAATTATGAACGCTTTTTCGGAACTCAACGACCCGATAGACCAACGCCAACGTTTCGAGGAGCAGTTGAATTTGGCAGCACGCGGCGATGAAGAAGCAATGGCATTGGACGAAGACTTTTTGCGGGCTTTGGAATATGGTATGCCGCCCACTGCCGGAATTGGTATCGGCATCGACCGCCTCGCCATGATTATGACCAATCAGCCCTCTATTCAGGAGGTGATTTTCTTTCCGCAAATGCGCGATGAAGCATAATACAAATACGGATAATTACAGTAATAATATCTTTTTCTTAACCTTGTCGGGTGGGCAATCATTACTTGACAAGGTTTTTTTATTAGCATTGTATTCATTTAATCACTTTATTATCTTTGTACAGATATACGAAAAATTACTTGTTTTCGTTAGTGCTGTGGCTGCTTCATTTTTATTACAACAACAAAAAAAACAAATACTTTCCCTTGCATTATCGCTCTTTTTCCTTACCGATTGCGCTGTTTTGTACCTTTTGGTTTTTAGTAGCGGCTTTAAGTTCCTGCCAACAAGAAGATTTGCTGTATAGTGCCTCCGATGCACAGCTCGAATTATCGGCAGATACGATCACATTTGATACCGTATTTACCAATATTGGTTCTACTATCAATGGTTTTTTGTTGTATAATCCCTACAATCGCTCGCTGAACATCAGCCGTATAGAGTTGTCGGGCGGCTCACAATCCAATTTTCGTATCAATGTCGACGGCATCAATGCCCCACTTGCCGAAAATATACAGGTTTTGCCCGGCGACAGTATGTATGTATTTGTAGAAGTCATTGTGGATCCTAATCAGGGGCAATTACCTTTTGTGATAGAAGATTCCATTTTACTCACCACCAACGGCAATTTGCAAAAAGTATATTTGAATGCTTGGGGGCAAAATGCACACTATTTGCGAGCCGATAGTGTATATTTTTGGGAAGTATGCGATGAAGTATTTGAAGATGATTTGCCATACATAGTATTTGGCGGATTATATGTGCCTCCGAATTGCACGCTCACTTTGGCACAAGGCGTAGATTTGCACATACACCCCAAAACCAATAATCTAGCTACCTTCTCAGGCATTTGGGTAGAAGGAACTTTGCTTATTGAAGGAGAAAAAGACAGTCTTGTAGAAATAAAAGGAATGAGGTTAGAGGATTATTTTGATGATAAAGCCGCCCAGTGGGGAGCGATACATTTATTGCGCGGCAGTAGCAGCAGTATTCGCTATGCAAGCATTAAAAACAATATCTGGGGCATTACCGTAGGTAAAACATTAGACACCACCTGCACCACCATTGCTACCACACCCAAAGCCAATTTGAATATAAAAAATAGCACCATTTACAATAATTTAGAACACGGCATAGAAGCCATACTGAGCAATATTACCGCCGAAAATTGTTTGATTTATAATTGCGGAAAAAATAATGTATTGTTGCAATACGGCGGCGAGTATCAGTTTACAAATTGCACTTTTGTAAATTACGGCGGCAATTTATCGCACCAAAACAGTCCGGTAGCAGCGGCACTTAATTTTATTGTATGCACAGAAAACGGAGAGCAAACTGCATTTGCCGCCCCTGAAATTACCAACATATTATTCAAAAATTGCATTATTCACGGCTCACGAGAAGAGGAGTGGGTATTTAACGACCAAGATGTTCCGCAAGGAGCAGAGATTAATTTTGAAATGAGCAACTGCATTCTGCGCACCAAACACAACACCGACACGCTCGGCTACACAAATTGCATCATCAATCCCTTAGCCAAAGACACTATGTTTGTGAAGCGCAGCGAATTTGATTTTCACCTGCACCCGCAATCGCCCGCCATTGACAAGGGCAACTGGGACAACCCCCTGACCGATGATTTGGACGGCAACCCGCGCAGCAATATTCCAGACATAGGCTGTTATGAATATCAATAGATGCTGTTGAATACATTATTTTTGTAACACACGAGTCGGTAAAAAAAATTATTATCTGTCACTTTTATAACAACAACTTTGGGATATGAATCAAGAGGTACTTCATCTGCTGGCACGAGCTACTTTCGGCATTTCTGCTGAAAGCATCACAACATTTGCTTCGCTCAACAGGCAACAAGCCCTTGATATATTGTGGGAAACATCAGCTACTCCCCCACAAAACCTGAGCCTCGCGCCACGCCGTGTACCCATTGCAAATCGCACGGCTCAAAAGACACCCGAAGAAATTAGAGCCGACAAATTATTGATGCGGAGCGAAAAAAGCCGCCTCAATTTGCTGTGGTTAGAGCATTTGGCGCGCGGCAAAAAGCAGTTATTGGAAAAAATGACACTGTTTTGGCACGACCATTTTGCCTGCAATATTCCCAATCCGACCTTGATGGAGCAATATATCCACACTTTGCGCACCCACGCTTTGGGATATTTCGGCGATTTTCTGCTCGCCATTATCCACGAACCCGCCATGATAGTTTATCTCAACAGCCGCAAAAACCTCAAATCATCACCCAACGAAGATTTTGCCCGCGAGTTATTGGAATTGTTCAGTATAGGTATTGGCAACTATTCCGAAAAAGACATCAAAGAACTGGCGCGTGTGTTTACGGGTTGGAATTTTGACGGTGCGGGAAATTTTATGATTCAGGAGGCGAACCACGATTCGGGCATCAAAACATTGATGGGCGAAAGCGGCAATTTCAGCAGCGAGCAAGTGGTGAATATCTTGCTCAACCGCCGCGAAACGGCACAGCATATTACAGGAAAAATTTGTTTGTATTATTGTGGAAAAATGCCCCCTGCCGAAATTTTAAATGATTTGTCGGAGCGTTTTTTTGCAGACGGCTACCATATCGGCAATTTGGTGCGCAATATTTTGAATTCAGATTGGTTTTATGCTGATGAATACAGAGGCAATCGTATTAAATCGCCGATAGAATTATTGGTAGGAACAATGCGTTTGTTTAAAGTAGATTTTCACGAACCGATGGCGGCGGTGGGCTTGCAAAAATTGATGGGACAGGAGTTATTAGCTCCGCCAAATGTAGCGGGTTGGGCGCAAGGCACGGCTTGGATAAATCTATTTACACTCACTTTTCGTTTAAATCTCTTTCGCAATTTGCTCAACAAAAGCATGGCTACCGTAAAAACCCCGCCGCCTTTGAGCGATGAGGGCGATGAAGTGGAAGTAAACAGCGAAGAAGTGATGCGCCTGCTGAATATAGATGTAGCACCTTTTATTCAAATGTTGGAGCAGCACCCCACACAACAGCCCGCCCAACAATGCGCCCAAAATATATTATTGTGCAGCACCTCCCATTTAGAGCCGCTTTTTGAGCGATGGAACACCGCCTTCGTGCAACAAAAAATCGGCTATCGCGATATTATTATTAATCTGCTCAGTATGCCGGAATTTCAACTCAATTAAAACAACACACAAAAGCTGTTCTCATGGCTATTTTCAATATACGCCCCACTTTCACTTCTCCTGAAAAGGCAGCCCCTGCTTTTTTGAAAAAAAACCTCCCTGCCTCCAACAATACCGACCAAATATTGGTAGTTATTCAGTTGAGCGGCGGCAACGACGGATTGAACAGCATTGTACCGTACCAAAACGACATATATTACCGCAGTCGCCCCCACTTGGCATTACCCAAAAACACATTGGTACATTTAGACGATATGCACGCCCTGCATCCGGCTCTGACACCTTTGAAAAAATATTATGACGAAGGCACGATGTGCATCATCAACGGAGTGGGCTATCCTAATCCCAATCGCTCCCATTTTCGCTCTATGGATATTTACCAAAGTGCAGCACCCGATAGCTACGAACAAAGCGGTTGGATAGGACGCTATTTAGACGAACACTACCAACACTTTCCCGAACATTTAGCTATCCCCAAAGCCATAGAAGTAAATAGTTTGCCCTCTTTGGTAATGAAAGGAAAACAACATCAAGGCATTGCATTTGAAAATGCGCAGACCTTGGAAACCTTTTTTGAAAAGCCTTTTTTTAAAAACCTGTACGAACAAAATACCGATGATTTTACAACACACAACGAAACTTTAGATTTTTTGTATCAAACGCTGAATGTGGGGGCGGCTTCAAGTGCTTATATCAACGAAAAAGTAGATTTATACACACTCAAATCGCCTTTTCCGAATTATGAATTGGGAAAAAAACTGCACAATATTGCCCAAATGATTTTGTCGGGCGTAGAAAGCAGCGTATATTATACGTCACTCGGTTCTTTTGATACGCATGTGTCGCAAAGCAACCGACATGCCAAATTGTTGGGTATGCTGGCAGAAAGTGTAGATGCTTTTATTACGGCGTTAAAAAGTCAGGCACAATTCAAACGGGTAACGATTGTGGTGTTTTCGGAATTTGGGCGGCGCGTAGCCGAAAATGCAGCACAAGGCACCGACCATGGAGTGGGTAATTTTATGCTGCTTTTTTCGCGGCATTTAGCCAAGTCGGGTTTTTTCAATCCGATGAATAATCTCCAAAATCTATTTGATGGTGATGTACCCTGGGAAATTGATTTCAGGCAAGTATATGCTGCTTTGCTCGAAAATATCCTTCAAACGCCCGCCAAAACCGTGCTGAAAGGAAATTTTGAACCTTTGCCTTTATTCAAAAATCAAGTTCTTTTAACATAAAAATAAAATAAAGCATAGTGCAAAAATCAGAACTTTGCAGTTTATTTTTTTTATGATTTTTCTTTTGAAAAAAAATTTTGATTAAAAAAATGACAACAAAACCACTCAGTATTTTAGTAACCAACGATGACGGCATTACCGCCGCCGGTATTGCTCAATTGGTGCAGGTAGGGCTTAAATTTGGGAAAGTAACCGTAGTAGCTCCCGACAAACCGCAATCGGGAATGGGACACGCCATTACTATCAGTTCACCGTTGCGGCTTACGTCAGTTTCTATTTTTGAAGAATGGGGCGTAGAGGCATTTTCCTGCTCCGGCACACCGGTAGATTGCGTAAAACTCGCCAAAGACCAAATTTTGCACCATGCTCCCGATATTTGTTTGAGTGGAATAAACCACGGCTCCAATGCTGCCATCAATGTCATTTATTCCGGCACGATGTCGGCAGCGATGGAAGCCGCCATTGAAGGCATCAACGCTATTGGTTTTTCTTCGCTCAATTACGACCCCTCCGCCGACCTGAGTGCCTGTGCGCACTATGCCGAGCAAATTATCCATCAATGTTTGAAGTACGGATTTCCGGCTTCACGCTTGCTCAATGTCAATTTTCCGAATTTGCCGCTTGATGCCATCAGAGGTATCAAAATATGCCGACAAGCCGAAGCCAAGTGGGAGCAGATTTACGAAAAACGCTACGACCCTTTCAAACGACCCTATTACTGGCTCACGGGCGATTTTGCCAACGAAGACACCCACGCCGACAGCGACTGGACAGCTTTGATGCAGGGCTATGTATCAGTAGTGCCCGTACAGCACGACCTCACCGCCTACCGCGATGTGGACTGGTTGCGCGAGCATTGGCAATAGCGTTGACAAGAAAGAATTTTTAAGCGTTTTTTTGTTCAAATGATTGCAGCACTTCCACTAAATGTTGCACACCTTCCATATCCATGGCATTGTACAAAGAAGCCCTGAATCCGCCCACTGTTTTGTAGCCTTTGATACCTACAATATCGTGTTGTTGTGCATATTGCAAGCAAGTCGCTTCCAAGTCGGGGTTTTTTATATCAAATACTACATTCATCAAAGAGCGGTTTTCTTTGCCTTGAATACGCGGAGTAAATAATGAACTATTATCCAAAAAATGGTATAAATAAGCCGCTTTTGCGATATTATCCTGCTCTATTACAGCCAAGCCGCGTGCTGCTATCCATTGCAAAGTCAGATAACACGAATACACCGATAGCACCGCCGCCGTATTCAGCACCGAAGCCTTGGCGATATGAGCGGCATAATCAAAAATTTCGGGTATGGGGCGCGGTTTGTTGCGTTGCGCCCATTCGCGGTCAATAATGACCAAAGAAGTACCCGCCGCGCCTAAATTTTTTTGTGCGCTGGCGTGAATGAGTGCAAATTGTGCTACATCAATACGCTTTGAAAAAATATCGGAACACATATCAGCCACCAAAGGCACTGCGCCACACGCCGGATACTGCTGAAATTGTGTGCCGTAAATGGTATTATTGCTGGTAAGATAACAATAGTCGGCATCTTGCGGTATGTTCATATTTTGCGGAATATAGCTAAATTGCGCATCTTGGGAAGATGCCACTATTTCAGCATTGCCGTAGCACTGTGCATATTCAACGGCTTTGTTGCTCCAGTGTCCGGTATTGATATAGGCAGCTTTTTTTGCCAAAAAATTCATCGGAATCATAGCAAAATGATGCGTAGAGCCTCCGGTGATAAAAAGCACTTCGTGGGTATCGGGCACTTGCAAAATTTCGCGCACCAAGCGTCGCGACTCCTGCATGACGTGCGTAAAATCGCTGCTTCGGTGCGATATTTCGGCAACAGACAAGCCACTGCCGTTGAAATTAAGAACACCCTGTGCCAATTGTTCAATAACGGCGGCGGGCAAAATAGCGGGACCCGCATAAAAATTATATTTTTTCATAGCGGCAAAGTTTTAAAAAAAATAGCAAAAAACGATGTTCAGGAAGGATTTTTGAATAAAATTGTGCGGCTCTGCATTTCTTTTACAATTTCACGAAACCAAAAAGAGAAATCATCGGGCTGTGCGGCAATCCAATGCTGCAAGGCAGCAGGCACTATCCACAATATAGCATCGGCTTCGCTGTGGGCAAAGGGAACATTACCATCGTAGCGAGCAGCAAATACGGTATCGTGTTCGTATTCCCAGAGTTGGCTTTTTTCATCAAAAAAACGATATACAAAAGAAAATAAGTTTTGAAGGACATTTTCGCCAACAGCAATTCCCAATTCTTCTTGTAGGCGGCGGACGGCGGCTTGTTCTAAAGTTTCGTGGAGGCGCGGGTGGCTGCAACAGGCATTGCTCCACAAACCGGCACTGTGGTATTTGCTGTAAGCGCGGCGTTGAAGCAGCCATTCTCCGCGCTCATTATAGAGCAGCACACTAAAAGCGCGGTGCAACAGCCCTTCGCGGTGGGCGTGCAGTTTTTCGGCACTGCCAATAGCAACGCCCTGTTCATCTACTAAAATAACCTCTTCGCTAATCATAGACTATGTAGGAAATGAGCAAATGATATCGTTTTTCTTTAACAAGGTTTGGCTACTTGTGCAAAGTTTTTTTTCATTTCCAAGCGGTCGTGCAATTGTTTGCCTAATGCCTTTGGCGGTAAGGCTGCACCCATTTCAAAGCCACAGCTTTTCCAGAAAGCGATAGCTTTTTCATTTTCTTTCATTACTGCTATACAAATACGCTCAAATCCCTTCGACAAAGTATAACTTTCAAACCATTGATAAATGCTTTTTCCTTTTCCTTTGCTTCGTTTTTCGGGGTGCAGGAGGAGCAAGGGCAGATGCATGGTATTTTTGCAGGGGTAATGCTTGACGGCTCGAATGATGCCGATGAGTTCGTTGGCTTCAAAAATACCGAAAGCCAAATATTGTTCGGGGTTGCTGTCTTCAGGAAAATCAGTGAAAAAACCCTGAGAACCAGCTTCGGTAGGCAATTGCCCTTCCATCAAAAGAGCATAGTCGGTGCATATTTCGGCAAATTCGGCTACGATTTCATTCTCACGTTCTTCCAGCAGTTTTATCATGAATTCAGAGTTCTTAAAAACCAAATGCTCTGTCATACTTTTATTTTAAAATAAAGACGTTATAAAGATAAAAATAGTTCTGTCGGCTACCGAAAAAATATACTATATCAACAGCAGGCGACATTTTTTGTTTGGCTTTGAACAATAAAACACAAGATTTATATCTGTAAATTGCATTGTAAAAATTTATATTTCATACATTTACAAAGCATTTAGAATTTCTTCACATAAAGCGATATTGTTACGAGTGCGATATGGTATAATAATCTGTGCTTGCTGATAATACAATTGACGTTGTTGTAAGGTATTTTGGATAAAATTCATCAGTTCATCGCCTTTGAGGTGTGCAATTAAAGGGCGGTGTGCTTGTTGAAATTTAAGCCGTTGATACAGCACTTCGGGCGGTGTTTGCAGATAAACAGTACAGCCCTTGTTGTTCATAAATTGCATATTGTCAAAAAAACAAGGTGTTCCGCCGCCTGTTGCAACCACAACTCGTTCAAAACCGGACATTTCTTGTAGGGCGGCGGCTTCTTGCTCCCGAAAATAGGTTTCGCCGTGTACACTGATGAGTGTTTTGATACTTTTGCGGCAGCGTGTAGCGATGTATTCATCTAAGTCAATGAAATCGTATTGCAAGGTTTGTGCCAACAATGCACCTACGGTACTTTTTCCGGTTGCCATAAATCCGAGCAAAAATATTCTTATAGGAGGTTGGTACTGTTTATTATTCATCGCTGCTTACCGCTACATCAAAAAAAACGGGGATAATATATTATTCATTCTCATTCGCCTGATTGCTCCGCACCATTGACCATACGTGTTGTGCCAGTTCGGGTACTTGTTTCAAATAAGCCAGTTCGCGCATTTTATCGCGGGCATCTTCAACCGGAATACCGAAATACACCTTACCGCCTTCGAGCGATTTGGGCACACCCGATTTAGCCAATACTACCGCCCCTTCGCCGATATGGAGGCTTTTGTTGATGCCCACCTGCCCCCAAATAGTCACGCCGTTGCCGAGCGAAGTTTTTCCGGCGATACCCACCTGAGCAGCTATCAAACAATTTTTGCCCAGCACCACGCCGTGTCCGATATGCACCTGATTGTCAATTTTGCAGCCTGCGCCGATAATGGTATCACCCGAAACACCTCTGTCGATGGTGCAGCCTGCGCCGATTTCTACATTATCTTCAATGAGCAGCCGCCCGCAGGAGTGCATTTTTTCGTAGTTGCCTGCGGTGCGTTTTTTATAATAAAAAGCATCGCTGCCCAAAGTAGTGTTGGCGTGTACAATTACATTTGAGCCGATGTGGGTATGGTCATAAATGACCACATTGGGATAAATAATAGTATTTGCACCAATACTGACGTGGTTTCCAATCGCAACATTATGAGCAATTTGCGCCGTTTCGTCAATATTAACTGTTTCGCCGCAGGCTTTGGAGCTTATTTTCAAGGGGCGAAAAAATGTTGCCAAACGGTTGTAGTCGCGGAAGGGGTCTTCAGAGATGATGAGTGTTTTTTGGAGGGGGTTGGCAACCTTTGCTTCATTGATGATAATAACAGAAGCAGCGGACTGCAAGCATTTTTGATAATATTTGGGGTGATCCACAAAACTGATGTCGCCCGCCTGTACTTTATGTATTTCGTTGATACCCAAACAAAGTTCATCGTCATTGCCCAAGCAAACAGCAGACAGCATAGCAGCAATATCGCCTGCACGGTAAGGTTGTGGAAATTGCATACAGATATGAAGATGTATAAAAGAAATGAATATTTTTTAATTCAGAAATAATAAGATTTGATGCTTTTTTTATTCAACCACACGAATACGCGGTATAAACCAGAGGCAGAAAAAGGTTAGCAGAATAGATAAATAACCCACGACAGAAAAATTGCCCAAAGTACCGTCTGCATTTTGCACAATAATAAACCCCGCCAAGGTAGAACTCAATCCTGAAGCTATATTTTGTACGGCAGCGCGCAAACTCATAAAGCCGCCGCGTTGTTGTGCCGCCACTGCTCCCGACATCAGTGTTTGTGCCGGAATATAACGTCCGCCTCCCAATACAAAAAACAAAGCAATCACCACAAATATAAACCACAAATGAGTAGCTGCCGTCAAATGTGTAATGAGCAAAGTAGGTATCACCGCCAAAGCAATGAGTACTTTCAGTACCTGATGGCTGCTATAACGGTCGCTCAATCTGCCCAGCAAAGGCGACGAAACCACCGACACACTGCCACCCACCAAATATATCAAAGGAATTTGCTCTTGAGTAAACCCTATATTTCTTACCATATAAGGAGCAAAGAAAGGAATGAGTACAAAATGTCCGATGGTGATAAAAAATCCCAAGCACAACGCATATACTTGGTTGGAGTCGCGCAGCACTTGTTTTAAATAGGTGAGGGGCGATGCGTAAGGAACGGCTTGCTGCAAGTGCTTTCTCAAAGAAGGCAACCAAGCCAGCATCAATATCCATATCAAAGCACCAAAGGCGGCTACCGCCAAAAAAGGAACGTGCCAATCATACAAATTAGCCAAATACAATCCGAAAGGCACACCTGCAATGGAAGAAATAGAAAAAGAAATGGAATACAAGCCCATGGCTTTGCCGCGCTCGTGGTATTCGTACAAATCGCTGATGGCAGCCAATACCAAACTACTCGCCACGCCGCCAAAAATTCCGGTAATACAACGCGCCAGCAACAATACCCAATAGCTGTAAGCACTGCCGCACAAAGCCGTACCCAACACAAAACCACCCGCCGCCACCAACAAAGCCGGACGGCGGTCGAAGCGATCTAAAAAAAAGGTAGCGGCAAAACTGCTCAATCCAGCACTAAAAGTATAAATAGAAACGGCAATACTGAATTGTTGGGGCGTAATGGCAAATATTTTCATGAGGCGGTCGCCTAAGGGCATCATCAAAATAAAATCTACCATGTGCGCAAAATTCAACAACACAAACAACCATAGCAATTGGCTGCGGTGTTTGGTCAGCAACACATCGGCTGCTGCCATAGGAGAGGATACACTACTCACACAATATCAATTCACAAAACGATATGAAAAAAGAAAAAGTGACGAACGGCGAAAATCGATAAATTCATCACTTTTTTTTTGAATAGGGATATAAAAATTAAAATTAAGGCAATTTATTCAGGGCTTTTAAAACGGTTTGCCCGATAAAAGCGGGTGATTCTACAACGTGAATACCACATTCGCGCATAATTTTCATTTTAGCGGCAGCCGTATCTTCTTCGCCGCCTACAATAGCACCGGCGTGTCCCATGGTTCTGCCTTTGGGTGCGGTTTGTCCGGCAATAAAACCAACAACGGGTTTAGTGCCGTAGGTTCGGATATAATGAGCAGCATCTGCTTCCATAGAGCCGCCGATTTCGCCTATCATAATAATAGCTTCGGTGTCGGGGTCGTTCATCAGCAATTGCACGGCATCTTTGGTAGTAGTGCCCACGATAGGGTCGCCGCCGATACCGATACAGGTAGATTGTCCCAAACCGGCTTTAGTGACCTGATCTACTGCTTCGTAGGTGAGCGTACCGGAGCGCGACACAATACCGATACTACCGGGGCGGTGAATAAAGCCGGGCATAATGCCAACTTTGGCTTCGCCCGGAGTGATAACACCCGGGCAATTAGGTCCGATAAGGCGGCTTTTTTTATCCGAAAGGTACGATTTTACGCGTACCATATCCTGAACCGGAATACCTTCGGTGATACAAATAATAACGCCAATACCTGCTTCGGCAGATTCCATGATGGCATCGGCAGCAAAAGCCGGCGGCACAAAAATAATGGATACATTGGCATCTTCCTGGCGCACGGCATCATACACTGTATTGAACACCGGACGGTCTAAGTGTTTTTGACCGCCTTTATTCGGCGTTACACCGCCTACTACTTTTGTGCCGTACTCTATCATTTGTTGCGCATGAAAAGTGCCCTCCGAACCTGTGAAGCCTTGCACGATTACTCTGGATTGTTTTCCTACTAAAACAGACATGGAAAAGAATGAATTATGGTTGATTTAAAATAAATGCCGCAAAGTTACGCTTTATTCAAGTAGTTTATGAAAAAACAATAAAATTTTATTCATAGGTTTAAAAATATCTCAAGTATTTTATGTATATTGTTGCGTTGTTTTTTTTATTTGGGTACAATATTTCTTATGCGATTTATATTGAATTTTTATTTTACAATCCTTTTTGTATTAACAAATACGCTGCTGTATGCACAAAATACCGTAGTATGGAACGATACACAAGGGCATTTTTGGGCTTTTAATAAAAATGGCACATACCAATTAGATCATCGTCCTGTAAAAAACTACTATATCGGCAACGATTATGTAGTTTTTCAAAACGACCGCAAAGATGTAGTATATTATTACAAAGGCAATACGCGCATATTGTCGGCATTGGGCGGTTTGGAGTATTGCGATGCCAAAGGCGACATAATGGTATCTGAACTAAAGGGACAGTTAAGTGTAATAGAAAAAGGAAAAGAACATCTTCTTTTATCGGCAAAAATCCCCGACAAAAAATATAAATGCAGTAATTCCATAGTCGGATTTTCGGACGGAAAAAATCTGAGCATATACCAACAGCAACAGATTTATCCGGTCACTGATGCGGCGGTGTTGCAATGGGCGGTGAGCAATACCGGATTGGCATATATAGCACCAAGCACAAAAACGCTGCGTCTTTGGAAAAACGGTACTGATGAAGAAATAAGTACCAATACACAAGCATTTTTTATTGGCGACGATTATTTGGCATATCAGTCGGAGGATGGAAAATGGTGGGTATATTATGAAGGCGAAACATCTCCTTTGCCCGACTTATACGATATGCAATACGGCGACTCCCTAATTGCCTGTAAAGCTGATAATGCTCTGTATGAATGGAGAAAAGGAAACTTAACCACGCTTGCCAACGAATATGTTAAATATTTTGCTGTCAGCGGAAATACAATAGTGTGGGTAAATACAAATCAGGAACTATGGGGTTTTTATAAAGGAACAACAAAAATTTTGAACAATGATGTAAGAGCAGCCACTTCTCCTACCCCACAAAAGCGTTCCGCCACAAAATCTAATAACACACCGAAGACTTATACATCTAACCCATATAAGGAAAATGATTATAATAGCGAAGACAAAGTATTAGTAATAGAAACAACGAAAGATGGAAAAATAGATATATTAGCATGCAAGGAGAATCCTAAAAAAAATAGGATAGACCAAAATAACAAGAATACAAATGAAGTTTTCCCTTATTCATTGCAAGAGCAAGGTGCATTATTTCATCTGTGCGATGACCTCATTTTACTTTCAGGGGATTATATGCAGTGTTTTTATAGAGGAAATATATTGCCAGTAAATAGTCGTATCGCAAAAAATATACAGGCTTTCGGCTCTTCCTTATTATATGATATAGGAAATAAAGACTATTACATTTTTTATGATGGTAAAGAAATTACTCCATAAATTTTACGTTTATTTTTATTCAGAATACTCTTATTCTAAAATAGTTTATCTGCTGTGTATATATCAAATGTGGGCATATACTCTAAGATTAATACACCCAAAATATAGTATATTTTATCTTTATCGTCAGATAAAATCATCACTATGCCCCAAATAGATTTCGAATAAACAAACCAATAAAAAAGGAACAAAACTCAGCAAGAGTTTTGTTCCTTTTTTTGGCTGAAATCTGCAAACAGCACAACTACTTCAAATCCAAGAGAAAGCCGATGGTAAAGTTAGCGTCCCAGTCAAATACAAACTGCTGGCAGTCGGTGGCATCGGCGATGGCTTTGTAAATGTTCAAGCCCGCTTTCATTTTGGCATCGCTGCCGGCTTGGTATTCGGCGGGGTCTTTGAGCACCGTAAAACGCTCCTTACCATCGCGTGTTTGTTTTGCCAACGTAAAAGGCACGCCTCCTATGATAAAACACACTTTGCGGTGTGATGCAGGAATACCGGCAGCTTTGCGTTTGGTTTCGTCATATACTTGGCTGTCGCTGACATTATTCTGAAAATATTTTGCTCCCGAAGCTTCAAAAGCCGATATTTTGCCGTTGTCTATCCACGATACTTTGGTATTGCCCGAGCCAATATCTACCACAAAAGCATCGGCGGCATAATCGTTGGGCAATACACTCTTGAGAGCCAAAGCTCCTTCTTGTTCGGGTGTTACGGTATTGACCACATATCCCATTCCTTTCAAAAATTCTATGATTTTTTTAGTAATATCTACTTTTTGTGCACCGGAGCTAATCACAAAATGTATGTCGCGCGGGTTTACGCCAAAGTCGAGCATATTGCGAATATAGGCTTTCAAGCCGCTTTTTACATCTTCGTCGCCGGTGAGTTTTTCATATACCAAACTCGCTCCGTAGTCGGCTTTTTCGAGTTTCCAGTTTTTTTGAGCATCGGCAGTAATGATAAAAGAGTTGAAACCACTCGCACCCAATTCCACTACGCCTTTGAGTTTGCCGCCCACCGGAGTTTTTGGGGTATAATCAAAATTGCGGCGCGAACCGCCGCTGTTGCCCGATGAGGCAGGCGCAGTAGCGGGCGCAGTGGCGGTGCTGCTGCTATTGGCATCAGATACCGCACCGCCCTTATCGGCAGCAGTGGTGCCGGTGGTGGTGGTTTCGCCGCCGAATTTATCCTTCATTCCGGGCAAAAACGCCCTTGCAGCAAAAAACAATGCTGCTACAATAACTGCTGTAATTAAAAAACGAGAAAAAGTTGTCAAACGAGCCATTTTATTATAAATTAAAATTTAGTGTAAAAATGATGAAAAGCATACAAATGCTGCTAAATCAACACAAAAATATAAAAATATTACAATAAAGAAAGAACAAGGCCTAAGTACAATTTTGTTCCTTCATCATTTTTTTTAAAATAAAATTACAATTAAGAGATTAAAACATTCAGTTTTTTGAGCAGCCAAGTTACGTCAGCTATATTTTTACTTTTTTCAATCTCCTGTTGCAATACCGACAAACTTTTTTTATTACGCGGGTCGGCTTCGCGGAGTTTTTTGAGGTATTTTAAAAAATTGAGATAAACGCCCCGATTAAAGTCAGAAAGTATTTTTTTGCGCTGCAACAATACTTTAAAACTCTCAATCAAAGAATACAAAGCCTCGTCTTCGTCCAAATCATAGTAGGTTTTGAGCAATAATATTTTGGTATCGAGCATATAATATACATCTTCGTATTCCACTTCGGCGAGCATCTGAATAACGGCTTCGTATTGTTGTCGGGCATAATACAAGCGTGCGCGATTAAAAGTATAAGCATTGCGGCGTTCAGCTTCGTAGAGGTCGTCCTGATAATTTTCAATAAAGTGCTCCACCCAATCCAGTTCGTTGAGGCGCAGTGCCAGCGTAACAATATTTTTGTAGCTCGAAGCACTCAACTTATCATTGCTGAAAATAAATCGCTCGCGCAATACAATTTGATACAATTCAAACAACTCCGACAAAAAAGAAGTATTACCGCTATTACATTGGCGAATACAATAATTTTGCAAAAACACATACAATTCGCGTATTTCTTCTGCGGGCAGCATAGTGGCGTAGTGTCCCATTTGTGTTTTGAGGCGGCGATAATGTTCTTCGTGAGCCGGCTCTTGCAGCATTTGCAACACCTGATAGTAGGCTGTTATCATCGGTGCATCAGGATATTCATTTTGCTGCAAATGGCTGATAATATGCGACAAAAAAAGCGGCTCGTAGTCAGTTTTTATTACATTTTTAAAATTCAGCAGCGTACAATACAATTTCAGTTTAGAGCCGAGATAAAAAAGCGTCTAAATATTTCATAACCGCCGCTATATTGTGCTCACCGGAGCGAGCCACAGTATGCTCCATCATAGTATTAATGTGACTTTCCAACTCAAACTGCTCTAAAAAGTGCCGATTGTCGCGGTGTACACTATCTGTTTGCCACCGTCTCACCTGCTCCAATGCTGTTTGGTACAATACCGATATTTTTTGCTCATTTAACGCCTGAAATAAAAAATTGATGCGATAAAACCGACTTTTTTCATAATGTTGCTGTGTCAAAAAATCTTCTGCGAGTTGTAATAAATCAGAATGATAACGCCTGAATTTTATATCGTTATAAGTTTGCGTGCCGCAAAGTGTTTGCCACACTTTTTCTTTACTTAGTGTTTTCGTTTGGCTTTTTTTTAGGTAATTTTTATACAAATCAAATAATTGAACCAATACTTCCTGCTCGTTGAAATAGGGCGAAGTGATAAATTTTCTAAAACGATTCAATTCATATACACTAAAAAACAGAAGTGCCGACAGTAATTTATTTTTATATGGTTTTTTCATTTTTATTTGTACAAATAAAATTATAAATAATTGATTATTAATTGTTTAAATTATATATTATAAAAAAATAAAAGTATATTTAAAATAAAATGTACTTGTACAAAGATATAAAATAAAAGAATTTTGTAGTGTTAAAAAATATAACAGCAAAAACACATACCAATAAAGTTTTATATACAACATATTTCAGCAATACAGTATCTTTTTATTATATAGCCTGAATATTGATGTAAAATATTGGATAGTAGGAAATGTAGTTCATTTTTTAATAAAATTTATTCGCATTTTATTTTTATAAAAAAAAATATATCAACAAGATATGAAAAAATATGCTTTAATCGTTTGGATATGTGCAGGAGGATGGCTTGCGCTCTTCGCCGCAGATGATGATGCTACGGAACGCTCCGTCCGTATGCTGAAAAACATCAAACAAGCCCACACCACAATTCCGGTGATGGAAGACGTGTTGAGTTGCCAACCCAACCCAACAGCACCGCCATTGTGGGCAAGTGCAAACTTAAATGCGGGTACAAACCATAAAATTGCACCGCCCTGTGACGAAAATATACCCGCCGGTTTTACGATGCAATATCAAACTTCGTATGGCACTGACGATGTACCACAGTCGGTGGCGGCACATTCTTTTTGCTTCACCGCCGATGCTGCTATTATCAACACGCCCCTCAATTTTAACTGGACGACGAGCAACGGACAAACTTCTGCCGAAGTAAGCCCCTGTTTTTCTTTTAGTTATATTGAAAACGGGCAACCTGTAAATACACCATATCAAGTATGCCTCACTGTTAGCAGCCCGATAAACGGTTGCACCACCGACAATTATTGTATTTCGCTTTTTTTGGGCGGCGGTGCGGGTTGTGTAAATGCACAAAATATTAATTTGCAGGCGGTATGTCCTTTTTATTATTTGCCGGTATGCGGTTGCAATGGCGTACAATACGAAAATCCCTGTTTTGCTCAGGCAGCAGGTGTCACCTCGTGGACACTTTCAGTAGAAGATGGAGATTGCGGTGTTTTGCTGCCACCGCCGCCGATCGATCCTGTTTTCAACAACCCACTCACCGATTTGCCTTGGCTCTTTGAACTCACCAATCCGCAAAATACAGCCGATGATATATGCTCTTGCTCCTATTTGCAAAGTGTAACACAAGCCCTCAACGAAAACGGCGAAACAGTATTTATTTTACAACATTACTGGGGCTGCGAAGCACCGCCTCCCGGAGATGGAAGTTCTATTTATGATTACAATGGTCAAATCATTTGTGATGGATTTTCGCCCTGCAACCATGTATGTACCAACGAACAATTAATTTGGACAAACCCGCACAATGTGCTGGATATGCCCTGGTTGCAACCTTTTGTCAATCAAAATTGCTACACCATTTATCAGATTCAGTATTTCGGAGGTATGACCACCGAGTATGCTTTCGGTATAGAAAAATGTACTTTGGACGATGCCATGCCGATGGTGGATATTTACAGTTGTAGCGGTAGTTTGCTCTGTACGGTTAATTATTCCGATTGGACTAATGATAGTTTGTGTTTAGGGCTGCCGAATTTTCAACAAGATTTCCAACCCGAAGTTATTCACACTTGTGGCAGCTTTGATTGCCCCGATTGCATTTGTCCTGATGTAGTTGCACCTGTTTGTGCCAATGGTGTTACTTACGGTAATGCTTGCGAAGCCGAATGTTTGGGCATTTACAATTATACCGCCGGAGCTTGTGGCGGTGTGTCTAACGATACTACCTATATTTATGCTACACTTTGCCAAAATCCTGCCTCCGTTTACAGCGACCTTTTGGGAAGTTTTGGTGATGAAGAAGGTGTAGGATTGAGCGTAGCACCACAACACGGACTTGTAACTTTCACCGGACAGCCTTGGCTACAGAGCTTTTCTTATGTGCCCAATGCCGGATTTACAGGAAAAGATGAATTTGTATTTACTGCGGGCGGCATACAAATCGGCAGCAATGGAAATACTGAATACACCATTTATATCCGCAAATATATCATAGAAATAATGCCTTGCGGCGGCGGTTGTTTTGATGTGTCGGGAATAGATTTTGGTAGTTGTGCAATGGTATTAGGCATAGCGTGGAGCGGTGGTCAGTGCACTACATTGAGCGGCTGCGATTGGCAGGTGAATGGTGTGGACTATTCCTCGTATTTCTTCCAGTCTATGGAGGCTTGCCAAAATGCTTGCAGCAACCCCCCGAATAATTGTTTTGATGTATCGGGAGTAGATTTTGGCGATTGTGAAATGCTATTGGGCGTTGCGTGGAGCGGTGGGCAATGCACTACTTTGAGTGGCTGCGGTTGGCAGGTGAATGGTGTGGATTATTCCTCGTATTTTTTCCAGTCTATAGAGGCTTGCCAAAATGCTTGCAGCAACCCGATTGACAGCACTTCCTGCACAGCAAAAATTGCCTGCGACCCCATTATGCCCGGCAGCGTGCTTTTTCTTAGCACATCGCAAAGCGGCTCGCCGATAGTATCTTATACCTGGACAATAGACAATAATGTAGTGTCTAACGAGATGCAATTTACCTATGAAGCCGAAATTGGCACTACCCACAGCGTTTGTCTTACAATTGCTACCCAAGGCGGCTGCACCGATACTTTCTGCGATGAATTTACGGTAGGCGAAATAGCACCACCGAACTGCACTCCTGTACAGTATCAAAATACGCTACAAAACCTCATCAATCAGGCAGACAGCGATTGTTGCAACATCGGCAGCATTTCCACTTTTCAAACACCGGAGGGCGAAACGGTTTTCTTTACCCAACCCAACGAAGCCAACTGTATGATTTCTGATATGCCTGCTGTATTATACAATTGTGCGGGAGAGCAAATCTGTATGATAGGATTTATGCCATCAGGCGAAGGCGTATGCCCTGCTGAATTGATGGCTTCATTTACCAACCAAACGCTTGTATGGGAATGTGGCAGCACAAATCCGCCTAATGAGCAGCACTATTATATAGATGTTTGTGCAGGTAACAGTGTCTCTATCGGCTTAGGCGGTTGGGAAGGAAATACTTCTTATACTTGGTCGCCTGTTGGTGGATTGAGTTGTACCGATTGCCCTAATCCCGTTGTTACTCCTACGCAAGACATTACCTATCATTTGCATACATTTACTACTATTGGTATGACAGAGAGTGATTTTTATTATCATCTTTCTGTTAAAAATTGTAGTGGCTGTATTGATTCAACACTAATTGACCCCAATGCTTTTTGCACCATGGAATATGCGCCGGTATGTGGTTGCAATGGTGTCACTTATTCCAATGCTTGCGTGGCGCAAACACAAGGCGGTGTTACTTCTTGGTCGGCAGGTGAATGTCAAACAGTGGTCAGTTGCGACCCTGCCAATATGGACTGGTTGCAAGTATTTATGACCGAAGGCACTAAAATTACTTTGCATACTTACAACGGACAACAAGTATATTTTGTACAACCTTGCACTATATTCCCCGATGCCATGTCGGTGTTGTACGATTGCGAAGGAGGTTTTATTTGTGGTTTTGGCGGTATAGGCGGTCTTAATGGCGAAGGCTGCGAAGGTTTTGTTCCTGTAAATGGCCTCTCTGTTTGGAATGGCTGCGGCGGCGGCGACTGTCCGCCTCCCGGACAATTAATGTGGTTGCAAACCGCTATCCAAAATCTCAACAATGGCTCTGACACTTGTGTGTGCGGCATTGCTCAATATCAGTACAACGGCGAAATTGTGTATCTTTTTGATGCCAAAGATGAATGTAATGCTTATGATTATCCCGATGTTTTATACAACTGTCAGGGCGAGATGATTTGCATTACCGAAGGAGAAAGCGATAACAATTGTGTTGATTTTCAAGGAGCAATTTTCTTGAATAATATATGGCAATGCGGCAGCAATCCCAATAATTGTATAGATTCTACACTTATCAATCCTTCGGTGATGTGTATTGAATTGTACGACCCCGTGTGCGGTTGTAACGGTGTCACTTATTCCAACGAATGTGTAGCTACTAACTATGGAGGGGTCACTTCTTGGGTATCGGGCGAATGCCCCAACAATGGCGGCTGCGCACCAAATCAATTGGGCTGGCTCAACGAATTGATACAAATGTTGCAAATGGAGATGTCGCCGAATTGTTTAGGCTACGAATTTATTCATCAGGTGGGGTATCAGGGTCAGGTAGGATTTTTGATAGATGTGAACAATGCCGCCGATGCCGCCGACTTGATATTGGATTGCAATGGCAATGTAATATGCAGTATGAACGGATTGACTCCTCCTCCTTATTGTGGCACTTATACCATTTTACAAACTCTTTGGAGTTGTAGTGGCGGCTCGCCCGAATGTAGTACCGACAACTGCGTGTGGCCTGGCGATGCTAATAATGACGGTTTCGTCAACAACTACGATGTACTGTCGTTGGGATTATCCTACAACGAAACAGGTGAAGCACGTTCGAACCCATCTTCTGTTTGGATAGCACAAGCTGCTGCTACTTGGCAGTCTGATATAAACCTCGTAAATGCCGAAACCAATATGGCATTGATCTCCTACAACGAAGCCTACAGCGATTGCAACGGTGATGGTATCATCAACAACAACGACCTTTCCGTTATTGAACAGAACTACGGCTTGCAGGTACCGAGTATTATAGAAGATACACCTCCTGTCTTTGATATAAACGGTGTAGCAGATGCTCTTGATAATTTGAATATAACTTTTGAAGACAATCAAAATATTTTCCAACCCGGCGATACAGTTACTACATATATCAGTTTGGACAACGATACCCCCAATGTAGGTATTCAAAATGTATATGGATTGGCATTTACTATACAATACGGCAATGAAATAAACGGTCAGGAAGCCATTATAGCATCTACCGTTGAACTTACCTATCACCAACCTTCTTGGTTGAGCAACAATACCGAATTATTAAAACTGAATAAAAAAACAGGCACTACGCTTCAAACGGCAGTAGTGCGCATCAATCAGCAAAATGTGAACGGAAGCGGAACTATTGCAAAACTACGTTTTGTGATTGATGATAATTTGGCAGGAAAAAATGCTACTAATATTCCTATCGTTATCGGTATCCAACAGGCTGCCATCGTGAGCAAAGACGGAGTTGTCACCCCTCTACAAGGTGCTACTACCACTGCCGAAGTAGTATTAGATGTAGTTGATTTGGAATTACAAGAGTTGCGCATTTATCCCGTTCCTGCTGATGATTATCTGAATGTAGAATGGAAAGGCAACGCTCAGGTAAACTCTATAGAGTTGGTGAATATATTAGGACAGGTTGTAAAAAATAGCATTAACATTGAATCGCAACAAGCACGTTTGTATGTAGATAATTGTCAGGCAGGTGTTTATTTATTAAAAATAAATACCGAAAAAGGTACCCTCACACGCAAAGTGCAGATTTTTTAATATTCTAAAAAAGAGGTTCTTTTTGTATAATAAGTGATTTTGTTTTGAGGTTAATGGTATCCCTGATGTGTAAAAAACATCAGGGATTTTTTTTGAATAAAAAAAGACATCTCTTTAATTTTTTATACTCAGATAGCACAATCCCGCGCAATCTGTATTATTTTTGTGCAATACATCGTATTTTTTTATTTCATCACGTCTATCAATTCTTATTTTTTATTATGCCTTTGGATAAATTCAGTATTGCCCGCCGCATCGCTCAAGAACTCAAAGACGGCTATTATGTAAATTTGGGTATCGGAATCCCTACTTTGGTCGCTAACTATATTCCCGAAGGCGTAAATATTGTGCTACACTCCGAAAACGGGCTGCTCGGAATGGGTCCTTTTCCCACCGAAGAAGAGGTAGATGCCGACCTCATCAATGCCGGTAAGCAAACCATTACCGCCTTAGCCGGCAGCAGCTTCTTCGATTCGGCAGACAGCTTCGCTATGATTCGCGGCGGACACATCGACCTCACCGTACTCGGTGCTATGGAAGTAAGCGAAAAAGGCGACATCGCCAACTGGAAAATTCCGGGTAAAATGGTAAAAGGTATGGGCGGTGCTATGGACTTGGTGGCAGGCACTGAAAATATCATCGTGGCTATGATACACAGCAACAAAGAGGGAGAAAGCAAGCTATTGCCCACCTGCGAGCTGCCGATTACCGGATTGGGTTGTGTAAAACGCATCGTCACCGACTTGGCGGTATTAGATGTACTACCCGATGGCGGCGGATTTTTATTGGTGGAGCGTGCCCCTGATGTGAGTGTAGAAGAAATAAAAGCCAAAACTGCCGGCAGGCTCACCGTACCTGCCGATGTGCCGATAATGCGTTTGGATTAATTTTTGCTGTATTCGGGCTGTTGTAAGGCACGCCAATCGGCAGTGCCGTGAAAAGTATTCGTCTGCCTATTCATTACGGCGACACTTGCTGCTCTTTTATGTAAAACGATGATGCTATGTTATACGGAGATGGAAAAATAACGCTTAGTTCTCAAATGAATACAGAGTATTTGTTTTATAATGGCGTTTTTTTTCCGATAGAGCGTTTTTTTGTGCGCGCTCACAATCGCAGTTTTCGCTATGGTGACGGTTTTTTTGAGTCGCTGCGCTTGATACGAGGGCAATTACCTTTTTACGAACAACATTATCGCCGCATAGAAAAATCCTTACAACTCCTGCAATTACCCGCCAATGATTTTATACAGCATTCTGCCCTGCGCCGCTATTGTATCCAGTTAGCCGAAAAAAACAATATAGAAAACGGGCGTTTTCGTATTCATTTTTTCAGAGAAGGCGAAGGATTATACGAACCCACCACAGAACAACAAACGGCGGTTTTAATTGAGTCACGCCCTATTGAAGATGATGAATTTGTATTGAACAAGCGCGGCTTGGTACTTGACATTTATACACAATACCCCAAACCACAGCACCCGATATTTTCTATTAAAAGCAACAATGCCCTGCCTTATATTTTGGCGGCTCTCTACAAACAACAGCAGCAATTAGATGATTGCTTGCTGATAAATGCACAAGGAAATATTGTAGAAGCACTTTATTCCAATATATTTTGGGTAAGCGACAACACCTTATACACGCCACCTTTGAGTGAAGGCGGTGTAGAGGGTGTGATGCGCGGCATCCTGCTGCAATTGGCAAAAATACATCATTTTCCTTCACAAGAGAAAATCCTCCCCCCTGATTTGCTCCAATACGCTGATGAATGTTTTTTGTGCAATGCCGTACAAGGCATACGCTGGGTGCAAGTGTATCAAAAAAAGGTATTTGGCAATAAAGTAAGTCGCTTGCTTACAGAGCTGCTCAATCTGCAAACGAAGCGGCTTATCTCTATTTATCAGGAATTATTGTAAGAAATCATTATTCTAATATCCACCTGACAAGATTTTCTTTTTCCACAATACTCCACGAATGAGGATTTTTTTCTCCATTTGCCCTTATTCCCCGATTTTTTGTTTTAATCAATTCAGCCTTTTTACTCCCAACCTGAACCAAAGCAAGGTAGGTTTTTTCAAGTTGATGAGCATTCAATTCTTCGTACTTTCTATTTTTATTCTCCATTTGCCACTCCAAAGCGGGTTCGCAATAAAATCTTATTTTAATATCCTTCAAATATTCAATATTATACATTGAATTACAAGAAATTAAATAAGGTGAAATTGTTTTATACTTTTCAATATTTTTGTTTGGTTTTCCAATGCTGTTTTCAAACAAATCTATTAAAAACTTTCCTTCCTCCACTGCCACTGCGTTGGCGTTTTTATTCAAGTCATTTTTTGCATTATTATACAATGCTTCCAAATCCAAAGGCGAATCGACTACAAATATTCCTTTAGGCTGAATAGCGTGTCGGGTTTTAATTAAAAAATTTGAAAGTACCACCGATATATTGCCCCCGCTTGAAAAGCCCCCGATAAAAACATTCTCTTTCACGATTTTATTTGTATCAAAAATGGAGTTTAACAATTGAGCATATTCTATTTTTTCGGCTTCGGTTAAGTATAATTTTTTGTTAATATTTAAAAGTAGCGTGGTAATGCCTTCTTTTTCAATATTTTTTAAAAATTCAGCTTCCGTTTTGGTATTTTCAATATCGCACGGAAAACAGGGAAACAGAATTAAAACTGCTTTTTGTTCATCAGCGATGTTCAATTCATAATTTTCGCCTTTTATCACCCGATCTGTTGTGTTGCTGTCAGATTTACAGTTTGCTGCAACAAACAAAACAATCAAAACGAACCATATAATTTGTTTCATCAAATTGGTTTTATGCGAGTGGGGAAATATTTTTGGAGGATAAAGCCACTATTTATTTTGAAAATTTTGGAAATTTTTTTGCTCTCAATCAATCATAAAACATCCACGAAAAACCCAAACGAATGGTACGCTCCAATGCCGGATAGTGCGGTGCTGCAAAATAACCGCTTCGTTTGTTGAGTATCGCCTGATTGAGATGTTGGGAGGCGACAAAAAAACGGGCGCGGCTGATACGAAAATTCAGGAAAACATCTGTAAGTGGATAATATCCCAGCAAAATAGTGTTGGTATCCTGCAAATAAAATTGCTGCAAAGCAGGCGAAAATGCAGGAGCATAAAAATTGCTGTTGTAACGAAAACGCATACCGGCTTCCAGCAGCAGATTGCCGCCGAACAAATGGTTGCGGTAATAAACCTGAGCATCTATACACCATTGCGGCAGCGAAATACGCTCCAAAGAACTTTTTTGCCACATAATCGTATGCTCCCAGTTCCATTTACGCCACCTCAACCGACTCCATTGCTGCACCTGCCATAGTTGCCAGTTGTCTATTTGTTCCGGCTCTTGTTGGGCATTGAAAACCAAATAATCCGTAAAATCGTGGCGTAAGAGGCGTATTTGATGGCTTTGCTGCATATTTCCGATGCTTATTTCGGTTTGAAAATGCTGCTGTTGTTTCCATGCATCGTGCCGCCATTGATAATGATTGCCAAAAGCGGAGCGAAACAAAGCAGCCGGAGCGCGGCGGCTGTAAGTGAGTGCGGCTTCTAGGCGTAATTTTTGAAAAGGAAAAATGCCGCCCTGACTGTGCCACATCAAATCTTTGCCGTTGTAGCCCGCCACACCTTGTTGCCATTTGGCTTTTACATACCAAAATCGTTGCCGCAGTATCGCCTCACAATAGGCGGCTATATTTTGCTCATATTCCTTAAAACTGAACGATAAACTGTCTGCATAATAGATAGTGGGCGAAAGAGTAAACGTTTCGTAGTATGCCCCCGCGCGGATATGCAGCGGAGAAATAGAGCGAAGCGTATCTTGTTTGGCATCAAACTGAAAGGTCGCTTCATTTCGCCAGCCTTCCAACAGCCACTCATCGGAGGTGCTGCTGCTGTCGGCAAAAATATGTGAATAAAAACCCGCAGGAATTTCGGCATCGCTATATCCGTAAGTTTCGCGGCGATAGCGGACGGTGTGCGACAAACGCCACTGAGCGGTGGGTATAGCTATTTTTTGAAGGACTGTATCTTTTTTAAGCGTATCTATGCGCGCTACTAATATGGTATCTCTACTCGAAAAATCGTACCACTGATGCCACTGCCAAGTGCGCTGGCGATTGCTGATATTGGCTTTGCTGAGTTGTATCGGCAATACATCTTTGCGCAGCACAGAAGTATCGTTGAAAATATTAAAAGTAGCCACACCGCCGTTTTGTTCGGCACTTTGGCGATGATTGAGCAGTCCTACAATGGAGTGATAGCGGCTGTTGCGACTGCTATACCACAGGCTCACATGTAATGATGTGGCTTTTGCTTTTTGTCGTTGATAAAAACCATCTGCCGAAGTATTGAGCCATTCCAGCGTATATCTGAAACGCTGCTGTACCAAACTTTGAGCGTGCGTGAGGTGCATTTGTTGTTCTTTTCCCGAGCCTATCACATAAAAAATATCAGTATAGGGAGCTTTGGGGTCAAAATAGCTCAAATCTTGCGGCTGCAAGAGGTAGCCATCAAAAATGTGGTAGCCGCTGTCAAAAAAAATACTATCGGAATAATGAAAAAACAAAGGCAGAAGTGGTTGTGCCACTGCTCCCAAAGGACGATAGCGATAAGGTTGGCGTTCTAACTGTGAATATTGATGAAAATTATGGAGGGCGGTATCCAAAGGCAGGAGCGTATAATTATCCAAGCCGCGCATCAAGTGTATCCAAGCATAGCGGGCATCTAAATTCAGGCTGTCGGCAACCGGAAATTCGGGCATTGCAGCAAGAGAATCGCTACCCGACTGAATACTGTCGAGCGGTATATTCGGTGTAGCAGTAGTAGATACATTTTTCAATACATCATTGCGCAGCGAAGAACGCTCCTGAGCATAAGCATCAATGGTGGTACTTATACAAAAAAAAGCTGCACATAGCAAAAAAAGCGTATGCAATAAGAAGGAAAAACAATAATGCAGAAGAAAAAAATTAATACTGTTCCGTTTCATTCGGAAAATCGCTGCTTTTTACATCGGTCACATAGCGTTCTACTGCTCCTTTAATATCATCGTACAAATTGAGGTAGGTACGCAAAAAACGGGGTTTAAATTCTTTGGTAATGCCCAACATATCGTGCAGCACCAACACCTGCCCATCTACACCGCCGCCCGCACCAATGCCGATAATAGGAATTTCGGCGGCTTTTGCGACTTCTTCGCCGAGAGCAGCGGGAATTTTTTCCAGCACAATTCCAAAACACCCCAAATCCTCGAGTAATTTCGCATTTTTGCGCAACAGATCAGCTTCCTCTTTTTCTTTGGCACGCACTGTATAAGTTCCAAATTTGTAAATAGACTGTGGCATCAGCCCCAAATGCCCCATCACTGGCACACCCGCCGACAATATGCGCTCAATGGATTCTTTTACTTCGTAGCCGCCTTCTAACTTTACGGCGTGAGCACCTGCTTCTTTCATAATACGAATAGCAGCTTTGAGTGCCGCCAACGAATCGCCCTGATAAGTACCGAAAGGCAAATCCACGACCACTAAAGCGCGGCTTACGGCACGCACCACCGCCGAAGCGTGATATATCATATCATCGAGCGTAATGGGCAAAGTAGTTTCGTGCCCTGCCATTACATTAGATGCCGAGTCGCCCACCAAAATAATATCAATCCCCGCATCATCGACAATTTTAGCCAAAGAAAAATCGTAAGCGGTGATCATAGATATTTTTTCTCCTTTTTCTTTCATAGTGCGCAAATTATGCGTAGTAATGCGCTTGATTTCTTTTCCGGATTCGGTGGACATAAAAAAAATAGAATTGGGTAAAAAAATTAATCAAAAAAATACAGATAGCACAATATTAAGAAATGACAGCAACAAAATTATACTTTTTTATACAAGATTACAGCTTAAAATTCTAATGTGCTAATCATCTCATCGCGCAGGCGCAGCACCTCGCTCTCAATACGGGTGGCTACATCGTTATTTACATTTGCCAAAGGCAGGCGCACTGTATTTCCGCACAAGCCTAAAGTTTTGAGGGCTTCTTTTACACCGGCGGGGCTGCCGTCTTCATAAATCATTTGTACTATATTCAATAATTTGTAATGATGTCTGCGGGCTGTAATCAAGTCGCCTTCTAAGGCAGCATGAACCAAACTGTCGAACTCGCGCGGAAAAGCGTTGGCAATCACCGAAATCACGCCGTCCATTCCCAACGACAAATAAGGCAGCGTGAGCAAATCATCACCCGAAATAACCAAAAAACTTTTGGGTCGCCGCTTGATGATATTCATACATTGCTCCATATTGCCCGATGCCTCTTTGATACCGACAATGTTTTTAAATTCACGCGCCAAACGCAAAGTGGTGCTGGCGGTAATATTGGCGGCGGTGCGCCCGGGCACCTTATAAATGATGATGGGTTTGTTGCACACTTCGGCGATGGCGGCATAGTGCTGATACAAACCGCGCTGATTGGGGCGGTTGTAATAAGGGCTCACCGACAATATAGCCGAAATGCCTTTGAGTCCGTAATAATTAATGGAATGAAGAATATGTTGTGTATCGTTACCACCGAAGCCCGCCACTATCGGCACCCGCTCGCGCACGGTGTCAATCACGAAGTCAAGGATTTCAAAACGATCTTTGTCGCTAAGTGTGGGCGTTTCGCCAGTAGTGCCGAGTACCACCAAATAATCTATTTCATTAGCGATTTGGTAATTTACCATACGTCCCAAACCTTCAAAATCAATAGAAGCATCTTCGCGAAAAGGCGTGATTAAGGCTACACCGGTACCTTTGAGTTGGTCGAGCATAAAAAAATGGTGGCGTGGAGAATAATAGGAAAGAGATGGATATTGAATGAAAAATAATTTTGACAGTACAAAGATACTGCACAGTTAGCTGAAAAACCACAAAGAAGCATAAAAAAGCAAAACGAGTGCTGCATCACTGCAATCACTCGTTTTTTAGTTCACCCTAAACTTAGACTATGAAAAAGTATTTTGCTTGCTATGTTTTTAAAAGAGGGTGTTCTCACACACCTGATTTATCCACACCATTTTACATCACAAAGTCTCAAAAAACTATCAACAATTTCTTATCCGTATGATTATTAACTTTTCTTTTGTTTATTTTAGAAAAACAAACCCAACTGAATGCTCCATTGTTGAAGCGTTGTGCTGCTATTTCCTAATTGCGGGTGGTAATTGATACCCATTGTAGCAATACCGCCATTGCCATAAATATTATATTCAGTACCTACTCCGATTGTTCCGAGCATATTATACGAATCGGCATCAGAGTTGGCAATTCTTTCTTTTACACCGCTTGAAGCAATATAAGACGCATCATTTTTAATCAGAAAATTATTCACAATACCACCTTGTACATAAGTTTTCAGGCTATTGCTGAATACTTCAGGCGAACGCCATTTCAGAGAAATAGGCACAGATACATAACTTTGGGCAGTGCTTGTATTTACTGTCACTGTTTTTTGTTGGTGAATACCTTCTGTTACTATGGTTTGTTCGCCATCTTGTTGGTATTGGCTGTATTGCGCTCCACTGCTCAATACCAAAGATTTGCGATATAAAAACGCTTCTGTCATCAGTCCGCCGCCTAAAACATAACCACTGTTATTGTTGCCGTTCAAAGCTCCTACTTGTGTACTCAAACCAAAACGAAAAGTAGGCAATGCGCTACTTTTGTTACTGCTTTGTGCGTTGGCAAATGAACTTATAAATAACATTGCAGCTGCTGCGAAAATAAATTGAATGTGTTTCATTGTTTTTGGAAATTTTAGAATATTCTTTTTAAATGAATATTTGATTAGTAATCTTACCTGCTCAAATAGCTTGTTTTGTTAAAAAACATTCAAAAAAAAGAATAAATGTTAAAGGATAAATAGTAAAAATTTCCTTATAAGCAATAGCTGTTTTTAAAATTCGGCTGCAAAGGTAGGTGTTATTTTTATATAAAAAAAGTTTTTGAAAAGAAAAATGAAATATTTTTTATTTATATGTATAATATTTTGTATTTTAACAACAAAATACTTTTTTGTTATTCAAATATTTAATTTTAACGTTGCAATAGCTGTTCATTTCTTTACAATCAAGCTCTACTCTTATTTATTAAGTAACGGCTGACTATCATAAATATTATACAACGACTGATATTTTTTATTTTCCATTTTTGTTTTATATTTTTATTCCTCAGTTTATCTGTAAAAATTATCCTTTGTATAAAAAAAGCAGTGCTTTGAAATAACATTCAAAGCACTGCTTTTAGGGCATTATGCCCTACTTTAACACAAAATTTTAATTATTTTTTCAAGCCAATTTCACGCAAACGCTCATCTAAATATTCGCCGGCAGTGATGGGAGTGTATTGCAAAGGTTGCTCATCAGAGATGCAATGTTCCAAGCAATCCAATTTCATTTCGGAGCGCGGGTGCAGGAAAAACGGCACTGAAAAACGCGAAGTATGCCACATTTCGCGCGGTGGATTTACTACGCGGTGGGTGGTAGAGCGGAGTTTATTGTTGGTAAGGCGTTGCAACATATCGCCCACATTCACCACAATTTCACCCGGGCGTGCCGTAATTGCGAGCCAGTCGCCTTGTTTGGTGAGCACCTGCAAGCCTTCGGCAGAAGCACCCACGAGCAGGGTAATCAAGTTAATATCCTCGTGTTCTTCGGCACGAATGGCATTTTTAGGCTCGCTTGTAATAGGCGGGTAGTGAATTGCACGCAAAATGCTGTTGCCGTTTTTGATTTTGCCATCAAAATAATTTTCCGGCAAATTCAGATAATTGGCAATAGCATTTAATAAATAAGAACCCGATTTTTCAAAAGAACGATACGCCGAATAAAGAGCTTTATTCAAATCTTTCAGTTCTTCTGTGGCTACATTGTCAGGATACTGACTTTTTATAGGGTCGTTGTCTTCAACCGTTTGTCCGTATTGAAAAAATTCTTTCAAATCTGCCACTTGGCTTTGTTTGGCATGTTCTTTGCCGAAAGAAGTATAGCCGCGTTGCCCTGCCAATCCGCTCACTTCAGCTTTTACTTTGGTTTCGGACGGCAAGCTGAAAAATTGTTTTACTTCTCCGTACAAGTTTTCAATCAGGTCGGCGGGTATCCCGTGATTAATAACAGTTACAAAACCTACCTCTTCAAATGCTTTTCCGAGTTTTTCAACAAAGGCAGCTTTTTGTTCAGGTGTGCCATTCACATAATCGTTTAAATTTACCTGAGGAATGAATGTGGACATATCCGTAATTTTTTTGTTTTTTATTTAAAATAATGATAAAAAAATACTGGCTTTTATAAAATGTTTTTTTAATAAAAAAACGCTTAAGACACGTTTAACAAGCAAATTTAAAAAAAAAACAAACAATCCGATGAATTTTTAACGGTCATGTAATTAATTTTATCTAATATTGTATCACTTTTTGACTATTCCATTTTTTAATCAAATTTATATTCAGTATTTATGAAGAAAAAAACGTTACTCATGCTTCTATTTGTTGGAAGTGTGTTTCTGTTTTTTAGCAACAGGAATAACCAAGGACACTCCTATTCTGCCAATCCTCCGGAGGGCTATACAGGGTTCGGTGTTTCCACTTGTGGCAACGGCGGCTGTCATTCAGCTACAGCGGGTGTCAATAGCAACCTAATGGTTGTAATAGAAGATGCCAATGGTAATGCTGTAAGCAGCTACCTTCCGGGTACTACTTACAATGTAAATGTGCATTACATGTCAAGCCATGCGCGTTATGGTTTTGCTATGCGCAGTACAGGGACAGATGACTTCTTCACAGCCGGAAGCAACACAGTTGTAGAGGGCGGTGAAATTCAACACGGCTCGGTAAATACTACCGGCACTTGGGATTTTACTTGGACGGCTCCTATTGCGGGTACAGGTACAGTTACATTTTACATCGGCGGTATCGGTGCCAATGGCAATGGTAGCACCGACGGAGATACCTACTACGAGGGTACTTTTACGCTGGCTGAAGGTTCGGCAGTGGCAACTTCTACTGTAACTTTCTTATTAGATGGTAATTGTGCTCCGCTTACAACTGCTTCTACTCCTTATATTGCCGGAGATTTCCAAGGTTGGGACCCTGCTACCAGCGCAATGACAGACAGCAACGGTGACGGTATCTGGGAAGCCACTTTTGAAATTGAACAAGGTTCTACGGTTCAGTACAAATTTTTAAGTGCAGCCGGTTGGGGCAATGATGAAGGCAGCGGATTAACCGCTTGTGGCGTAGATAACGGTTTTGGCGGTTATAACAGAAGTGCCACTATTCCGGCTACTGCTACTGCTTCTTTCGGTCCTGTTGCTTTCAACAGTTGCGAAGCTTGTCCTGTTATTCCTCCTGATAATGTAGAAGTAACATTCTTGTTAGATGGTGCTTGCAATGGCGTAACAGCTCCTTATATTGCAGGTAGTTTTCAGGGTTGGGATCCTACAGCCAATGCAATGACCGACAGCAATAGCGATGGTATTTGGGAAGCCACTTTCACTATTGCGGAAGGCTCGGCTTTGGAATTCAAATTTTTGAAAGACGGCAGCGGCTGGGGCAGCGATGAAAGCGCACCTGCCGAATGTGGCAATGGCAATGGCAACCGCACTTATACTGTGCCAATGGACGTAGCTACTGCTACTTATGGTCCGGTAGCTTTCGGTTCTTGCGAAGTCTGCCCTGCTCCTCCTGTTTGTCTCGCCGAAGCGGGTACTGTTACACCTCCGGCTAATACAACCATTGCTTTCGGTGGTACTTCTGACGCTCCTACCGTAAGTGGTCAAACAGAAAGTACCGAATACTCATATATATATGTACTGACTACCGATTCTCCGGGCAACTCTACTGTATATGATATTTTGGAATACAACACTACGGGCTCTTTCAGTTTTGCCGATTATAGCGCAGGCACTTACAATGTTCACGGTTTGAGTATTTTATCTGCCGATGTAGCTACTGCTGCCGCTGCTATTGATAATGGTTTAATTACAAGCGGTGAGGCTGCTCTGGGAGTTATTGCCAATGGTGTTGTTTGCGCTGAATTAATTGTTCCGGGTTATCAATTAACGGTATTACCTGCTGTTGTATTTGATTGCGAAACTTTACAGGCAAATATAGGCGATGCTTGCGATGACGGCAACGCGAACACCGAAAACGATATGGTAACAAGCGGTTGCGAATGTGCAGGCACAGTAATTGCTCCTACTTACGATTGTGAAAACTTGCAAGCCAATGTAGGCGATGCTTGCGATGACGGCAATGCCAACACCGAAAACGATATGGTAAATACCTCTTGCGAATGTGCAGGAACAGTAATTGCTCCTACTTATGATTGCGAAAACTTGCAAGCCAACGTAGGTGATGCTTGCGATGATGGCAACGCCAACACCGAAAATGATATGGTAAATACCTCTTGCGAATGTGCAGGAACAGTAATTGCTCCTACTTACGATTGTGAAAACTTGCAAGCCAACGTAGGCGATGCTTGTAATGACGGAAACGCCAACACCGAAAACGATATGGTAAATACCTCTTGCGAATGTGCAGGAACAGTAATTGCTCCTACTTACGATTGCGAAAACTTGCAAGCCAACATAGGCGATGCTTGTAATGACGGAAACGCCAATACAGAAAATGATATGGTAAATACCTCTTGCGAATGTGCAGGAACAGTAATTGCTCCTACTTACGATTGCGAAAACTTGCAAGCCAACGTAGGCGATGCTTGTAATGACGGCAACGCGAACACCGAAAACGATATGGTAAATACCTCTTGCGTTTGTGCAGGAACAGCCATTGACCCTTGTGCCGGTGTAGCTATCAATGTTACTTACGACCAATTGGATTGTACAGAAGCTGACCACAACAATGGTACTTACTCTGTTGAAATTTCTTGGACAGGCGGCGTAGCTCCTTATAGCATTGACGGTGCTGTTACAGAATCAGGTATTAGCGGCAATTCTTATATCATCAGCAACCAAACAGATGGTTCTGAATTAGGAATATTAAATATTCAAGATGCCAACGGTTGCACTGGTACAGTAACACTTCCTGCTATGGATTGTGTAAAATGCGGCTTGACAGTATCTCACGCACAATTAGAATGTACATCAGCACAACAATCTGCGGGTGTTTACTCTTTGGCTATTTCTTGGACAGGCGGTGTAGCTCCTTATTCTGTAACCGGTGCTACCATTAACTATACTGACGTTACCGGAAACTCTATCATCGTAAGTGATATTACAGATGGTACTGCTTTGGGCAATGTTACTGTAACCGATGCCAACAGTTGCGATGTAACGGCAAATATTCCGGCTTACGATTGTGCTAAATGTGTAATTACTCCTTCCTATGATTATGTTCCTTGTAGCGAGCAAATGATTAACGAAGGTAAATTTACAGTAAATATCAGTTGGACAGGAACCGGTCCTTTTGACATTAGCGGCAGCTACGAAGCTGATAATTTCAATGGCAACAACTTACAACTTACTTTTACCGACAATACCGATTTAAGTTTCTATATCACTAACAACGAATGTAATGCAAGTTTAGTAGTTCCGGGTATTTCTTGCGATAAATGCCAATATTATGAAGTAAATGCAATAGCAGATTGCGGACCTAATACTGCTTCTACTTATTGTGTAACGCTTTCGGCTGTTGGCGGACAAACCGCAGGACCATATAATATTACAGGTACTCAAACATTACTCGGCGCAGATAACAACACCACCATTTGCGGATTAACAAAAGGCGAGCCTTACGAATTTACTGTATTTGATACCAGCAAAGGTTGTATTGAAACCGTAGCCGGTGCGCCTTGTCCTTTGAGTGCCGACTTGATCCGTTTTGAAGGCGAAGTGATTGAAAACGGCAACCAGCTTTCTTGGGCTACTGCTGCCGAAATCAACACAGACTACTACATTTTAGAGCGCAGCTTAGATGGTATCAACTTTGTAAATTATGCTAAAATTGATGCTGCCGGCAATACTGCCAGCACACAAGTATATGCTTATTTGGACAATCAGGTAGAAGATTGCGCTACTTACTTCTATCGTTTGTCGGAAGTAGATGCTTTGGGCAATCAAGAAATTATTTCTGATGTTATCCGTTTGCAAGGCAAAGCAGACGCTTGTTTGTCTGTAGAAATTGCACCAATTCCTGCCAGCAGCACCTTAAATGTAAACTTGAACATGGGCAGCGATGCAGCAATGGTTACTCTTAAAGTTACAGATTTATTGGGTCGTGTTATTACTCAACAAAACGTTCACACGGTAGCAGGTTTCAATCAAGTAGAATTGAATATTGCAGATTATGCAGTAGGCACTTATTTCTTGAGCGTTGAAGACGGATTGCGCAACACTACCATGAAATTTGTGAAAAAATAATCATCTAACCAATCAATAATTTAATTATTGCAATACATAAAAAACCGCCTCCTGTGCAGGAGGCGGTTTTTTTTTATCCTATTGAGCAGTAAAATAATCCTTAATTTTGTTATAAAATACTACAAAGGCAAGCAAAAAGAACAAAACACAGTTCTTTTTTATCCATTTTTGTAAATTAATACCTATATTTTATAATATTTTGAATTAAAAAAATGATTATTATTGAAGATAAAATTATCAGCGATGCTGTTATAGAGGAGGAATTTGTATGCAACTTACAGGCTTGCAAAGGAGTATGCTGTGTAGAAGGCGATGGCGGCGCACCCTTAGCAGAATCAGAAGTTGCCATTTTAGATGATATATATTCCATAGTGTCGCCATATCTGACGGAAGCGGGCAGGGCAGTTATTGCCGAGCAAGGACGCTATGTACCCAACGAAGAGGGCGGATTTTCAACGCCGCTTATCAACGGTGGAGCTTGTGCTTATTTGCGTTTTGACGAAGCGGGTATTGCCAAATGCCAAATAGAAAAAGCCTGGGAAGACGGAAAAATTGATTTCAAAAAACCCATCTCCTGCCATCTATACCCCATTCGCGCCACCCGCTACGATCGTTTTGTTGCGCTCAATTATTTCGAATGGGATATTTGCGACCCTGCTTGTGTATTGGGAAAAGCCCTCAAAGTACCGGTGTATCGTTTTTTGAAAGAGCCGCTTATCAGAGCCTACGGCGAAGATTTTTACGCTCAACTTGAAGGAGCTGCTGCCACACATTACGCCCGACATCAAAATAATCATTCATCATCAAGTGATACAAATCTTTGAACAATTTATTTTAATTTATATCCTCAAATAAAATTTTTAACGAATTTCAACCATGCTACAACGTATTCAAACGGTTTATTTTTTCTTGGCAGGATTATGCGGGCTTTTATTTCAGTATTTTCCGACAGTAGAAATCAATGATATTGCTCAAAAACCGGCATTTAATCCTATTATGGCGGGTATAGGGGCACTTATTTCAATCGCTTGTTTTTTGATTATTTTTTTGTTTAAAAAACGACCTCTTCAAGCCACACTTGCTTTGATAAATGGTATTGCTATCATCGGATTGATAGTTTTTGTTGGAATGACAGAATATTCAGATGGTGATTTTATTCCGCAATTAGGTGCTTTATTTCCGCCTTTGATGTTTTTGTTTAACAGCTTAGGCATACGAGGTGTGCGTAGCGACGAAAAATTGGTGCGCTCTATGGATAGGTTGCGTTAAAAATGATTTTTTTTATTTTTTTCTTGAATAAAATTATGAATGATACAATAAAAAAAATGCTTTTGAAGTTGTTTGCGCTAAGTGTACTGCTTGTTTTATTGTCGCCAAGCGTATTAGCTCAAACTTTTAAGGCAGGATTGATTGCCGGAGCTAATTTTACCCAAATAGACGGTGACGACAACAGTGGTTACCGCAAAATAGGGCTTAATACCGGCATCTTTGCAGAGTTGCCTTGGAGCGAGCGTTGGAGTACCACCATCGAAATTTTATATGCTCAACGCGGCAGTGCCAGTGCTTTCAACGCCAACCGCTACGCCGACGATTTCAAATTGGTGCTGGATTATGTAGAGATTCCTTTTATTGTAAAATATCACGATGTAAATCGAATGAATTTCGGCGCGGGATTAAGCGCTGCCCGCTTGCTGCGTACCAAGCAGTTCAACGGAGGCATAGAAAGCGACACCTATTTTACCCAAAACCCACCCAATAAATGGGACTTCAGCGGATTAATAGAGATACAATACCCTTTATCCACACGTTTTTTGGTTAATTTGCGTATGGCATACTCTATTGTATCTTTTCAGAAAAACATATTCAGCAACAATCAACAGCGCATCGTAGGGCAATATCACAAAACTATTGCTTTGCGTTTTTTGTATAAATTAAGCGGCATTACCGAAAAACACCACTAATTAATACTTTGCTTTGGAAGAACGTCCCTCGCGTCTGTAACTCAAATAAGAAAGCACCAATACGGTACTGAATACCAAAGAGGCAACAACTATTTCTTGCATAATCAGGTTAGGTGAAGGTTTAATGAATAAAAAAAACAAAATATCATCAACGCAATAAGTTTTTACAAAATGGTACTTGCAATACTTACAAATATATAGTAATTAATTAATTACGCAAATTTATAATGATTTATTTGTCGTTTTATTTACAATTTTAATCAAAAATTTACATTTTTTAACAATAAAAATGTAAAAAACGAACAAAATCACCTTAATTAATTCGAGTTTTGATAAGTTTTTTGTACATTGCATCTGTTGTTGATACAGCGTGCTGATATACAGCAAAAAAAACAAGAACGTTCATATTTTTAATTTATTTATCTTATACCTAAAAATATTTTCATGAAAAAGTTAGTTTACACACTTGCTTTCTTATTAACAAGCACTTTTATTTGCGCACAGGAAGCGGCAATGGATTTTACGAAAACAGATTGTGACGGCAATAACCATACCTTATTTAGCGAATTAGATGCCGGAAAAGTGGTAGTATTGGATTTTGTGATGATGAATTGCACACCTTGCATCACTGCTACCAAAGCATTGGATAATTTATTGGAAACTTATGCCATATCTCACCCCAATCGTGTGGAAATATACAGTATCGGCTATCTAGATAACTATACCTGCCAACAGATGAAAAATTGGCGTACCGATAATAATTTTGAACACGAAGTATTTACCGAAGGGGCTGAAATGGTGGCTTACTATGGTGGTATGGGTATGCCCACTATCGTTATTGTAGCCAAAGATACTCACGAAGTATTGTACAAAACCATCGGCTATTCGCCTTCGGATAATACCGACATTTTGGCTGCCATCAACGAAGGACTTACTTACTCGCCAGTGGGTATCGAAACATTTATAAATTCTGTTGTTGTTACTCCCAATCCTTTTGAAAACACTTTATCTGTCAGTGCCGACAGCCCCATAAAAAAAATACAAATCAGCGACATAAATGGCAAAGTTGTATTGGAACAAATTTTTGACGATGCGTCTGTTCAGGTACAAGTATCAACCACAGACTTACAAAACGGTTTGTATTTATTGCAGTATGAAGATGTGTCGGGCAAAACAGCTTTGAAAAAAGTATTTAAACAATAAAATAAAACGAGACAGATGATGAAGAGGAAAAGTAGAAATAATCGCTTCAGTATTGCAATGCTATGTTTGTTGCTGGCAGCTTGTCAAAAAGAAGATGACCAGCAGCCTATTTATGATCCTACAGCCTTACAAGTAGATTATCCGCAGTGGATTCGTATTTATTTAGATGAAATACCCATTCCTGCCGATAACCCGCTTACCGAAGAAGGGGTGGCGTTGGGCAGAATGTTGTTTTACGAAAAAAATCTTTCAGCTGATGGCACGCAGTCTTGTGCTACCTGCCATCGGCAAGAAAATGCTTTCTCGGATCCGGAGCGTTTTAGCAAAGGCATTGACGGCTCTTTGGGTACGCGCAACGCAATGGCTATCATCAATTTAGGGTGGTCGGAGAAAATGTTTTGGGACGGTCGCCGCAATACGCTCGAAGAGCAAGCCCACGACCCCGTTGTGAATCCGATAGAAATGAAAAATAAAAACTGGGTAGGTGTGCTGCAACGACTTCAAAACGACAGCAAATACCCCAAATTGTTTTTTGAAGCCTTCGGCACTTTTCAGATTGACAGCACCCACGTTACCAAAGCCATCGCTCAATTTGAACGCACTTTAATATCCTTTAATTCCCGCTTTGACCACTACTATTTTGAAGGAGACACTACGGTATTCAATGAACAGGAAAAACGCGGCTTGGAGGTTTTTTTGCATAGTGGAGAATGTAACCATTGCCACAGTGATGCCTTGCTCACCGATAATTTCTTTAGAAACAACGGATTAGACGAAGCCCCCACCGACTTGGGTATGGGAAGTATAACAAATGGAAGTGCTACCGACAACGGAAAATTTAAAGTAACGACCCTGCGCAACATCGCACAAACTGCACCCTATATGCACGACGGGCGTTTTGCTACCCTCGAAGAAACGGTTGAACATTATAACAGTGGGATTAAAATGAACTCGCCGAATATAGATGAGTCTGTTCCTTTGGCAGATGGCGGCGGCGACCTGCTCACCGCAGAGCAAAAAGCCGATTTACTCGCATTTTTGCAAACACTCACTGACGAAAGTTTTTTGAATAATCCGAATTTTAGTGACCCCAACTAATTTTTATGTCAATATAATTATGAAAATATTTTATATATGGATTTTGTTGCTGCCTCTATATGGGTGGGCACAAAATAAAACCGTACAAGTACAATTTGACCATTTGGTGGGTAAAAGTGTACTTTCTTTGAATAATGGTGTATATAGCAATGCTGCCGGACAAAAAATGAACATCACCCGCGCACAATTTTATTTGTCGGGTTTTGAAATAACCACCAAAGACGGTTCTTCCGTTGCTTTTCCTGATACTTACTTGCTCGTTAATGCTGCTGATTACGACAAAGTATATGATATTGGCGAAGTACCTACTGCTACAGAGGCAGCTCGTTTGCGCCTGCAAGTCGGCGTTGATGCCGTTGCCAACCACAGCGACCCTTCTTCGTATCCTTCCACACACGCCTTAGCCAACCAAGAACCCTCCATGCATTGGGGCTGGACGGCGGGGTATCGCTTTTTGGTAATAGAAGGAAAAATAGATACCGATGGCGACCAAATACCCGAAACTGTTTTTCAATACCACACCGTAGGCGATGAATATCTCACGCCCCTTACAATTGATTCCTACGGAAAAGACGAAAACAATACTTTGCTTTTCAAATTAAAAGCAGATTATGCCGCTTTGCTGAAAAACATTGATTTTTCTTCATCAGCTAATTATATCATACATGGCGGCGGCGAAACTATTGATTTATTGATGAGCAGTTTTCAGGCAAATGATGCTATTGATTTAGAAGAACGGACTTTTGCAGTAGGTTCAAAAGTAAATTTTGCGGAAAACGCAGCCACTATTTATGATATTCAGAAAGAAGTAAAATTAGTAAATTTAACCACCAAACCTTTGAGTTTGCTTTGGCAAATTGTAGAAACACAAATGCCGGAAGGTTGGGTACAATCCATGTGCGATACCGAAGGCTGCTGGAATATTAACGTTACTGAGCACAATTTCACTTTGGGCATAGAAACTTTGCCTACGGATAGGCTCAATATGCACTTTTATCCCTATAACCAAGCCGGAACAGGCACAACACTCGTAAAAATAACCAATACCATCAGTGGCGAAGCTATTTTTGTGCGCTGGACTGCTACTGCCACCGCACCGGTAGGCATCAGTACCGTTGAACAAAATATCCATATTTCGTGTGTGCCGCAGCCTGCGCGCGAAACCGCCACTTTATTTTATACTTTTCCTTCCGAAATACAAACTCTTTGTATTTATAATCTTTTAGGACAAACTGTTTTTCAACAAAAAATACAACAAACACAAGGCAGCATTACACTGAGCCAATTAGAAACAGGTTGGTATCAGGCTGTTTTTTATGATGCTCAAGGAAAAGCAATCGGTCGTTGCCCCATTAGTGTTGCAAAATAAATACATACAAAAATATTTATAAAAATGTATGTAAATTTGCCGTTTTAAGCATTTTTTGATGAAAAGAGTTTACAAAAATATCATTGAAGCCATCGGCAACACGCCGCTTATTCAACTCAACCGCATCACGGCGGGCATTGCTTGTCCGGTATATGCCAAAGTTGAATATTTTAATCCGGGCAACAGTATCAAAGACCGTATCGCCCTCAATTTGATAGAAGATGCCGAGCGCAAAGGTTTGTTGCAGCCAGGTGGCACTATTGTAGAATGTACCAGTGGCAATACAGGAATGGGCTTGGCGTTGGTAGCTTTGCAAAGAGGCTACAAATGCGTATTTACGATGGCGGATAAAATGAGCAAAGAGAAAATAGATATTTTGCGGGCAATGGGGGCGGAGGTATTTGTATGCCCCACCGATGTTCCCGCCGAAGACCCACGCTCCTATTATTCTGTTGCTGCCCGCATTGCCCAAGAGCGCAACGGCTGGAATCCTGACCAATACAACAATTTATCCAACCGCGAAGCACATTATAAAAGCACTGGTCCCGAGCTGTGGGAACAAACCGAAGGAAAAATAACGCATTTGTTCGTATCTACGGGCACGGGCGGTACATTGGTGGGTACGGGGCAGTATTTAAAAGAAAAAAATCCGAATATCAAAATTATCGGCGTTGATCCGCAAGGCTCTATCCTGAAACATTGGTTTGATACCGGCGACATAGATGTATCTTTGGCAAAAGTATATGCCGTAGAAGGTATGGGCGAAGATTTTTTGCCCGACAACTACGACCGCCGCTACATTGATGCAATGGAAACCGTACAAGACAAGGAATCGCTGTTGATGTGTCGCCGCTTGGCTCGCGAAGAGGGTTTGTTCTGCGGAACTTCTTCAGGAGCAGCTATGCAGGGTACGATGCAGTTGAGCCATACCTTTAAGCCCGATGATTTGGTAGTCGTAATTTTTCACGACCACGGCAGTCGCTATGTGGGCAAAGTGTATAATGACGACTGGATGAAAGAAAAAGGATTTATGTAAAAAAATACAGCGCAAATGGGACAATAATTATTGAGTATTGCCCCATTTGCAAAAACCTTTCAACAGAATTTCCCAATCTTTTTCCGGCGAATAATCTTTGGCATATAAAAAATTGAGTCGCGCAATGGTATTGCCGTTGAGTTGTTGCTGATGTTGTTGAGGCAGCGCATCTAAAGGGCTGAGTACGCTCGGTTTCAGTTTGGGCAAAGCAGTAATGTTTAGCCCTGTGGCATATCCCACCCACGTTTTGCTGCCGATGAGCGTTTGGCGACAATTTCGCAGCCAAGCCCACCGTTGCGGCACTATCCAAATTAATAAAGGCGACAGCAAAAGCATCACCACCGATACGGATATATCAAAGAGGCGTTTGCTGCGCCGAGCTTGGTTTATTAGCATTTGAATATCAATGGCATACAAATCGCCGGCAGAATTTTTTGAATTGCTGCCGATAATGCTGCTGCTGTCGCGTGGAACAATTTTGTAGTTGTAGCGATTGCCCAGCAGCAACATATTTTCAATAATTTTTTGTGATGATATATCGCGGGCACAAAAGATGATGTCGTCTATTTGATAAATTTCCGCACATTCTTTCAACTGCTCTATTTCGCCCAATATCTTTTCTTCATCTTGCAAAGCATTGAAATCTTCGTCATTTTTTTCACTGATAATCCAACCCAAAAAATTGATATTGACAGCACTTTCGTTGAGCAATGCCAATACCCTTTTGCCTTCGGATATGCTGCCTGCGATGGCGAGACGCGGCGGCGCGCTTTCGTCGAAATTAAAATTTTTGTGGCGCACAAAATGTAGCACCGCCCTCCACAAAGGCAGCAGCAGCAAAGCCCAAGCCGCCCCCAACAATATCATCGCCCTCGAAAAACGATAGCGCATATCCAAAAAACCATAGACCGCCGAAATGAGCAAAGTACCCACAAAAATACCTCGTACTATTTTGTATGAACGTTGGTGGCGGGTGTCGTAGCCGCCGCTAAAATATATACTCGCTATCCAAAGTGCAATGTATAGCGGCACATTGAAATACATATATTCGGGTGCATACTTTACATTATCAATGAATTTTACATTTTTTTCCCAAAACTCTTTAATCAAATACAGTCCGCCCAACAAAATGCCGCCATCTATCCACATTTCCCAAGTGCGCGACACAAAACCAATCAACAAACTCAGCAGCGCACGCAAATAAATACCCAATTTTATGAACACAATATACAGCCGCGCCTGCTGCTTGGATAAGTGCTTTTGGGCAAAAATAATCATCGCCTGATAAAAAATGCGCACATAATTCAGGCTTCCTTTTTTGGTACTTTCGCCTTTGTAGTGAATAATGCGTGTGTCGGCTAAATAATAATTTTTATAACCTCCTTTCAAAATGCGATAGGAAAGGTCTATATCTTCGCCGTACATAAAAAAGGTATCGTCCAATACGCCTACTTTATCAATGGCTGTTTTGCGCAGCAGCATAAAAGCCCCCGATAATATTTCTATTTCGTGGTTTTCGTGTTCGTTCAGGTGCCCCAGATAATAGCGGTTGAAAAGCGGTGAGCGCGGAAATAAGGTAGATAAGCCGGTAAGTTTGCAAAAAGCCACCCAGGGTGTGGGCAAGCCGCGTTTGCTTTCAGGCAAAAAATTGCCTTTTCCGTCTAACATTTTCACACCCAAAGCTCCGATGTCGGGGCGGTTTTCCATTGTTTGTACGCATTTGATAAAAGTATCTTCTTCCACCAGCGTATCAGGATTGAGCAATAAAATATAATCGCCTTGTGCTATGGCAATTCCTTGATTATTGGCTGCCGAAAACCCTACATTTTTGTTGTTGGCGATGAGTACAATATGTGGAAAACGCTTGCTTATCCACGCCACACTTCCATCTGCCGAATGGTTGTCCACAACAATTATCTCTGTTTGCCAGTGTTGGGTGCGCTCCATCGCCGCTGCCGCTTGCTGCACCGACAAGAGGCTTTGTTCTAGAAAATATTTTACATTATAATTTACAATGATAACGGATAGTTTCATCTGCGGCAATTTGTGATATGTACCGAAGGGCAAAGGTAGCGATTTTTAGTGCGTTGTGTAATTTTTAGCGTTCAAGATTATTAATGATAAAAAAACGAGACGTATTTTCTCGTTGAAAGAAAATGCATCTCGTTTTTTGCAGTCAGCTACAACTTACCCTGTGTTTAGTCAATATCGTAACCTTTCTTTTAAAAAATCAAACTATAACGGATAAGGCACTGTGATGAGGTTAATTTTTTACGAATTTAAAATATTGCACGGCATTTTTTTCATTGCTTTGCTGCTGTGGTTCAAGGCGGACAAAGTAAGTGCCGCTTGCCAAGTGTGCAATGTTGATATGCAGGTTATTCAGAGTTTGGGGCGCATATCGCGCTATTTCCACTCCTTTCAAATCAATGATACTTGTGCCAACGAGTGCGGCAGCCGTTGCAGGTGTTGAAACAAAGCGCAACTCATCGCGGCTCGGATTGGGATACAACAGGGCGGCAAGGTTTGCAAAGTCCTTGTCTGCGATGCCTGTGTTGTAGTCGCGGTCGCCGGTGGCAAACCAGTAGGCCATTTGGCTTCACCAACCAACACGCTTGCATCGCCGGTAGAGTTGATTTTATTGGATTGTATGGCAATTTGTGCTACTACTTCTTTTCCGTTGTTGTCCAATGACGTAAATACCATTTTTTGATCATCAATAGAATAGGAAGGATAACCCAAAACCTGATTTTGGAAAATAGTGCCTATATCGCCGGTTTCGGTATTCACTGCCATTACAGCCGTTGAGCTTTCAGAAAAATAATCAAATCCCAATATATTCGGCGATGTTTTTGCGAGCGCAGGGTTGCCGATGCTCACACCTTCGGGCAAGTTACTGAAAATAGGCAATATGTTACCATCTCCGAAATTATTGGTGCTTTTATTCCATACACGCAATACACCCAAATCCCAATAATTTTTACTGTTAGTGCCACCAATCTCATTATAGCTGTCAAAATACACATATTCGCCGCTATAATCCCATTCCAAAGCATCGGCGTATTGTACAGAGTTCAGATTAACGCCGCTACCTGTGGTTGGGTTGTATAAGTCGTATTTTTTCCAGCTTTCCTGCCCGAAATCATACACCCAGATTTCAGGTACTGCTTGCTTTGGAATACACGCCAATTTGCTGCCATCTTTTGATATGGCTACATTATCCCAATAAGCATCGCTCGTGAGGGCAAAAGTTTGTGCCGGATCTTCGGTGAGGTCAGTAGTATAAATATTGTTGTTACTTCCTACAAATACAATATATGCGCCATCATCGGTTACAGAGGGTTTGCGGTTGGGAACAATGGTAGTAAGCGGAACAAAATTGCTGCCTACGGTGCTGCTCAGATACAAAGTATTGTTGTCGGTAGGAGTAGTATTGATGAGCAAAATAAATTCGTCACCCGGATTTTCTTCGAGTATAGGGTCGGTGTTGGTGGGCGTACCATCGCTGATACCGACTGCATCGAAGGCTTGTTTGGCTTTTTGTACTTCGTTGGAAGTAGCTCCATACAAATCTGTGGCGGCTTTTATGATGGCAATGCGCAAATCAACAAACTTCGACGATTTGGTAAGATATTGTTTCATAGCTCTGAAATACACTTTTTCGGCGGTGGTTTTGCTTACAACGCTGGCAAAATTGTAAAATGCTTTGTTTGGAATACCACTGTTGACGTGTACACCTCCGTTATCTTGGCTGCCGCTATATATTTCACTCATTTTATCGGGCTGCCAGCCATTGCTGCCCAAACCTGTGCCTCCGTTGTGCGGATTTTGTAAATCGCGCAGACAACCCGAAGGAAACACAGAAGTTTTTACAACATCTTCGCCCATTTTCCAGTCATCGCTGTCTATCATCGCCCCGAAAACATCTGCCAAGTGCTCATTAATCGCCCCGGACTGATTTTGATATATCAGATTTGCTGTACTTTGGATTACACCGTGCGTCATTTCGTGCCCTGCCACATCTAATCCTTTAGCCAAAGGCTTAAAAGCAGTAGCTCCATTGCCGTAAAACATATAAGAGCCGTTCCAGAAAGCATTATCCAAACCACCTCCATCATCATCTGCCACATTAATAAAAGATACCAAATCGCCGCCATTGCCGTCCACCGATTTCCAAGTGTGCTTACTCAAATAATAGTCATAAGCCACACTCGCATTATAGTGCGCCGATACTTCGGTGGGTGTCCAACCATTGGCGGTGGTAGAGGTACAATCGCCGTAATTCGGGTTATTGGTTGTAGAATTATTAAAATCCAGTGTAACAATAGAGCCTTGTCCTTCTTGCGGCAAAGAAGTAGTGCCGCCGGTGTACATAGATTTGGAAGTGTCGTAGAGATAATAAGTGCTGCCGCTTTTAAAAATTTTTATGCTGCGCGATACGCCGTTGAGGTCGGGGGCAGTGCCTGTATCGGGTCCCAAAGCGCAAGTATGATTATAAGTATTGAGTACCTCGCCTGTGTGGGCATCAATAAAATATTCCCAACGCTCTATAAAATTCGGAAATACGGTCAAGTGCCACGCCAAACGCATATCATTTCCTTGCTCGTCAAGCGGATAAATGAGGAGTTGGGCTTGATGAACTTCTTGTAAATATGGTGGAAAATCGGTATTTTCTTTATTGTAGTCGGCTACGGTTGTTTTTTTCTCCAACTCCGACAAAGCAAAAGCCAAGGCACTTTCTTTCGTAAGCGAAGGTATGGTGCTTGTTACAGTGGCGGGTGTAGGCAGGCTGCGTCCATTTAATACCACTTCTCCGTCAGGTGAAATGTGAACGGCTACCTCTGCCCCAAAAATTTCCAATCCTGCAAATTGTTGCTGTGCCTTAAAATGAAACATACCCAATTCGTCGGCGGCATCATTACCGCGCAACTGCCACTCTTGGTCGGCATCGTTGATTTGCAAAACTGTTGCCGTTTTTTGTAAAAATTGCCGTGCTGCCGTTTCTGCCGTGCTTTTGTTCAATGAATTGCTTTTTGCCAAAGCACTTTTGCCCTCCAGCAGAATAGGGCGTTGAGTGGAGGGATCGGCGATACCGCTTTGCAGCAACAAAGCAGGAGCATCTACAGAAGGAGCTGTCAAGGTGATGCCGCTCGCCAATGTTGCTGCGGGGGTGGCAGTTGCCGGAGTTGCCCGCTGTGCCAGATATGCCGATAATTGTGTGTGTGGCAGCAGTTCCGCCGGTTCATTGCGCTGCTGTTGGGCGGCAGGGGTTGTATTTTTTAATTTTGATACAAATGAGCTTTGAGCTTGTATGTTTGCTATACAACCATACAGACACAATGCAAGTGTTAAAGTATATTTTATCATTATTCAGGTTGTTTTTTTTTACTGTTGTACATAAATGTGTGTGTGTTTTTATAAAAACTACCGTTTTTTGCTAAAAAGTATCAATAAAACGTTCAAACAATAAAATTATTGCTTGGGTTGTTGCGTGGCTGTCATCAGCGGGCGACTTGCTTTTATAAGAGTATCCAAAAAAGGCTTTAAGCTCACCGGCATAATATATTTATCATCGCCCCACATACTTTGAGTAAGTGTATCTTCGGGTTGTGCTTTGTAGCCGATAAATCCATATACATTGCCCGGGTGGTTGAATTGCAAAGAATCAATATTGATTTTATTCAGTTGTTTAAAAAAATACTTTCGTGTCTGTTTAGGCAATTTACCGACAAAAAGCGTATCAGCCTGCAATTTTTCCTGATAAAAAAACTGTCCGTTTTCCAACAGAAAATAAGTTGCTCCATTGCCCGCAAAACCGCCGCCTTTTCCCCATTGCAGTTGCTTGCCTTTGGTATAGGTGGCGGGAGTATATTTTTTGTTGCAGGCATTAGACAATAACAAAACGGCTAAGGAAAACACAATAATTTTTTGGAGTTGCATGGTGCGTGATGATAAAACGTTGAAATAATGTATATATGTTTTGTCGGCAAGATGAAAAAAAAACGGGTATCGGGAGGTTTGAATGAGATAAAATTAACACCATTGTATAATACACATACAAGGTTATTTTTTTTATGATCGTTATATTTTTTACAAAAATACAAAACATCAGGCTTTATTTTTAAGTTCAATTTTTATTGATATAAGAAATTTGTCTGTTTTTTAAACCACAGAAGATAAGTTTTTTTATTTCATCAAAAAAATAATGTAAATTTGCGGCGTATTTCCAACAAGAAGGGGACAAATTCTGTCCCCTTCTTCTTTTTTAATAGTCTCAATATAATTATTACACAGTGTATTTATGAAAACAGAGCAGCGTATCACCGATGCCCTTGCACAGCGTTTGGCGAATACGGACAAATTTTTGGTAGAAGTGAAAAGCAGCGGCAGAAAAATTCAGGTATTTTTGGATAGTGATACCTTTGTGAGCATTGATGATTGTGCCGACATCAGCCGTTTTTTGGAGCAAATCCTCGAAACAGAGCGTTTAGTGCCTGAAAATTACGTTTTGGAAGTGTCATCGGCAGGCGCAGATATGCCACTTCGTTTGGCACGTCAGTTTCAAAAACACATCGGACAAGCGGTAGAAGTACTGTTGAACGATGGTATAAAAATTGAGGGTTTGCTTATTGGCAGCGAAGAAGACAGTTTTGAAGTAGAAGTATTGTCGCCACCCTCCAAGAAAAAAAAGCCTGCTCCTATTAATGAACCTGCTGTTCGTTTATTTCGTTTTAATGATATAAAGAGTATTAAACGCAAGTTGGTATTTTGACAAAAAAACAGTGACAATAAAATAAACAGACCGATTTTAATCACTACTATATATTTATATATATTCTATAAAAAATAATTTTTTAAAGACGACTTATGAGCAACTCCATATTAATTGAATCGTTCAGCGACTTTAAAGATAATAAAAATATCAATCGCCCGACCATGATACGGGTAATTGAAGATGTGTTCCGCACTATTTTGCGCCGCAAATACGGCAGCGATGAAAATTTTGACATCATTGTCAATACTGACAAAGGCGACCTTGAAATTTGGCGGCGGCGCACCATTGTAGCCAACGGAGCAGTAGAAGACACGAACACCGAAATTGCTTTGAGCGAAGCCCGCAAAATAGAAGCCGACTACGAAGTAGGCGAAGAAGCCTACGAATCCATCAACATTTTGGATTTCGGTCGCCGCTCTATCCTCACTGCCCGCCAAACGCTCATTTCGCGCATCAACGAAGTAGAAAAAGACGAACTCTACAAAAAATACAGCGAGCGCATCGGCGAGTTGGTAACAGCCGAAGTATATCAGGTATGGAAAAAAGAACTGTTGCTTTTAGACGACGACAAAAACGAACTCATTTTGCCCAAAGACCAAATGATAAAAAGCGATTTTTATAAAAAAGGAGATGCCGTAAAAGCCGTAGTTCAAAAGGTAGATTTGCGCAACAATGCACCCATTATTCGTTTGTCGCGCACCGACAATGCTTTTTTGTCAAAGCTCTTGGAACAAGAAGTACCCGAAATATTTGACGGCATCATTCAGATAAAACGCATTGCACGGCTTCCGGGCGAACGCGCCAAAGTAGCCGTAGAATCTTATGATGAACGCATAGACCCCGTAGGTGCTTGCGTAGGTATGAAAGGCACACGTATTCACGGCATTGTACGCGAACTGCGCAACGAAAATATAGATGTTATCAACTACACCAATAATCTCAATCTTTTTGTGCAGCGTTGTTTGGCTCCTGCCAAAATCAATTCAATGTTTGTAAATGAAGATAAAAAGAAAATAGGCGTATATCTCGACCCCGAACAAGTATCTTTGGCTATCGGAAAAGGCGGAGCCAACATAAAATTAGCCATCAAACTCACCGGCTACGATATTGATGTGTTCAGAGATGTTGATGAAGAAGATGAATATGATATTGAATTAGATGAATTTTCTGACGAAATAGAACAATGGGTCATTGATGCTTTGAAAAAAATAGGCTTGGACACTGCCCGCAGCGTATTGGAGCAAAGTTCGGCAGATTTAGCACGCCGCGCCGACCTTGAAGAAGAAACCGTTGAAGATGTACTGCGCATTTTGAAAGCAGAGTTTGACAACGAAGATACAGCACCCAATCATCCGGAGGCTTAATTGCCATAAAAAAACAGGATTTTTTGAACAAAGAATAAATTTTAAAACCTTGCCCAATAAGTTCTGTGATATTTTTGCTTAATTTTGACCTTTATTTTAATTAAATATCAAAAAAACTAAATATAATGCGCTTTTTAGCCATATTTTATCATTTTTTGTAAAAAGTGCGATCTTTTTATATAGCAATTAGATAATTTTTCACTTACAACAAGAAAAAAAGTAAACCTTCGGGCTGTATTATACCCATCAAGGGCAGATTTTTTTCGTATTTTTTATTGAAAACCGGTTCATGTTAGAAAACACGGTACGATTAGCAAAAGCAGCCTCCCAATTAGGGGTAGGCACCGATACTATTGCGGAATTTCTTCGCAAAAAAGGCTTGGTTGAAAATCCATCGCCTACTACCAAAATCACGCCCGAAGTATATGAATTGCTCCAAAAAGAATTCAAAACTTCTGCCGATTTGAAAGAACGCGCCGATAAACTGAGTATCGGCACTAAAAAACGCGAGCGTCTTGAATTAGATGAACACGGGCATGTACACGCTGTCATCGCCGAAGAAGCACTTCGTAAAAACGCTGAAAAATCAAAGGAATTATCGGAAGATATTTTATCGGCGAAAGAAACACTTGAAGAATTGTTGCCAACAGAACAACAACCTGCCCCAGCAGCGGTAGTAGATTCAAAGGATAATGAACCCGAAATACCTGCAATTGTAGAGCAAAAAGAAACAGAAATTTCGCTGCCAAAAGAAGAAATTGCAGAGCAGCAACCTGAAAAACAGCAACCTGAAAATATACCCACGCCCATAGTTTCGGAAACTGTTATACCGGAAGCAGAAACACATACAACTCACGCTTCAGTAGAAACAACAGGCACACCACCACAGCCTGTTGCAGAAGTGTCGGAACAAAAAACTGTCGTTGAGCCACAACCCGAAATAGAGATACAACAACCGGAAAAAACAGTCGCAGCACAGGAAGAAACACCCGAAACTAAAACTGACGCGTCTGATTCCTCTTTCAAAGTTGTCGGAAAAATAGATTTGAGCCAATTTGATCGCACTCCAAAAGGCAATGCACCAAAACAGCAACCACCACAACAAGACAACAGAAAAGAAAACCGTAAAAACGAACCCAAACACGAACCCAAAAAAGAAACACCAAAACAACAACAGCACGAACCGCGTCCGCAGCAGCATACACCACCTGCTAAACACACACACACCAACACACCTGTCAAAGAAACAGTAAAACCGGCAACAGAAACTCCCCCCGTTTCTACACCTCCCCCCATATTGCCTAAAATTAAAAAAGAGGATGAAATACAATTTATTGAAACCCAAAAAGTTACATTGACCGGTCCTAAAGTTATCGGAAAAATAGAATTGCCCGATAAGAACTCAAAATTTGAACAAGATAACGATAAATCGCGCAAACGCAAACGCAAACGAGTAAAAAAAGCGGTAGATGTAGAAAACAAACCTAACACTCCCAATAGCAATACTCCCAATAATAATACTAACAACAACAATAACAACCGAAGCAATCAAAGCGGCGGCTCTCGCGACAACAATAACAATAACAATCGCAGCGGCAATGCGCCCGACCGTTCACGTCCGTCTGGCGGCGGCGGTACACATCAACCTGCTTCGCAATCAGGACACCAACGCCAATCATCTCCTTCTAATCAAAATACCCTTCCCAACAAAAGGGAAACACACCACCACCTGCACAAAAACACAAAAAGAAAGGAGGAAAAGACCGAAAAAGTACAGCGACCGGAGTTTCCGGCAAAGAAGTACAAGATAATATCCGCTCCACGATGGCAAAAATGGGCGGAGGCACTAAAAAGAACCTGCGCTCCAAAATACGCCGCGACAAACGCGACTTAAGAGCCGCCGCCGAATCCGATGCAGAAATGCCCGATAATTTGTTGCAAGTAACCGAGTTTATCACCGTAAGCGAATTAGCTTCGCTGATGGAGGTAGCACCGGCACAAATTATTTCTATGTGCATGAAACAAGGCTCTTTCGTATCCATTAACCAGCGTTTAGATGCCGAAATGATAGAATACATCTGTTTGGAATTCGGATATGATGTAGAATTTATAGGTGCAACCGAACAAGAAAATGACGAAGAGGAACAGATAGATGCCCCCGAAGATTTAGAAGGAAGACCACCTATCGTTACAATTATGGGTCACGTTGATCATGGTAAAACCTCTTTGCTCGACTATATCCGCAACAGTAATGTAGTAGCAGGCGAAATGGGAGGCATCACCCAGCATATCGGAGCTTATGAAGTAACAACATCCTCCGGCAAAAGTATCACTTTCTTGGATACTCCCGGTCACGAAGCATTTACGGCGATGCGGGCACGCGGTGCTAAAGTTACCGACATTGCCATTATCGTTATCGCTGCCGATGATGCCATTATGCCACAAACGCGCGAAGCCATCAGCCACGCACAAGCTGCTGGCGTACCCATGATTTTTGCCATAAATAAAATAGATAAAGACGGAGCAAACTCTACCAAAATAAAAGAGCAACTCGCCGCTATGAATTTATTGGTAGAAGATTGGGGCGGAAAATATCAAAGTCAGGAAATATCAGCCAAAAAAGGATTAAATATTGATGCTTTATTAGAAAAAGTCCTCCTCGAAGCCGAGCTTCTCGAACTCAAAGCCAATCCAAATCGCACGGCGGTGGGTTCAGTGATTGAGGCTTCTTTGGATAAAGGGCGCGGCTATGTAACCACAGTGCTGGTACAAACCGGTACACTCCACGTAGGCGATATTGTACTCGCCGGAACAAATTGGGGGCGTATCAAAGCCATGTTCAACGAGCGCGGTAATAAATTAAAAGAAGCAGGACCCTCAGCTCCTGTACTGATTTTAGGCTTGAACGGTGCACCCCAAGCCGGAGAGCGTTTGCGCGTATTTGAAGATGAGCAGGAAGCCAAAGCCTTGGCTTCCAAACGCGAGCAACTAATTCGTGAACAAGGGCTGCGTACCAAAAAACACATCACCCTCGACGAAATTGGTCGCCGCCGCGCTTTGGGCAACTTCAAAGAACTCAACATCATTGTTAAAGGAGACTTCGACGGTTCAGTGGAAGCCCTATCCGACTCTTTGCTCAAATTATCTACCCCCGAAATTCAACTCAATATCATACACAAATCAGTGGGTCAGATTTCCGAGTCAGATGTATTGCTCGCTTCTGCTTCCGATGCCATCATTGTAGGTTTCCAAGTACGCCCTTCGTCCAATGCGCGTAAAATGGCAGAAAACGAAAACATAGACCTGCGCCTGTACTCTATCATCTACGATGCCATAGAAGAAATCAAAAAAGCGATGGAAGGCATGTTAGAGCCGGATATTGAAGAAAAATTTGTATGCAATGTAGAAGTGCGCGAAGTATTTAAAGTAAGCAATGTGGGTACGGTAGCAGGTTGTTTTGTACAGGAAGGAAAAGTACAACGCAATACAAAAGTGCGCTTGGTACGCGAAGGTATTGTAGTTTATACCGGCGAAATAGAAACCCTCAAACGCTTTAAAGATGATGCCAAAGAAGTAATTGCCGGTATGGAATGTGGTATTGCACTCAAAAATTTCAACGACATCAAAACGGGTGATTTTATTGAGGGCTACGAAGAAATACAAATCAAACGCAAACTTTAAAAATCATATTAAAATACATTTACGCAAAACTTCATTTTTGATGTAAATGAGCAATTTTTAACCATAATGACGATGGTATTTTGCAGCGTGTTTTGCTGATGTATTGTGAGGCATAGATAATTTTCATGATTTACTACAAAACAGAAGAAGAAATAGAGCTGATGCGCAACAGCAGTCAGCTGGTATCAAAAACATTGGCAGAAGTTGCCAAACATATTCAGGAAGGTATTCCTACGCTGGACTTAGATACACTTGCCGAAACATTCATCAGAGACCATGGAGCCGAGCCCGGTTTTAAAGGTTATCACGGGTTTCCTTACAGTTTATGTATCTCTGTAAATGATGCAGTTGTACATGGTTTTCCGAGTCGGCAGCCCCTTCAGGCGGGCGACATTGTGTCGGTGGATTGCGGCGTAAAATGGAACGGCTACTACGGCGATTCGGCATATACTTTTGCAGTAGGCGACATTCGTCCCGAGCATCAACAATTGCTTCAAATCACGAAAGAATCGCTCTATAAAGGCATAGAACAAGCCGTAGCGGGCAAACAAATCGGCGATATTTCGGCTGCCGTACAGCAGCACACCGAAAAGCTAACATGGCTATGGAGTAGTGCGCAAATTAGTGGGACACGGTTTAGGGCGCAATTTGCACGAAAGCCCCGAAGTACCCAACTACGGCAAAGCTGGCAAAGGCTTGCGGCTCAAAAAAGGTCTCGTCATTGCCATTGAACCGATGATTAATTTAGGCACTGCCGATGTGTATCAGGATAAAGACGGCTGGACAATTCGCACCAAAGACGGAAAAGTGTCGGCACACTTCGAACACAGCATCGCCATCGCCAACGGAAACGCCGATATACTGTCAAGATTTGATATAATAGAAAATTCTATAAAAAGCAATAAAAATTTATTTTTTATTTAAAATAAATTTGTATCTTTGCGCTCTAATTTTGCTAAATGGGAAAACAAGACGTAATCAAGCAGGACGGCATCGTGGTAGAGGCACTCGGAAACGCGCAGTTTCGCGTGCGTCTTGAAAATGGTCATGAGATTATCTCTCACATTGCCGGAAAAATGCGTTTACATTACATTCGTATTCTCCCGGGCGATAAAGTGGCGATAGAAATGTCGCCCTACGACCTGACAAAAGGCAGAATCACCTATCGTTATAAATAACGAAAAAAAGGGTACATAAATTAGTTGTACCGCTATTTTATTGAGTAGTGTATAGAAAAAACATTACACAATATATACTTTTTTGTTTTTTTTATTAAAAATTTTTAGAAAAAAATATAACACCAGCAAGGTTATGAAAGTAAGACCGGCAATTAAAAAAAGAACAGCTGATTGCAAAATCGTAAGAAGAAAAGGAAAGCTGTACGTTATCAACAAGAAAAATCCTAAATACAAACAAAGACAAGGATAATTCTTGTTGTTTTTTATTTTTTATTAAATACTCATTCAGCAGAATTATTTTTAAATAATATTTTATGGCTCGTATAGCAGGTATCGATTTACCGAAAGAAAAAAAAGGCTTTATAGGGTTAACTTACATTTATGGCATCGGAAGAACTACCGCCGCACGTATATTGCAGGAAGCGGAAGTAGATGCCGACATTAAAGTAAAAGACTGGACAGACGAACAGCTCAATCGTATTCGTACTATCATCGGAGAGATGAAAGTAGAGGGTCAGTTGCGCTCCGAAGTTCAAATGAGCGTAAAGCGTTTGATGGACATTGCCTGCTATCGCGGCTTGCGCCATCGTAAAGGGTTGCCCGTGCGTGGTCAAAATACGCAAACCAACTCACGTACCCGCAAAGGTAAACGTAAAACAGTGGCAGGTAAAAAGAAAGCACCTAAAAAATAATATCGCTTTTGTCAATCCTTTTTGTGCTGTTTCGTCGTACATTTATAATGATACTGTCGGCAGCAAGGCGGCTTGATAAAACGGGGGTTTGCCGTTTTCCAATAAAAAAAACGGTACTTTTTATTTTAATATCAGATAATATTCTTCAAAAAAAGAATCGGATAACATACAACAATGGCTAAATCATCAAATGCTGCTAAAAAAGTAGTAAAAAAACGTGTCGTGAAGGTGGGCGCAGAGGGCAAAGTGTTTGTAACGTCCAGTTTTAACAATATCATTGTATCCTTCACCAACTTAGACGGACAAGTAATCTCTTGGGGTTCGGCAGGAAAAGCGGGTTTCAGAGGTTCTAAAAAGAATACACCTTATGCTGCACAAATGGCGACCGGCGACGCAGCCAGAGTAGCTTATGATGCGGGTATGCGCAAATGCGAAGTGTATGTACAGGGACCTGGATCGGGCAGAGAATCGGCTATCCGTACTGTATCCAATTCGGGTATAGAAGTTACATTAATCAAAGATACCACGCCTATCCCGCACAACGGTTGTCGTCCACCCAAACGCAGAAGAGTATAATCGGAGTGTTTTTTGTACAACGGACAATCCCAACACTTGTTTTTTTAATCCGAAGAACATACAATTAAGAAAAAAATATTCACCAGATGGCACGATATAGAGGTTCAAAAACCAAAATTGCAAGAAAATTCGGCGAAGCTATTTATGGCTATGATAAGTCGTTTGAGAAAAGAAAATACCCTCCCGGACAACACGGTATCAACAAAAAAAGAAAATCGCAGTCGGAATACGCACTTCAATTAAAAGAGAAACAAAAAGCCAAATATACTTATGGCTTATTGGAGCGTCAGTTTAGAAAATTCTTTGAAGAAGCGAGCCGCCGCGAAGGAGTAACCGGTACCAACTTGTTGCAAATGTTGGAGTCTCGTTTGGATAATGTGGTGTATCGTATGGGATTAGCAAACTCCCGTCCGGCTGCTCGTCAGTTGGTATCGCACCGCCACATCAAAGTAAATGGCGAAATCTGTAATATCCCGTCCCGTATTATAACCCCGGGCACTCAAATTTCGGTGCGCGAGCGTTCGAAAGATATGGAAAACATAAAAAACTCTATAGCCCAAAAAGGGAAACTATCTTTGTGGGTGGAGTTTAATAAAGAAACGATGAGCGGCACTTATTTGGCAGTTCCTGAACGTGAGGCAATTCCAGAAAACATCAACGAACAGTTGATCGTAGAGTTGTACTCTAAATAGGCACTATGCCTATATATATGTTCGGATAGTGGTGAGGGTAGCCCAGCAACAAACTGCCGCCACCTCTATCCGACCTATTTATGTATGGAGTATCATTTTTTCGTGTGTTAAACTGTTTTTTATTTAAAAACAACAAATTTATACCACAACAACTATATATATGGCATTATTAAACTTCCAAAAACCTGATAAAATTTCGCTTCAGAAGGCTACCGACTTTCAGGGATTATTTGAATTTAAACCTTTGGAGCCGGGTTTTGGTGTTACGGTAGGCAATGCTATCCGTCGCGTGTTGTTGTCTTCTTTGGAAGGCTATGCCATCACCTCCGTAAAAATCAAATCGGTTGATCATGAGTTTTCAACCATCAAAGGGGTGATTGAAGATGTGCCCGAAATTATCCTGAATCTGAAACAAATTCGTTTCAAACGCATCATTACAGAAGAGGGCGGCAGTGGCAATCTGAGTGATAAAATTTATATCACGATCAATAGTCAGGAGCAATTTAAAGCCGGCGATATTGAAAAATTTACCAGCGGATATGTGATTACTAATCCCGAATTGGTAATTTGTAATATGGACGATAGCACCGTACTTGAGTTGGAAATGACTATTCAGAAGGGTCGTGGTTATGTACCCGCCGAAGAACAACAGCATGTAGATAAAACCATCGGTACGATAGCCGTAGATTCTATTTTTACTCCGATTAAAAATGTAAAATATACTATTGAAAACTTTCGTGTGGAGCAAAAAACCGACTACGAAAAGCTTTTAATAGAAATAACAACAGACGGTACTATTCATCCGGAAGATGCCATCAAAGAAGCTGCTAAAATATTAATTCAGCATTTGATGCTCATCTCTGATGAAAAAATAACTTTTGATACCAAAGTAGATACAGAAGATGATGTGGTTGATGAACATGTATTGCACATGCGCAAATTGCTCAAAACCAGCCTCGAAGATATGGAATTGTCGGTGCGTGCATACAACTGCCTCAAAGCAGCAAAAATCAATACACTCGGCGAACTCGTTCAATATGATACCAATACATTGATGAAATTCCGCAATTTTGGTAGAAAATCTTTGGTAGAAATAGAACAATTAGTGCTTGAAAAAGGACTTTCTTTCGGAATGGATTTATCCAAATACAAATTGGACGAAGAATAATACAATACCTGCATCAATTTCGATTTTATCTATACAAAAATTATAAACATTCAATTCTCATCATACAGATTGTAATTTTAAGTTATGAGACACGGAAATAAAGTAAACCATTTAGGTAGAAAATATGCCCACCGCAAGGCTCTTTTGTCAAATTTAGCTTGTTCTTTGATTGAGCATAAGCGCATTAAAACAACGCTTGCCAAAGCAAAAGAATTGCGCAAATATGTAGAACCATTGCTTACCAAAGCTAAAAATAATACGACTCATAATCGCCGTACTGTTTTTGGTCGTTTGCGCAGCAAATTTGTTATCACAGAACTCTTTGATGAGGTTGCACTCAAAATTGCAAACCGTCCAGGCGGCTACACTCGCATTGTACGTTTGGGCAGACGTGCGGGCGACGCAGCAGAAATCTGTTTGATAGAATTGGTGGACTATAATGAGTTGTTGTTGAAAGATAAAGCAGGTGATGGCAGCGCAGCGAAAAAGACACGCCGTAGTAAACGCAAAAACGTTGCTGCTCCGGTAGCCGCCGCTGTAACAGCTGTAGCAGAAATGGTGCAAAACAAAGTAGAAACAGTGGTAGAAACTGTTTCGGAAGTTGTAGCAACCGTAGAAGAAAACATCACAGCAAGCCCCGACTTGTCAATGGCGAATGAATTGATGGGTAAAAAAGTGCAATATAACGACCTCAAAGTAGTAGAAGGTATCGGTCCAGCTATTGAAGGTTTGTTGCACGCTGCCGGTATTAGCACTTGGGCGGAGTTGGCAGCAGCCCCTGTTGAGCGCATCGAACAAATTTTGGACGAAGCCGGTTCTCGTTTTAGCACGCACAATCCTGCTACTTGGAGCAAGCAGGCACAAATGGCACACGATGGTGCTTGGGCTGAACTGAAAGCTTATCAAGATGAGCTGGACGGCGGAAAAGAAGTGACCGAATAGTTTTTTATTTGTAATAAAAAATTGATTAAAAGAATAAAGAATCCCAACAGCCGGTGAAATTTGTTTTCATCGGCTGTTGGAGTTTTTAGGATATTGCCCTTTTTATTGTTATGGATATTAATATACAATCAATCGACAAACTTGCCGATTTGGCAAAACTCAACTTTGAAACCGAAGCACAGAAAAATGCTATCGCCAAAGATTTACAGCAAATCCTGACTTTTATAGAACAAATTAATCGCATTGATACGCACCATATAGAGCCTTTGGTGCATTTAACTCAGCAAAGTGTCTGGCACAACGACCAGCCCGAAACATCTACTCCGGTTGGTGAGGTGCTTAAAAATGCGCCCCAACACAACGAATCTTTTGTTTGGGTGCCAAAAGTTATTCAAAAATAAAACATATTCAGCACTCCTCTTGTTGAAACACTCATCAACAATTTTTTATTATCAATAGCGATCAACAACAGCGATGAATATTATTGAACTGAGCAGTATTACCAAATATTATACGATGGGCGATACCGTTATCAGGGCGTTAGACGGTATCAATTTGACGGTTCAAAAAAACGAATATGTAGCTCTGATGGGTCCTTCCGGCTCAGGAAAGTCCACATTAATGAATATGATTGGCTGTTTGGACTCGCCCACTTCGGGTGCTTATATTCTGAATGGTCAGAATGTGTCGGAGATGAGCGACAACGAACTTGCCGACGTGCGAAATAAGGAAATCGGTTTTGTGTTTCAAACCTTTAATTTGTTGCCTCGCCTCACTGCTTTGGAAAACGTAGAACTGCCCTTAGTGTATAACGGTGTTGGTAAATCGGAGCGAAAAAAACGCAGTACGGACATATTGACTGCCGTAAATTTGGGCAATCGTACCGACCACAAACCCAATGAACTTTCGGGCGGGCAACGCCAGCGTGTGGCTATTGCGCGGGCTTTGGTCAATAATCCCTCTATCATTTTAGCCGACGAACCCACAGGCAACTTAGACAGTAAAACCTCTGAAGAAATATTGGCTCTTTTTGCCGAAATTCATCGCAATGGCAATACTGTAATTTTGGTAACGCACGAAGAAGATGTAGCACGCCACGCCCATCGTGTGGTACGCATCAAGGACGGAAAAATAGACAGTGATGAAAACGTTGCTGCCGCTACTGTATCTTCGCCCCCATCTGCCGCCGATTAGTTGCCATACTTTTTCTTTATTTTTTATATAAATAAACGCCCCTGCGGTATTGCTTTTTCAAAGTGAAGTAATTGGTGTTTGCGCTCCAAGCCGCCCGCATAGCCCACCAATTGCCGATTGCTGCCGATAACCCGATGACAAGGCACTACAATGGCAAAAGGATTTTTTCCGTTGGCAAGCCCTACCGCCCGCACTGCTTTGGCATCGCCTAATTGTTGGGCGAGTTGCAAGTAGGAGCAGGTTGTTCCGAAAGGTATCATTATTAATTGTTTCCACACTTTTTGTTGAAAAACAGTGCCTTGCCCCCAATATAAGGGCAGGTCAAAGGAGGTGAGTTTGCCATCAAAATAAGCCGCCAACTGTCGGGCAGCGTTTTCCACACAAGTCGCAGTAAGCTTATCATCTGCAACAACAGCATCTTTATCATCAACAAATGCGATGCTATATATACCTTGTGTGTCGTTGCCGGCAACAGCGATTTGTCCCAAGGGAGTTTCTATAAAAGTTAGAGCGAGCATCATCGTTTTTTTTTATAAAAAAATTATACCCGAAGATAGCTGTAAATATAATATCAAATAAAAATCTAAAAGACACAGTTTATTCTACACTCCCTTTACAGACTCTGCTGCACCCAAAGAAATGCTACCCTCGGCAGGATCTAATCTTGTAGGGGTTTAAGTCTACTGGCAAAAAACCCTAATTTCATAAAGTGAAGCCTCTCCAAAGCCTGAGCCAAGACTTTGGCACCGGGAAAAGGCTGCTTTTTGGAAGGAGCAAATCCCATTATCTTACCGAGTGCTAAAGCCATATCCTTAACAGTAGTAATTTCTCGTGTACTGAACGATTGTAAGACTGCTATTTCCTCTTCTTCAAACAGCCTGTTGGCAGGGTGTTCTGCTGCTTGCCTGATAAAATAAGTCATCGCCAAAATCTGCCAAGCCACTACCGAGTAAAAACTTAAAGCATTGATGGTGCTATGAAGGGTATCAAACTGTAGTTTTTCTACCTGCAAAGCCTGATTTCATCAGATAGTAGAAACGCGTTCTATACGCCAGCGAAATGCGTAGAAATCTACAACACGCTCTACATCTGTCTGATTTTCCACCGGCAAACTAGTCAATAAATACCAAATGGCTCGTTCTTGTCCGTTGAAAAGGTTCTCTGCTGTCAGGTTATCTACACAGGCTGTTTCTTCGACAATTACCAAACAGAGTCCTTGGGTTTTGTGTTTTTTAGCACTTAATGCCCCTTGTCGGGATACACATTCACAAGTCCACCCCGAAGTGCTAAGGTGAGGCGAACGGCTCGGTTTTTTCTTTGTATCAAGACCTCCTTGCTGCCAAATGCAGGCAAAATACTACTAATAGTATCTAATTTTACAGGCTTTTGCCCACCCGATACCTCCATATTTCGTGGTTGGTGTACCCGCACCAATAGTGATACATTCTCTGCTCTGTCTGCCTTGAAAAAGCAAAAATATCTGCTTCCCTATCTGATACATTGACTACTTTTTTATCTATTACGTTAGAAAATATACCCGCCACTGTTTGACGAAAACTATTCCCTATACAAGCCGAAAATGAAATGCTTGACTTTGATAACAGTAGTCCATTTGCTTTTGCTAAACTTTTTTTAATTGGGGACGAAATACGCCCATTTTTACAAATTCTGACATATATATATGTTTTTTTTCACAAATATAACTATTTCCTTAAACCCCTACAAGATTAGTCTATACAGGAGGCGGTTTTGAAAATGAAAAAAAACAAAATTACCTTTTTAATAATTGCGATGCTCTGCAACCCAGTCTGTGATATAAGCCACAATATCAGCAATAGGTGTGCCGGGTGCAAATAAATTACCCACCCCCATTGCTCTCAGTGTTTCCATATCGTCGGCAGGAATAATACCGCCACCAGTAAGCAATACATCGTTCAAACCCTTCTCCTGCATCAGTTGGAACACTTTCGGAAAAACCGTCATGTGCGCCCCCGATAAAATGCTCACGCCGATAGCATCGGCATCTTCCTGCAAAGCCGTATTGACTACCATTTCGGGAGTTTGGCGCAAACCTGTATAAATCACCTCCATACCTGCATCGCGCAGAGCAGTAGCTATAATTTTAGCCCCACGATCGTGGCCATCTAAACCTACCTTAGCAACTACAATGCGCAAAGGTCTATTCAAAATCTTCATACTCTTCGGGATTATCAGGAATTAAATCTTGACGCTCTCTTAATTTTTTATCATCTACATTTTTATTCAAAAACACATTCAACTGTTCAGGATCTACGCTCATTTGCACTTGACCGAACTCATTGATTTTGATTTCAAAACCTTCCAATTCTTTATGTACCTGAGGCTTCCCTTCTTGTGGTTTCTTTTTTGACATGTTGAAGAAAAAGATTAAAAAATAAAATAAAATTATGACATTATTAATACAACCAATATTGCACCAAATACGAGTGACAGTGTATTTTTTTAAAATTAAAAAATACTACAAACGCTCAACAATGCCTGCTATGCCCTGTCCGCCGCCTACACAAGCCGTCACCATTCCGTATTTTTTATTCAAACGTTTCAAATCGTCCAGAATTTGAACAGTGAGTTTAGTACCGGTACAGCCGAGCGGGTGTCCCAAAGCGATAGCACCGCCGTTGATATTCACCACATCAGGATTTAAACCTGCTTCGCGGATTACCGCCAACGCTTGTGCTGCAAATGCTTCGTTGAGTTCTATCAAATCAATATCATTGAGTTGTAAACCTGCATTTTTGAGTGCTTTCGGAATAGCAGCTACCGGTCCGATACCCATATATTTGGGATCTACACCCACACTTATCGCTGTAATAAAACGCCCGATGGGTTGTAAATTATGTCTTTTTACAAAATCTTCACTCGCTACAATCACAAAAGCAGCACCATCAGAAGTTTGCGATGAATTGCCGGCAGTAACACTGCCATTGGCAGCAAAAGCGGGCTTGAGTTTGCTCAGTGTTTCAATGGAAGTATCGGCGCGGGGACCTTCATCGGTATCTATCACAAAATTGCGCTCGGCGCGTTTGCCTTGCTCATTCACATATACTTCATCTACTTTTACAGGCAAAATTCCATTTTTAAAATATCCTTTTTCTATCGCATTGATAGCTTTGCGATGCGAATGGTAGGCAAATTCGTCCTGATCCTGACGGCTGACATGGTATTTTTGAGCTACTGCCTCTGCGGTCAATCCCATACTGCTGTAATAGTCGGGGTGAGTTTTGGCAACTTCATAATTCAGTTCGGTGCGCCACCCTACCATTGGCACCAAACTCATACTTTCTACACCTCCGGCAATAATACATTCAGCCATACCTGCCTGAATTTTAGCGGCGGCAATGGCGATAGTTTCCACACCCGACGCACAATAGCGGTTCACGGTCATACCGGCAGTGGTTTTGGGCAGCACACGCACCCCAATCATACGACCGATTTGCATACCCTGTGCCGCTTCGGGAATAGCATTCCCGACTACGAGGTCTTCCACCAAAACGGGGTCAAGTTGCGGCACACTCGCCAATAATTGTTGAATAACATCTACTGCTAGATCATCGGGGCGCACAAAACGAAAGCCGCCTTTTTTGGATTTGGTGACGGCTGTTCTGAAACCGGCAACTAAATAAGCATTTTGCATACTACGAAAAATATTAAAAAAAATGGTAGATGGTAAATAACCACACAAAATTTAAAACTGTAAAAAAACGATGTTTTTTTGTATTATAGCTACTGAAAAATAAATTTTATCAAAAAAAATTCAAGCATGGCATTTTTCAAACCTATGCCCCTGCATCAATGTATCAGCCATATTCGGATATATATAACAACGCTGTGACAACAGGGTTCGTGAGCAGAAACAATAAATCAGATAAAAAAGCAGTATCGGCTCACAAAAAAAACATCAATTTTTGTAAAACAATAAAGAAGAAGATGCGGCAGGTGCTTGTTCTGGGCGATGGAGTGTAATACGATACATACCAACCGGCAAACCGGAAATATCATATTGCCAGTGGGCGGCATTTTCAACAGGTATATGATACCAAGTTTTTCCTTGCATATCGCCGATTTCCAACATACCTGCCTCTACATTTTGCAGATTAAGCTGTTGATATACAGGGTTTTGTGCAATACCGAAAGCTACTTGTCCGCCTGCAATATTGTCAATACCATCAGTAATACAATCCAACTGTATAATTTGCTGAAGAGTATCGCGCTCGCCGGATAGGTTTTCTACAATAAGAGTTACTTCATAATTACCATTGGCGGTATAAATATGGGAAGGATTCATTTGTTGTGAGCCGCTGCCATCACCAAAAGCCCATTGATATTGTACTTCTTCGGTATTATTTTCTTCGGCGTTGAAATAAATTTCGTAGCAATACTCTTCATTGGCGGTATATGTGAAAGCAGCCGAAGCGGGCGATGCTTGATAAATATATTCCACCGACAATAAATTGCTGGTGCTATCCGTCTTTTGATAATTCAATGTAGCCAAAGGATAATCTTTATCTTTTGCCCAAAAGCGCAGGCTTTGAGCATATACTAAAGTATCCAAATATGGCAAAGGAATAATATCCTGTATCAATTCTTCTGGAACGGGAATCGGAAAGCCCGGAATCAGTTCTACAAAAACGCCCGTAGTGATATGAGCTTCTATGTCTTCATTGTAGCGCAACACTTCGGTGGGACTGCTGTTGGGCAAAGTGAGCGTACCGAAAGCATCAATTTGGCTTTGATTTTGCAAATCTATTTTGATTTGATAATAGGCACTGTCAAAATAAATGCGTGCTACCATTTCGGCTTCGCTCTGCCACTGATCGTTGAGGTTGCCCACCGACCAAAAACGATAAGCGGGGTCGGAATCGATAACGATGCTTTCCTGTCCAATACCGAACTGCGAAGTATCAAACCACAAACCCTCAATTCGCACATTGCCCTGCGCATCTTTGGAATAATAAGCATCGGCATCGGGCAAAGCAAAGCCACCTGTTCCGAAATCGAACTCAAAGCCAAGCAGAGAAGAAATAGAGACGCTGCGCTTAAAAGTAGCTGCCGGAAAAGGCGATTGTGTGGCGTTTTCGTTGGCAACAAACATAACTTTATTAAGTGTGGGACTTTGCAGCGAAGAGAAATTCCACATTTGTGCAGTAAGGGCATCGGCAATGCCTGCATTGATATTTTGCGGAAGTGCCTGTGTTTTTGTCCACAGATTAGTACCAATTTGCGGCAAGTCGGAGGGAGTAATACTTATTTGTGCCCAAGTATTTTGGTACATTCCGAGCAAAATAAAGCAGCAGAACAAAGCTGTGTGTGTATGTTGTAAAAATGGAAAGCGCATAGATAAAAGCAAGTGCTGAAATTTTATCAAAAATAAGTATTCATGTAAAATATAGGGTTAATTATTTAGCTCATCATATAAACCCAAATATTAAACGCAACCCCACCCAAAAACTGCCAAATTTCTGGGGTGATGCCAGATAAGAAATTTTTTCTTTTTGTATATTTTTTTTATAAATATCAAATCGATAACCTAACGAACCCTGCAATCCCAAATTTACTGAATGTTTGCCTTTAGCATATTTCCATGATGCCAAATCTTTGCCGACAACGCTTATAGATATTTCGTTAAAGAAACCATTATTTATAAAATTATATGTCTTTTCATTCCTAAAATAAGGATTACTTATAAAGGTTGAATCAATATCAATCCCAAAATTAGAGGTTGAATCAATTACAAAAACCATATCCGACGTGTCTATAACTATCGGGCTAATTGTTTCGTCAAAAGGAGGGCGATTCCATTCAGGAATAACATTACTAAAATCCTGATTAATTTTTTGAGTAGAATTATATTGCCGGAAACCCAAAATTATTTCAGGGATCAGATACAATTTCTTTATTTTGTTTATGTTGGTTAGGGGTATGTAATGTTGTATTTTAAGAGCCAACCCCCAACTTTTGGCAGAATTTTGAGATTCAGGTATAGAATAAGAAGTAAATCCGGCGACTCCCACATATAATTTATTGCTAATTCGCCGATTTACAGCCATTTCCCATTCAGTAAGCGGTCTATTATAGGGATACTTTACATCAAAACCAAAGTATAGCTGGCGTATAGCCATTTGCATTTCATATTTAGCAGAAGGAGATGCTTCTTGAGCTTGCAATACATATATCCCTATCAACAAAGAAATGATTAAAGTAAAAAGTTTCATATCAAATAACTTTAAATAACAGGACACAAGCTACATAAAAATCGTATATAAAACAATAAAAAAATTGTTTTTGTAAAAAATCCCTCGTAAACAAAAATTTAGAGGGACTTTTTATCATTTTAAATACTTCCTTTAAGCATCAATTTTAGCATATTTGGCGTGGCTTTCTATAAATTCGCGGCGCGGCGGCACTTCGTCACCCATCAGCATAGAAAACACGCGGTCGGCTTCGGCGGCACTGTCAATGCTCACGCGGCGCAGGGTGCGTTCTTCGGGGTTCATGGTAGTTTCCCACAATTGTTCGGCGTTCATCTCACCCAAACCTTTGTAGCGTTGTGTTTTCACCGAGTTGTCGTTGTCGCCTTTACTAAAGCGGCGCACAGCCTCTTCGCGTTGTGTTTCGCTCCAGCAATACTGAAAATCTTTGCCCCTATACACACGATACAAAGGCGGCTGTGCAATATAGATATAGCCATTTTCTATAAGTTCTTTCATTTTACGGAAAAAGAAAGTCAGTATCAAAGTGCTGATGTGACTGCCGTCAATATCGGCATCGCACATAATAATAATTTTTTGATAGCGCAATTTGTCAATATTGAGGCTTTTATCATCTTGTTGGTACACCCCCAAAGCAGTGAAGATGTTTTTTATTTCCTCATTTTCATAAATTTTATGCTCCATCGCTTTTTCTACATTCAATATTTTACCGCGCAGGGGCAAAATAGCCTGAAACTCGCGATTGCGCCCTTGTTTGGCAGTTCCGCCAGCCGAGTCACCTTCCACCAAATATATTTCGCATTTGGCTGGGTCGTCATTGGCGCAGTCGGCTAATTTGCCGGGTAATCCGCCGCCGCCGAGTGCGCCTTTGCGTTGCACGAGTTCGCGGGCTTTGCGGGCAGCATAGCGGGCAGTGGCAGCCAACACCACCTTTTGCATAATCTGGCGGGCGATATTGGGATTTTCTTCTAAATAATTATTGAGGGCATCGCTCGTAATCGTATCCACGATGCCTGTCACTTCAGAGTTGCCGAGTTTGGTTTTGGTTTGTCCTTCAAATTGGGGCTCAGGAACTTTTATGCTGATAAGAGTGGTAAGTCCTTCACGAAAATCATCGCCGGTAATATCTACTTTGAGCTTTGCAAAAAAACCATTTTTGTCGCCATAGCCCTTGAACACGCGCGTCAGTGCACGCCGAAAACCTGCCACATGTGCGCCGCCTTCAATAGTATTGATATTATTGACATAAGAGTGTATATTTTCGTTGTAAGAGGTATTATATTGCAAAGCTATCTCTACAGAAACATTATCGCGCTCGCCTTCTACATACAAAGGTTTTTCTATGAGGGCTTGTCGGGTTTTGTCAAGATACTGCAAAAACTCCACTAAGCCGCCTTCAGAATAAAAAACATGGGAAGGATATTCTCCCTTTTCGTCTTTTTCGCGGCGGTCGGTGAGGGTAAGGCGGATATTGCGATTAAGAAAAGCCAACTCACGCAAGCGGGCAGAAAGTGTATCGTAATTATACACACCCACCGTAAAAATGCTTTCATCGGGCTTAAAGGTGGTGGTGGTGCCGCTCCGACTGCTATTGCCCATTTCTTTTACGGGATAAAGTGGTGCGCCGCAACTGTATTCCTGCTGATACATTTTACCTTCGCGCTCCACCACTACTTTTAATAGTGTAGAGAGTGCATTGACACAAGATACGCCTACACCGTGCAAGCCGCCGGATACTTTATAAGTATTTTTGTCAAATTTACCGCCGGCGTGCAATACAGTCATTACCACTTCCAATGCCGAGCGACCTTCTTTTTGGTGCATCGCTACCGGAATACCGCGACCGTCATCTTGCACAGTGATAGAATTATCTTCATTAATCCATACATCTATATTTTTGGCATAGCCCGCTAAGGCTTCATCTATAGAGTTATCTACTACTTCATATACCAAATGGTGCAAACCTTTTACGCCCACATCACCGATATACATCGCCGGACGTTTGCGGACGGCTTCTAATCCCTCTAAAACCTGTATGCTGTCGGCACCATAGTAATTATTGGGTTGCTGATTTTCAGACATGCTGTATTTTTTTATTTATTAATAACAAAAGATAAACAGCAAAGTTATGAAAAAAAAATCTGATTTTAAAAAAAGCGGAAAAGCAACTTAGGAGTATTTCAAAGGGCAAAAACAGTTGCTGTTTGCTAATATAAAATATTTTTATTTATCGCATAGATACACGCATACCGTTGATATATTTTACAACGAAAGCATTTTGATACCCCAACTGACGTAATTTATTTCGGTGCTGTTTAGCAGTTTCGTAGTCATTAAAATTACCCGACATATATTTATACACACTTTCAATCTGTTCAATATGCACATCATTCTGAAGGGGGCGCAAATAAATGTCTTTTGCAGACAGTTGCTTTTTGAAAGCACCTATCTGCACTTTATATTCGGCAGTGATATTATTGGAAACAGCCATCGGCTCTAAGGTAAAGTTATTATTATTGGGTAAAGGCAAGGGAGGTACTGTGGTATCTACGCTGCCATAAAGAGTAACAGGGTCAGATTTGGGTATTTTTTTACTGCTGTCGGGTTTTTCGGCACTTATATTATTATTTTTATGTTGATTTTTGTTGCCGCCGGAAGAAGAAGCAATACCGCTATAAGTAGAACTACTATTATTATTGGTATTGTTTTTAGGCGGATTCTCGCTTTTTGTAGCTACAGGAATAGTAGGCAAGTAATCGCCGGAACGCTGCACTACCTGACGACTGCCGTAGAGTGTTATTTGAATAAGATGTGGGGCTTTTTTGCCGCGTGTAGAAACCATCTGCACGCCATCAATGCGGAAACCCGCACCGGCTATCTGAGCAATGGTATAATCGCGGTCAGGATCTACATCAAAACTGAACATACCGTCTGCCTGTGTGACAAAGGTTTTTTTCACCTTAGAAGCATTATCTGTGAGTTCTACCGTACCCTTGTCAATAGGACTGGCGGTTTCACTGTCAATCAAAGAGCCGATGATATATATTTTAGATTCCTGACGTTTTTTGGCAGGAGCAGGTGTTGCATAAGCGGTCGCACTTGCCATTTCTTCAGGCTCAGGAATTTCGCTGTATTCTTGTTGTTCCGCCTCTACCATCAAATCGCTGCCTTGTCTGCGTAATTCCTGTGCTTTTTCGCCTTTGATAATAACCTGAAAAATATCGTCGTTGCCATTGCGGTTTGATGAAATAAAACCATTGTCTTTGTCGGTATTGAGCACCAGAGTAAAATCATCGGTAGCATCATTGACAGGATAGCCCATATTACGCGGCGGCTCCCATTCGTTGTTGAGTCGCAACGTATAATACACATCTAATCCGCCAAAACCGCCCAAGCCATTGGAAGCAAAATACAAAGTGCCGTCTTCGTGTATAAAAGGAAACATTTCATCACCGGCAGAATTGACGACAGCACCCAAGTTTTTAGGCTCACCCCATTTTTTATAGCGATACTCTGCCATATACAAATCTTTGCCGCCATAGCCGCCCACTTTATCGGAAGTAAAAAACAAATAATGTCCATCGGGCGAAATAGCAGCGTGTCCGGCAGAGAAACTACCATCTTCGGAATTAAAAGGCAACTCCTCCGGCTCCGACCATTTACCGCTTCTTTTTTTGGATTGATAAATTTTCAAAACCGCCAGTCCGTTTTTATTCTTTTTACCGTCATTGCGTGTAAAATACATCGTATTGCCATCGGCAGTAAAAGTTGCGGGTCCTTCGTGATAGTGGCTTTCGTTCCAATCTTTCACCTGCATCGGCTCGCTCCAAGTATAAGCTCCCGAAGGTTCGGTATAGTACATATCTACATAGCTTTCGCCCGTCCAACCCGATTTTCGCTCTATGTTCTGGTTCGGGCGGGCAGAAGTGAAGACAATACCATTGTTGTAATAAACGGCGGCAAAGTCAGATTCTTTTACATTAAAAGGCAAATTGCGCAAGCTGTATTGAGAGGAGTCGCGCAGATATTCTTCTACATGGTAGCACCAATCCATTAGCTTAATGGCGCGTGTATCGCGCGGCGACTTTTCGGTATATTTTTTCAAAATATCCAAAGCATCGCTGTATTTACGATTGTTCATCAGCACCTGTGCATAATTAAGTTGCAAAGCGGCATTATTTTTATCCAAGCGCAAGGCTTTGCGATACCACAGTTCGGCTTGTTTATAATTGCTGATTTTTTGATAACAATCGGCTAATTGAGCAGTAGCTTCACCATCTTTTTTCTTTTTTTTCAGATAATCGTTGTACAGTTCAATAGCTTTGGCATAATTAAAATGCGTGTAATGCTCCTGCGCGGCGCGCAAAGCAGCCTTTTGTGCCTGCAATGTTTGGAAAGAGGCGGCAATTCCAAACGTGCATAACAAAAACAATGAGAAAATATGTTTCATAACTTAGCCTTTTATTCTTTCTTTTTATCAGGTAACAAGGCAAAGACTAAGCCAATCTCACAATTAAGTTATAAAACATTAAAAAACAATATTTTATATAGATTTATTAATACCTTACTATATCTAAAAATCATTTATACAGGGTATTTTTTTGTATAAAAAAATAGACAATTTAAGGTTTTTCTATTTAATTATTTTTTGATAAAAATAAGCTGTTTCGTGATGTATAATGAGAAGATAAACTCCGGCTTGCCAAGTTGAAGTATCTATACTGCCAGAAATGGTAGCAGCCTGTTTGATTATTTTTCCGGTGCTGTCGTAAATAAATATTTGGCTGTTCGGCGGTATGGAAGCGGGCAGTTGAATGTAAATTTTATCAAAAAAAGGATTTGGGTAGATGCGCGGTTCAAGCGGAGTGGTTGTCGTAAAAGGAAGGGCATTGACGAGGTCGTTTTCATAAGCACCCATATCGGGCAAAGAGTTGGCGGGCAGAGGGCGGTCGTTGCCTTCGAGGTCGTTGAAGAGTACCGTACCCTCCCCCGCAAAAGCTGCATTGATACAAGGGCTTTCGTTGCGCAGACGAAAATCGTCTTTTGCCACAAACAGCGGCTCATCGCCGATATTGCCGTTACCTTCCCAGTTGTTGCGTAAACAAGAATAGCTAATATGAGCCGTTGCATTGTTCAGCAGCAACTCAGAGCCGCAAGTAGATTCATTCCAAGTGATAGAATTATTTAAATACAGATTTGCTCCATTTTCTGCCGTAATACCGATACCCGGCACACAAACCTGTCCGGCGTAGTCCCAACTATTGCTCGCGATGGTAACAAAATCAGCCGCCACCTGCGCCGCTGCGCCATTCATATACATACCCGCACCATTATAATCTGTTCCGTTGCCGCTCATAATATTGCGCACCAAAGCACTTTGAGCGATATTTAAAGTATCGTTTTGCACAAAAATCGCCGCTCCGTAGCCACTTCCATTATCCAAAGCAATACAAGTATTGCGGCTAATAAAGCAGTGTTGTATTTGCTGTTGTCCGTTTTCTAAAAAAAGTCCCGCTCCCTGAATATCAAAAGCCAAAGCCGAATTAGCAGTAAGTTGGCAATGACTGAGTTGCATATCGCCACTTTGCGCATACACACCTGCACCCTGCACATACCAGCCTTCGGCATAGTTTTTTTCTATGCTTCCGCCTATGTACTGCAAATTCTCATTATAAACTGCATATAATCCCACACCTGCTACCTGTATGCCTTTGGCGGTATTATTGGTGATGATACAATTTTCAAAGCGCGAAGCCTGCGTATTGCTTATCCACACACCCGCCCCCTGCGAAGTATTATCCGAAAAAGCATCTTCCCAATCATTCAAACAACGATTGTAAGCGATATAACAATTTAAAAATTGTACGCTACCGCCTTCTGCATAAATACCCGCACCTTTGTTGTGTATTGTTTCCAATTCATTTTCAACTATTTTCAGATTTTCCGCCACCACTTTGCTGTCAAGTAGATACAAACCTCCTCTTCCTTCGCGCAACGTAAAATTTTTGATAAAAGCACTATTAATATGGTTCAGAGAAATGACGGGTGCTGTATTATTGCTGCCGTTGATGATAGTATTATCGCTATTGCCGGAACTGATAAGGTACAAATTTTCAACATTGCTCCAGATGATATTTTCGTAGTAAGTACCTGCTGCTACCACAATACTGTCGCCCGCCTGTGCCGCATCTATTGCCGCCTGAATATTGTTGAATGAAGCAGGAACAGACAATATTTCGGCGTGCGCACGCTCCTCAAAAAAAACAATTATGAGACATAACAATAAAACAGATATATTTTTCATACAAAACACAGCAAATTTAACAAATACAAAAATAACCCGTTTGTGCCGAAAATACAGAAAAAAATCAAAAACCAATAGATTTTGCAGCATAAGTGCTCATTTTTTACAACAAAGCAAATACTTTGTGATTCTGTTGGCAATAATATATGTTTGAGTTTTTGGATAGCATGCTGAATGTGCTTACTTTTGTGCGGTTTTTTCATTCATCAAATCAGGCTGTATAGTTTCACATGTCAAAAACTACTTTTTATCCGCTCGTTGTAAAAGAAATTAAACGCGAAACCGCAGATACCGTTTCTATTGTTTTATCAGTGCCTGAGCATTTGAAATCCGCATTTGCATATAAGCAGGGGCAATATTTAACTTTCAAATACAATGAGGGAAAAGAAGAATTACGCCGTTCCTATTCTATTTGTTCCAATCCTTATATTGGTGAAGATTTGCGGGTAGCAGTAAAAAAAATAGAAAGTGGCAAATTTTCATCTTATGCTGTTGAGCGTCTGCAAGTAGGCGACACACTCGAAACACTACCGCCCGAAGGCAATTTTTTCACCGAATTAAGCAACGACCAACAAAAAAGCTATGTAGCAGTAGCGGCGGGCAGCGGCATTACTCCAATTTTTTCTATTTTGAAATCTGTGCTTTCGCAAGAGCCTGAAAGTCGTTTTTTATTATTGTATATCAACCGCAATCCAAAAGAAGTAATTTTCAAATCAGAACTACAAGCGTTGGAAGAAAAACAAGGAGGTCGTTTGCAGGTGATTTATTATTACAGCCGCCACACGATGTCGCAGTTGCCTCCAATAATGGAAGCGGGGCGTTTAGATGCTGCCAAATGGCAAACCTTGTGTGCTTTTTATCCCCAACTTACCAAGGGCGATGAATATTTTTTTTGCGGTCCTTATGAGATGGTGGAAATGTTGCGCCACGCGCTGCAAGGTCAATCTATACCTGCGGCACATATTCACTACGAACTCTTTACGCCGCCGCCCGCCACTGCCGGCGAAACAAATACCATAGCCACAGCAAGCGGTGAAAGCCTCCTGAGCGAAGTAAGTGTTATTATTGACGACGAAACCACCACCTTTCTATTGGCATCGGACGGCAAAAACATTTTAGATGCTGCCTTAGACGAAAACGCCGACCTTCCTTATGCTTGCAAAGGAGCTGTATGCTGCACCTGCCGCGCCAAAGTATTAGAAGGCAAAGTGCTGATGACAAAAAACCACGCTTTGAGTGCAGACGAAGTAGCAGCCGGTTTTATCCTCACCTGCCAAAGCCACCCGCTTACGCCGCGCGTGTGCATCAGTTTTGACGAAGTGTAGCAAAAAATGCTACTTTATCTACACAAAAGAGCATATTATTCTTTTTTTAAAAAAGAATTTTCAAAAAAAGAATTTTCAAAGTGTAAAAAACACACTAAGTTTGTTTGTAATTTGATGACGGTTTAAGTTTTTTATAGTTTTAAAAGAAAACAAATCGCTTAAATTCACCCTATTAGATGAGTATTACTATCACAAAAGATTTAAAAAAAATAGCGGTTTTCACTTCCGGAGGCGATGCACCGGGAATGAACGCCTGCATCAGAGCCGTAGTGCGTGCCTGTATTTATTATCAGCGCGAAGCGGTGGGCATTCGTCATGGCTACGAAGGTATGATTGACGGCGATTTTATACCACTCGGTGCGCGTTCGGTGAGCGGCATCATCAACGAAGGCGGCACCTTTTTAAAATCGGCACGCAGCGCACGTTTTTTCACACCCGAAGGTCGCGAAAAAGCCTACAAAAATCTCAAAAAAGCAGGCGTTGATGGTATAGTAGCCATCGGTGGCGACGGTACGCTTACAGGGGCGCATATATTTATGGAAGAATACGGCATTCCGGTCGTTGGTATTCCGGGTACTATTGACAACGACCTCATCGGCTGCGACTATACTTTGGGTTACGACACTGCCACTAACACCGCCATGCGAGCCGTTGATGCTTTGCGCGATACAGCATCTTCGCACGACCGTTTGTTTTTTGTGGAAGTAATGGGTCGCAACACAGGTTTTATAGCTTTGCGCGTAGCCATAGCGGGCGGTGCAGAAGCAGCCGTAATTCCGGAAGACAAGTTTTCGGTAGATGATTTGATTAGTATCCTTGAAAAAGGAGCGAACCGCAATAAAACGTCCAGCTTGGTAGTAGTAGCCGAAGGCGGCGACAGTGGCAGTTCGTTTGAGCTGGCACGCAAAGTGCGGCAGAGTTTCAACCATTACGATACGCGCGTATCTGTATTGGGGCATGTGCAGCGCGGCGGCAGCCCTACCTGCTACGACCGCATTCTTGCAAGCCGTTTGGGAGTATTGGCAGTAGAAGGATTATTACAAGGCTACAATGATGTGATGGTTGGTTTGGTAAATCGCCGCGCCACCTACACACCAATTTCCGAAGCGGTAAGCCGCCGCAACGACATAGATCAGGAATTGGTACGCATTGCCAAAATTTTGTCGGTATAAGCCAATAAAAATAAATTAATTTGATTTCAACCAATAATATTTTACCAACAACACACCATGATTATAGTAGCAGACAGCGGCTCTACCAAATGCGATTGGATAGCCGTAAAGCCGAACGGCGAGCGGGAAGAGTTGAATACGATGGGTTTTAATCCGTTTTTTCACAACGAAGATTTTATAGAAAATGAACTGCGTCGCCAAGAAGCTTTTTTAGAGTTAGGTCCTTTGGCAGAAAAGATATTTTTTTATGGAGCAGGGGCTTCGAGTGATGCCCTGCGAGCAGTGGTAAGGCGCGGATTGTCGCGAATATTTCCGAAAGCAGATATTCATGTGAGCCACGATTTAGACGGAGCTGCCTACGCCGTGTGGGACGGTCGTCCGGCGATTGTTTGTATTTTGGGTACAGGCTCTAATTCCTGTTTTGTGGACGAATACGGCAATGTTACACAAAAAGTGCCTGCACTTGGCTATATTTTAGGAGATGAAGGAAGTGGTTCTTATTTTGGTAAAAAGTTGTTGAGTAATTATTTATACGAAAAGCTGCCGGTACATATCCACAACCAATTCAAAGAACGCTATGAGTTGAGCAAAGAAGAAATTTTTCAAAATGTGTATATGAAGCCCAATTCCAATGTATATTTAGCTTCTTTTATGCGTTTTTTATCCGACAACCGCGATAATGATTTTGTGCGCAAAATGATTTATAAAGGGTTTTCGGAATTTATTTCCACACATATCTGGAAATACGAAAATCACCGCGAATTACCCGTACATTTTGTGGGGTCAGTAGCTTATTATTTTCAGGATTTACTGCGCGAAGAATCCCGTATTCATTACCTCAACATCGGCAATATCGTAAAGCAGCCAGTATTGAATTTAGTGGAATATCATATAAAAAAACAAAACATAAATTCGTAATAAAAAAACTACTTTGCAGTTACAAAAAAGCAACCGTACCGAAGAAAGGTATGGTTGCTTTTTTGTAAAAAAAATAAAAACCGTTGCAGACTATCACAGCTTTCACAACGGCACACATTCAATTAATCAAATAAAGAATGCATAATTAATTTTTATTATGAATGATTGTAAAACAATGTATGTAGTCTCTACAAACAATAGGTCTCTATTACCTTTATCTTATCTACAAATCGTTATACCAAATAAATATCTAAATGACACAGTGTGTAAAATCTTCTATTTTGTAATGATGTGGCTGATATTATTGCTAATATAAGCCACTTTAAATGGAATTGAATTAGTAAAATAACTATGCCAAATAGATATTTTAATGGTATTATACAACAATGAAAACATTATATTTTACATTTTTATATCACCAACAATTTACAAACGCCCTTTTTAATATCATCTACTACGGAGGGGTCTAAAAGTGTGGTAATATCGCCCAGATTAGAAGTATCGCCTTCGGCAATTTTTCTTAAAATACGACGCATAATTTTGCCACTTCTCGTTTTGGGCAAGCCGCTTACAAATTGTATTTTATCGGGTTTGGCGATAGGTCCTATAATCCTCGATACTGTTTCCAAAATATCTTTGCGGGTGAGTTCCATGTCGGTGACTTCGCTGTTGAGTATCACATAAGCATAAATGCCCTGCCCTTTGATGTCGTGCGGATAACCGACTACGGCACTCTCTACCACATCTACATACATATTGATAGCGTTTTCTACTTCGGCAGTGCCGATGCGGTGTCCGCTTACATTGAGTACGTCATCTACCCTGCCTGTAATGCGGTAATAGCCGTCCTCATCGCGTAGGCAACCATCTCCGGTGAAGTATTTTTCGGGATAGGCGGAGAAATAAGTTTGACGAAAACGCTCGTGGTCGCCGTAAGTGGTGCGCAACATACCCGGCCAGGGAGCAGCTATCACCAAATTACCACTCACGCCGTTGCCTTCTATCACATTGCCGTTTTCATCTACCAATTGCGGCTGCACACCGGGCAAGGGCAAAGTGGCAAAAGTCGGTTTTGTTTTGGTAATACCCGCCAACGGCGAAATCATAATACCACCGGTTTCGGTTTGCCACCAAGTATCTACAATAGGGCATTTTTCTTTTCCGATATATTTATTGTACCAGTTCCATGCTTCTTCGTTGATAGGCTCACCCACGGAACCCAGCACCTGCAAACTGCTCAAATCATATTTCTGTACATAATCCAATCCGTAGCCCATCAGTGAGCGAATGGCGGTGGGTGCAGTATAAAAAATATTAATTTTGTATTTATCGCAAATTTCCCAAAAGCGTCCGGCATTGGGATAAGTTGGTACGCCTTCAAACATCACCGTAGTAGCTCCGGCACTCAGAGGTCCATATAAAATATAAGAGTGCCCTGTAATCCAGCCGATGTCGGCGGTACAAAAATGCACTTGCCCGGGTTGGTACTGAAATACATTAACAAAAGTGTAATTTGCCCATACCATATAGCCGCCGCAGGTATGCACCACCCCTTTGGGCTTGCCGGTAGAGCCACTGGTATATAAAATAAACAACATATCTTCAGCGTCCATTTCCTGAGCTTCGCAATGATGTTGTCCGAGTGTTTCCACTTTATGGATTTCGGTAGTCCACCACGCATCTCGTCCTTTTATCATAGAAATAGGCGTGCGCGTATGCGTGAGCACAATTACTTTCTGAACACTGTTGCATTGGTCAAGCGCATCATCTACGGTAGCTTTCATAGGTATTTCTTTATTGCCGCGAAAAGCCCCATCTGTCGTAACCACTAATTTACATTGTGCGTCATTGATACGGTCAGCGATAGACTGTGCCGAAAAGCCGCCAAACACCACACTATGCACAGCCCCGACACGCGCACAAGCCAACACAGCTATTGCCAATTCAGGAATCATTGGCATATAAATACAAACCCTGTCGCCTTTTTGAATACCATTGTTTTGAAGCACATGAGCAAACTGGCATACTTTATCAAACAGTTGGCGATAAGTAAGTACACGGTGTGGTTCTTCGGGGTCATTGGGTTCCCAAATGATGGCGGGTTTATTTGCCAAAGTGGGCAAATGGCGGTCTAAGCAATTTTCAGTGATGTTGAGTTTAGCACCTTTAAACCACTCAATGCTCGGCGTGGTAAAATTCCATTCCAAGACTTTATCCCATTTTTTTCGCCAAAGGAAATTATCTGCCACCGAAGCCCAAAACTGCTCAGGTTGCTCCACGCTCAGGCGATATTGTTGTTGATAATCTTCAAAAGATTGGATTTGATAAGGATAAGACATAGCATTGCAATAAATAAAGGGTGATGAATATTTTTTTTAAGATTGTGTAAAATTAGTTATTATTTTGTTACAAAAATTCAGATTATTGCTAAATTAATATATCTTTGCTAAATTAATATACTTATATTTTTTCTTCTTTTTATATCATTACTGATGAAAATAAAATTCTGTCCGCGTTGCAATTCTGAGCATTGCGTAAAAAGTGGATTATTGAAAGAGGTACAACGTTACAAATGTAAAAAGTGTAATTATTATTTTACAGTGGATAAAATAGGAAAATCTATCGACCCATATTATGTAGTAAAAGCCTTACAATTATACATAGAAGGCGTACCTTTTCGTGAAATAGAGCGCATTTTGGGAGTATCGCATGTATCGGTGATGAATTGGGTAAAAAAATATAAAATACAAGCTCCCGAACTGATAGATTATCGCCCCACCTATAAAGTAATGACGCGCGAAGACCTCTCCACAGCATTAGCGCAACCCGATTATTTAAAAAACTCAAGTATGATTGTAAATGAATTAGGCGATAAGTTAATGGTGATTAAATGGGATAGAAAATAAAAGAGATGTATATATAATTACCACTTGTGTATTGGAGATGACGATTGTATCAAAAAGAGTTTTCATATTCGTAGCAACTAAATTTTTAGAATATGAGAAAATCGCTATTCATCTCGCTCTTGGCTTGGGTTATCACCTGCTCTACTGCCTACGCACAAGAAAAAAAAGTAGAGGATAAAGTACCTTCTACTTACAAACCACTGAAAATCAACTTAAACGAAGATGGTACAGAGTACATTCGTTTTATTACATGGCTGCAAATGTGGACAACCGCCACGAGCCTCAATCCGGGGACGGTGGGTTTAGACGGCAAAGCGCAAAGTTCTTCGATGGACGTGGGCATACGCCGTTCGCGCCTATTGATTTTGGCACAACTCAATTCCAAATGGCTCATTCTCACACATTTTGGTATCAACAATCAGAGTTTCATCAATGGTGGTGTCAGTGGTACTGACGGCAAAAAGCCGCAATTGTATGTTCACGATGCCTGGACAGAATATACCGTAGTGCCCAAAAAATTGAATATTGGTGTGGGCTTGCACTACTGGAATGGTGTATCGCGTATGGCAAGTGCCTCTACATTAAATTTTATGACCTTAGACGCTCCTGTTTTCAATTGGTTCACCATTGAAACCAATGACCAGTTTGCACGCCAACTCGGTATTTATGCCAAAGGTCAATTGGGCAAATTAGATTATCGCTTGGCTCTCAACAAACCTTTTGCCAACGGCGCAAATCCTTATTTGGCAACCACCGCCAATACCGGTATCGCAAAAAATGCTATTTCGGACGATTTTGCACAGGCAGGCTACTTTAAATATATGTTTAAAGATGCCGAAAGCGATTTACTGCCTTTTGAGGTAGGTTCTTATTTGGGTGCAAAAAAAGTATTCAATGTGGGTGTGGGCTTTTATCATCACCCCAATTCGGTATATACCAAAAATGATGCAGTGCAGGACTCCGTTGTTACGTCGGCAACTACGGTATTGGGTGCTGATGTATATTATGATGCACCGGTGGGCAGCAAAGGAAGTTCAGTGAATGTATATGGTTTGTTTCAGAGTATGGACTATGGCGACAAATACTTGCGCAACATCGGTATTCTGAACACATCTACTACTTTGGGCACTGCCACACAACTTGGCAACGACTCTGCCAATGCCAGTGTTTTCGGTGCGGGCAATGTGCAGCCCACTTTGGGCACAGGCTCTTTGATGTATGTGCAATTAGGCTATAAATTTCCAAAAAAAAAAAGGTGCGGCTTTTATGCCTTATCTGACCTATACCTACAAAAATTTTGATGCCATCGGAACGGGTTCTTCACAATTCAGTTTGGGCAGCAATTATTTTATCAACGACCACAACTGCAAAATTACCGCCGAATACGCATTGCGTCCGGTGTATAAAGCAGATGCGGGCAGCAGCTCAGGTGTTACACAAAACGGCTACAAAGGTCAATTTACAATTCAAACGCATATTTTCTTATAGTAGAAAAGCAGCTATTTTTTCTTTTTAATTCCCTAAAAAATTTTGATTATGACAGAGCATAAAAAAAGTTCAATGTTCAGTATCATATCCGCTTCGTCGGTAGGTACAATGATTGAATGGTACGACTTCTATATTTTCGGAAGTTTAGCTACAATTATCTCCACTAAATTTTTTCCGAGCGGAAACCCAACAGCCGCTTTTCTTTCCACACTTGCCACCTTTGCGGCGGGTTTTGTGGTACGTCCTTTCGGGGCTTTGGTTTTTGGGCGTTTGGGTGATTTGATAGGCAGAAAATACACTTTTATGGTGACACTGCTGCTCATGGGCGGTGCTACCTTTTTGATAGGCTGTGTGCCAAGCTACGAAAGCATCGGTTTTGTTGCGCCTTTATTGGTGCTGCTGTTGCGTTTGTTGCAGGGTTTGGCATTGGGCGGCGAATACGGCGGTGCAGCCACTTATGTTGCCGAGCACTCGCCCGCCGAAAGTCGCGGCTATATGACTTCGTGGATACAAACAACAGCCACCATCGGCTTGTTGGTATCTTTGTTGGTCATTGCCTTTACCAAAAGTTCTATGAGCGAAGAAAGTTTTAGCGATTGGGGTTGGCGTGTGCCTTTTTGGGTTTCTATATTCATGGTGGGAGTATCGTATTTAATTCGCAGAAACATGAGCGAATCGCCCTTATTTGCCAAAGTAAAAGCCGAAGGAAAAACCTCCGTCAATCCTTTAAAAGAAAGCTTTGGACACAAACTCAACATGAAATATGTGCTGTTGGCTTTGCTGGGTGTGGTAATGGGGCAAGGGGTAGTTTGGTACACCGGACAATTTTATGCAATGAGTTTTATTGAAAAAACAATGAACGTAAATGCCGACAATGTGCGCCAGATTATGTTGTGGGCTTTGTGTTTAGCTACGCCGTTTTTTTTGGTTTTCGGTTGGTTGTCGGACAAAATCGGCAGAAAATGGATTATGATGCTGGGTATGTTGTTGGCAGTATTATCATATCGCACTATTTATTCCAACATGTACAACACCACCGATTTAAAAAACAAAAGTGAAATAGCCGAAAAAACGGTTTCGCTGGCAGAATTAAAAGACAATACAAAAAACAAAACAGGCGGCAAAGATTCGGTATTTACTATAACAAAGGCATTTACGGACGGCACCACCTACAAAGAAGTAAAAATTGTGACTTTGGACAATGGCAAAGCCGCATTGAAAGACGGCAAACCGATGACCGAAGTGAAAAAAACCATCAATATCAACGACTCAGACAAATGGAGTTTGATTTGGTGGGTATTCATACAAGTAATTTTTGTAACGATGGTATATGGTCCTGTGGCAGCCTTTTTGGTGGAGCTATTTCCGGTTAAAATCCGCTACACCTCCATGTCTTTACCGTATCACATTGGCAATGGTATTTTTGGCGGTTTGCTGCCGGCAATTGCGACTTTTTTGGTAACAAATGCCAAAAATAACAACGACCCCCAATTTTATTTAGAGGGGCTGTGGTATCCGATATTGGTGGCAAGTATATGTTTTGTTATAGGCTCTATTTATGTAACGGGCAGAGATACCGATGTCAACGACTAAAAACCACATACTTTCCATTACATTATTCTTTATTTTATCAAAAAAACCATCATTTTGTTATGAACGCCATAAAAAGAATTTTAGGAGTAGTTTGGATACTCATTGGTATATGGGCGGTATATTATTTGCTCGTAAATCAAGCCATTGATATGTGGAAAACAGGTGGTGAAAAACTCGTGCCTGCTATTATTTACACTTTTGTATTGTGTCCTATTATTGCGGGGTCTTTGTTCACGTTCGGCTACTATTGCTTCACCGGAGAATACGATGAGTGATGATGCAATTGACGTTCCATTTCATTAAAGTATAATTTGTGTTGTTAAAAGAATCCAACTTTGTATCCTTTTATTTAATTCCATAAAAGAAGAAGTATAAAAGGCTCTGCGAGGTTGGTTCTTTTTTTACAAAAAAATACATTTACAATTATTACCATATAATACATATCTTTATACACCTTAAAAAAATATTTTTTTCGGCACGATGGCTTATGAATAAAAAATTAGGTATCATAGCTTTATTATTGCTGTTGTTAAGTGTTTTTCCGATGAATTTATTGTTGCGTTATACGGCGGCATTAAATTCTATAAGCGATATTGCTGTGTGCTTTTTTTGTAGTCTGGTTGGTTTTTATCACAACAACTGCCCTACTGCTTTATCGCCATTCTTCTTCTACGTCCGACCCGAACATATGAATTTAGGAATTATATTTTTAATCTCTTTCTTATACTTGGTGCTGCTGTTTTTGATTGCCAATACAGTAGAAAATAATTATACGCGGTTTGAAAAATGGATTAATAATCCATATACATATACTTTGTCGTTGGCGGTATATTGTTCGGCGTGGACATTTTACGGCAGTGTGGGGGGGGCTTCGCAAAATGGCATTTTGTTTTTGTCTATATATTTGGGTCCTACTATTGCAGCTTTTTTATTTATTCCTTTTTACCAAAAAATCATCCGCCTCAAGCAACAAACCGGTTTTTCGAGTTTTGCCGATTTTATCGCTTTACATTTCGGGCGCAGCATTTGGTTGGGCGCACTGATTACGATGTTGTGCATCATCAGTGTAGTACCCTACATTGCTTTGCAACTCAAATCACTGACCGACATTATAGTATTAGTACAACACTATCAGCAGCCTACCACCACTGCTACGCACATCTCCAATAATTTTTATCAAAGCATCAGTATTTATATTGCTTTGGCTTTGAGTTTCTTTATTATGGTATATGGTTTTCGTACCATTGATGCCGGCGAAAAACGCAATGGTATGATAGGAGCTATTGCTTTTGAGTCTATTATAAAATTGCTGTCATTTCTATTGGTGGGTTTTTTTTCGGTGCGGCTGGCTGCCGATTTCGTACAACAACCTTTACAATCGCCCTATAATGCACATTTATTAAGTGCCGACACATTTTGGGATACACACACGCAAATAGATTGGTTAGCTAATATTTGCCTGTCATTTTTAGCATTTTTGTTTTTGCCGCGTCAGTTTCAAGTAGGAGTAGTGGAAAATAAAAACGAAAAACACCTCCGCAAAGCATCGTGGCTTTTCCCTTTGTATTTGCTGTTGATTAATTTATTTGTATTGCCCATTGCTTTATATGGCAATGCTTTGTTGCACAGCCAACAAATACACCCCGATAATTTTGTTATCGCACTGCCGCTTGCTCTGCACCAACCCGTACTTGCCTCTATTGCCTATCTGGGAGGTTTTTCGGCAGCTACGAGTATGATAATTGTAGAAACCATCGCGCTCAATATTATGCTCAGTAACAATATTATTTTGCCCTTACTAATATGGATTCGCCAAAAGTCAGGCATTTTGCAAAACAAAAATCTTGATTATATCATTCTCAACGTGCGCCGTTTCGGAGTATTGCTCATTATGACTGCCGCTTTCTACTACGAAACCATGCTCAATACCGGCAGCAGCCTTATCAATATCGGCTTAACATCTTTTGTAGCCATTGCACAATTTGCCCCTCTTTCATTAGCGGCTATTTACAGCAAACAAACATCAGCCCTTGCCGCCTATGGCAGTTTGGCGGTGGGTTTCGGCTCTTGGTTTTTCTTTCTTATCCTTCCTTATTTCGAAGCCACCCATTTATTGCACACCCACATCAGCACACAAGGTTTGTGGAGCTTACATTATTTGAGTTCTGCCAATTTTTTAGGTATCAGCGGCTATGCGCCCACCACTACTGCCTTTTTTTGGAGTTTGCTGTTCAATTCGCTCACTTTTATTATATTATCGGTATGCTTTGAGCCAAAAACTACTACCACTTTGCAACTCGATTTACTCCAAAAAGCCACTTTGGACGAAATGCAGCACAAAGGCAATATGAAGGAGTTGATGCAAATTATGGAGCATTTTTTAGGCAAAGACCGACTAAATGCAGTGGTGGCAAGCTATCAAAAAAGCCAAACGACAGCACTGCCCCAACAATTTGCATCTTCACATTTTATACAATATTGCCAGCGCATTTTAAGCAGCGTATTGGGGTATCCAGTGCGCGGCTTTTGTTTAAAAATTTTGATAAAAACGGCGGAGCAGATATACCCGAAGATGTGATTCAGGTGCTGACCGAAAAACAAAATATAAAATTGATGAATAAAGAGTTGGTGCGCAATCAGGAAGCACTCAAACGCGCCACTGTACAATTGCAGGAAGCCAACGAAAAGATGAAAAAAATAGATGCTGCCAAAGATGAATTTTTGCATACCATTACCCACGAGCTGCGCACACCGCTCACTTCCATTCGCGCATTGTCGGAAATAGTATTGGATAATCCGCACTTAGAAGCCGAAGAACGGCAACACTTTATCCAAGTGGTGGTAAAAGAAGCAGAACGCCTTTCGCATCTTATCAATCAGGTGTTGCGTTTGGAAAAAATAGAATCCGAAATGTACCGCCTCAATTACAGTGTTTTTGATTTTTCACAATTAATAAAAGAAGCAACAGAAGCATTGGAGGGCATCATTACGCAAAAGCAAGCGACATTGAACTACACCCCTTTGCCGACAGCTTGTAATATAGAGGCAGATAAAGATTTATTGATGCAGGTGCTTCAAAATTTATTGTCCAATGCCATCAAGCACAATCATCAGGCGCAGCCGCTGATAGCGGTGAGGCTACTTGATAAAGAGACCTATTGGGAATGTAGCATCAGCGACAACGGACCCGGGATTGACCCTCAAGTAGGCAATGCCATTTTTGACAAATATTTGCAAGTACGCAGCACTGTTAAAAAAAACAAACCCGAAGGCAGCGGTTTAGGTTTGGCAATTACAAAAAAAATCATAGAATTGCATCGGGGAAAAATAGATTATTACAATAATCCCGAAATTGGATTAACTTTCTTTTTCACCATACCCAAACAACAACAGCCCTCATCAACTTTATCCAACTTACAATAGCAGCCGATATGAGTTTCAAAGTATTAATAGCCGACGACGACCCTTATATTTTGATGTCGCTTGAATTTTTAATGAAAAAAAACAAATACGAAGTCCTCATTGCCCGCAATGGCAGCGAGGCTCACCAATTAGCCCTGCAACATCGCCCCGATTTGGCAGTGCTGGATATTATGATGCCCGAAATGGACGGCTATGAATTGTGCAAACAAATTAAAAACAATGCAGCAACCCATCATTGTCAGGTTATATTTCTGTCGGCAAAATCCAAGCAAGAAGATATAGAAAAAGGCTACCAAACGGGAGCGGCTTTATATATTCCCAAACCCTTTTCCACAAAATATTTAATACAGCAAATTGAAATTCTTTTAACCACCGCCAATACAAAAAAAACGCTTATGGACTACCAACAACAGTGGCAACACAGCATACAAAATCCGAATGATTTTTGGTTACAACAAGCCGCATTGCTGAACTGGTTTAAAAAACCCGACACTGCCCTCAGCTACAATACCGATGGCAAATATGCGTGGTACGAAGGCGGCAAACTCAATCTGGCTTATTTGTGTTTGGATTATCATTTGGAGCAGGGGCGCGGCGAACAAACGGCACTCATCTATGATAGTCCGGTGACACAAAGTGTGCAAAAATTTACTTACAACGAACTCCGCGATGCCGTGAGCAAACTGGCGGGTGTGCTGCAAGCCAAAGGTGTGGACAAAGGCGACCGCGTTATTATTTATATGCCGATGATTCCCGAAGCAGTAATGGCGATGCTCGCCTGCGCCCGCATCGGTGCTATCCACAGTGTGGTATTCGGCGGTTTTGCGCCGCACGAGTTGGCAGTGCGCATTGAAGATGCCACACCAAAAATGCTCATCACGGCAAATTACGGGATTGAAACAGATAAAAAAATTCATTACAAACCCTTAGTAGATGCCGCCCTTGCCCAAGCAACGCACCAGCTGGACAGTGTGATTGTTTTGTTGCGCAACAACGAAGCCGTAGCAATGCAGACAGGTAGGGACTTTGTGTGGAGCGACCTGATGCAAGAAGCCGTAGGCGTGCCTTATATTACAATGGACGCTACCGACCCCCTGTATATTCTCTATACCAGCGGCACTACCGGCAAGCCCAAAGGAATTTTACGCGACCACTCTTACGCCGTTGCGCTCAAATACAGTATGGGAGCTATTTATGATACACAGGCAGGTGATGTATTCTGGGCTGCCAGCGATGTAGGTTGGGTAGTAGGACATTCGTATATTGTGTATGGTCCTTTGTTACAAGGCTGCACCACCATTTTGTACGAAGGAAAACCCATAAAAACACCCGATGCCGCCGCTTTTTGGCGCGTAATAGAGCAGCACCGAGTAAAAGTGTTATTTACAGCACCCACCGCCATACGCGCCATCAAAAAAGAGGATTTTGCCTGCGAAGGCTTGAAAAGATACGATATTTCGAGTTTGAAATATTTGTTTTTGGCGGGCGAACGCTGCGACCCTGATACTTACAATTGGATAAAAGGCAAATTGCAGCGTCCGGTAATAGACCATTGGTGGCAAACCGAAAGCGGCTGGCCTATGTTGGGAATTATGATGGGTCTGGAAGCAAAAGCCACCAAAGAAGGCTCGGCGAATTTGCCGATATGCGGTTATGATATTCAGGTACTCAACGAAAACGGCGTACCCCTCGAAGCCAACGAAGAAGGTTTTATTGCCGTTAAAATGCCTTTGCCGCCGGGTTGTTTGCGCACACTATGGAACAACGAAGCAGCATTTCAGCAAGCCTACTTATCAAAATTCCAAGGCTATTATCTGACCGGAGACGGCGGCTATTATGACGAAGACGGGTACTTTTTTGTAATGGGGCGTATTGATGATAATATCAATGTAGCGGGGCATCGCCTGAGTACCGGAGAGATGGAGCAAGTGATAGCGGCACATCCGGCGGTGGCAGAATGTGCAGTGCTGGGCATTGCTGATTCGTATCGCGGACAAATTCCGGTGGGTTTGGTGGTGATAAAAGATAGTATTATGCAGAATGAAGCAGAAATTTCAGAAGAAACGATAGCCTTAGTACGCGACCAAATCGGGGCAATAGCCTGTTATCGCACCACGCTCATCGTGCAGCGACTACCCAAAACACGAAGCGGCAAAATTTTAAGAAAAACGCTGCGCTTTATCGCTGACGGAGTGCCTTACTCAGTACCTTCCACCATCGACGACCCGCTGATACTGACCGAGATTACTGAAATACTGCGAAGCAAAAAAATAGGAATTGCTTTTTCGGAAGAGAAATAGCAGTTGCGCTGTTTTTTGGTATATATACATCATTTTTAACTACTTATCAATAATTATTTTTTATAAATATGCTTTTTAAAACCTGCGAATATTATGACAAACAACAAAAACATACTACAAGCGGTAGCTGTATTGGTGATAGTAAGCGATTCGCAACAACATATAAAAGAGGCAGAAAAACTGGCAACCACCATTACCGAAATACTGCACTTGCCTTTATTAAAATCAAAGATTGATACTTATCCCAAATTTCCACATTCATTCAAAATAACTTTATTGTTTAAAATACAAGAACAAGAAGATAAAATACGCTGCGGCTTATTGCACACCTCCCGTCTTTGCACCCCTTGGCTGTGTTGGTATGATGATGGTGAAGATACATTAGAACTTATTTTTAACAGAGAATCTTCTACTCGTTACACACATACAGCCTTGAAAGACATACGCTGGGGCAATTGGACGATAGAAAACATAGATATTACCGAATAAGATTTCTCCATCACCTGTAACATTAGTATTTTTTTATGGCTCGTATTACTATTGATTTACCTGAACATTTTCATTTTTCCACCATATTGCCAGTACGCATCACCGACATTAACTATGGTAATCATTTGGGAAATGATATGTTTTTATCTCTTTTGCACGAAGCACGGGTTCGTTTTTATGCACATTACGGCTACACCGAACTGAACTTAGCAGGTGTGGGTACAATTATGGCAGATGTGGGTATCATATACAAAGCGGAGGTAAAATATCCGAGTAATTTGGAAATAGCCGTAACTGCGGGCGAGTTTTCGCGGGCAGGATTTGAAGTGTATTACAGAGTAAGCGAATCAAGCAGCGGCAAAGTATGTGCTATTGCAAAAACAGGTATTGTATGCTACGATTACAGTGCCGGAAAAATAGTAAGTGTACCGGAAAGTTTTAAACAATTTTTTACAAGAAAATAAAAAATACCGGCAGCTCTCATCAACGATGAAATTATAAGAGCTAAACATGGGGGGAATTATCTCTTTACCGCCGGTATACAAACTTCAACAGCTTGTTAAAAAAACTATAATTGTAAGTCATTTATACAAAAGACGTACATCTGTGTATTTACAATAATATATAATATCAAAGACCACAAGCAAAATAATAATCGACATTGTACAATAACTTGGTACAAAATTGGGATGACGTACAAAAAAAATGAAACAAATTGAAAATCAAAGTTTTACAAAATAATATCAAAATTTCTAACGCACCATGTGTTTTTTGCCTAAATCCTGTCTTTCTATTCAGAGTTACAACAAACCTACAATATAATTTTAAAAATAAACAAGCTACTTTATCATAAATTTTTGTCGTTTTGCGACAATTCCATTGTTTTTAAGCTGTATATAATACAATCCTTTTGACAAATGTGCGGTTTCTACGCTGAGAGTGCCATTTCCTTGATCAATTCTTGCTCCAAAAACGCTTCTGCCCCACATATCGCATATTTGTATGTACGCATCGGGATAAGACTGCGTATAAGACACCCTTAACACATCAGAAGCCGGATTGGGACTTATTTGCATCATCGCCGTTTCGTTGCCGGAGAGCGGAGTTGCAGGCAAACCTACCTCTTCTTCGGGCGATTGTATTTTTACCAAAATATCATCTACATAAAAGCCATCTCTTTCTTCGTACTGGTCGCTGTACAGGTATAATTGCAAAAATATTTTTTCACCCAACAAGTCATTCAGCGATATATTTTCTTTCACCCAAGTATCTTGCAATCCATCATACAAGGGTTCATTCTGAATTTCGTAATTAGTAGTGTTGGTGTATTTGCCACACAAAGCAGTAACCGAATTATTGGCAATATTCACGGCTTGTATTTGCACATAATCAAAGTCGGTTTCAATATCCCATTTTGCCCAAAACTCTACTTCGGCGGCTTGCGCTGCTGTGAGGTCAATGGTATCTTTCCAGCGTAAGGTACTGTACGTTGATGCTTCGTAGTAGCCCACCGGCGAATCAGTGATGCTGCTGGGCGCACTGTGATACTGAAAAGTGGTAACATTCCATTCGCCGCCGCCATTGACGCTCCAGTCTGCGGCAAAGCTATCCAAAGAAGGCTCAAGAATAATATTATAGTCGGCGGTGGGAGCATCAATAGCAACTTTGCGTCTTAGAGTATCTGAGGTTAAATATTGTCCGTTGGATACATTGAGCAAAAAAGTCACTTCTTCATTACCCTCCAAAGCATTGATATCCACGCTATAAGAGAGCGAATCGCTGCGGGTTTCGAGGAATTCCATTGCATTAAAAGACTGAGGTGCTCCGAAGGTAATCCCTTGCGAAACAGGAATGGCACTGACTACAAAATTGCCGTTGCCATTGAGTCCCAAACGTTGCAAATCGAAATGTATGAAGCCGTTTTCGCCGAGTACAACATCGGCGGCATCGGTGGCAGTAAGCCGCGCACTATTGCCCAGCACGCGCAAAGTAGCCACATTAATATCCATAGAAGCATAACATTGCGGAACAATCATTTCTTGAGGTGGCCAAAAACCCAAAGCACCGACTTCGGGTGTATAAGAATAGATACCGCGCTCGCCATACATCCAGTCATCGCTGTCGCCGTTGGTCAGGTAGCCCACCGTTTGGTTGCTCGTTCCGGTGATAAAATTATTGCGGTACGACATCCAGTCGGAGTGTGCTCTGAACGTCAGAGAGTCGGGTGTTTCAAAATCGCCTATGTAGCCCCAAGGATAAATGAGCATATCGCTGTAGGTATGATAATTTTGAGCAATGGTAAAAGGTACTTGTTCACAGAGCCATTTAACAGCCTGCGTTTCGGGTTCGGAAAAAGGAACAGTGCCGCGATAAGTGTCGCTGGAAGTTTCCGGCGATGAGCCTTCGTCGTCATTACCCCAAAAATGACCATAATTGCGGTTCAAGTCCACACCAAAAGTGCCGTCGCCATTGTCGCGGCGATTTTTGCGCCAAAAGCCCCCTCCTGCCGGATTGGTGGTGGAATTATAAATATAGCCGTCGGGATTTACGCAGGGAATGATATAAATTTCGTTGTCGTCCACCCACGATTTCACGGCAGCATCGGTATTGTAGTTTTCCAGCAGATAGTACATAAAAAATATCATCTGCGACAAACTTTCCGGCTCGCGGGCGTGATGCACCGCCGTAAAGAGTACTTTGGGTTCGGCGGTTTCGTCAGCAGTGGGATTATCGGATATTTTGAGATAATAAATAGGGCGGTTTTGAAAAGTTTTAAAAGTATCAATAGCGGCTTTGGCGGTGATGAGGTCAGGATATTTGCTCGCCATATTATCCAAATGAGCAAGCATTTCATCATAAGTAAAAAAACCGCCCATACTACCCAGATTAAAATCGGCGGGGGTTTTGTAGTACAAACCACTACCGCTACTGCCGCCGCAATTATCACCGCGCTCCCGACTTGCCGAAAAAGCAGCCGCCTGTTTTTGGTAAAAATCCCACGCATTATCGGCGATGATTTCGTAGGCGATGCCGGTGGCTTGCAAACGTGCTACATCGGTGGTAGAAAAATCACTTTCAAACCAGTGCCCTCTTTTAAATATGCCGTGGTCAATGCCGATGCCTTGCTGCTGCAAATAAGCCAACTGTATATCATCGGCATAAATACGCACTCTCTGATATACCTCCTGTGCAGATACGGAAATGATGCTCAAAAAGCCGACTATCAGAAAAAAAAGATTTCTTTTCATAAAAAATGTATAAAGATTGATAAGTATTTAGTGATGAATAAATTGCGTTTTTTTTAATAAAAATAAGTTTTAATTTAAGAAACATTTTATAAATCACGAAACATATAATTATTTTATTACAAGTACTTTGCAAACATAATTTATATTTTCGGCATTAATTCGTGCAATATAAATGCCTGTTTCCAGCATAGATATATCTACACATTGCACACCGCCCGTCAGCGATTGCTGCCATACGGTTTTTCCCCAACCATTGAGCAATTGTAAATAAGCATTGTCGCTGCTGTTTTCTATCCAAAATACGCCCTTGTTCGGGTTGGGGTATATTTTTATTGATGATGTTACTTCGGCGGCGACAGCAGTATCGGTGCTGTCGGTGCTGCTGTTTGTTTCGTAAACAGGCGGCGGCGGGGTAGGCCATATTTGCGCTTCGCCCACCATTATCCACACCGTAGCGGTATCTGCACCACAGTGAGGGTCGCTCAACAAATATTGCCAGGTATCAATACCGACAAAATCGGGTGCGGGCATATAAAAATAAACATTGCCGCCGCCGCTTAAAGTGCCATAATCGGGTGCGGTGATGACTTCAACGCTCAATGCTTGTGCTTCGGGGTCGAAATCGTTGGTGGCAATTTGCAAATAAGTCGGCGTGTTGAGAGCAGTATAAACGGTATCATCGGCGGCAAGGGGAGCGATATTTTTAATACATTCTATGGCTAAATCATCTATATAAAAACCGCCCGCGCCGTAAGTATTATCGCTATAAAACAACCATTTGAGGCGCACTGCTTTTCCCAAAAAAGCATCTAAATTCACCGTTTGCCGCCTCCATTGCTTTTGAAAATTCTGATAAACTGCTCTGTCGGTGTAGCCTGTTTTTTTATCAAAAGCATTTTGGCTATCTGCCGAATATACGCTTGTTTCTTCTTGGCTGTTTATCACTTCCACACTTATTTGCACTGCATCGTTATACGGCATTATATCCCATTTTGAAAAAAAATGAGCCTGTGCGTGCAAGCAGTCTTCCAAGTGCAGCGTATCTGTAAAATACAAACTATGGTGTAAATTACTGGCATAATTGCCGATTGGCGATTCGGTAATGCTACCACTACCCTGAATAAACTGCGTATTGCTCACTTGCCACACACCCGCCTCACTCCACCAATGCTCCATTGTTTCGGCGGCATCATAAACATCAGCAGTTTTTTGAGCAAAATAAGTGTGTAAAGTATCATAGCGCACATGTTCACCTTCTTGCTGCAAGAGCAAAATTTGCAGAGCATCGCCGTTTTTGAGTGCGGGCAAAGCAAAAACATCAAAAGCAATTTCTTGCTGTGCATAGGGCGGCAGACTGATATTTTTATTGTTTTCGTAAAAAGAAAAATGTGGCGAAAGCGGTGTCACACTCAACAATACATTGGTACTCGCATTGCTGATATTGCGCACTTTCAGCCGTATTTTGGGGTTATCGGCGCGAACATAATCGGGCAAAAAATCGGTAATGACATTATAGTGCAAAGCTATTAATGCCTGTATATTTTGCCACATCGTGCTTTTGCACAAAGGAATAATTTCTTCTTGTGGCGGGTAAAATCCTAAAAAATTATTGCCCACTTCGGGGGTCATCGCCATAATTTTGTTTTTGGTGTTTTGCTCGCCATACATCCAGTCATCGCTGTCGCCGTTGGTGGCATACAATACCTGATGCGAGTTGCCATATTCAAATTTATTTTCGCGGCACAAATGTTCGGTCAAAAATCAAAATGCAAAGCATCGGTGGGAAAAACAGCATCGCTATACCCGAAAGGATACAATAAATAATTGCCGTAGCTATGATAATTGAGGGCGATTTTAAAAGGATATTGTTCGCACAGGTAGCGAATAGCTTGGGTTTCGGGTTCGGAAAAAGGTGCAGCCCCTCGATATAGTGCGCTGCCCGTATTGCCGGAAGAGCCGTTGTCATCGTAGCCCCACTGATAGCCGTAGTTTCGGTTTAAGTCCACGCCGAAAGTGCCATTGCCGTGGTCGCGGCGGTTTTTGCGCCAATACCCGAAAGAAGGGGGCGTGGTGCTGCCGTCAAAAAGGCTTTCGTTGAAAACTACGCCATCGGGATTGACGCAGGGAACAAAAAACAAGTTGCTGTTGTCCACTAATTGCCGCAGGAGCGCATCATTATCATAATTTTCAATCAGATAATACATAAAAAATATCAACTGGCTCACAGATATAGGCTCGCGGGCATGGTGCAAAGCGGTGAACAAAATAGCGGGGTCGTTCGGCTCGTAGGCGGCAGGGTGGTTGGAGATGGTCAGGTAATAAAGGGGTCTGCCCTCAAAAGTTTGAAAGTTGCCAATAGGTTGTTTTTCACTCACCAAATCGGGGCGCAAATTGTGCAAATTATCCAAATGCGCCAATATTTCTTCGTAAGTAAAATAACCGCCCAAAGAACCCAAAGAAAAATGTTCGGGGCTTTTCCATCTAAACATCGCCGCCTGAAACGCTGCTGCTGTATCGCCGCGCTGTGCTGTTTGTTGTCGGAAATATTGGAGCATTGCGGCGGCAGAAACAACACGATGCGGCAGGTCAGCCTCCTGAATCAGCAGTTGCTCCTCCGGCGACAACTCCAAAAACAGCGAATCGCCCTGTTGCCATACGCCGCAATCCAGTGCAATGCCGCACTGCTGTAATTGTGCAGGCTTCACCTGCCTCATATCTACACCTACACGCAACGACTGTGCCCGCAAGGTTAGTGATAAGATGATGAGCGTTATACACATACAACATCTCACCAAACATTTAATCACTTTTACAGATATATGGCTTTGCAAACGCTTATTCATGTAGCCGAAAATGCTTCTTTCTTTCAAAGATACGACCAAATATAGCAATATACACCATAAAATGGCGTGTTTTGTAATATCTATTACTATTTTTGCAGCAAAAATTATATCCATGCGTTCTGATTATGACTTATTAATCGTCACCACCTCCCGCTTAGATAATCCGGTGACGGCTCCTATTTATTCTTTGGCAAAAGAATTTGCGCGTACCAACCGCATTTTTTATATAGAACACCCCTACACTTGGAAAGATTACTGGCAAGGCAAAAACGACCCCATTATCAAGGGCAAAAAAGAGGCACTTATAAAGGGCACTTCTTACTACCGCCACCTGAATGGCTGGTCAAAAAATCTGTATGCCATCACGCCGGAACTCACGCTGCCCATTAACTGGCTGCCCGATGGCGCACTCTACGACACGCTGGCAAAACGCAACGATGCAGTATTGTTCAGAACTGTTATGAAAACCTTAAAAGAATTTGATGTAAAAAAATTCATTTTAATCAATTCTTTTGACCCTTTTTTCGGCAGATTTTTTCCAAAAGATTTTAAGCCGATCTTAGATATTTACCAAACCATCGACTCCATTGCCGGAGAGCCGTATATTGCCCGACACGGTGTGCGCCTTGAAGCGGAGCACGCCCGCCGCGCCGATATATTTCTGACCACTTCCAAAAAACTGCAAGAGCAATACACCACCCTTACGCCCAATGCCCGCCAACTATCCAATGGTGTAGATTTGGAAGTATTTGAAAAAGCCGTTTCGCCACCTGCCCCTGCTTTGCCGCGTCCGGCAGATATGAAAGATTTAAAGGGAAAAATCATTTGTTATTTTGGTCATTTGGACAGCCTCCGCATTGATTTTGAACTGATGAAAAAATCGGCTTTGGCATATCCCGACATTCAATTTGTGTATATCGGACCCATTCACGGCGAAGAATACAAAGAGCGCGGCTTGGATAAGTTGCCGAATGTGCATTTTTTGGGTAGAAAACCTTTTTTAGAATTACCCGCTTATTTGCAGCATGTAGATGCTACCATTATTCCGTACAAACTCAACGATTTGACGAGCAATATTTATCCGCTCAAATTCAACGAGTGTTTGGCTTTGGGTAAGCCGGTTATCGTTACGCATTTTTCCAAAGATTTGGAAGACTACGCCGATGGTATTTATATTGCCCGCGATGCCGACCATTTTGTGTCTTTGCTCAACACGGCACTGCATCACGACACGCCGGAACGCTACAAAGACCGTTGGGAGCGCAGCCGTGCCAACTCGTGGGAAAACCGCGCCGAACAATTTTGGAAAATCGTTGAGCCATTTTTACAAGCCAAAGAAGGCAAGCAGGTGAAAGTAGTTTAAATACGCGCCGTCTTGGGTTTTTGTAATAGTTTGCAGCAAAAGAGTTTTTTTTAAAAAGAACAAAATCAGGTTGCAAAAATCATATTCAATAAAAAAAGGAAAGCACAAGGCTTTCCTTTTTTTATTTTCTCTCACTCCGCCGAACTTTGTGGGAATTTATACCATCTATAAAACAGATATAGTCCAATATTTACGAAATGGATTTTTTATTAATTTTGAACTATAAAATATTTATATATGTCTTTTCTGGGTAAATACTGAATTACACAAAGATATGAAGTATATTACTTTGGTGAAATATGTACAACGAAACTTTAATACCAAAATAAAAGTTGCCCGAAAAAGTCATGTCAAAAAAGATGAAAAGGCAGTGGAGGCTTTTAAAAAAACTTCCATCAAAAGTGTATAAACCTTTTACTTTCAGTAAGTTTTCCATACAAAACAGTGAATCTATATTTTCAAGATGAATCAAGATTTGGAATGTTTACAAGAAATGGGAAAATACTTACTTCAAAAGGAATAAAACCTATCTGTCCTTACCATCAAGTTTTTAAATTTACCTATCTTTTTGGCTCATTTTCCCCTTTGGATGGGGATAATTTCTTGATGGAAATGTCTTTATGCAATGCACAAACTTTTCAAGTTTATCTGAATGAATTATCAAAACATAGACCATCGGAATATAAAATTTTAGTCTTGGATAATACTGCCTTTCACAAGGCTAAAAAACTAAATATTCCTGAAAATATAGGAATGATTTTTCTTCCTCCATACTCGCCGGAACTTAATCCTGCAGAAAAAGTATGGTGGAAATTTAAACGATCATTTACAAATATTTTATGCAGTTCTTTAAATCAAGTCAGTGATTTTATTACAAAAACTTGTCAAAATCTAACTTCAAATGAGGTTAAGAATATATGCAGTTTTGACTATGTTTTTCAATATTTTGATTGGACTATTTAGTACATATATTTGGTGATAACTTTGACAAAGTTCGAACTTTGACAAAGTTAGGCAGTAAAAAAACTAAAAGAAAAATTTGCATCTTTCAAAAAAAGGATTATATTTGTTGCAAACAACGCTCAGGGAAGCGTTGAGGCTTAGGGTGAGTAAGCAGTAATGAGGAGTAAATATTAAAGTATCGTTCCGTCCGTTCCACGACTATTACAAGGTATTTGCAGTGTTTATAAAACTGCTGCCTTTTAAAAGAAAGAAAAAACTCAATTGCCGCAAGGCGTTGGGAGTCATTATACTTTATTTTTTAACACCAAAATTTTTTCTTTATTATGAGAAAAAACCAAGAACTCGCCGCGCTGCTTTCGAGGAAGGCGATAGCGCAGCAACACATTAACTTTATTTATCACAAATTGGGGGGGGGACTGCGTACTTGCTTCGCTTTATGGAAACCGCAAAGGCTCATAATCGCTATGGCTATGCTGCTGATATTCGGTAAGGTGGCTTGGGGGCAAACACCTGAGTTATCCCTTATAGAACAAATATATAGTAATAATTTATGCGTTACAGAACCAACCGTACCTATTAACATCGAAAATCTTACCCCTCTGGATAATCCATGTACTTGTACACCTCTGCGATTTATTAGAGTTGCTTTCCATGTACTAAATCCACCTATTGGCCAACCTATGCAAAACTTTGACCCAAATAATCCGCAAGATACAGAAATACTAAGAAAATTAGTAGAAGAAGATTTGGGAGAAGCTATATCTAGTTTAGTAAATTGGCAGTATAGTGCTCCTATTTTAGATAATATACTCTTGCCAGACCCTGCTACCTATGCACAAAATGTTGCTAACCACCCTTGTCCTAATTGTGTTTCGTGGGAAACACTGTCGTATGAAGAATTCACGAGTATTATAGATGGTACTTCTTCAGACTTCGAGCTATTAGAGGAAGATTTTACTACTTTGTACGATGCATCGTGCAAAGATGCTCGAGTTCGTTTTGTATTGGATAATATATATTATTATAATGATCCTGGTGTTTATAACAACAACGATTGGGCTGATTTAGCAAATTTATCTACAAATAATATAGACGCTAATGTGATTGATATTTTGTTGGCATTCCCAGTTGATTACAATGGACCCCAAATGTTTAGCAACAATGCAATACGAATGGGAGGTATCTATGAGAAATTACAAATAAATAAAGTTCCCACAGTGGCTTTTATGCTTCATGAAATAGGACATCATCTAGGTGTCAATCATTCAAGATTGAACGATGATGGCTGTGATGATACGCCTGGCTGCAATGAAGGACTGTTGATGCCATTAGAATTTGTTCAATGTGGGCCTGGCTGTACAGGATGTCAGGGATGTGGAGAATGCCCTGTTATGATTGGATTAACAAATAACATTATGGATTCTCATGGAAATTTGCCTGTTGCATTGACCCATTGTCAGATAGATAGATATTACAATGGCGCAGAAAATTTTGTAGATAATACGCCTCACAATCCATTTATTTGGGCGGAATATCCATCAGTACCTATTTTTTATTTTGGTGCTACTCATTATGAACAAGTAAATATTTGTTCGGGTGACGCAGTAGAACTACATTTTTCGGAGGGAGATTCTCCGTACAATAATATTAGCTGGTCAGCTGCTCCTTATTATAACTTTGGCTCCACTGAGATCTATAATAACACTAATATTACGGTATATCCTGCTCAAACAACTACTTTTTATTTAACATTGAGCAGTGATTGTGAAAATATTCCTCAACAAATTCTATCATTTGTAATAAATGTTCCTTTAACATCTGGAGCTAATCATTTAGATGCTTGTATAGGATCTGCACTAACCCTTATGGGGAGCAGCAACGGAAATAATGTAAGCTATCATTGGGAGGCGGGTAATACTTATTGTCCTCCTTTAAGTAACTATGACCTTGCTAATCCTATTATGAATACCAACAATGCAGAAGATGGTTCCATTTATCCCTACTTTTTAACGGTAACTAATGAACAGGGCTGTGTTGCCAATGAAACTTTTTATGTACATGTATTTCAATTTGAGATTAATGCTGGTGATGATATAGAGGCTTGTGTAGGAGAAGAAGTGCATATAGAAAGTTTAGATAATCTTAATTATATATGCAACTGGTCAGTATATCCTGTTAATGGCGCACCAATACCAACTAATGGTTATGTAGGGGCTCTCATTACCCTCAACACCGCTAATGCCACCCCCGGCACTTATACCTACACCCTCACCGCTACCAACGACCAAGGCTGCACCGCTACAGATGCGCTTGATGTTATTATTACCCAGCTTTCTGCCAACGCCGGAAATGATATTACAATGTGTCCCGATGGCAGTACCATTACACTATCAGGGCAGGGTACGCCGGAGCCACTTATAGTTGGACAGGGACACCAGCATCGCTCCTCCGCTCACCAATGCCAATACCCTCAACCCCTCTTTTACCGCTACCGATAATTCTTATGAAAACTTCAATATTGAATACACCCTCACTGTATCGCAGAATGGCTGCACCAACAGCGATGTAGTGCAAGTGCATTTAGGCTATCACCCCGATATTACCATTGAAGTACCTAATGGAATCGACAAAATATGTCAAGGAGAAAGCGTGGTACTCACAGCTTCTGCTTCGGGTAAGGATTTGGAATACATTTGGAGTACCGGACAAACCGGCACATCAATTACTGTAAGCCCCACCACCACCACCACCTATACTGTCACGGTTCAAGACCAATATATTCAATGCCATTCTACCAAGTCTGTTACAATACAGGTCGTGGAGCCGCCCTACGCAGGCGAAAGCACTACCGAAGCGGTATGTGAGTTTGAGTTTCCCATAAACCTCCCTATCTTATTGCAAGGCGAAGATGAAGGCGGTATTTGGACAGATGCAGGTGGAAATGAGGTAAACGGTAGTAGTATCAAAGAGGTAGGTATATACACTTATACCGTAGAAAATATGTGTGGTATTTCTACCTCCACCGTCACACTCACCGCCGCTACCGACTGCACCGACCAATTTTGTTTGCCTGTCGCGGGCAGCGAAATTTATGCTGCTACCTCCTACAGCATTGCTCCTCTGGCAGCAGCGGGCACTGTAAATACCCCCACCATCGTAAGTTGGAACACCGTGAATAATACCCTCTTTACCGACGGCAACCCCGACAACAATATTATCAATACGTCTATTATCATTCCCTTGGGTTATAAACTTGAAATAGCGGCAGCTACCCTGCGATTTGGTCCTTTTGGAAGAATAGTGGTAAAATCCGGCGCACAACTGCTGATAGATAATGCTACTTTACAAAGTGCGGGCGACTGTATGTGGCAGGGAATACGGGTTTTAGGACCGGGTATTAATAATAACCCCAAGCTGAACCCACAAGGAAAATTAGTTACACAAAACAATGCAACTATCCGCGATGCTTTGATTGGAGTAGCTTTAATGAACACGCCAGTATATGATTTGGTGCAATTAGAAAGCACCCTCCCTACGCCCGACCTCAATAACATAGCTTCGGTCAATGTTTTTCAAAACCTCAACAACAACAATAATTTGGCAAAGACAACATCAGGCGGTTTAGCTATTATAAACAGAACGAATTTTATCAACTGTCATCAGGGTATCAATGCCAGCCACGGCTATTACAATGCTATTAACTCCGGCGACCTCTCAGATGCCAAAATATACACTCGTTTAGATGTGTACGACAGTAGTTTTGAACGCAGCGGCGATTTATTATTTCCTTTGGATAATGGAATACACGCACTCGGTATCTGGTCCTTTTTATATGGCAATGTATATGTAGGAAATACAAGATTTACTAAACAATACAGTGGTTTTTTCGGCAGAGGTGTGCGCAGTCTTAATGCACGCAGCAATATCTTTCAGGAATGTTATTGGGGTATCAGAGATGGCGGGGATCCCGGTAATTTAGAAGCATTTACATTTGGTGATGACATTGTTAGCAACAGGTTCACCAACTGCCGCTTTGGTATTCACCTCACTGCCGAGCGCGGCCTCGTGCGTAACCGCAATATCCTTGACCGCAGCAATACAATAGGTACTTTCTATAGCATGCCTAATACGGGCATCAGCCTCATCGGCAGCGAAGTAGATATTTTAGAGCAAAACGTTGTCAATCGCCACAAGACCGATGTATTTGTGCGCAATGGCGAACAAATGGGGAATCTGCTGTGCAGAAACCATTTTCTCAACAGCCTCACCGGAGTATTGATACAAGGCAATAATCTGGGCTTGGATATACGCTGCAACGAACACGCAGGCTATTACAAGGGCTGGCAACTAGATAATAACTTCTCCACCGTGCTCCAAATGCAAGACCAGGGGAGAGTGTTTAAGTATTCCAGATGCTCCTAACTACGTCCCCCTCAATACCTTCACCTGCGACCTCAACAACCTCCTCATTCCTTCTGCCAATGCCTGCGACCCACCCTTCGAAATGGACATCAGCAGTGCCACCGACTTTATTTATTGGTACGCCGCCCCCGAAACCCAAGAACCCGAAGTAGTGAGTAATATTGTAGATGTTGAGTTGTGTACAAATTTACCAGCTAGTGCTTTAACCTGCAATTGTGGCAGAACCGCCCTCAGCAGCGGCGATATTTGTAATTTGGCTGACGACCCACGCCGCGATGCACTCATTCGCAGCAAAACCCGCGAACTCGTGCGCACCGGTAAATTAAACGAAGCGGTAGGCTTTTTGGAGTGTCTCAATTCGCGCCTCAGCCGTCGCCTTTTGTTGCCGCATTATATCGCCAAAGGACAACTGAGCCAAGCCAATACCTTGCTCAATGAAATGAAAAACGCCGCCGCCGCCAAAAGCAATACGCTCAATGAGCAGGAAGACAGCAATTTTGTGGCATACTACGAAATTTTGCTGGCTTTGCGCTCCGATACCACCCTTACTCCCTTCGACCTCAACAGCGAACAACGCAGTCGTTTGCAGGCGATAGCCGCCTTCGATACCTACAGTTCTTATCAGGCGCGTGTGCTTTTAGAAATTATTGACACTACGCTCACCGAAATAGACCCCCTCATCTACGACTCCGACAACAGCGATTGGGACTGTGCCGAAGGCGACCCCGACAGCGATGCAGACGGTATTTGCGATAAACAGGATTTTTGCGATGGCAACGACCTGCAAGACAGCGACGGCGACTTTATCCCCGATGCCTGCGACCCCGAACCCTATTGCGGCACGGCAGACTACAGCACTGTGCTACATACCTCCGGCAGCGACAGCCTCTATAGCCGCCAATACTGGATAATGAGCGGCGATACCATAGCCGCCGGCGCACAAGTGGAGTATCGCGCAGGCGAATATATCGACTGGCTGCCCACATTCGAAGCGCGGCAAGGTGCTTGGGTAGATGCCAAAATAGAAAATTGTGCTGCTCCCCCCGCCGCCAAAAAACAATTGTACGAGCCGCCACCACAAGGGCTGCGGGTATATCCCAACCCGAGCAATGGGGAAGTGTTTTTTGAAAGCGACACCCCTTTTACACAATTGATATTCAGCGATACACAAGGCAAAACAGTGGCTCATTACAGTTTCAAAACAGCGATATCGGTGTATCGCTGTCAGATGCCACAGCTTGCCGCCGGTATTTACTTATATCAGGTTCAATTGCAGCAGGGCAGCAGCAAAAGTGGAAAATTGGTGATAATAAAATAAATAATAGCCTTGTTTAGCAAAAAAAACTACCTCAGGAATTTCAATGTATTGCCTTGAGGTAGTTTTTTAATTATTTTTAAATTTTAAAAATATATAGTATGAAACACCCAATACGATTAGTATTTTTTTTGATACTTTATTCTGTACAAGCACAGGTTTTATTTGAAAAAGATTTTGCCATAAAAGATATTCAAAATGGCTTTAATTTGTTAAAATACAAAGAAAATGAATTTTGGATAGTTGGAAACACATTAAGTTGGGATAATCAGCTTTGGCAGGCATACATTTTGAGGTATGATACTTTGGGTATTGTAAAAAATACTGTTCTACAAAATGAGTCGGAATATGAAAGTTCTTTTTATGCTGCCGCAAAAGGGAAGGATGGAAATTGGGTACTTATAGGACAACGCAATGAAGCAAATGAAAATATATCTGTATGGAATACTTTTGCAGGTTTTTGGAAATTTGATGCATTTTGGTACACCAAAGAGATAGGGAATACCAGTTATTATAATTTTTGTACATCTATTGTACCAACAGAAGATAATGGATTTATAGCGGGAGGACAATTATTGTTGTCGCAGAGTGATGACGACCCCTTAGACGGACACTACCAACCCTACATCATAAAAATAGACGAGAATGGAGATAAGGAATGGGAATTAATCATAGAGGGATACAGTGATGATAACAAAGTAACCGACCTGCTTGCACTACCCAATGGCAACTTTTTAGCCTCCTGCTTAGTGAATTGGCAACCGTGGAATAGTAATAATCCATCTGACATTGCATTAATAGAGTTTGATGAGTCAGGAATTATTATACAACAAAAACTAATAGATTGGGAAGTAAATGAAGTATTGTGGGATTTATATGTTTCTGATTCTGATTATATAGCAGCCTATAATAATCAAGATAGCACTTATATAATGAAATTAGACCTTAATTTCGATGTGGTTTGGAAAAGCGAAGAGATAACAAATAATTGTAGTATATTCCAACCAATGGTCTTAATTAATGGAGATATAATAGCGGGTGGGTGTTATAGAACTAACTTGATTGATTATGCATTACAAGCACAAATAATTAAACTCAACAGCAACGGCGAGCTACTCTGGCGCAGGCTATACGGCGGCGAAGAAAACGACTACGGCTATGCCCTCTTGCGCGATACAGACGGCACGCTGTGGGTAACGGGCAGATACGAGAGTGGTTTAGAGAGCGTTCCGGTACTCAATGGTCAGGGGGATACGCTCTACTTTGGCGGTCGTGCCAATGTATATTTGCTGCACACGAATTGCTTGGGCTTGTTGGAAAATCCCAACATTACCTTCCAAAGCACCCAAAACGGCACCGATGTCACCTTCACCGCCGACACCTTGGGCTTTCGGGGCGAGCCGTATAGTTTGTGGTGGGACTTCGGCGATGGCAGCGAACCAGAGCCTACGCCAGCAGGCACTACACAGCAGCACGTTTATGCCCAAAACGGCGTATATTGGGCAACGCTCAATGCCTACTTCTGCGACACCCTGAGCGTGGGTCAGTGCATACGCATCGGCACCACCGAGCAATGCCCCGAAGAATGGACAGTGGGCAACGAAACAATGCCGCCGCTCACAGGCAACCATATCGCCGCCACCTACACCGCCGCCGACCATACCCTCCACTTTTGGGCAGAGCTACCGCCTTGCGAGGCACAACTCTACGATGTAAGCGGCAAAATGGTGGAGCAAGCGCAGATTTCGGGCAGTCGCTGGCAGTTGCCGAGTTTGCCGCAGGGGGTGTATTTTTACCGTATTTTCACGCAGCACTCCAAAACCCCCCTCGCCGATGGAAAATTTGTCGCTCCTTAAATGCTTGTTGCTGCACCTAAAGAACTGCTACCCTCGGCAGGATATACATCGTGCTGCACCTAAAGAAACGCTACCCTCGGCGGGATATACATCGTGCTGCACCTAAAGAAACGCTACCCTCGGCGGGATAGGTATCGTGGTTCACCTAAAGAACTGCTACCCTCGGCGGGATAGGTATCGTGGTTCACCTAAAGAACTGCTACCCTCGGCAGGATATACATCGTGCTGCACCTAAAGAAACGCTACCCTCGGCGGGATAGGTATCGTGGTTCACCTAAAGAATTGCTACCCTCGGCGGGATAGGTATCGTGGTTCACCTAAAAAATTGCTACCCTCGGCAGGATATATATCGTGCTGCACCTAATAAATTGCTACCCTCGGCGGGATAGGTATCGTGGTTCACCTAAAGAACTGCTACCCTCGGCAGGATAGGTATCGTGGTTCACCTAAAGAACTGCTACCCTTGGCAGGATATATATCGTGCTGCGCCTAATAAAGTGCTACCCTCGGCAGGATATATATCGTGGTTCACCTAAAGAAATGCTACCCTCGGCGGGCTTGTATCGTGCCGCACCTAAAGAATTGCTACCCTCGGCAGGATATATATCGTGGTTCACCTAAAGAAATGCTACCCTCGGCGGGCTTGTATCGTGCTGCACCTAAAGAACTGCTACCCTCACTTATAACTTTGACAAAGTTGAAACAAAAAATCAGTAACTTTGCAGCCGTTCTAAGTGTCAGATTGTTGGTATAATAAAAAACAAAACAATCTTTTTCTTTTCAATCATCTTCATTTTAATCCATGAAACGACATTTTTTGCATTACACTGTCGCTTTTTATAGCTTTTTATTTTCATCAGTGGTCATTGCCGCCGATACACCGCCGCAAGAGAACGATTTTTTGAGCCAAACGCGCCAACTTATCTATGAGGGAAAACGTTCCGGTGAAGGTTATTTTTCACCAGACGGACGCTACCTGATTTTTCAGAGCGAGCGCGAAGCTGCCAATCCTTTCTACCAAATATATGCTTTAGATTTAGAAAGCGGCGATGTTCAGCGCGTATCGCCGGGCAAAGGCAAAACAACCTGTGCTTTCTTTATGGGCAATAGCCAAAGGGTTATTTTTGCTTCATCGCACGAAGACCCGCAAGCTCTTGATAAACAAAAAGCAGAATTAGAATTTCGCGCTTCGGGCAATAAACGCCGCTACTCGTGGGATTATGAACCTGCCATGGATATTTTTAGTGCCAATGCAGATGGTAGCGACCTGAAAAACCTCACCCATACCAAAGGCTACGATGCCGAAGGGGGCGTGTCGCCTGACGGCAAACTCATTGTTTTCTGCTCCAATCGCAGTGCTTTTGAACAAACATTATCGCCCGAAGACCAGAAAAAATTAGAAATAGACCCTGCTTATTTCGGCGAAATTTATTTGATGAATGTCGATGGCTCTCAAGTGCGCCGCCTTACCCAACAAAAAGGTTACGATGGTGGTCCTTTCTTTTCGCCCGATGGCAAACGCATCATTTGGCGGCACTTTGAAGAAAAGGGCATCGTTGCTGATGTTTTCAGTATGAACCTCGACGGCAGCGATGTACAACGCCTCACCGATTTCGGAGCGATGAGCTGGGCTCCTTATTATCACCCTTCGCAAGAATATTTTATTTTCGCCTCCAACAAATTGGGCTTCAGCAATTTTGAATTATACATAGCCGATGTTGCGGGAAAAAAAGAGCCGGTACGCATCACTTATACCGATGGTTTTGACGGCTTGCCTGTTTTTTCGCCCGATGGAAAAAAACTTTGCTGGACAAGCAGCCGCACCACCGAGGGCAATGCGCAGTTGTTTTTTGCCAACTGGAATCACGAGGCAGCTTTGCGGGCTTTGGCAGGTGCCGCACCGCGCAGCAGTAGTAGCGATATGCCCGATATGTCGCCGCACGCCCACCACAGCCACGAGCAAGCCGATATGGAGGCAACGGCAGTTGCCCCTCATACAGCAGTTTTTTCCGCCGGCTTTTCGGTGAATGATTTTAAGGAAAAAGTAAATTATTTGGCTTCCGATGAATTGCAAGGGCGTGGCACCGGCTCGCAAGGCATTGAAAAAGCGGCACAATACATCAGCGCACAGTTTCAACAACAGGGGCTGCTCAGGGTAAAAGAAAAATATTTATACGGATTTGATTATACCGCCGGTGTGAGCCGTACTGCCGACAATCGTTTTTCGGTAGATGGCGGCAAGCAAGCGATAGTGGCAACGGATACACAAGCACAACCGATTTCTTACAGCCAAAACGGTACAGTAAGTGCAGCGATGGTATTTGTAGGATATGGTGTTAAGTTGCCCGAAGGTTTGGATTATCAGTACAATTCGTACAAGGGCTTAAATGTGCAAGATAAAATAGTATTGGTATTGGAAGGTGCGCCGGATTTTGACAGCGCATCGCAGCAAGATGAATTACAAACCGAACGCTACACGGCGGCACGCTACAAAGCAATGCTGGCACGCGATATGGGCGCAAAAGCGATTGTTTTTATCGGCGAAGTAGAGCTTTTTTCATTCGACGGCAAGCGCGAAGGCGGTACGGCGGGTTTGGCGGTATGGGAGATAAGCGAAAATTTTGCACAAAATTTATTGGGTATTTATGATAAAGATATAAAAACGATAAAAAGAAATTTAAAAACCTACAACCCGCACGGCGAGCCGGAAACTTTTGAATTGATGCACCTGAACGCCACCCTCCTTACCGAATTGAAAAAACAAACAGCACGCGACAACAATATAGTGGCTTTGGTTCCGGCGGCGGAAGCAGCTGCACCTTATATTGTAATCGGGGCGCACTACGACCATCTCGGGCACGGCGAACACGGCGGTTCGCGGGCAGTGGCGGGCGAAGAAGGAGCCATTCACAATGGAGCAGACGACAACGCTTCGGGTACGGCGATGGTAATGGAATTAGCGGAATATTTTGCGGATTTACAAAAAAAATCACCCGAAAAAATCACTAAAAATTTAGTGTTTGCTTTGTGGAGCGGTGAAGAAATGGGCTTATTGGGCTCGCAATATTTTTGTGAAAACCTGCCTTTTGATGCCAAAAATATAGCGGCATATTTCAATTTTGATATGGTGGGTCGTATGAAAGACAACAGCTTGATAATACAAGGCGTGGGTTCGGCTGCCGAATGGAAAAAATTAGCCGAAAAGAAAAATATTGCCGCCGGTTTTAATCTCGCGCTCACCGCCGACCCATATTTGCCCACCGATGCTACATCTTTTTACAAAATAGGTGTTCCCGTGGTCAATTTCTTTACGGGCTTGCACGATGATTACCACCGCCCCACCGATGATGCCGACAAACTCAACTACGCCGATATGGAGCGCACGGCGCAATTTGCCGCCAATTTGATACAGGAAGTATCGAAGCCCGAAACTACTTTGACGTACCAAAAAACGGATATGAGCAATACCCAGCAGCAGGTGCGCAGTTTTTCGGTGTATTTGGGTACTATTCCCGATTATGCCGCCGAAGTAGAAGGCGTAAAACTCAGTGGCGTGCGTGGCGGCAGTCCGGCGGAAAAAGCGGGTTTGCAAGGTGGCGATATTATCAAAAAGTTGGCAGACAAGGATATTAAAAACATCTACGACTACACTTATATTTTGAGCGAACTGAAACCCGCCCTTGCCGTTCCTGTTGTTATTGAGCGCGAAGGTACTCAGCAAACGCTTTCCATTATACCTTTGACGAAATAGCACAGAGTAAGCCGATTTTTCTGTTCATCATTGATTCATGTCGCATCATTCCACGCGCAAATTTTTCGGCAATGCCGCACTGTTGGTATCGCTGAATATGGCGGTAAAAATGGTGTGGATTTTGGTGATAGAGCGCGGTGTTCAAAATGAAGTAGGTGCTGCCGAATACGGCAATTATTTTGCCTTGTTCAATTTTACATTGCTGTTTCAGGCACTATTGGATTTTGGAATTAATAATTTCAATACACGCACCATTGCCGCCCAACCTGCCTTATTTCGCTCTTATTTTTCTAATGTTTTAGCTCTTAAAATAATATTAGCGATAGTATATAGCATCGTGATGGCGGTGGTGTCGCGCTGCTTGGGCTATCAAGATGATCAGTTGTATTTACTTTTTTTATTAGTACAACAACAAATTTTGTTGTCAGTGTTGTTGTTTGCACGCTCCAATGTAGCGGCACTGCAATATTTCAAAGCCGACAGTATTTTATCCGTCACCGACCGCACTTTGATGATAATATTGGTGGGGTTGTTAGCCGCCGGAGTTTGGCTGCCTTTGAATATCACCCATTTTATATATGCACAAATCATAGCTTTATTGCTGGCAGTGCTTTTGGGCATCTTGTTGTTGAGAAAACAATTGGGGCAAATTGATTTTAATATGAATATCCGCCTGATGAGCGATATTATAAAAAACAGTGTTCCTTACGCGCTTTTGGCATTGTTGATGGCAGCCTACACGCGCAGCGATGCCGTTTTGCTGGAGCGTTTAGTCCCCGAAGGTGTGAAAGAAGCGGGTATTTATGCGGCTGCTTATCGTTTGGTAGAGGCGGGAAATCAGGTGGCGGTATTGTTGTCGTCTTTGCTGCTGCCTTGGTATGCGGCGCGTTTGGATATGCCCCTTGCCATACAGCGCATAGCGGAATGGTGCGCTGCTTTGCTGGCATTGGCACTATTGCCGGTATTGGCGGCGGGCGTGTGGCAGGGCGAAGCTGTTATGAAATTGCTGTATCACGATGCTACGGCTACATATAGCAGCACATTGGCAATTTTGTTGCCCGCTTTGTTGGGTATGTCATTAATTTATGTATATGGCACTTTGCTCACGGCATATCATCGTTTGCGGCTGTTGAATATAATCGCGGCGGCGGCAGTGCTGCTGAACGTAGGCTTAAATATATGGCTGCTGCCGCTTTATCGCAGCGAGGGGGCGGCAATGGCGGCATCGCTAACACAACTGAGCGTGGCGGCTTTGCATATTGTTTTCAGCTATCAGGTGCTGCAATCGGCTTTTCCGGCAAAGGCTTTTATCAAACTGCTCCTGTATGGCTTGCTGTGTATGACTTTATTTTATTCCACTACTTTTCTAAATGTCGCTTGGTGGCTGCAAACGGCAATAGCAATGTCGGGGTGTGTTTTTATAGCTTTATTGTTGTATAAAAACAAACTGAAAGAAAAGCTGCCGACATTTTGATGTATCAAAAAGGCATTTCCTCCGCCAAAAGCGTATTTATTTTCGTGCAATAAGGTCGGTATAAAAGCTCTTATCATCGGCTTTGGCTTGCAAAGCGGCGGCATCATAATTTCCCAAAATATTGCTATTGAGTCCTGCTTGTTGGAGTAATTGCAAATATTGAGCTACAGACGTACCCGCTTTTTGGAGCGCATAAGGCCATACTTCGCCCATCAGCAAAAGCGGCTGCGAGCGTTGGAGTAGTTGGCTCATTCCTTTAAAAGCATAATATTCGTAGCCCTGAATATCAATTTTGATAAAATCCACTTTTTGGGGCGTTGGGATTACATCGTCTAAAGCCACACAGGGGATTTCGGTATAGGGGCGACCTTCGCCGCTGTCAAAAGTTTGATGATCCACATTGAGGTCGGAGGAATGAAACAGTTTGATGTTGCCGCTTTTTTCGCCTACTGCCGCTTGATGCAGCACCACATTGGAGCAGTTGCGCACATTGTTGGACAAATGGCGAAAATTGGTGGCATCGGGTTCAAAAGCATATACTTTTCCCGATTTTCCTACCAACCGCGAAAGGAGCAAAGTATAAAAACCGATATTAGCACCGATGTCTAATACCGTCATACCTTCTTTTACATAATTCCGTATTTCGTTGATACGGTCGCGGTCGCTGCTTTTTTTATAAGCAAAATACAAAGGCTTATAGATAGGATAAGCCGTTTTGTACAATTGATTGAAGAATTTTAACAAAATATAAAAATTTAAGGGGGTTAATGACAAGGAATATCTTCCTCTTCTTTGGTTGCTGCTTCAGAAACGGGGCGATAGTGCGGCAAAGTATTGTAATACTCCTCATTTTGCAAAAGCGGGTCTTGCGTGTTTTTTTGCCACTGATGGAGCCGCTGCCGCAAATCAGATAAAACATCTTGATAAAGGCTGTCATCTGCGATATTATTCAACTGAAAAGGGTCTTTTTGCACCTCGTATAATTCTTCTGCGGGCTTCGTTACAGGATATAACAACTGTATCCAATCATTAAAAATCTTATCCTTGCGATGCTGGATTAAAAATTTTTTGGTAGGAGAATTATCGCAGTCAGCCAAAAAAGAAGTTGCTTTTTTTTGATAATTTTTGATATATAAAAATTGGGTATTGCGATAAGCGCGTGTCGGCGGAGAAATGGCAATTTTATTTGTTGTATTAAATCCGTGCCGATTGAATTCCAAAAAGACACTGTCGCAGGCAGGTAGCGGCACTCTCTGTGGCAGCAGATAAGGTTTCAAAGAGCTGCCAAGCATCGTTGAAGCAACGGGCACACCCGCCAAATCCAGAATAGTGGGCGCAATATTGAGCAGGCTCACAAAATTTGTGTTTTCGCAACTATGTTCTGCATTTAAAAACATAGGAGCATAAATCAGCAAAGGCATACGAGTACCTGCATCGTAGAGTTGGGTTTTTCCGTGCGGAAAAGCCATTCCATTATCGCTCACCACAATGATAATAGTATGATGCAATATTTTTTTTGCTTTGAGTTGTTGCACCAATTCCTTTAGTTCATCGTCCATTTCGCGCACATTTTGATAATAATCGCACAAATCCAAGCGTACCGAGTCGGTATCGGGCAAAAACGGCGGCACTTTTATTTGTTGGGGGTCAATACCTTTCTTTTTTCCTTCGCCAAATACAAAAGGGCGATGTGTTTTGGTGCTGCCGTACCACAGAAAAAAAGGCTGCGAGGAGGATATTTGTTGAAAAAACTCCTCAACAGATTTTATTTTTTCACCTGCCGGATCTTCGGTATAGCCGCCTTGCTGCCAACTGCCCGGACTCCAGCCTTTGCCGATACTGCGAACAAAATAGCCGTTTTTTTCTAAAATTTGTACAAAAGTAGGGATTTTTATATCCAAGCTGCCCCACAGTACGCCGCCTGCCCCAAGTTGGTGAGCGTATTGTCCGGTGAGCAAAATAGAGCGTGCCGCCGTACAGGAGGGCGTATTCATAAAGGCATTGGAAAAGCGAACGGCACCGTTTTTTGCCAAAAAATCGTAAGTAGGCGTTTGGGCTAAAGAATCGCCGGCAATGCTCGTATGATACGACCAATCATCGCCTACGAACAAAATAATATTCGGTGCAGGGGGCGTTGTTTGAGCAGTAGCTATAAAAGGCGACAATATAAAAAATGCCAATGCCCACAGCAATAACACACAGCGTTTTTTATAATACTTTTTATTCATTTTTCGGCAAAATGTAGATTGTGGCTTATATTCGTTGAAAAATTGCTGCAAATATCTGAATATTTTTATAAAAACCCCTGCAAGGTTTATACGCTTTAAAATGACGATTTGCAGATATAAGCATCAATAATTTGTTCAATGAAGGATAATAAAGAGAATAAAAATGTTCCATTAATTGCACATTCTGCCGTAGGAATTATCCAAAGACTCACGGCACTGTGGGCATTTTCGGAGAGCGCATTAGGCGGAATGCTACATGCACTAAAAACTCCTTTTACGGGTTTGGCAGTGGGCGGTATGGCAATGATTATTATCACCCTTATCGCACATTATTCCGAAAAAAAAGCTACTTCAATTATTCCCCAAAGCCTGATAGTAGTGCTGCTGATAAAAGCAAGTTTAAGTCCTTTTACACCTTTTACTGCTTATATTGCGGTAAGTTTTCAGGCGGTGGCAGCTATTGTATTGTATCGTATATGGGGGGTCAATAAATGGAGTATTACAATTTTTTGTGTGATAGCGATGTTAGAGTCGGCACTTCAAAAATTATTGGTGCTGACCTTCTTTTTCGGTACTTCCTTTTGGAAAGCCATTAATGAATTATTGAAATACATTGCCCAACAATTGGCTTTTATACCTATTGAAACAGGGAGTATGTATCTGATAGCGGTTTATATCGGTATTTACGCGGTAGGTGGTTTGTTAATAGCGCGATTGACAGTACAATTACTACAAAATTTACAAGAACCTCTGCCTCATTATACAATGCAACTGAATGTTGTTGCTTCTCAAAAGCTGTTATTGACGGAAAATAGCAAAAAAACGGCGGTTTTTCAAAAAGCTTTGTTGCCGGTAATATTGATGTTGTTTATATCGTTGGCGGTATCTGTTGTTTTATATTATTTTTCATCAGACGAAAAAAATATAGGGGGTGCGGCACTCTATCCTTTTTTCCGAACTGTAGCTGCCTTATTATTGTGGTATGTGCTGCTTTTTCCTGTTTTCAGATGGCTACGGCGATATGGATTGCAACAACAGCGCAGCGCACACTACACACAGGAAATAGAACAGGCACTGCAATTATTCCCTTCATTAAAAAACAGCAGCCGCCTCGCTTGGGAGCAAAGTGGAGTGCAAAAAAAAGGCAAACAAATACGCTTGTTTATATTTGTGCGCCTATTGATATTATATACGATTACGCTTGAATAAGAATATGGTATGATAAAAAAAGAGGAGGATAAATTATTAAAAATTCTAATTGCGCCTTTAAATTGGGGTTTAGGACACGCCACGCGCTGTATTCCGCTCATTCGCTATTTATTGGAGCGCGGCGATATAGAAGTGTGTGTAGCCTCAGAAGGGGCGGCGTTGCGGCTGTTGCAGCGCGAATTTCCGCAAGTGCGCACCTTAGAAATCGGTAGCGAAACCATCATATATCCGAAATCGGGTACACTTTCTTGGCACATTGCCCGCCAAATACCGGCGATATTGCGCAATATACGACACGAACACCATTTTTTACAACAACTCCTGCAACGCGAAACTTTCCATGGTATTATTTCCGACAACCGCTATGGAATGTACAGTCCGCATATTCCGAGTGTCATCATCACCCATCAGATTTTTTTAAAAACCGCCTATACCTTCACCACACCTGTAATATGGCGGGTGCTGCGCCGTTGGCTGCTGCGTTTTGAGGCTTGTTGGGTTCCTGATAGCGGCGATATACAAAATAATCTTTCCGGCGATTTGGCACACAGCAACACGCTGCACCATTGGCTGCCGCAGGCGAAATACATAGGAGCTTTGTCGCGCTTTGAGCCGCCGCCCGCCAATACAGCAAACCAGCCCTTAAAATACCGCCTGTTGGTGCTGTTGTCGGGACCTGAGCCGCAGCGCACCTGTTTGGAGGATTTGCTGCTGCAACAATTACCTTCAATAGACGGAAAAATAATGATAGCACGGGGACTTCCTCAAAACAGCGACATTATTCCGCCATCATTTGAGCAACTGCCCCAACACATCAGCATCTGCAATTATTTAGATACGCCCGCCCTTCAGTCAGCAATTGCCGCTTCGGAATATGTATTGTCGCGCTCCGGCTACACCACAGTAATGGATTTGGCGGTATTTCAAAAAAAAGCACTTTTTATTCCCACACCCGGGCAAACCGAACAAGAATATTTAGCACAAATGCTGCACCAACGCCGACAAGCAGTTACGGCACCACAGCACCGCTTTGATATAGCCGCGATGCTGCACGAAGCCGCCGCTTTGCGTCCTTTACAGTTGCCCAACACACCACATTCTTTTCAAGAGATATTAAAAGCGTGGGTAGAAAAAAAAATTGAGCATTTTCCAAAATAAAAGCGGATTTTTGCGCCATGAAACCTCAAATTTCGCTGCTGACATACAATGTAAACGGAGTGCGTGCCGCCATGAACAAGGGGCTGTGTGAGTTTTTGAAAGAGACACAAGCCGATGTAGTGCTGCTGCAAGAGACCAAAGCTACACGCGAACAAGTAGATGTAGCAGCTTTTGAGCAATTGGGATATGCTCATCATTATTGGTTCAGTGCCGAAAAAAAAGGATATAGCGGCGTGGCTATTTTGAGCAAGATAGAGCCTTCGGCGGTATATTATGGAATGAACAACACATTTTTTGATGCCGAAGGGCGTGTATTGATGGCAGATATTGGCGACCTGAGCATTATTAGTTCCTATTTTCCTTCGGGCGGCTCCGGCGAAATCAGGCAGGCACTGAAAATGGAGTTTTTGGATATAATATTTGATTATTTAGAAAACTTAAAAAAACAAAAACCCCACCTCATTATTTCGGGCGACTACAACATTTGTCATCGCGAAATAGACATACACGACCCCAAAGGCAACCGCAACGAATCGGGTTTTTTACCGGAGGAGCGTGCTTGGTTAGATAAATTTTTTGATGCCGGATTTATTGATGTATTCCGCTATTTTTACCCCGAAAAAGCCCACGAATATACTTGGTGGAGTTATCGTTCGGGAGCACGCCAAAAAAACAAAGGCTGGCGCATCGATTACCACGCTGCCACCGAGCCTTTGCGGGAGCGTTTGCGCAGTGTGCAGCATTTTCCGCAGGCTCTACAATCCGACCACTGCGCCGTACTGATGGAAATAGCCATGTAGTGGATATTTTTTTGCAAAAACCTTGTTATTCAGTATTTTATTTACCTTTGTACATATTATATTATCAATAATACACATCATTACAGCCTTGTCTGTTTTTTGTAGCGGCAGATGTGGGCAATTAAAAGATACAAGTTTATTATCCTGTTTCGTGAGAGTCTCTTATGATGCAATTTATAAAAAGAATAAGAATTTTCTTTTTTCATTATTTTTTGGATAATGAATTAAAAAAAGCCGAAAATCTGCCGCGCACGATGGTGGGTTTTGAAGCAGCCAAAACCATCGGCATTTTATTTGACGGTACCAATATGAGCGACCAAAAAGTGGTAGAATCTATTCAGGAAAGCTGGCGGCAAAAAGGAAAAAAAGTGAGGGTACTGGCATTTATAAATGCTCCTGCCGCCAATAGCCACCTGAATATAGAAAGTTTTTCGCGAAATGATATAAATTGGTATTTAAAACCCATATCGCCTTTGGTGCATAGTTTTATCAACAGCGAATTTGATATTTTAATGAATGCCTATTTTGAAGAAAACCTGCCTTTGGAATATATTTCTACTTTGTCCAAAGCAAAATTCAGAGTGGGGATTCCTTTGCCGCACAGCACACATCACGCCGATTTTATGGTACAAATCAAAGAGCCTTCCTTGCAAGTTTTTTTTGATACACTGAAGCATTATCTGAAGATTTTTACCACTTCCTGAAAAAAAATTATCACCCGCCTATAAAAAAATAAACCGATTAAACCGTACAACGGTAACCTGTCTGCTTTGTGTTTTTAGTGTGTATATGAATCAGCTGTATAGATTTTTTTTGATAAAAGTTGTGCAAGTTTTTTGTGCGATAATCGGAATAATGTACAGTTGTGAAGCAGCAGCACAAAATTTTTTCCCTTCTGTTGCCGATAGTCTTTCCCCTTCTTACTGGGTGGTGCGTTCCATTGATATTTCGGGCAATAAAATTACGCAGGAGCGCATCATCTTGCGCGAAATGAACATTGCGGCAGGCGACACTCTGCAAGCCGCCGACATCAAAAAGCGGCTTACTTTCAACGAACAGCGTATTTACAACACGCGCCTGTTTAACAACGTGGAGTTGATGTTGCAACCCGACAGCACCGCTGCCACTAATGATGCCGTCCTGTATATTCGCGTCACGGAGCGATGGTTTTGGATGCTGTTGCCTGTATTTGAGCTTGCCGACCGTAATTTTAATGTATGGGCACGGGAGCACGATTATCGTTTAAGCCGCACGAAATACGGATTTTATCTAATCAACTACAATATGCGGGGCTTGAGCGAAACGCTGGCAATGAATTTTTTGTGGGGTTATTCGCGGCGGGCACTGCTGCGTTATCAGTCGCCTGCCATTGATCGCCGCCGCCGTGTGGGTATTACCGGACACGCCGCTTATGTAGCAGAGCGTGAAATAGCATATACTACCGACCATAACAAACAGCTCAATTATGCCCACCATACCTTTTCTAACCAACGCTGGGAGGGGTTTTTGCAGATGCAATACCGCCGTTCATTGCTCAAAACACACCAATTTCGCATTAGCTACCTCAATAATGGTATTGTAGCAGAAGTAGCCGAAAAAAATCCCGAATATTTTGGTGCATCTCGATTGCAACAATCGCAGTTGCAGTTGAGCTATATTTTTGGAAATGATCACCGCGATATTCGCGCTTATCCCTTGCAGGGGTACTATTTCAAGGCATTGGTAACGGTATCGGGGATATTAAAAAGTGCCAATTTTAATGCACTTACTTTTGAAGCACAATACAGCCGGTATAAAAATCTCTCAAAAAACTGGTTTTGGTCGGGAAATATAAAATCTCGGCTCACTTTTTCAAATTATTTGCCCTACAATATGGTATATCGTTTGGGTTTCAATGGTTCATTTGTGCGGGGCTACGAATATTATGTCGTAGAAGCACAACGCTATGTACTGTTGCGCAATGCGCTCAAATGGCGCGTGGTGAATACGAGTTTTAGGAATCCATTGAGTCGGCGGGTTCAATTTTCAAAAATTCCCCTGCAAGTGCTGCCAAAATTATATGCAGAAGCGGCAGCAATCGGCAACGATTTTAGTTATGGCGATAATCCGTTCAATCGTTCTTGGCTATTGGGCTATGGAGTAGGAGTGGATATATACAGTTTTTATGATTTTACTTTGGGCATAGAATATTCGTGGAATCGTCACCGAGACAAAAATCTGCTTTTTCAGGTAAATATCAATTATGAGCTATAAACATACTTCACTAAAAAAAAATAAAAAATATATACATCGCCGATACCCCGCAAAAGGCATCGGTGATGTAAAATAATTTTAAATCATCATCAGCGATTGAACAAATTTTCCTGCAAATCTTCATCATTGAGGGTCAAAGATTCAGGCAGGGTATCATCATTGTTGGTATTCCACAAATCGCTGTTGTTTTTTTGTAAAAATTGGGTAAGTGTGCGTACTTCTTCCGCATCAAATCCGGCTTGCTTCAAAGCAACAGCAGCCACTTCTGCATTTACCCAATTATTTAATTGAACAGTTTCCATAAATTATAAAACGTCTTATTTTTCTGTAAAAACAAAAAAACAGGCGTTTTAGTTTGTCTTTATACTGCGGCAGAAAGTGTAAAAACGACACTATTTATTTCACTTTCACAGTGGCGGCGGCATCGGCGGGCAAGGCAAATTTTTTGGGAAGCGGCTGAATACTATGTACAAAGTTTTTAAAAAGCACTACTTTTCCGGCATTATTGAGGTTGAGCACCGGAACGGCTTTCTTTTTGGGTTTTCCTTTTTCGTTGAGGCGCACCATACGCTCAACGGGTTCTTTGCCGACACCCAAAATTTTGAGGTATTCTTTTGCTGTCATACAAGCAATCGGAAAACGCCCCACTAATTTTTTCCGCCATCGGCATAATAATCCCAATACACCACATCATCGTTGTCGCGGTTTTTGCAGGCATCGGCGGTGAGCGCGACCATATTGGCAAAGTGGGCTTCGTAGATGGTAATGGCACTGCCGATGGAGGCGGTTTTGGAGAGGTCGGCAATTTTTTCGTTGGCAGTAAAAATAGCCACCGAAGCGTTGATGGTATCGTAAGGCACAGGGCTGTAAGAGGTTTTGGCGGTATCGGGGCTAAAGTTGATGTCGCCCACCGGAAGAGCCAAATCTTCCACCACCGAAGAGTCGCGGCGGCTGGTATCCCGAAAACCCGCAAAACTATCCTGCAAGTCGGCGTTCCAGAGCGTCCAGGTGGCGAGTTTCCAAATATCATCTTTTTTGCGCAGCCAATACGAAAACATCAGTTTTTCATTATGCGGCGTAATGTACTGCTGCACGTCCATTTGCACATCGCCGGCTTGCGGGGCGGGCTGAAAATCAAATCGCAGGGCTTCTGTGGCGTTGATACTGCCTTCGCTGATGACTTTGTAGTCGGTGATAGGCACAGGGGCAGTGAGCGTAAAAGGCATTGCTTCGTCGTAGAATACAGCGCGTGCTGCCGCTTCGTTGCCTTCTTTGAGTGCCGTAAGATAGCGAGTCAGTGCCATAGCGGGCAGCGTATCTTTAACCGCCGCCTGTTGCGAAACCAAAACAGTATCGCCTGAATTTTTTTTGCTGCCGCACGACCAAAATGAAGCGACAATAAACCCCGAAACAATTAAAAACAAAACATTGTTTTTTTCTTTTGAAAACGCAGCAGGAGCAACAGACATACTATGTATAATTATATGGTTTTGAATATTTTAAATAAAAAAAAACACCATTCACCCGCACTACTTGTCTTTTTTTAAAAAGCTAAACACAAACAATAACAAAAAAATTCCGATATTGATAGATGGAGTTGCTGTTTGGCGGTACAAACTTACAACAAAATATAATTTTTACAAGAGCTGTAAACAGGTGATATAAGAATGATCAAAAGAATAGAATAATCCAACAGATTTTATTCGGTTTTCAGAATATCGCACAAAAAAAATATACCTTTGATACGCTATGCGTCTTGCTCTTATCATCACCACCTACAATCGCCCCGATGCTCTCGAACTCGTATTGTTGAGCGTATTGCGGCAAGGGCAACTGCCCGACGAAATCCTCATTGCTGATGATGGCTCTACCGAAAGCACTCGCCGATTAATAGCAGATTTTATGCCGCATTTCGCTATTCCTTTGCGCCATATCTGGCAGCCCGATGAGGGTTTTCGGCTGGCACGCTCGCGCAATGGAGCTATTGCACACACGCACAGCGATTATATCGTGATGATAGACGGTGATATGATACTGCACCCTCATTTTGTGCAGGCACATCGGCGGCGTGCGCAGCGCGGGTATTGGCTGCAAGGCTCGCGGGTGCTGCTGTCGGAGGCACTTACGCAAAAGGCATTGCAGGAAAAGCGCATTGATTTTTCTTTTTGGGAAAAAGGCATTACCAATCGCTTCAATATGTTGGACAATTCCGCTTTGTCGTATATGGCATCAAAGGAAGTGGCGCACCACGAAAAAGTACGGGGTTGCCATTGGTCGTTTTGGCGCAATGATGTGGAGCGCATCAATGGTTTTAATGAAGACTTTGTAGGGTGGGGGCGCGAAGACAGCGAGTTTGCGTTGCGCCTGCTCAACAGCGGTGTTCGGCGCATCAACCTCAAATTTGCGGCGGTGGCGTATCATCTGTATCACCCCGAAAGCAGTGCGAAGCAAGTGCGTACCGCCAACGACCTACTCCTCGAAAACGCCCTTGCCACGCGCAGCACCCGATGCAAAAACGGACTCAATACGCACCATATTGAACAATGACACCTATTGCGTAAAAGCGAACTACCTACCCAAGCCAAAGGCGATGAGGCGGCTTCAAGCTTCTTAATAATTTTTACTTCATTGCGTATATGCTATATTTTAGGCTCAAAGGTGCATCGTTTGCGCCCCATACCGTAAACGTTTACGTCAGGAACGTGAAATTTTGCGTCAGGAACGTGAAAATTTACGTCTGCCACCGTAAAAATTTACGCCCGATACCGTGAAATTTTGCGTCAGGAACGTGAAATTTGGCGTAAAGAACGTAAAAAATGCACCTCCGAACGTGAAAGTTTACGTCCTCCACCGTGAACGTTTATGTCAGGAACGTGAAAGTTTACGTCCTCCACCGTGAACGTTTACGTCTAGAACGTGAAAATTTACGCCCTCCACCGTGAACGTTTACGTATAGAACGTGAAAATTTACGCCCTCCACCGTGAACGTTTACGTCTGGAACGTGAAATTTTACGTCCTCCACCGTGAACGTTTACGTCAGGAACGTGAAAATATACGCCCTCCACCGTGAACGTTTACGTCAGGAACGTGAAAGTTTACGCCCTCCACCGTGAAATTTCACGTCTGGAACGTGAAATTTGGCGTAAAGAACGTAAAAAATGCACCTCCGAACGTGAAAATTTACGTTTTTACGCCTATTGAGAAGCCTGTAAAAAAATATTAAAATAAAATAACGCAATAATTGTTTTTTTGAAGAAATAGGATATATTTGCAATATGCTCCGCAACAAGGCGGAGTGTATTTATTTTTTTCACCATAGAAAAACAAATTTATCTGAACTATGAGAACGATTTTTATTTTTGGCGATCTGCTACACCCATTTTGCCACCGCCCAAATTGTGAATATCCCCGACCTAAATTTCAAAAACGCCCTTTTGAACCACAACCCCGTTATTGACACCAACAACGATGACGAAATACAGGTGGCAGAAGCCGAGGCAGTGGATTCTTTGTTTTTAGTATATGAAAGTATTTCAGATTTAACAGGCATTGAGAACTTTATCAATTTGCAAACTTTAAATTGTGGTAATAATCAACTGACAAGTTTAGAGGTATCCAATTTAATCAATTTACAACATTTAGATTGTGGTGATAATCAACTAACGAGTTTAGAGGTAGCTGATTTAACCAATTTGCAAACTTTATACTGTCATTCTAATCAACTGAGTAGTTTAGAGGTATCTAATTTAGTCAATTTACAAACTTTAAATTGTGGGGGTAATCAACTGACGAGTATAGAGGTGTCTGCTTTAAGCAATTTGCAAGGTTTATGGTGTTATTCTAATCAACTGAGTAGTTTAGATGTTTCTGCTTTAAGCAATTTACAAAGTTTATATTGTGCGGGTAATCAACTAACAAGTTTAGAGGTATCTAATTTAGTCAATTTGCAAACTTTAGTTTGTTATTTTAATCAACTGAGTAGTTTATATGTATCTAATTTACCCAATTTACAATATTTATCTTGTAATGATAATCAACTGAGTAGTTTAGAGGTATCTAATTTACCCAATTTGCAATATTTAGATTGTTCTTATAATGACCTGAACAGTTTAGATGTTTCTGCTTTAAGCAATTTGCAAAGTTTATATTGTGGGGGTAATCAACTGAGTAGTTTATTGATAAAAAATGGTAACGATGAAGGTGGTTTATATTTTTATGATAACCCCAATCTCGCTTATATCTGCTGCGATGAAAGTCAATTAGAAATTGTAAAAAATTATGCCATACAAGCTGGTTTAAACAACTGCCAAATCAATACCTACTGCTCCTTTGAGCCGGGCGGCAATTACAATACTATTTCAGGTAATGTTATTTTTGATGATGAAAATAATGGTTGTGATGAAAATGATGCGCCTTTGAGTTATCAAATTGTACAAGTTGAGGACGGTGCGGAAGGCGGCTATACCGTTTCAGATAATTCGGGAAACTATGAATTGTACTGTAATGAGGGTATGTATACGCTACAACCTGTTTTTGAAAATCCTTATTTTTCGGCAAGTTCTGCTACTTTCAACTTTGCAGAAGACGATAATATCTCTGTTACCCAGAATTTCTGCATCGCGCCCAATGGCACACACCACGATTTGGAAATTACGCTTATTCCTTTAAACGATGCCCGCCCGGGTTTTGATGCCAACTACCAAATCACCTACAAAAACAAAGGCAATCAAAGCGAAAGCGGCAGTATTCACCTGCAATTTGACGACAGCGTATTGGATTTTGTGTCGGCTTCGCCCGCCGTGGTAGCCCAAAGCGACAGCCTCCTCACTTGGAATTTCGCCGATTTGCAGCCTTTTGAGAGCCGCAGTATTAACCTCACACTCAACCTCAATTCGCCACAAGAAACACCACCTCTGAACGGCGGCGACACTTTAAAATTTTTGGCATACAGCGATTATCCACAAACAGACGAAACCCCCAACGACAATAATTCTACATTGAATCAAACTGTCGTCGATTCTTACGACCCCAACGACAAAACTTGCTTGCAAGGCTCTCAAATTAAGGTAAAAAATATAGATGATTACCTGCATTACGTCATTCGTTTTCAAAACACGGGCAGTGCGGAGGCAATACAGGTGGTGGTGAAAGATGAGTTGGCGGAAAACTTAGACATTTCCACTTTTCAGATGGTGGCGGCGAGCCACGATTATCGCTTGCGCTTGGAAAATCGCACCTTGGAAGTGTTTTTTGAGAACATCAATCTGCCCGACAGCACCACCAACGAGCCGGAAAGTCACGGATTTGTGGCGTTCAAAATCAAAGCCGCCGACAGTGTGACAATAGGCAGCCAACTCAAAAACACCGCCGAAATTTATTTTGATTACAATTTCCCGATAATAACGAATACGACCGAAACCGCCGTGATAGAAAACCAACCCGAAATTATCGGTTTTGAAGCCATCAACGCCCCTGATTTATTCCAAATTTCGCCCAACCCCGCCAGCGATTTTATTACGCTCAACAGCAGTGAAAAAATAGAAAGTGTAGAAATTTACGATGCGGCGGGTCGCTTGCGATTGGCACAAAAAGGCATTGGTCATCAAATAGATGTGCGGAATTTGGCAAGTGGCAGTTATTTTGTAAAAGCACATACCTCCCGCCAAACATACTACAGCCATTTTATCATTAATCGCTAAAATATTTTAATACTTTTGTACAATTTCAGTCTGAAAACAACAAAAGTATTTTTTTTGACAGCATATTTGAAAATGTGTTGTATTTTTCAGCATCTTTTCCGTTTTTAGCGTATCTATCTTAAAACAGCATTGCGATATGAAGAAAATTGCCTTTTTATGGTTTTGTATGGGCTTGGCGACTTTTTGGGCACAGGCGCAAGATGTACATTTTTCACAGTTTTATGCGTATCCTGCCTACAATCCTGCCAATACCGGCAATTTTAACGGTAATTATCGCGTGGGCGGCATTGCCCGCAATCAGTGGTCAAGTGTAACTGTCCCATATCAAACTTTGGGGGTGTATGGCGATTTAGCTTTATTTCAAGATGAAAGCGGTCGCGACAACTGGTTGGGCGTAGGCGGTCAGTTTTTGTACGACCGTGCCGGTGATGGCGTGTTGCAAACGCTACAAGTGGGCGGCTCAGTGGCAATGCACAAAGATTTGTCGCGCAATGTATATGTGTCGCTGGGCGGCGGCTTTACCTACACGCGCAAAGGCATTGATTTTGACAAGTTGTATTTCAACAGTCAGTGGAACGAAAATGATTTTGATGAAAACATCGGCAATGGTGAAAATTTTGAATACAATCGGCGCGGTTACTTAGATTTGAGTGCAGGCGGCTCGGTGACGGCTTCTTTAACGGAAGATTTTACTTTGAATGCAGCATTTTCGGCGTTGCATGTAAATGAGCCTGTTGAGAGTTTTTATTTTACCACCAACACCAGTGGCAACAATCGGCGCGGTGTGCGTCCTATTGCGAGCATCAGTGCTGCCTACAAAATGGGCAATATATCTTGGCAGCCGGCGGTATTTTTGAGCCGTGAGAAAAAAGCGCAGGAAATCATCGGCGGTCTCAATGTAGTATATACACTCACCGAAGGCAGCGCATATAATCCGGCTTCAAAAATTCATGGCGGTTTGTGGTATCGCAGTGCCGAAGCCATTATTGTAGTAGCGGGTTATGAATGGAGCAAATACCGCGCCTTGTTATCGTATGACATCAATGTATCGGAGCTGAAAGCAGGCTCTAATTATCGGGGTGGTCCCGAATTATCATTTGTACACATTGGCGGTTTCCGTCAGCGCAGCGAGCGTTTATATTGCCCTCGTTTTTAGCGATTATACAACTATTTTGTATCAAAAGCAGTGAGCGAAATATCAATTTTATTCAAAAACAATAAATGGCATCAGGTAACTTTTTTTTAAAAAACGCTTTATAAAAACAGATTGATATTGAATAGTTTTTTTGCGATAAAAAGATAAAACCCATAAAGTTTCAAGAACTTTATGGGTTTTTTTTATATAAAAAAAAGAGGTTGCCCAAAAAAGCAACCTCTTTGTAAAGGAGTGGTTATGGTCTCGGCGTTTCAAATTATACAAGTATAATTTTACTTCGCTTCTTTCACTTACACAGTATTGTTAATACTGTCAAATTGGTTTGAAAACAATTTTGATCGTCCTTTAGTTCCTTTACAACGTAATAATTTCAGAATTATTGTACCACTAATTTTTGGAAAACAGATTTTCCGTTAGAAAGTGTCACTTTTACGAAGTAAATACCTTTCTGCACAGATGACACATCTAACACCATTTGTTTTTGCGAAGCGGCATCTATTTCTCCATCTATTACACTCAATACGGTTCTTCCTTGTACGTCAATTACTTCTACCAAAGCTTTGCAAGCTACATCGCTGCTGTTGTTGTAATTGAGTGTCACTGATTCTGAAGTTGGGTTCGGAGCCATATTCAAGAACAAATCACTTGCCGGAGTAATAGTAGCTTTTTTGCCTAAATGAACTTTATTGAAGTTAGTACCTGCTGCTTTGATGGCAGCCACTTCATTGGTGGTAGGTGCAGGTGCCGGCATTAAAGCAGGTGTGTTGCTGCAAGGTAAGATATACGCTTTGAATACCGAAGTTCCGGCAGCTGTAGCCCTGAAGCTGGGTTTCAAATCAACATAGTTTTCTGCCGCATAAATAACAGTATTGGAAGTACCTGTAATGGTATTGGTAGCAGTAATAACCTGTGCCTGTTCGGTAGAGTTGGTATTGGTTACGTTGGTAGTAACGGCGAGGTTGGCAGCACAGCAATTAACGCTGGTAACGGTGGTATTCAGTGTAAAAGAAGCTTTTGTGTTTTCGCCCGATACTACTACCCAGTAATCACCGGCGGGCAAGCAGTTTACGTTCAGGGTGCTGCCGCACGCCTGACCTTCCACCACATGAGCGTCCATCAAGTCACCTTTGTAAGTGATAGTGCTGTTATCCAAAGGGTTGGTAGTTGTTTTATCGGGGCATACCACGCTAGACAACAAAGAGATATTATAATTTTGCGCTACACTGGAGCCGCTGATAGACAAAGCCACATTGTTTTCGGTAGTGGTAAAGGGTGCTGTAAACTTGAACCACGCCGAAGTTCCGGTGGTAGTAGGGCAAGGAGCCGTACCTCCTGAATAGTTGCCCGGCTCGTGGAAACCGCCATTTCCGGCAAATTCGCACAAACATTTAGTAGCACTGGCGGTTTTGGTAGTTCCTGTACCGGCGAGGGTCATAATAGTCGGGTCGCCGCACAAAAATCCGGGTGCATATTCCGAAACCTCAAAAGCGAAGGTGCCGGTTTGGGTAGCATCGTATGTTTCAGCTTGTATCCAAAGTGCAATATCCGTTAATTCACAAATTGGTTGTCCTTGTTGTTGCAAAGAAGTTAATAATCCCGACAAAGAAGGAATACTACCCGGCGGCAAATACAAGTGATTATTATTGATACTGTCTTTGTCCCCGCAATAAATGTTGGTTACTAAGAAATCGCTGGTTTGGCTGGGAGCAGGATTCAAGCAGTCGATATCCAAATTAATGGTACACCAACCAAAAACGGGGTCTTCTGCTTTTCCGTCCACTTCCGCATGGATAGCGATAGTAGGCGGGCTGTTGGGATACCCCGGATAGCTATGAAAACCCACTACCACCGAACCATCATAACTCGGAATAACATTGGCAGGGTGAGTAGATAATTTTACATACACATCGTGGTTTACCGTACCTACACCGCAACTGGGTGATTGCTGAGGCGAACCCCACACATTGCCCACATTGCTGATAGTAAGTTTGCTGCACGAGTTCACATAGCCCTCAATGGGCGGTGCCGTATTACAATTATTAGAGCCTCCGACGTTGACGGTGTTTTGTGTACACTGCGCTTGCAGTTGCCACGCACTCAACAAGAGAGAGCAATAAAGCAAAATTTTTTTCATAAAATAAAATAATTTTAGGATTGTTTAAAGAATAGAAATTAGCGTTTTTGCTGTTATTTATCAAAAAATATCACAAATGTAAAAATAAATATTTTTATTTATAAAAATCAAAAAAAGGAATTGAAGAAAGCAAAATACAATGATATCACAGGTAAATGAAGGCAATAAAATGATAAATATAGAATAAAAAAGCGTAAAATTTTTTCTAAATAGAAGAGCATAAATTTTTTTCAATATCAAAAATGGTGTATCTTACAAACACACAAAAGGTACAACCCAAACAAACAGCCATTGAACAAAAATTTTTTTATATTGATACTATTCTCTTTTTAATCACAGATATAAAAAACTAAAAAAATCAACTTATCATTCAAACATGTCAGTACAGAATTTTACATTAAAAAGCAGCACCCTGCAAGGTCAGGCAACCGAGCGCGAATGTTATAGCGGCTGCGGCGGGCGCAATGAGTCTCCGCAATTGAGTTGGAGTGGCGCACCCGAAGGCACGAAGAGTTTTGCAGTATTCGTACACGACCCCGATGCGCCTACCTCTTCGGGTTGGTGGCATTGGCTCTTGTTTGATATTCCGGCGCATATCGGCGAGTTGTCCGCCGGCTCAGGTGTTGCAGACAGCACAATGCTGCCCGCAGGTGCCATTCAAAGTCTCAACGATTTCGGAAATTGCCGCTACGATGGACCCTGCCCGCCGAAAGGACACGGTATTCATCAATACAATATTACCATATATGCTTTAGATGTAGCCACTTTAGGCTTAGATAAAAACACATTGCCGGCGGCGGTAGCATTTACGATGTACACACACGTTTTGGCAAAATCCACTTTGGTATTTTATCACCGCCGCGATTAAAAATTATTTTTCTATTGCACGCGGCGACCTTTCCATTCGTAGCGTTTCCAGTTGCCTGCCCAACCTGCCCATACAATATAAATGATGTGCAGCAATTGGGCGGGTAAAAAAATACGCATCAAATCGCTGCGCCCAAAAAAAGAAACGGCTTCTTTAAGAAAAAAATAATCGGCAATTATTTTTACAAATATTTGAAATATCCATACCCAGCACCACCGAATATCAAAAAGAGCCGCAAGTGGTAAAAATAGCAAACTCATATTGAGCAGATACACCCCCAGCAAAATGCTTTTTATTTTCCAGTCGTTGTATTGGTTGCTCTTGGAAGCCCAGCGAATACGCTGTTGTAAAAAATCTTTCCAAGTGGGGCAGGCAGCCGTGGTGACGATAGCATCGGTATTTTTTAAAAAAGAAATGCCTTGCGGATAATTTGCTGCTATTTTCTGAATGAGCAACAAATCATCGCCGGAGGCTACGGTGTCAATTTGGTCGAAGCCGCCCACTTCATAAAACACCGCTTTTTCGTAGCTCAAATTAGCTCCATTTCCCATTAGCGAGAGTCGTTTGTGCAGCGATGCACCCGTGATGAGCATCATTCCGGCAAAATCCAAACTTTGAAACCGTTGAAAAAAACCTTGCTCGCCCTCAAAAGCCACCGGAGCCGTGAGCAGGCGATAAGGATTGATGTGATATTGATGAGCAATGCTGCGCAACCAAAGGGGCGGTGTCGTACAATCGGCATCGGTGCACACAATAAGCGGGTGGCGGGCTTGTGCAATGCCGTAAGCGATAGCCGCTTTTTTGTAAGAGTTGATGTTTTTTTCCTTGTAAATATGCCGCTAAATCCAATACTTGCACCTGCGGCAGCCGGAGGTTTTTCACCAAAAGAGCGGTGTCATCTTCGGAGTGGTCGTCCACGATAATTATTTCAAACAAAGCGGCGGGATAGTGCTGTGCGACAATGCTGCGCACACAATTTTCAATATTGGCGGCTTCGTTGCGAGCCGGAATAATAACACTGATGCCCGTTGATGGCACAAAATCTTGCGATATGCTGCTCTTGGGCAATTGCCGCCAAGCACGCACATACACCCGCATCAGCACAAAATAAGCCACGGCAAGCGAGCAGAGCAAAACTTTTACCGACAATATGATCATCATTATTCCCCAAAAAAAAAGCATTCAAAGCACAAAAATAGTAGCTTTGGCGGTGTTTTGTTCAAGAATTTGTTATTGCTTCCAAGTCGTTCAGATGATGAATAAGATAAAAAGTATGCAAATCAAAATGTTGAATGAATAAGGGCAATATATCCTCGCGGACAACTACTATAATATGCCTCTCGTACAAAAGTGGCGGCGGGTGCTGAAATTGATGCAAGAGCGGTTGAGCCGCCGCGTAAAAACCCTCACGGCGCAATTCCAATTTTCCTAATTCATCTATAATAATGTAGCGGTAAGATAGGTGTAGTGCAGCATTTTCCAAAATACGGTTGGCGCGTTCAAAGGCTTTTTGGTAAAAAGAAAATTTACCTACTTTTACGAGGTCGGCAGTGTCGGGTTGCAGACATTGCGCCTGAAAATAAATTTTTGCCGCAATATCGTACATCAAACGGCAATCGTGTACGTCCGGCATCAATATGCCCGCCACATCGCGGCGTGGGGCGCACCAATTCCACAATTCGGTGGTTTTGCCGCTTCGAACAGCCCGCGAAAAAATAAAAATCGCCATAAAACTTACTATTTTTGCAAGCGGTTTAGCAATATTTTTTTAAAATAAAATTTTTTAAAACACCTTACAAACAGCAATGAGGAAAAGTACATATTTTTTGTTGTTTTTGATGATAATGACTTGCTTTTTTCTTGCAAAAACGACAAGGGCGACAGCAGCAGTGCAGGTCAGGAGGTAGTGTGGGCAAAACGCACCCATTTTAAAGTAGAATTCAATTCGCCGGACGAAGAAATAGAAACGATAGCGATGAAAGACCGCGAACTGATGGATATGATATTGGAGGCGGTAGAAAAAGGCGAGCGCAAGGCGTATGATTTTACGACTTATGAGTTGTTGAGTAAAGAGAAAGTCGCCGATATCTTTGTCAAACACGACACCATTTTGGTTGCCGACCCTGTAACGGAAAAAGAGGTGATGAAGCCGATAGAAAATCCGCTCAACCGCCCCGAAGTAAAAAATTTCGTGTAAAACAGGAATGGTATTTTGACAAGAAAAATTTTAAAATGAACAGCAAAATTATAGCAATGGCTCCGGTGGAGTCTATTTATAATTCTGATGGTTCGTTTCGCGGCGATTTGCCTTTATTTTGGGTATATTTTGAGGGCGAGCCGCAAATTGCCAAAAAGCCATAGTAGCTTTCGGTGTTTTTTTTTATTACTCCTGCACTACAATATTCGGTGTAGTGACGGTATTGCTGCGGTGTTTGGCGCGGTCTTCTATATATATGCTGTATGTTACATTTTGCAGGGTGCTGCCGTCCGTGATGAGGGTGTGTTTAAGTACCACATCTAATTGTCCTTGAATGGGCACCGATGCAGGCGACAACTGCTGAATACGGTACGGATATGTAATACCGATGCGTTCGTCTGTGAGAAATAAGTTTTCGGCATCGGCATTATTTTCGCCCAAATCACCATCGGCATCTTTATAAGCAATGGTAAAAACAATGCTGTCTTTAAATGCTTTTACTGAAAGAGGCTGCGTGCCAATCAATTCAATTTCCGGTATTTCGGTAAATCCCAAATCGGCATCTTCCTGTTTGCAGCCCACTGCAAGCATTATAATGCCCCACAGCAAAAGTCCATTTTTTTGGATTTTTAACATTGAATGCTTGTTTTTATTATTACTATTGGACAATAAATGAGCAATAGCCTTTGGTATAGTAAAAATTATTGCGGTTATTGGGAAATTCCACCGGTGTTTGGTGTTCGGCATCGCGGGCGTAGTAGCGGAAATAATACTGAACACCTGTTTCAAAATCAGCTCCGTTGAGTTGCACAACCCATACATAATAATCCCAATTAAATACGGCATCTACTACCCGCACCGGATTACTGAAATCATCGGGATTGGTAGATATTTTTAGTTTGTTGTATAAAATTTCCTCACTCGGTTTTTCATCATCAAATACAAACATGACCATATTAATAATTTGGTCGTTTTCCAGCACAAAAGGTTCATTTTCCTGTGGGCGGTTGTTGCTCACCAAATTGCCATTGAGGTCGTAGGCATCATAACCATAAATGCCGACATTTATATCAGGACGCACGGCTACATCGCCGTTTATGTCTTTAGCTCCGTTCAAAATCCATTCGTTGATATGGCGCATTTCGGTAGCATTGAGTGGGGGTGCGTAGCGCGGCATACGCCCGAGTACCTCATCATCGGTGAGCAGCCGCTCGTGCAGCCAACTTGCTGCCGTATCGTAAGGCACTACACGAAAGCGAAATTCATAATCACCGTTATTTTTTATCACCTCCTGATACACCAACGTATTATAGGTTGATTCTACAGTGCGGAAATCCGGCTCAAAAACGCCGCCATGACAACTCGGAATGGCGCATTTCGGCTGAAAAATCTGTTGGTGCAGGGCAGTAATATCGGAGGAGTCGAGCGAAGTGTAGGGTATTTGGCTACTATCCGAAGGCACTTGACTGATATTATTGAAAGGATTATCGGGATCGGGTGTTTCTTTTCCGCAGGATAAGGTCAATATCAATACCATTGCCGATATAAATGCTTGATAAAATTGATGATTTCTCATAATTGCAATTTTTTATTGGGTATAAAAGAAGCGCATCTTTGAGCGGAAAATATATTATTTGAACGCGGCATATAAAGGAGTGCCATTTAAAAATCCACCGGGAATATCTTGATAAAAACCCAAAATATGAGCAATAGTAGGCACAATATCAATACTTTCACCTTGTATGGCATTGATGATATTGTTTTGATACACTTTATCAGAAGGACCTGCTACCATACAAAATATTTCGTTGCTGCCATCATCGTCGCCGTGGTCAATGGCATAACGCCCATACTCATCAACGATAGAGTTGGCTTCCCAGTCTCTGCCGTGTTCGGGAGCAATGATTAAGATGGTGTCGTTTGCCATTTCGGGTATGGATTGAATGGTTTGCCAAAGATGTGCAGCGGCATAATCGGCTTTTTGGAGATTATTGCAATATTGCGAAAAATTTCGGTGGCACACATCAGTTTCGGTCATATTTACCACACAATTCCGCTTAAAAGTGCGCAACACCTCTTCGGCGAGCATTACATTATACATAGTCGCCATTCATTAAAGCATTTGGCAAGCCCCAGGATTCGTAATATTGCCCCGTCTTTCCTTTTTGAATAAGCTGGCTCAAAAAAGCTTCAATGCGGGTTTTATTTTCGGGCGTATTACTAAAATAAGTATCTGCGGCGATAGAAGAGGCGTTGAGGGGTTTTTCAAAGTTATTATTTAAAAAAGTGCGCAGTTTGTTGGTTTTCAGTTGTTCAGATGAAGAAAAAGTTTTGCATACATCAATAGCTTCGTAGTTGTACAGCACATAGTTGGGCGAAATGAAGTTGGCACCGAAACTACTGCCATAGTTGGCATCGCTGCTGTGGGCGAGTTTTTCGTTTTCGCCGATGCCGTTGGATACCCACCACGTTTGCAAAGCAGAGGTGGCGGGGCTGCTGTGTTTGCGATAGTATTCGAATAAAGTAGGGCGGCGGGTGTATTCGCTGAAACTAAAATCGGTTTCATTGACATAAGCTCCGGTCATTGCCACAGTATTGCCTTGGTAGTGCCCCGCCAAGGGGCTGTTGTAGCGAAAATTTTTAAACAAGGTTGCCTTTTGCTGAAGGGGCTGCGGGAGCAAAGTATTCAAGGGCTGCACAGCATCAACAATATCGGCGTTGATAGCTTCATTACCGGCGAGTAAATTGGGCATCAGATTGCCTTCGGCTTTTTGTACCGACTCTATATTTCGGATACCTCCGGCAAAGAGGCAAAACACCACATGGTTGGCGATGCGGCTGCCGGTGGCGGCAAATAACCTGCCCGTAGGCAAAATATAGGGAAACGCAAGCGCAGCAGTAGAAGCCAAAACGCTTTTTTTAACAAAATTACGGCGGTTCATACTTTATCAGTTTTTCTTTAATGTATTAAAAAAGCGATATTCTTCGGAGGTCAAAAAAGTATAATAAATAAGCGAAGGCGTAATATCGGCATCTTTGCCAATAGCATCGTTCCAGTACCATTTTTCCATTTCGGTGGGCTTGCGGTGATAAAATTTTTGATAAGTATTTTCTACAAAAACGGGAATATTGAGCCGCATCTCAAAATCGGAAGGCAAAGGAGCACTATCACGTTTCAGGAAATCGCGAATGAGCATATCCGTCACCAAATCTTTATCGCCGATAGCGGCGTAGGTAAAAGCGGTTTGTTGCAATTCGGCGTTGTCAATGGGCTTATCAAACAAATCCGAATAAGCCAGCGTGATAAATTCCAATTCTTTTTATAATTGTTTTTATCAATAGTGCTTAAAGACACTTGCTCTTTATTGACCTCATATACCACCAATTTTTCTTGTTGGCAGGCGGTAGCGAGCAGCACTACGGCAGTCATCAACGACAGCAATTTGTACGACAGAGGTTTCATATTCCGAGATATTCGTTGCTTAATAAAATAGTTTTCAGGAGGGCTTCGCGGTCGAGGTTGGATTGGTAGGATTGCAACAGGGCAGCAACTCTTCGTTGGCAGGCTCGCGAAATAAATACTTTTGGTATAAACTGCGCACTTGTCCTTCAAAATAGGCATCGGAGTTGAAAAATATTTGCAATAAATCTTCAAAAGAAGTTCCTGATTGCAAAAACAACACACTTTGATAGCCGAAAAACATAGATCCTCCGGCATCTGCTTCTTTCTCGGTGGCGAGTCGTTTCAAAAAATATTCAAAAACGCTGTTAATCCAGTCTTTTCCGAAGCCTTTGGAAAAAAAGAAAATACGCGTACTCACCAAGCGGCGGTGGAGTTCTATGATATTGATATTTCCTTTGGTGTAGTCGTCAAGGGCATCGCGGAGCAAATAGAGGTTGAAGTTCCTTTTGATTTTCAATGAGCACCTCCGACAAATCGGGGTTATTGATTTCAGATTCCACTTCCGCGATATGATAGGCAATTTCGTCGGCGGTGGCATTATTGAGGAGTTGGTTATTCTCTTGCCGATATTGCCACAAGCGATAATCGGGGTGAGCAAACAGCAAATCAATAACAGCTTCGCGGTCGGCAACAGAGCAGTTATTGCGGTTGAGTATTTCAAATACGGTGGTGTACTCTATGTCGCTGGGTTTTCTGCCCAAGAGCAGTAAAAATGTTTTTGAAATAAAATTATCTTTTATTTCATTGGATATAGTATAATCTTCAGGAGCATTGTTGTCGCCAACTACTGCTATTTCTGTTTTGGTGCAAGATAAAGTGAACAGCAATAGAGTGCCGCACAAAATAAGTATCAAATATTTACCCATAGTTATAATAAATTATGGTTTTTAAAAATACCCCAACATTAACTCAAAAAATAAAAAAATATTGCATATAAAAATCAAAAATTAATACATTAGTCTGTGAGTACAATATTAGCAATAATAACGATAACAGATACAAGATAAAATAAACTTTTTTTATTATTGTATAAATATAGACAGTAAAAAAAACAATAAGAGCATTTGTAATTGAGATTGGCTTATTGGGTGGGCTTAAAATGCTTGATATGTCGAGGTATTACAACAAAGTAACACTATTATGGGCGTTTTTTAAAACAGCCATCTTAACTTTGTATCGTTTTTATTTATCATCATCAAGTTACAAAAGCCGCTGATTAATTTTAAACAAAAACAGCTTTAAAAGTCTTGTATATTTATATTTTTTTGTAAGATTTATGCGTCCTCATCACAGAAAGCAACTCGGTTTTTTGCTCATTACTGCACTGATAATCATTGTTATTCAGGTATTGTTGGGAGCTATCACACGGCTCACCGGCTCCGGTTTGTCCATTACACGCTGGGATATTGTTACAGGCACACTGCCGCCGCTCAATACCACCGCCTGGAATGAGGCTTTTTTGCTGTATCAGCAATCGCCACAATACAAACTGCTCAACAGCACCATGAGCCTCGCCGACTTCAAATTTATATTTTTTTGGGAGTGGCTGCACCGTTTGTGGGGGCGCATCGGGTTTATGTTTTTGTTGGGCGTATTTTCTTTTTTTGCTGCCACCCGCCGCTTAGACCGTCAAAATACGCGGCGTTTTGTGTGGCTGTTGTTGTTGTATGCCGCACAAGGTTTATTGGGTTGGCTGATGGTAAAAAGCGGCTTGTCCGAAAATCCTTATGTAAGTCATTATCGCCTGACAGCGCATTTGCTGGCTGCTTTGTCGTTGTTTGCTTTTATGCTGTGGTGGGTGGTGGAATTGTTGCTGAACAATGACGATAAGTCGCAACAAAAAATAAATGCTCCTGCCCTGCGCCGCCTCGCTTGGGGGCTGAGTGCTTTGATACTGCTGCAAATTATTTTTGGCGGTTTTATGTCGGGGCTGAAAGCGGCGGGTTGGTATGCCACCTGGCCACAGATGAACGGACAATGGGTACGGATAATTTGTTGCGCGAAGACCTTTCTTTTTTCTCAAATTTTTGGCGAAAACCGCACCACCATTCAATTTACACACCGCATATTAGGATATTTAGTATTTATTGCTACGCTGTGGTATTATATAAAGGCACGTCACCTGCGCGGCAATGTGTATTTTGAAAAATGGATACATGCTTTACCTTTGATAGTGTTGGTACAGGTGTTGCTGGGCATTATTACTTTGCTCACGGCTTCCGGCGATCGTGTGTCGGTGCTGTGGGGGGTGCTGCATCAGGCGGGGGGGCTTACTTTGCTCAATATGATGTTGTTTTTAAATTTTCAATACCGCAACAAGCCACAATAAAATGATAAATATTTTATTTTCAATGATTTATACCACTGATTTTTATTGATATTTTCTCATTAGCCGTAATAATATTTGTGATATGCTTTGGAATATTGGGTCATTGCCTTTGCGTTCTGCCACAACTCCGCTTTGCTTGCAGGCTGCCACCTTGCGACAGGTTCCTGTCATTTTTGCCTTGGTGCAAGAAAACCGCGAGTATTTGCGCACTTGGCTGCCTTGGGTAGATGCCAACCAAAAACCCGCCGACACCTACCACTTTTTGAAATCCGCCCGCAACAGCACTTTATCTGCCGACCGAAAAGACATTTTTGAAATCCGCTACGAAAACCAATTGGTGGGTTTGATAGATTTACACGACTACAATCCTTCGCAACAATCGGTGGACATCGGGTACTGGTTGGCGGAGGCGTGGCAGGGCAGAGGAATTGTAAGTGATGCTTGTACTTTGCTCATCGGTTACGCTTTTAAAAAGGATAAAAACTTAGAAAAAGTATTCATTCGTTGTGCGCTGGGCAATCTGAAAAGTCGCCATGTGCCGGAGCGTTTGGGCTTTGAATACATCGGTTTTGATACAGAAAAACACATCATCAACGGCAGGGAGCATACGATGGCAGTATATTGTATGGAAAGAAAAAACTGGAAAAAAAACGATACACGATAGGTAAGTTTTGTTGCATTTATACACTTCAAGGTGTTTTTTTAATAAAATGCCTATTTTTTTTTTCAAGATAAAGCTCAATACTCAGGGGCAATAGGGAAAATAAATGCTGCCGGGGCTGGGGGCAAAATTCAAACCGCCGGTGATGCTGCCGCAGGCAATTTCGTCTAATCCGGCGGCTTCAAAAGCAGTAACACTTACCGTTTCGCTGTATCGTGAGCCAAATAATCCGTAGCCGTTGCTTACATTGGTATAGTTGGGTTTAAAGTCGCCACCGTTTAAGCTGGATTGTGCTGCCAAAGCAATATCCTGAAAATTTTTCACATTATTGGTAGCGGTGTACATCGTAAAATTCATCGCTTTCAGTTGGCGATACACCGCCTCATTAGGCTGCATACTAGCAGCGATATAATTCATAAAATCTTCGGTGGTCAGCTGAGTATATTGTCGGCGAGTGCCGCTGCTGGTAGCTGCCGGAAATTCCTCTTTTGCTGACTTTTGAACAAGACCCATTGCAAAGTATCGGTTTTTATCTGAGTAGGGTCGGCGATAAGTGTTTCGGAATACACAATATCGAGTATCAAATCATAAATAGCACCATTGTTAGCAGGGTTAAATTCAATTGCAATTTTGCGGTCGGGGTTGGTTCCTGTGGGTAGTGTAAGGTTGAGGCTGGTGCTCGTTTTGGGCTGATGAATAAGGTATCTGAAAGTCTGACCGGGTGTTTGCGGCACATACGCCAATGGCGTAACCGCCTCTATCAAATTGCCACCATCGGTAATAATTTTGAGTTTATAAGCGTGCGTACCCACCAAACTGTCAGCTCCGGCGGTGTTGGTTTTATACAAAAGAAAGGCTCATTGGCAAAAATACCCGCTTCTTTGCTCAAACCCTCATCGGCAGCATTTACTTTTTCAAAAGTATAAGTACGCACCACATTGCCCTGTACGGCAATGGAGCCGTCTTCTTCATTGACGGTATAATTGGCGTACTCTTCCAAAGAAACGAGCGCATTTTTAAAATACAAAGAATCGGGGATAGCTGCCACTTCCAAAGCACCCGTATTTTTGTCCAAAAACGCTTTATTGATACGAATATATTGTACGTCTTTGGTTTGGTCGAGCAAGCCATATACAATGGTGTTTTCCTGCCAGTCGGCATTGACATCAAAGTCAGTGGAGCAAGCCGAAAAATATAAAACAATGACAAAAGAGCAGATAAATGCTATATTTTTGTATATCATAAAGCCAAAGTTACAAGAAAAGCTACTATCTTTATCATTCATACTTGTTTTTTTAAAAAAAATGACGTTTTTATGACATCCTTTATAAAAAACAAAAAGACACAATATTTTTTTTGTACAACTCAAAAAAACACAATACAATGAACAAAAAATTATTATTTTTCCTTTTCATTTTTCCTGTTTCGCCATTTTTAATGTAGGCTGTAGCAAAGACGATGACGATAATACCGCTACTACTACGCTCAACAATCAACTGACAGCCAAAGTAAACGGAACGGCTTGGAGCAGCAATACCACCGGCTATTCGGTGAGCATCAGCACCACCGCCAAAACCGTGACCATACAAACAGAAGGAGCCAACGACACACAAATTTATTTATTGGCAAAAGAAAACACAGACGGCACACACAGTTTGTTGGCAGCCTCCTACACCGAGGGAGCGAGTGCCTGCACAGCTACTACACCCATCAGTGGCAGCATCAGCATCACGCGCAAAACCACCGGCAAAGATGTAGCGGGTACTTTTAATTTTTCGGCATCTTGCAGCAGCAGTACAGTGAATATCACAGAAGGAAAATTTGATTTTAAAAATTAAAATATCAACATTCAACAATATGTTGCAACCTATAAAATACTTCGGTATTTTATAGGTTTTTTTGTGGCGGAAAGTTTGAAAAAATCTGTAAAAAACAAAAAGCACGATTTGTAAAATAAATACAAACCGTGCCTTGTTCATCTGCCATTGAGAGGTCGGAAGCGGATTCGAACCGCTGTAGCAGCTTTTGCAGAGCTGAGCCTAGCCGCTCGGCCATCCGACCTTCTTCTTGATAGAAAAGTGGTACAAAGATAGTATGTTTTAATTATCTACAAAAAAATTTTTTTCTACCTCCACAAAACTTTGCGCCACCACACCCCCCAAAGGCGGGTTGAGTTTGGCGAGGCGCAGCCGAATTGATTGTACGGCGGGCAGTTCGCGGGCAACGGCTACCACAATGCGATGCGCCACCTGCTCAATCAAAAGCGACCTGATCCGCATTTCGCGGGCACAAATGCCATACAGCGACTCATAATTTACAGTATCGGCTAATACATCGCTGCCTGCATCGGCAATATCCGCAGAAACACAAATACTTACTTCAAACCAGTTGCCCAGTATTTGTTCTGCTTCATACACGCCATGATAAGCATAAAAACGCGCTTTTTCCAAACCGATGGAGTATTTCATAAATGCCGATAATGATAAAATCAAAGATAAAAAATTTCTAAAATGCCAAATTATAAAATAAACAGATAGCGTTATCAAAAATACTATAATAAAAAGGCAGGTTGCAAAATTATAAAAAGGCAAAAATAAAATGGCTTTGTTTTTGACAACGTAAGACATGTTTGTTTTTTATTATAAATACATAACAAATGTTATTTATTTTTGCAACATCTGAAGAATATTATTGTTGGGCATATAAATAAAATATATCACACACAACAACGATAAGTGCAGTTTTATTGGAGTAAAAATTTATTTTACGAAAATTTACGAGTCAATTAAATACATAGTTTATTCCTAAACAAATTACTGAACAAAAAAAGTATGATGCGTCATTTTTATTTTCTAGCAGCCTGTTGGATATTCCTGACGGCGACCGCCACTGCCAAAGATTGGGTAGCTGCGGGCAGCGATACACCGCAAAACGCCGACATTGAATTGCTTGCCACCGATGCCAACAGCAGCACACTCCAAGTGCATATAGGCGGTTTTTATTTGGAAGAAATACAAACACCGCAAGGCATACAATACAGCGTGAATATAGGAGAAGGTACTCCCATTCTGAAAAAAGGCTGTCCCGATTTGCCCAAACTCACCACCTCTTTGCTCATTCCCGACCTCGCCGATATGCAGGTAGAGGTATTGGGCAGTGCCTACATGGACTACGAAAACATCAGCATTGCCCCCTCCAAAGGAAATTTGCTGCGCACCCAAAATCCGGCAGAAGTGTCTTTGGAATACAACGAAATCGTATATCATACAGATGCGTTTTATCCGGCTGCAAATGCTGCTTTGCAAACACCCTACATTATGCGCGATTTTCGCGGACAAACCTTAGTCATTTATCCTTTTCAATATAATCCGCAAACCAAAACCCTGCGTGTTTATACCGACCTTACTTTGCAGATAAACAATATGGGCGGTATCGGCGAAAATCCTCTATATCGCAACAAAACATTCGCCGCTGAATACGAATACAACGAAATTTACAGCCGTCATTTTATTAATTATAAAAAAGACGACCGCTACACACCCGTAGGCGAAGACGGCGATATGCTCATCATTGCACACGACGAATATGCAGCAGCGATGCAACCCTTTATAGATTGGAAAACGCGCAGAGGTATTCGTACCGAATTGGTATTAATGAGCCAAATAGGTACAAATGCTAACCAACTGAAGACATTTGTACAAAATTATTACGATACACGCAATCTCACTTATTTGTTGTTGGTAGGCGATGCCGAACAAGTTCCTACTATTCTTACAGCCAACGGCGGCGAATCCGATGTGAGCTATGGCTATTTGGCAGGAAATGATCACTACCCCGAAATTTTTGTAGGGAGATTTTCGGCAGAAAATATACAACACGTACAAACACAAGTACAAAAAGTACTGGATTATGAAATTCACGCCACCGAAAACGATACTTTCTACAAAAGCGTTTGCTCTATTGCTTCGGCGGAGGGACCCGGCGATGATAATGAAATGGATTACGAACACGCCCGCAATATGGCGAATAAGTTACTAACTTATACCTATAATGAATCTATAGAAATGTACGATGGCACGCAGGGCGGCAACGATGCCCCCGGCAACCCCACGGCACAAATGGCGGTGAATGTATTGGAAGATGGAGCAGGTATTATTTTGTATGCCGGTCATGGCTGGGAAGAAGGCTGTTCCACCAGTGGAATATCGTCCAGCGAAGTGGAGAGCATGAGCAATGTAGGCAAATTGCCTTTCTTTTGGTCAGTGGCTTGCGTAAATGGTGATTTTAGCGGAAAAACCTGCTTTGCCGAAGCGTGGCTGCGTGCTACCAACGGCGGCAAGCCAAGCGGAGCCATCGCCACTTTGATGAGTACCATCAACCAATCGTGGAATCCGCCAATGGAAGGACAGGACGAAATGGTAAATATTTTGATAGAAAGCTACGAAAATAATAAAGTACGCTCTTTTGGAGCCATTTCGTACAATGGCTGTATGCAGATGAATGATGTGTATGGCGGCGGTGGCGATGAAATGACCGATGCTTGGACTTGCTTCGGCGACCCCTCTTTTATAGTACGCACGGATACTCCTTCGCCGATAGTGGCTTCGCACGATGCAGTGATGTTTTTGGGCAGTACTTCGTTCAGCGTGGTATGCGATGCCGAAGGCGCATTGGCGGTATTGACTTTGGGCAACCAGATTATCGGCAAAGCCAAAGTAGAAGGCGGCGTTGCCAATTTTACATTTGACCCGATTACCGATGTGAATACATTTGACATCACCATCACCGGATTTAACAAAATACCATATCAGGGCGAAGTAATGTCGATGGTAGCAGAAGGAGCTTTTGTTACCACCGAAAACAAAACCATAGTCGACCTCAGCGGCAACAACAACGGTGCGGCAGATTACAACGAAAGCATAAACCTACACTATACATTGACCAACTTGGGAGTTGCTGCTGCAACGGGCGTATCGGCAGTATTGAGCACCACCGATGAATACATCACCATCACTGACGACAACCACACTTGGGGCGATATAGCCCCGAAGCCGTAAGCCTTCAAAATGATGCTTTTGCTTTCACGGTAGATTATTTCGTTCCTGACCAACACACCGTTATTTTGATTTAACCGTTACCGACAGCGAAGGGCACATATGGGTATCGCACCCCACTTTGCAACTCAATGCACCCCAATTACAAATCCTTAATTTTACTGCCGAAGAAAAAAAGCGGCGATGGAGACGGAAAAATAGAAGCGGGTGAAATAATGACCGTTCATATCAACAACAACAACAAAGGACACGCGAATATGGGCAATGCCGTTGCCGCTATCAGCAGCGATGACAACTTCGTCATTATATCCCAAAACACCCAAGACATAGCAGCTTTAAATATAGAAACACCGAATCAAAGTTCTTTTGATGTTCAGATATTGCCCACCGTAGCCGAAAACGATATATTTCATTTTACTTATACTTTAGCTCAAAATGATGAATACGGACTTACAAAAGATTTTGAAATGCTCGTAAATATAAGAGCCGAAGATTTTGAAAGTGGCGATTATACAACTTACCCTTGGACGGTAGCTAATAATTATCCTTGGACAATTGATAATACTCAAAAATACGAAGGCACTTATTCGAGCAAATCGGGCAGCATTGATGACGGACAAAAAAAGCATATTGAAATTACAATGACGGCATCAGAAAACGGCATTATCAGCTTTTATAAAAAAGTATCTTCTGAACAGGATTGGGACTTTTTGAGATTTTTTATTGACGGGCAGGAGAAAGGTTCTTGGAGTGGCGAAGTGGATTGGTCGCAGGAGAACTATCCGGTAACGGCTGCTGAACATACATTTCGCTGGGAATACGAAAAAGACCCCTATTACAGTGCAGGTGAAGATGCAGCGTGGTTGGATTTTATTATTTTACCAAAATCAAATGATATAGTACAATGTGTTGCCGATGCGGGAACGCTCACTTTCAGCAATGCTACCATTATTGCCCAAAGCACACCCATACAAACAATAGGTATAGGATTTAATGCAGGCAATGTGCAAGTATATACTTTATTAGATGAACAAAACAACATTGTTGATTTCAATCTTTCCGGTCAATTTGAGGTGGCGGAGTTAGGTACTTATCATGTAGGCGTACTCAATTATCCGGCTACTGCCAATATTGAAAATCTTACCATAGGCGCATCTATCCAATCTGTTACGGCTTCTTGCTATGATTTATACATCAGCGAATACCTGATAGAAGTAGTACCCGATGAAGTAATAGGCATAGCGGAAGAAAAAGAAAATATACATTTACAACTTGCACCAAATCCCGCACAAGACTTTATTTATTTGACGTTTGCCAATAATAATATGCAGCAACAAAGCAAAGAGCAGTTTGTGGCTATATACGATGCACAAGGCAAGCAAGTAAAACAGCAAGCAATACTTATTGTGGCGGGCGGTATGCAACAAACGTTTACTATTGATATAGCGCATTTACCAAGCGGCATTTATACCTTGCAATTGCAAAATGATGCTGCAATTATAAAAGGCAGTGGCACTGTTTTTATCAAAAATTAAAACTGAACTTGTAAAAGATATTTTATCATACATCAGATTTTTTTATAAGTAGCGCAGGAAGCAATTCTTGCGCTACATTTTTTATCTGCCAACTCCAAATATATTTTTTGCGATTAAAATACGCCCCCAACACACAACTATAACTGTATTTTTTTCGTCTTGCTCTAAAAAAAACGTGTATGCAGCAGGAGCTATTTGTTCCACTTTCTATCCATCAAAAGGTATATGTTTTCTTATTGGCGGCTTTGTTGTTCGGTGTATATTATTCGCGGGCAGTTATTTCTATCGGTACGGTATTGATGTTTGTGTATGCGGTTTTGGAATAAGGGTACAATAACAGAAAAATTGAAGCGATTTTATAAGAACTGCACTTGGTTTTTTTTTTCGGGAATATTATTAGTATATATTGTATCGGGCTTATTGATTTCCGAAAATTTTGAAGCGGGTTTGGAGCAGGTGCGTATTCGCTTGCCTTTTTTGTTTATTCCTTTTGCCATATCCTTGCTGCCGCGCTTGCCGCTTCGTTATTTATACGGGCTTTTGGTGTGGTTTTTGGCGATTTCTTTAGTATCTACGCTTCCTGTTATTGTTTATTATATCCAGCATTATCAACATATCCACACTATTTATTCACAGGGCAGCATTATTCCTACCCCCATTGTATATGTACGATATAGTTGGTTTTTAAGCATCGCTTTTATGATCGCCGCTTATCTGGGCTATAAAAATATCAGGCTATGGAAAAAATTTCGCGGCGAAAGGTTGCTGTATGGGTTGGCGGCACTGTATTTATTCGTTTTTATACATTTTTTGGCGGTGCGAAGCGGTATTTTGGGCATATATGTGGTGCTACTGGCTCTATTGGGTTTGCTGCTTAGGCAATCCAACCCGCGCCCTTGGGCATTGGCGATGCTGATATTTTTGTTGATGACTCCTTTTTGCCGCATATTATTATATGCCCTCTTTCAAAAATAGAGTAAATTATTTGCGCTGGGATATGGAAATGTATCAGCAGCAGGATAAAGAGCATCGCTCTACGGATTATCGCCGCTTGGTATCGTTGGAGATAGGGTGGCGTTTGTTTGAAGAATATCCTTATTTGGGAACGGGAGCAGGCGATTATTGGGAGCAGGCGGTGGCGATATATAAAAGCGATTATGCACACATGAGCGAAAAAGACTGGCTTACGCCGCATAATCAACTGTTGTTGGAATTATCAGCTACGGGCATTGTTGGAGGAGTGGTATTTATGACGGCATTGTTGTATCCTTTGTTGTATGCCCGCCGCTATCGCCATTTTCTTTTTCTCACTTTTTACCTCATTTTATTTGCCAATTTTATCGGCGAAACCCCCATAGAATTACAGATAGGGCAGGCATTTTTTTTGGTATTATTAGTTATTTTGCAGCAAATCAATGATGAAGAAAATAATATTGCCTAAAAAAAGCGCATATTAAAATATTTCTTTCAACTGATGCGGCTCTATATGAATTAAAATATGTCCGAGGTTGGGCATTTCGCGGTGGAGGTGGTCTTTGAGCTGATGCGAAATATGATGTCCTTCGTGTACGCTGATGTCGCCATTGACGATGGCGTGCAAATCAACGTGGTATTTCATTCCTGCTTTTCGAATAAAACATTTTTCTGTACCCAACACACCCGCCACCTGCATAGATTTTTCTCTGATTTCGAGGATTAAATCATCATAAAGATGCTCGTCCATAATTTCGCCCAAAGCGGGTCGGAATATCAGAAAGCTGTTGTAAAAAATAAACGCCGCCGCCAACAACGCCGCCCAATCATCGGCAGCTTCGTAGCCTTTGCCGCCAACAATGGCAATTAATATGCCGCCAAAGGCAGTAACAGAAGTGATGGCATCGCTGCGATGATGCCAAGCATCGGCTTTGAGGGAAGAGCTATGTGTTTGGCGGCTTTTTCGGATAACGATTTGAAACGAAATTTCTTTCCAAATAATAATAAGAGCCAATACCCAGAGTGTCCATGTTTTTGGAATCTCGTGTGGGGTTTGTATGTGTTGAATACTTTCGTAAGCGATAACAGTGGCAGATATCATCAAAAACGCCACCACAATAAATGTAATAATACCATCTATAAAACAGATATAGTCCAATATTTGCGAATGGATTTTTTATTAATTTTGAGCTATAAAAAAAATATATGTCTTTTCCTAAAATTATTCAAATCAAAGAAACAATCAAAGAACTCAAAGTTTTACAAAGGCGTAGTATTCCACTTATTGCAAAAAGAATAAATATTCTTATTGTGTTAAAAAAGCATGAGCATACCGGAATTTCAAAAAGAGAAGTTTCAAATTTAACAGGAATAAATCATAACACAGTATTAAAATGGAGAAATATTTATGCAAAAGAAGGCATAGAAGCGTTTTTAAAGCATGGAAGAATTGGTTTTAAACCTTCCATTATAAAGGACAATGAACGAGAGCAATTAGAAAAAATATTGACCAATCCCAGCAATGGAATTGTAGGTTATACAGAACTACTAAACTGGGTAAATACTGAATTACACAAAGATATGAAGTATATTACTTTGGTAAAATATGTACAACGAAACTTTAATACCAAAATAAAAGTTGCCCGAAAAAGCCATGTCAAAAAAGATGAAAAGGCAGTGGAGGCTTTTAAAAAAACTTCCATCAAAAGTGTATAAACCTTTTATTTTCAGTAAGTTTTCCATACAAAACAGTGAATCTATATTTTCAAGATGAATCAAGATTTGGAATGTTTACAAGAAATGGGAAAATACTTACTTCAAAAGGAATAAAACCTATCTGTCCTTACCATCAAGTTTTTAAATCTACCTATCTTTTTGGCTCATTTTCCCCTTTGGATGGGGATAATTTCTTGATGGAAATGTCTTTATGCAATGCACAAACTTTTCAAGTTTATTTGAATGAATTATCAAAACATAGACCATCGGAATATAAAATTTTAGTCTTAGATAATGCTGCCTTTCACAAGGCTAAAAAACTAAATATTCCAGAAAATATAGGAATGATTTTTCTTCCTCCATACTCGCCGGAACTTAATCCTGCAGAAAAAGTATGGTGGAAATTTAAACGATCATTTACAAATATTTTATGCAGTTCTTTAAATCAAGTCAGTGATTTTATTACAAAAACTTGTCAAAATCTAACTTCAAATGAGATTAAGAATATATGCAGTTTTGACTATGTTTTTCAATATTTTGATTGGACTATTTAGTACATATATTTGGTATAAGCGGCTCAATTCTTCCGTGTCCGTAGGGGTGATTTTGGTCGGCGGGTTTTTGGGCGTAGCTAAGTCCCCACCACACCAAAAGAGAAGCAAAAATATCGGTAGTAGATTCAATGGCATCTGCAATAAGGGCGTAGGAGTTGCCAAAAATACCGGATAACGCTTTAACAATAGCCAAGCTTATATTGCCAAAAATACTAAAATAAGTGGTTTTGATGGCAATTTGCTCGGGATTACTATTCATATCATTACAAATACTCGTGCGTTTGCACATTCAAGCAAACAAAAAAAAGCATATATTTTTATTTGAAGTATTGTGAAAAAACACAACACAAACGAACATTTGAAAATATTTTCAAATGAGAATCAAGTTTTTCTTTTATCTTATCCTAAGAGCGATGCTCATTGATATTTCGCTTGATAATATTGATATGTTGTTGCGAGAGGCATTTTTTAGGCAGTGAAGTTTTGATAAATTCACGAAAATGTTTTTCGCGTTCGTATTTTTCCATACAACGCGGACAAGCTGATAAATTTTTCAAAAACATGGTTTGTTGCATTGGGCTGCAATCACCATCTAACAAGCGATAGACATTGTCCATACACTCATTACAATCGTGTTCAATTCTATTTTTCATTATAATCATCATTGTTGTTTATATCATAACCTAATTTCTGAGCATATTCTTGCAGTTTTTCTTTCATCATATTGCGGGCGCGGTGCAAGCGCGAGCGAATAGTGCCGATAGGAATATCAATAATTTTAGCCATTTCTTCGTAAGTAAAACCTTCCACATCGCAGAGCAGCACTACGGTTCTGAAATCAATCGGCAAAGAATTGAGTGCGCTCATTACTTCATCGCCCAACATACCCTGAAATATTTCTTCGCGCAAGTCATAATAGCCAATGAAGTTGGTATTTTCATCGGAATCATGATAGCTGCTGATATCCTCCAACTCCACCTGCATCGGGCGTTTAGAGCGTTTGCGGTAATCGTTGATGAAAGCATTTTTGAGAATTTTAAACAGCCATGCTTTAGCATTAGAGCCTTGCGTATATGAATTAGCAAAGCGATAAGCCTTTAAGAAGGTTTCCTGTACTAAATCCTGCGCATCATCTTCATCATAAGTAAGATGAAAAGCAAAATTATACAAAGCATCGGCGTGAGGTAAAAACTCACGTTCAAAAATAATGCTTTGCATGGCTTCTTCAGTATTACGCGCTTTATCCATGAATTGATTGGGTTCGTGAATACGCCCTACCTTATCTATATTTCCTTGTTGCATAAAAATAATAAATCAATCAAAAATATATCAATATAGAGCGAATCCACTATTTTAGAGTAGCAGAAAGACCGCTAATATCGTTATATTATGAATATAAAAATGATTGTTTTTAAAAAAAAGTTCCTAAATATTGATTAATTCACAAAAAACAATGCCAAAAAGTATATATATCGAACACCATCTCTTGAAAAGGTGTGGATAGATAGGGGGCTATATTTCGGTGATTTGAAAACTTACAGTGTAATTTTGAGGTATTTTGGGCAATGAAATCCAATGGTATTGCTCATGAATTTGGGAGCAGTCTCCGTTTTTACGGGCATAGATATTATAGATATAACGGCGACTTTTTACATCGGCTTTTACTTCGTATTCGTAAAAAACGGAGCAGGCGGCAAGGCGTGCGCTGTGCCAGCAGGCTTCGTTCTTCAAAGGAAATATCAGGAACTTTGAGATATGCCAAAGGAAGGTAATCGCAAGCTATGCTATTGTATGCCTGCCGGAGCAACGTATTCATTTCTGTATCGTTTTGAGCGATATAAGAGGCTTCGTTAAAAGCTAAACAGGCGGGCAGGCTAATGATTTCAACACCTTCAATATCAATATAATCATACTGCTTGCACGACCAAGCACAACACAACAGCACACACACAATCAGATAGCGCAATGTTATCATTATTTATCAAAGTATAAAAAAATATATTTAAAATCCAATATTAACGCCGCCTCTGAAAATAAGCGGAGTGCTGTATATGCTGTTTTGATTATGTAGTACATCGTAGAGCACTTCGAGTACAAAATACGACCTGCCGGCCAGTCGTTGCTGCACGATAGCACCTATGGGCAGGCGGGTTTGTGAGCGGAAAAACTATAATTGGAATTGGCGATAGATTCTTTATAAAAAGTTGTTGAATTTCGGCGTGCAAAGAAAACTGCCTGAAAACGCGGTAACGAGCAAAGCACCGGGTCCCCAGAGGTTGTATTTATAGACTAATGAACTGCGCCCATCTCTGAAATAATTATAGGCAAAAGAAGCACCCGCCGAAAAACGGTTGGTGAAATGATAGCCCACCAAGGGCGAAAGGGAAACATTGGTGACATTACCAAACTGTACGCCCAAGCCGCCGCCCGTAAATACACGCTGCCAACTGAATTTGCCGTTATCACCGAAGTCATCGGGAACATCATCATTGGCAGTACCGGAATTATTTCGCGGCAAATTGGGGTTGTATTGCGCTTGCACCGCCAACTGCGTCATTATTAACAGAATGGCTACCAGAAAAATTTTTCATATTTTTTTTAAAAAACTTAAAAGCTGTTGCTTATTGCAATAAAAAATAAGATAAAGTGTATTGAAAAAAAAATGGCTGAATAAATAATTTATACAGACGCACTTATCCGACAAAACGTTGGTCGGCTTCCATAACATGACCGCAATTTTTGCAGGTGCGCAAATCCAAAGAGCCGTAAAAATGTCGAAAAACGGGTAAAAAATCTTTTTCTATATTGCTGAGTTTAAAATAGGCTTCGTAGAGTTTATGGTTACATTTTTCGCAAAACCATAGCAATCCGTCCATTGCTTCGGAGTGGAGGCGTTTGCGCTCTACTACCAAACCGATAGAGCCTTCGGAGCGACTGGGCGAATGAGGCACGCGGGCGGGCAGCAGCATCATGTCGCCGGCTTGGAGCGTAAGGGGCACTGCCTTTCCGTTTTCCTGAATAGTGACGGTAATATTACCTTCGAGTTGATAGAAGAGTTCTTCGGTTTCGTTGTAATGAAAATCTTTTCGTGCATTGGGACCGCCACCACCATTACAATATAATCTTCGGCATCGTGATACAAATTGCGATTGCCAACGGGAGGTTTCAGTTCGTGCCGATGCTTTTCTATCCATTCGTTTAAATTAAAAGGACGTGTAGCCATACAAAAATTAAGGATTATGTTTTTTTAAAAAAAAATAAAAGTACAACATTTTGCGCACACACAACAAGCACTCTGCAATATTTAACACAACTATTGTTGTGTACCACCGTAAAATTATTTGATTGATATAAATAGAAAAATTTTACGGCAGAAAAAATTTAAGAACAAAAGTACAATTTATAAAAGAGATAAGAGTATATCAAAAAGGCTCTCTCACTGATTCCTTTCAGCAAGAGAGCCTCTAAAAGTAGTGTTTGAATAAGACAAACGCTGTTTTTCTTTTTAAAAAAAACAGTATTAATCTATAAGCTCATCATAGGTAGTGGCGGCTTTTTCGCGCGTGCCGGCTACAGTGCTATTGATGCGTTTTGCGGCATTTTCAACAAAATCTTCGGCAGATTCGCGCAATTCACTCATTTTTTGAGCTCCTTTTTCTTTCAGTTCATTGAGCTTTATGCCCTGACGTTCAGCGCGTGTTTGCAGTTCGTCCTGTAAGTCTTCAGCCAAGCGTTTCAGTTTTTTGCGAGTTTTAGCTCCTTTTTCAGGTGCTATCAATAACGCAATACCAGTTCCCAAAGCCAAACCAACAACTAAATATCCTAATCTTTTCATGATTTTTAATTAATTTTTTGTTTTTATAAAATATGATTGTATAACGTCACTGATAAAAAAAATGTTTCAGGTATTTCAAAAAATGATGTAAATATATGTTAAAAAAGCCTTCATCTTTTTTTGATTTGAAAAAGATGAAGGCTTTATAAAATTAAGCTACAAAGCAGCTATATTCATCAATAATAAATTAAGGCTCTATCAAGAGTTTTTGTACAATTTGCTGCGTTCCGTTGTTCCATTTTACCAAATACACCCCCGGCGCAAAACCGTTAGTATTCATTTGCAAATAAGGATTTGTATTATCGCTTTCAATATGATAAACGGCGATTAATTTTCCGTTCAAATCCTGTATGCTGATATTTTGTTTGGCAGCATTATTCATTTGCAAAGTTATATCTACAGTGTCGCGGGCAGGATTCGGATAAATATTAAAGCCGGATTTATGATCATTGTCGGCAGGCAGTTGTATTACACCAAATTCGTTGATGGCACCGCCGCCATCGTTATTTTCAGCAAAAGCAGGCATAGCCTCAAAGGTATCGCACCCACCCACTTGAATATGATACAACACCGTATCGCACTCGCCAGCAGCATTGCAGGCTACTACTTTCAGAAAATCTTCTACATCATAGGTTTCAAAACCCGGAATAGGCGTGTATCGCAGGCAGTTTTCGGGCAACAGATGCACCGAGCAGGCGGTGTAGAAAGATTGGATAAAAGTAATTTCCAAGTCATCGTCAGACGATAAATCGCAAAATTCGGGACACAACACAAGCGGAGTCATAGCTTCGGTACATACCGAAATTTCATCGGTGCAAGCAGGGCAATCGTTTCCTACTGTGATATAGTAGGTGGCAGTACGACATTCGTTGTTTGGATTGCATATTTGTATATATACCGTATCCTGATAAGTTTGCGCCAAAGCCTGATAGTTTACACAATAGTCATCAGATACAGCAGAAGCGGCGCAATTGTCGTAAGCACAGGTATAAGAGGCAATACTTTCTTGGTTAATAATAGAAATCATCGGACACAATTCCGCACTGCCGCCTGTGGGTATGCACAAAGTGGTAAAAGTATCACCACTGCTGCCGTCAGTATTTGGATTTTCATTTCCTCCTGTGACACAGGCAGTTTGGCACATATCGGCATCGGAATATATGGCGTTGATATAATCTACACCATTGACAAAAGTGCTGCAACCGCTAATACCTGTACATTGATTATTAATCATACCATATCCCAAAAATGCTTCGCAATCGCCAAAATCAACATTGCTCAAATCGGCACAAGCCGAAGCAAAAATAACAGCATTATAATTATACACTTCTATCACTTGGCAGCAAGTACCGATTTCCACTTGGTTGCAGTCGCTTAAAGTGAGGCACACTGTGAAAGGTGTAACAGTAGCATCGGCTTGCGGTGTGAGCAAGATATTGCAAGGATTCATTTCATTGCTGCTTTGTCCGTCTCCAAAATTCCACGTCCAAGCACATACATCATTATCCAAAGCCACATTTTCATTAAAGCAATAGGAGCCATCGGCATTGACGGTGTAAGTAAATGAACCTAAATCGCAGATGGAAATACAAGCACCATTTTCGTAGTTTATAACACCGGCGCATTCAGCTTCACAAGCGTTGGTATAGGTAATGCCGTTGGAGCAAACAGGTGCGTAAGTATTGGGGCAATCACAATTGTTGGTGACATCTTCGCAAGCACCTTCGGTGTAGTTGAATACCCGGCACATTGAGCTTCGCAGGCATTACCATAAGTGATACCATCGGCACAAACAGGAGCGTAGATATCAAGGCAGAAACAATTATTTGCGCTTTCCCACAATACAATATCATTGGTCATAGCATTTGCAAAGTTATCGCAATAAGGATTAGCAGGAGGAAACGGTACGATAAAACCGCCATAACTGCATAATATATTACCTTCGCAATCATACAAAGTCATATATGGATAATCGGCGATAGGGCAAGAGTTGCCACCGTTGAGGGTATAATAAAGCGTGCTGCCTTCATAGGTAACCTGATGAATAGACAATAAGCAATAGCCTTGTGCATTGGTGATAATATTTTGTAACCAATCTAATTGCAAAGGATTATCAATTTCGCCGCAATCTGCAACAACGGGAGGATTGACTTCGCAAGCACCTTCGGTGTAGTTGAATACACCGGCACATTGAGCTTCGCAGGCATTGCCGTAGGTGATACCATCGGCGCAAACAGGAGCGTAGAGGTCAGGACAAACACAAGGCGGTGCGGCTTGCCAGATTACTTCCTGACAGATGATATTTTGCCAGAAATTATCGCAAAAGCAGTATCATTTTCTTCCCAAATAATCAAACCGCCGAAGCCACATACCGCATTTCCTTGACAATCATACACATAAGAAGGCGCATCGAGACAAGGGAAGCCATTACTGATATAAAAATAGCTTTGCCCATTGGCGTGTGTGATGGCAGTAATGCTGTTCAAACATTCCTGACCTACAAAACCGCTCAACCAATCCAATTCAGCCAAAGGATTTTGTACATTACACACTTGGCAAGCAATGACGGTAGTGTCGCTACCACATTCGCCGTTGGTATAGTCATATACACCAGCACATTGAGCTTCGCAGGCATTACCATAAGTGATACCATCGGCGCAAACAGGAGCGTAGATAGCGGGGCAAACACAGCCTATATTGCAGTCTGCCAGTACTTCTACAGTATATTTACGAATATAAATGGTATATTCTTGGAAAGAACCGTCAGCTGTGATTTGGATACCCGTAGCCGCAAAAACAAAAGTATCTGTACCCAAAAATCCCGAATTAGGAATATAAGTAAAACTTTGTTCCCAAGGCTGTCCGGTAAAAGAAACCGTACCATTTTGCGGAGCGAGTGTTAAAGCGACTCCTTCTTCATCACCAAATGAACCCAACATATCGCTGAACATTACAGCGGTGCTGTCGTTGAGACAAATACTGCCATAAATATAGGTAGTATCGTTGGGGATAATATTACATTCGCCGACAACATAATCAAATACACCACTACACTCAGCTTCGCAGGCATTGATATAAGTGATACCATTGGCACAAACCGGAGCATAGCCGAATTCTTCGCAGAAGCAAGGCGGCGGAGCAGTCCAAATTATTTCTTCACAAATAATATTTTCCCACAGTGTATTACAGATGCTGTCGTTATTTTCCCAAATAATCAAACCACCAAAACCGCACAATTGATTACCTTGGCAGTCGTAGAGATAAGAAGGTACATCGGTACACGGAAAACCTCCGCCGGTATAAAAATAACTTTGACCGCTACTGTGTGTAATCATCGTAATACTACCGATACATTGTTGCTGTGTAAGAGCAGCGAGCCAAGGCAAATCGGTCAGCGGATTTTCGGTATTACAGCCATTGCAGTCGCTTGGGATAGGGCTGCACTCGCCAACACTCCAAGAAGTGATACCATTGGCGGTGGCGGCACAAGTATTGGGATAAGTAACGCCATTACAGCCACAAACCGGCTCATAAACATCAGGGCACAAAATATTTTGGTATTGTATTGCCAACGCCGATTCGTAGCACTCGGCGGGAGCAGCACAATTAATTGCATAATACACCATATATTCGCCGTTATCCGGACACACCATCGGATTTTGCTCAGGAACACTTGAACTGAATTTAATCACATCACCTACTGCAAAACCAAAATCGCTGATATTTGAATTATAGATATAAGAACCATCTGTGAGAACGATAGCCATACCGCTAAAACAAGGAGTATTGACTTCTACTATTGTACCGAACTGATTATACAGGCAATCGCCGCAATTCCAAAGCGGTGCGCCCAAAGCTACAGAGGTTGTATAAAAGTCGGGTAATATTCCAAAGCAGTTGCCCTGGCAATACCGCCGTCTGTGCAAACCAATGTGCCGTTGCCATCAAAAATAAGTGTTTGTACATCGGCGCAGGGCGCGTCCGGATTAGGAGCTAATACAAAATAAGTTTGCTCATTATAGCAATATTGTTGCAAGCTATAACCACAAGCACAATCTGTGTCTATATTGCCGATAGCTGAAGCCAACCAGGGTAAATCAGATGCGCCATAAATGAGTGTGCAGTTGGCGGGGTTGATATTACATTCACCTTCAACATAAACAAATACGCCATTGCACTCTGCTTCGCAGGCATTGCTGTAAGTGATACCATTGCCACCGCAAACAGGCGCGTAAATAGCAGGGCAAATACAATCGCCGTCCGGATTTACAACCTGATAACAAGTGATATTTACTAAAAAGTCCTGCCATACAACCAGAAGCGGCATCGGCGGCAAGATTATAATCAAAATGAAGTGTCATTCCCGCTGTCAAATTTAAACCAAAAGGCACGCTTACAGGCTCTAAAACAGAACCGTCTGCTAATTGTATCACCAAACCACAACCATCTAAACCCGTATAATCAACCACAGTACCCGAAGTTGCATAGGTACAATCATTATTATTTCCACAATCAGGGTTAATATTTACCTGATAATAAAAATAATCAGTGGTCATACCGATAGTGGTAAATACAGTGAGCGTATAGAGTGTGCTTTGTGAAGGAGCCACCCAAGCCGCAAAGCAGTTATTGACACAATTTAATGACTCTGAAGGATTCCAGGCAGGAAGTGCATTGCCCAACATTCCCTCCAATCCGATAAGAATAGAATCTCCGGCGCAAATGTTATACACCAATGTGTCGGAAGCAGGTGGTGGGGCGATACCCATACAAAGCGTTTCGCAGGCTTCGAAAGATGAATAAAAATATTGGCTGTAATCTGTTCCGTCTATGCTCCAATCGCAGCCACTTACAGAAACACACTGACCGCCGACATAAGCCACGCCCAAAGCCATATCGCAAACACCAAAATCCAAACCTGCCAAATCTAAACAATTACTTTCTGTATTGCAAGCACCAAAAATATAGTCAAATACACCTACACACTGAGCTTCGCAAGCATTGTTGTAGGTGACACCATTGGCACAAACAGGGGCGTAAAAATCTGTGCAAAAACAAGGATTAGAATTGCTCCACAACAATACATCATTGGTTTTTCGGCGATAAACCCATCGCAATAAGGATTAATAACAGGCGGATACATCGGATAACCGCCGAGAGCACATAATTCGTTGCCTTCGCAATCATAAATGATCATATTAGGATAATCAATGGGGCAAAAATTGCCGCTGCCACTGACGATATAATAAATCGTATTTCCTTGATAATCTGCCTGATGAACTTCCTGCACACAAGGCGATGTATTGATGACATTTTGCAACCAAGGGAAATCCAAAGGATTGACGGCGGAATCGCAAGTGGCAACAAAAGGCGGCGGAATAGGGCAACTGCCAGCTACATAGCTAAATACGCCTGCACATTCGGCTTCGCAGGCATTGCCATAAGTGATGCCATTAGCACAAACGGGATCATAAACAGCCGGACAAGCGCAAGGCTCAACAGCAGGAGGAGTCCAGATAGTAGTTTGGCAAGAGATATTATCCCAAAAATATTTACAAACCGCTTCGCCATCATTATTGTGCAAAATATCATCGCTAAAGGCACAAATTTGATTGCCATTGCAGTCATACACATAAGAGGTGGTAGCAGGGCAATTGCTGTTATTGATATAAAAATAATAACTGCCATCATTTTGAATGATCGCATCAATGGCAGCCACACATTCCTGAGCAGTAAAAGCAGCAAGCCAACCCAATTCGGCGATAGGATCACTCACATCGCATACTTGGCAGGTAGCTGTAGTAATACTGTCATCGGCAGACGAAACATCAACGACCGGAATAAAAATGATACTGTCTCCGCCACCGGTGGTGGTATAAAAAAGAGTATCGGGAACACCTATAAAAATGGAGTCAAAAGGGGGTATATCAACACCACCAATATTAATACTATCCACGACTGCATCACAGACTCCATCAACATAATCAAAAACGCCGTTGCACTCAGCTTCGCAGGCATTGCCATAAGTAACGCCGGCAGCACAAACAGGTGCATATATTTCTGCACATACACAATCCGTTTGAGCATAATTTATCAGCGGAAAGCAGTAAAGCAGCAGCACCCAACAACATCGAATAATCAGTAATTTTAAATTCATATAAAAAAATTAAAATAATTTTGTAAAAATAAAAGACAAAGTTAAGGCTAACTAACAACTCTATATAGGACAGTTGTGTGTAAAAATAGCGATCAATAATCTTTATGACATGATATGCCTGATTTGACCTTACAAAGGTGCTCTGTTTTTATTGTTGTTACAAGAATTTTTTTATGTATTTGTACCTTATTTTATTGTTATTTTTATTTATAAATTATTTATTAATAATTGATTAATGATATTTTTTGTACATAAAATATAAAATATTTTTAAAATATTTTAAAAAATAAAGAATAAAAAGCGTTTCTGACAATAGTGTGTAGAAAAGCCCTTACATAGAAACAGATATATCATATTTAGTGAAAATTTAATAAAAAATATATACCTTACAAGCCTGAAAATTCAGGTGCTATTGCATTGCTCCATTGACAGTATATTTTTATAATTTTAAAAAACATACATTATATTCAATGAAACATTATATTTTTTACTTACTATTTATCTGTTGTACTTGGAATCTGCTCGTGGCACAAAGCGGAGATACAACAGTAGTACAAACATTTACTTTTCAAACCCCTAATCCGCCGGCTTGGAGTACTTATAGCGGTGTATTCGATTTTCCTGATGGCTCGGAAAGTTATCAGCGTATTCTTATGGTACAAACCCTCAAATGCGATGCTGCTACCAATCAGGACAACTACCCCTGCGGCGAGTGGGATTATCTTACCTACACCTACGTTACCGACAGCAGTGGTGTTTGGGACTCTACGCGCTATGTAATACCCAATTTTTTAGTCAATGACAATGCCGTGGACGAATACGCCTACACAGCGTCACCCACTTTTTCCTATTATCAGCAGATGCAGCAGGTTGCAACATATTCACCCAACGCCGTTTTTCAAAATTTTTCTTTGAGTTCCGGCACATCATCTGCCGCCGCCGTCAGTGGCAACGCTGTACGCCATCAGTACAAATGGACTGCCGACGAACTATGGCAAAGCGGTTTGAGTGCGGGCGAAATAGATGCTTTGAGTTTTGAAGTGCAACAAGGAAGTACCCTCAAAAACTTGCAGCTGCGATTAGCCAACACGCTCAACAATTTAGAAAATACATTTTTAGAAAACGAATCTTTCAGCACCGTATATCAACAACACAGCACTTTGAACAGCGGAACAGCTACGCTGTATTTTAAAGAGCCTTTTCTATGGGACGGTGCTTCGGATATTCTGTTGGATATTTCATTTTATCGTGATGCAGCCGCACCCGAACCCGTATTGATGTGGGAAACTACCCCTTCCAATCAGGTATGGGCGAGCAACAGTGGTACATATTTGGAATTTGACGGTAGCGGAAAATATGTAAATCTGGGAGCAGCGGCGCAAATCAGCGGCAATGCACCGCGCACCATAGAAATGTGGGCACGCGCCGAAGCCTTCAACGATGCGGGTATTTTTCAGGCGGGTATTACCGGTTCGGTGGGGCAGGATTTTTCGTTGCGCACTATGACCACCAACAACCTGTGGCGTATGCAACAATGGGGCGCACCCGATTTTAATGTCACCTTAGCCAACAGCCTCAACAACTGGCATCACTACGCTGTAGTATATAACGGCACACAAACATTAGTATATTACGATGGCAATTTAGCCGGACAAAAAACATACAATATCAATACCGGAGCACAGGATTTTTGGCTGGCGCGTTGGGACAATTCTTATTTAAAAGGAAAAATAGACGAAGTGCGCGTGTGGAACACTGCCCTCAGTGCTACTGCGATTGCCGATTGGAAAAACAAAAAAATAGATGCTTCGCACCCCAATTACAGCGACCTGAGAGCCGATTTTGGTTTAGATGAAGGCGGCGGTGTTGCCGTCAATAGCAATGCCAACAACCTCAAAGGATATTTAAAATTAAAACCCCAATGGAAAAAATGGCAAGCCGCAGAGATTAATCATTTGGCAAGCAATAGCAACTTACGCCCACTCATCACCTTTTATCGCAGCGAAGAAGCCGCCCAAGTTCAAAGTATCAGTGTTACAGACACCATTCAAAATGAATATGATGTATTGGTATTATTCAATAATCCCGATGGTTTTAAAATAGAAGATGACGCACCCAATCACCCCAAATTACCCACCGACACTTTGTATGTATGGAAAGCGGGCTATTCTTATATTTACGACCAAAACGGCAACAAAACCGACTCTGTTGCCATTGCTCCGCAACAAAGTATTAGCCGTCAGGACAAAACCTATTACAGTCCGGTGGTGCGCTACGAAATCGGACGCTACATCACACCTTACGGCATCAATTTAGATTTAGGAGCGGGCTTTTCGTGGGTATATGATGTCACCGATTATGCACCTATTTTGCGCAATAAAGTGCGTCTTTCATCAGGCAATGCACAAGAATTGTTGGATTTGAAATTTTTATTTATCAAAGGCACGCCGCCGCGTCCGGTGCTGGGTATCAAAAATCTGTGGAGTGGCAATTTTCTGTATTCCGATATATCAAGTGAAAAAAAATGCGAGCCGGTAAGTTTCAAAGTACCCGAAAATTTTGAAGCATTTAAAGTAATTACCCGCACCACCGGTTACGATTTTCCATCGCCGAGCGGTTGTGGTGAATTTTGCGAAAAAACCCATTATTTAAGTGTCAATGCACCCACGCCGCAGTTTCAATGGCAAGTATGGAAAGAGTGCGCCGACAATCCTTTGTATCCGCAGGGCGGCACTTGGATATTTGACAGAGGCGGCTGGTGTCCGGGCGATGTGGTGCAAACCTTCGAACACAACGTAAGCCATTTGGTAAATGCGGGCGAAATAAATACTTTTGATTACGATATGCAGGCGGCAACACCTTATCAGCCGCAGGGAAATTATGTAATAGAAACACAATTGATTTCTTATGGTGCGGCTAACTTTGTAAAAGATGTAGCTATTGAAGACATTATTACTCCGAGCAAGAAACAAATCCATCAGCGCAAAAACCCCATTTGTGGGCAACCCGTCATTCGTATTCAAAACACCGGACGCGATACGCTCCGCAGTGTGTTGGTAGAATACGGCATCAAGTCGCTGGCACTCACTTTGCCCTGTTACTATCGCTGGGAAGGTGTGCTGCCGCCGATGGCTTCTGCCGATGTTACTTTGCCTTTGTTCAACTGGACTAACCTCAATCCTGCCAATCCGGTATTTTTTGCCCGTGTCAGCGAACCCGATTATACCAACGACCCCTACACTGCCAACAATTATATGGAGTCGTCTTTTTCATTGCCTCCACAATACGAAAGCGGGCTTGTGTTCAATTTTAAAACCAACAATGAGCCACAGGAAAACAGCTATTCTTTAAAAGACCACAGTGGAACGGTATTGTATCAAAGTGCTACACCGCTGCAAGCCAATAAAGCCTACGAAGAAACTTTTGTATTAAATGACGGCTGCTATGTGCTGGAATTTAACGACAGCGATGAGGACGGTTTGGAATTTTGGTATTTTCCTGAAGACGGAGCGGGGTATGCCCGTTTGCGCAAGCCCAATACCACCAATCAATATTATATAACTTTTGAGCCGGATTTTGGTAAAAACATTTATCATCAATTTACCGTAGGCTATCAATTAGGCGAAGAATACTGGGGGTGGGAGTGTCCGAACCTCACCGATGTAGAAGATATTTTGCACGAAAACGACAAACGGGTGAGTATTTTCCCGAATCCCGCCAAAGAGCGCGTAACGGTAGATATGTCTTTTGCAAAAGCACAGCATATCCAATTGCGTTTGATGAACAATTTGGGGCAAGTAATATGGAGCGAAGATGCAGGCGATATACAAAATCGTCAGATAAGTATTCCTTTGCCGGCGGGTGCGAGTGGTATGTATTGGCTGCAAATAATCGGCGACCACGCACCTTTGTCCGTAAAACCTATTTTTGTAGTACAGCCATAAACAAAACTATATCAACATAGTATATATAGTTGTTGAATAATATAAAAAACCCTTGATAATACATTGATTATCAAGGGTTTTATTTTTTTAAATAAAGAATTTTTTCTTAAATCGTAATACCTCCATCTACACTGATTACAGTGCCGGTAATGAAAGAGGCTTTGTCGGAAGCCAAATACACATAAGCATTAGCGATGTCTTCGGGTGTGCCCAAGCGTCCGAGTGGCGTGCGTTCGGTGAGGGAATTTACAATTTTTTCAGGAATGGTTTTGATGAGTTCGGTAGCGATAAAACCTGGAGCTACCGCATTTACGGTAATGCCTTTGCGCCCCAGTTCGCGTGCCCACACCTGCGTCATAGCAATTACGCCGGCTTTGGTAGCGGCATAGTTGCTTTGCCCGAAATTACCGTATAAGGCTACCACCGAAGAAGCATTGATAATGCGTCCGAAGGCATTTTGTTCCATATAAGGCACTACGGCTTTGGTGCAGTTAAATACGCCGGTCAGGTTCACGTCAATCACTTGCTGCCACTGCTCACTGCTCATTTTTTTGAGGGTGGCATCGCGGGTAATTCCGGCATTATTCACCAAAATATCAATACGACCGAGAGTTTGTGCCACTTGTTGGGCAGCAACTTCTACGGCAGCCAAATCCGAAGTATTCACTTGCACAAACATAGCCTTGCCGCCCTGCTGTATAATTTCCTGTACCACGGCTTGTCCGGCGGTTTCGTTCAAGTCCCAAATAGCAACTGCTGCTCCTTCTTTGGCAAAGCTCAAAGCTGTAGCTTTACCGATACCGCGTGCGCCACCTGTAATAATAGCGACTCTGTTTTTTAATTCCATGTATGAATATTATGAAAAAAATAAATGATATTGTACTCCAAATAGTAATACTACCTCTTGCGAGGAGACAAATTTTAAAGTTGAAAAATATTTCAAATGTTTGCCATTATGTATGAAAAATATTTTTTTATAACATTGACTTTTATTTAAAAACAAACAATATAAAATATAAAATATTGATAATTAACTATTTATAATAAAAAAATATAGATTGACTTTTTTATTTATAAAATAATATTATAAGTAAAAATCTATTTTTTATACACAAAACAGAAGCACTTTATCAGGAGTTTTTACCTTTGTTTTTCTTATTATCATTTTTTAATAAAAACTTTTTATTCTTGCGTATGTACACCGGACTGCTTCATTTTCATTCTTATTTTCGTTATATAGCATTGGCATTGCTGATAATAATTTTTGTAAAAGCATTGTTGGGCTGGCTTTCGGGCAATAAATTTGAAACCATAGACGACAAATTATCGCTTTGGACACTTATCGCTTTGCACATTCAAACCTTGCTCGGCATTGTTTTGTACTTTGTAAGTCCCAACGTGCAGTTGAGCGGTGCAGCGATGAAAGATGCCAATTTGCGCTATTGGTCGGTAGAGCACCTGACGATGATGTTGCTGGCAGTAATTATTTACACCATTGCCCGCATCAGCATCAAAAAAATGACCGACAGCAACAGTCGTTTTCGTCGTTTGGCAATATTCAGCGGCTCGGCGTTGGCTATTATCATCATCAGCATTTTGCAAAGCGGCAGAGGCTTATTGTAGCCGCCGAAAGGAAGATATAAAAAGGCGGTTTTTTAGGAAAAATATATCCGAAAAACCGCCTTTTATGCTGAGTGCACCAAAGACAAAGAGAGGAGCAAATGTTCAGTAATTATCCCTCTTGCGCACAATCATCTTGAATTTCAACAGGTGCTACCATAGAAAATTTAGGGCAAGTGCCACATTTGTCGCGCTTGAAAACACTGCAAGAACTCAAGGTAAGTACAGCGCAACAGCATAAAACAGCGATTATTCTTTGAGATGAAATAGATTGAAACATAGCACTGAAAACAGATTATTGGTGAATATTAAAATTTTAAAACACTTATAAAAGTAAAAAATTAATGGTATAGACAACGCATTTATGCACAAGTTTATTGCAACAGGAACTGATATTTTTAAAAAAACACAAAATAATAAATCTAAAAAGAAACAAATGCGTTGTTGAATGTTACATTATTGCGGTGAAAATAATCATTTTACGACAATAAAAACATCTCAGAGCCAAAGCAATATTATTTTTGCAGCGAAAAAAATATGAATTTTAATAACGAAGAAGAAATCAGCGACATAGAACTGTCCGGGCAGCAGGAAGGCGGCGATGAATTATATGAGCATTTCAGGTATGTAGTAGATAAAAAACAGGAACTGCTGCGTATTGATAAATTTCTGTTTAATCGTTTGGAACGGGTGAGTCGCCATCGTATTCAGGTGGCGATAAAAAGCAGCGCGGTACTCGTAAACGGCAACACCGTAAAACCCAACTACCGCGTAAAGCCCTACGACACCATCACCATCGTAATGCCCTATGCGCAAGAGCCAAACGAAGTATTGCCCGAAGATATTCCATTAAATATAATGTACGAAGATACCGCCTTGGTGATTGTGAATAAAGAAGCGGGTATGGTGGTGCACCCGGGCTGCGGCAATCCGCGCGGCACTTTGGTAAATGCCTTAGTGCATCGCTACGGTGTAGATGCCGAGCGGGTGGGGGAGGCGTTTCGTCCTTGGTTGGTACACCGCATCGATAAAGACACCACCGGACTGATGGTAGTGGCACGCACCGAAGAAGCGATGAACCACTTGGCACGGCAATTTTTTGAGCGCAGCGCACAACGCCGCTATATAGCGTTGGTATGGGGCAATTTAGAAGCCGAACAAGGCACCATAGAAGGCAACATCGGCAGAAATTTGCGTTATCGCAAAATTATGGACGTATTTCCCGAAGGCGAACAAGGCAAACCCGCCGTTACACACTATCGCGTATTGCAGCGTTTTGGCTATGTAACCTTAGTAGAGTGCAAACTCGAAACCGGCCGCACGCACCAAATCCGCGTACACTTCAGCCATATCGGACACCCGCTTTTCGGCGACGAATCCTATGGCGGCGACAAAATCGTGAAAGGCACTGTATTCAGCAAATACAAACATTTTGTAGAAAAATGCCTTCAGATATGCCCACGCCAAGCCTTGCACGCCCGCACTTTGGGCATCATACACCCCACAAGCGGGCAATACATACATTTTGAAAGCGAATTGCCCGCCGATATGCAAGCTCTCATTGCCCAATGGGAACACTATACACAATAATACTGAAAAAAAATGGTCGGCTTTTTGATACACAATACAAAATTTGTCAATTGTTTTTTGTAAAAATTATACATTTATATTTTAAAGAACTAAATTTGTGTGTATTTACAGAGTAAATCATTTAAAATTCCCCTAAAAATCAACAATATTTATGAACTTGCGTTTTTTATTTGTATTGAGTGTAATATTTGCTGTGCTTATCAATGCTTCGTGCGGAAAAGGTCCGACTTGCGATGATGGTATCCAAAATCAAAGCGAATTAGGTATTGACTGTTGCGGTCCCTGTGAGGAATGCGTAGGTTTGGTAAATTGCAATCCAAATCAAATCGTATTACCTACCTGCACAGACGGTGTGCAGAACGGCAGCGAAACAGGAGTAGATTGCGGCGGCTCTTGTACGCCCTGCTCCACCGTATCTGCCGCCAAAGAACTCACCGCCAAAGTAGATGGAGCTACGTGGACAGCTACCACCATCAACGCTATCCGTCAAAATGACAGCACTTTGGTACTGAGTGGCACCGCCCAAAACGGCAGCAGCATCTACATTACTTATACAGGTAATTTTACTACCGGCTCTGCGCAGGTGGGCGATGGTATGGTGGCTACTTATTTGTCGCCTACGGCACAATCTTGCAGTGCTTCCGAAGGCTCTGTCACTTTTACCACCTTTGATACCGGCACTAAAAAAATAGCAGGTTCTTTTTCGTTTGCTTGCAGCGTAAGCGGCGGCGGCAGCCAATCAGTGACACAAGGCAGCTTTGCCAACATCACTTACCAATAAAAAAACAATATATCAAAGACATAGCAACATCTCATCATATTACACAGATAACCCAAAGGGCTTTAGCAGTAATTTGGCTGCCAAAGCCTTTTTCTGCTGTAACAAAACACTTTTATTCAACAGCCTTCATTGATTGATGAAGGTTTTTTCTTATTTTATTTAAAATTATGTTTGTAGAAAATTATAATAAACCGCTCAAATTCAGAGAATACGGGCGTTTGGTGCAAAAAATGATTGAATTTACTGCTACCATTGAAGAAACCCACAAGCGAGAGCAAGCGGTGAAAGAAATTATTGAGATAATGGGGCAAGTAAATCCGCACCTGCGCAATGTAGAAGATTTTCGCCATAAGTTGTGGGATCACTTGTTTGCTATGTCTGATTTTAAATTAGAAGTCAATTCACCCTACACTGTTCCTACTCAGGAGTCTTTGGCTTTATCGCCGCTTCGTTTGCCATATCCGCATCAAAAAATACAGATAAAGCACTACGGAAAAAATGTAGAAACTTTGATTAAGAAAGCGACAATGGAAGAAGATGACGAAAAGCGAAAAGCATTTACAGAACTAATAGCGAGTTATATGAAAATGGTTTTGAGTGCCCGCACGCAAGAGTCAGTAAATGACGAAACAATAAAAGAAGATTTATTTAAACTCTCAAAAGGTATGCTCACCTTAGATGCAGATGCCAAAGTGCCAACTGCCAAAATAAATAATGCGTTGCCCAACAATAACCCAAGTAATAATAACAAAGGGCAACAACACAACAGAAATAAAAATTCGGGCAATAATAATAGAACACAAAAAAGCAACAACAATAATAATAATAACAATTTTCGCCGTAAAAAACAGTAAGCAAAGTATATTATTTTGCACCAACGACACATTTTTTTTATGGATAATACGGCTTTGGAAATTGTAGGCGGCAAGCCTTTGAGAGGCGAAATAGAGCCGCAAGGCGCAAAAAACGAAGCATTGCAAGTAATTTGTGCCACTTTGTTGAGCAGCGAAAAAATCATTCTTTCCAATATTCCCAATATCCGCGATGTTAATTTTTTAATAACATTGTTGGAGGAAATAGGCGTAAAGGTAGAGCAATTAGCCGCTAATACTTTTTCGTTTCAAGCAGATGCCATACAGTCCGATTATTTCACTTCGGCGGCGTATTTGGAAAAAGCCCGCGCCATTCGCGGCTCGCTCACCATTTTGGGTCCTTTGCTCGGACGCTTCGGCAGGGCATTTGTTCCGAAACCTGGTGGCGATAAAATCGGGCGGCGGCGTATTGACACACACCTGCTGGGTTTTGAAAAATTAGGAGCAAAGTTCAACTACGATGCCCACGAAAACAGCTACTCCATCGAAGCCCCCGCCACCGGCTTGAAAGGTACTTACATGCTTTTAGAGGAAGCCTCTGTCACCGGCACTGCCAATATTATTATGGCGGCGGTATTGGCAGAAGGCACTACCACCATTTACAATGCCGCCTGCGAACCTTATATTCAGCAATTATGTAAAATGCTGATAGCGATGGGCGCAAAAATTTCCGGTATAGGCTCTAATTTGCTCTCTATTGAGGGCATTACAAAATTGAGCGGCTGCTCACACAGATGCTTGCCGGATATGATAGAAGTGGGGAGTTTTATAGGATTGGCGGCAATGACAGCCTCCGAAATTACGATTAAAAATGTTGCCTACAATGAGTTGGGCATTATTCCCGACACTTTTCGCAAATTGGGCATCATCATAGAAAAGCGCAACGACGACCTCCACATTCCGGCACAGGAACACTACGAAGTACAACGCTATATAGACGGCTCTATCCTTACTATCAACGACGGCACTTGGCCTCGTTTCACACCCGACCTCATCAGCGTAGCTTTAGTAACCGCCATACAAGCCTCCGGCAGCGTACTCATTCATCAGCGTATGTTTGAAAGTCGCTTGTTTTTTGTGGACAGGCTGATTGAAATGGGGGCGGAAATTGTGCTGTGCGACCCACACCGTGCCGTAGTCAATGGTTTAAACCGCCGCTACGCTCTTCGAGGTATCAGTATGTCGTCGCCGGATATTCGGGCGGGGGTATCGCTGTTGATAGCGGCATTAAGTGCCAAAGGAAAAAGCAACATCAGCAATATATCACAAATAGACAGGGGCTATGAACAAATAGACCTTCGTCTGCGTGCTTTGGGAGCAGATATTAAAAGAATTTAATAGAAGTAAATTTTTATTCATCGTGCCGTAATTTTGATATTTTTGGCTTCAAAAAGGTCAAAAAGTTGTTTTTCAAAAGCGGGAGCAGAGGTAAGTGCGCGGGCATCATTGGAAAAACCATAGGCTTCAATGGGCATTCCAAACCAATTGGTATCTAATTTTTTATTATTATTGGCATCGTGAAACAAACGGACGGCATAACGACCCTGCGGCAACTCGTTGAATTCAAAAAAGCTTTTTTTATCGGAAACATCCCCCCAACGCTGCGCCACCACTTGTTGTTGTTCGTTGTAGAGTTCCAAAGCCACTTTTCCCTGATTATTGGGTAAGCCGCGTACTTCTATGTGCAAAGCAACCTGATGTTGGGAAGAAAAAGAGATTTTCATTATTATAAGATGTAAGATATTAAAAAAGCAAAAAAAATAAAGTTTTAAATACCAAAATAACATAATCAACAGTATTTTTAGGAAAAAAAATCAAAACTCAAAGTAAATAATTTTATTTTATTTGACCTTTTTATTTTTATGCGTCAAATTGCTGTTTCTGATATACACGGACATATTCAAACATTTGAACGTTTACTATACAAAAAAGTAAAACTGCAACTTACAGACGAGTTGTATATTTTGGGCGATTATATAGACAGAGGCCCCGGCTCCAAACAAGTAATAGATTGTATTCTTGAATTGCGACAGGCAGGCTATTCGGTGCATTGCATTATGGGCAACCACGAAAAATTGATGTTAGATGCACGCAACAGTTTATTAGATGCCCAAATTTGGTTACAAAACGGCGGCGAAGCTACTTTGCGCAGTTTTGGCGTACTTAATTTATACGAAATACCTCCCTTATATTGGCGTTTTTTGGAATCTCTGGCATACTATATTGAACTAAATACTTACTATTTGGTGCATGCCGGTTTTGATTTTTCTAAATCGGGGGCAGCCTTGGAACAATTGGAGGCAATGTTGTGGATAAGAAAATGGTATCGTACTTTAGACAGGGGTTTTTTAGGCAAAAAAAGCATTGTACATGGGCATACTCCCATCACGAAAGATGAAATAAAAACTATGCTCGCCCAACAAAAAGAACTCCCCGTGTTGGATATCGATTGTGGTTGCTACGCCTATTGGCGCAAAGGAATGGGGCGTTTATGCGCTTTTGACCTTACCAACAAAAAATTGTATTTTCAAAAAAACATAGACGTAGAAAGAATAACCTAAAAATAAATGCGACAATGGGGCAGGAAAATTAAGGCGTATGCAATTGCAATAGAAACTGCATCGTATCTATTTTGTCGGCATAATCGCTGAGAGACGGATTTTGTGTGTTGCCAAAGGGAATAAACCCTTCTCCTACAACGACTTGTATATCAGCCGCCTGTTCAATGAGGTGGTTGCTCAAATCATCGTTGCTGTCATAAAATTCAAAATGCACACAACTCAAAGGTGAGCTTACGGCTTTGTTTTCTATCAGCATCAAAAAATCGCTGGCGTAGTGCGGTGTTTGATTGAGTAAGAGCAGCGAGCGCAGATAATCATAATTGTTTTTATATTTATGATGTTGCATCATCTCCGAAAAAGACTCCAAATGATCTAAAAGATAAGAAAAATCGTAGCCCTTGGGTACGAACAATTTAGACACATTGCGACAGCCCAAACCAAAATAAGTAAAAATATCCTGCCCGAGTTGTTCTATATCATTCGGGGTTTCTTTGCCCGTCAATACTGCCACGCTTCCCCTGTTTTTGCGAATAATATGCGGATATTTGGCAAAATAATGCTCAAAATAACGACCACTATTGTTGCTGCCGGTGGCAATGACGGCATCAAAATTTTGGATAATATGCTCGGTAAATACGGTAGATTGCTGTGCAAAATCAGCCTGAATCAAAGCCAATTGCTGCCATAAAAAACGCGGCAGGTGTTCATCTTTTGAAGACAATTTAACAAGAGCCTTGTTGCCGCTCATCAGCACTGCCAACCAATCATGAAAACCCACCAAAGGAATATTACCCGCCATCACCAGAGCAATAGTTTTGGGCGGGTGAGCGTGGTGCAAATCCAAGCGGTAGTGCTGCGCCCATTGTTGCAAAAATTCGGCATTCAGAAAACGCGAAGCAATGCTGCGAATTGCCAAACGACAATTGTCGGACGTAAACCAGGCATTGTGAAAAAATGCAGTGCGTATGGCATTTTCTTGTGCCTCGCCACCCTCCAGCAAAACATCGCCCCAGCAAGCGAGCAGCGCAATTTTATCTTTTAATAGCATTAAAAAAATCTTTTTTTAAGGAAGTTGCTTTATCTTTGCAAAGATATTTTGAAGGGGATAGTTTTTATACAACAAAAGAAAAAAAATATTTAAAAAACTATATAAAGCAACTGATTGTTAAATCTCTGAAATTTATTTTTATAACCACCCGACAAAAATATCTTAATTTATATTACAATGGCTATTATGATAACCGAAGAGTGCATTAATTGTGGAGCCTGCGAACCGGAGTTTCCCAATAATGCTATTTATGAGGGAGGTTTAGAGTGGGCGATAGAAGACGGCACAGATCTAAAAGGAGCCTATACATTAAAAAAAGGCAAAGTATTAGATGCAGCTATCCGCAACCGACCGGTTTCTGATGATTATTCCTATATTGTGAGCGATAAATGCACCGAATGTGTAGGCTTTCACGAAGAACCACAATGTGCGGCAGTGTGTCCGGTAGATTGTTGCGTACCCGACCCAGATAATGTGGACACAGAAGCGGAATTACTGACACGGAAAGAAAAATTACACGTGTAATTAAGATTTTCTATACCGAATTTATATTAATATAGTGCAAATATACTATATTTGCTTTTTGATGTTCCAAAAGTTATTTTTTTTATTGAATAAAAAACAAATTAAATAAAAATAAATATTTAAAAACTTAAAATCACACTGAAACGAATGAAGATCTTTACACTCAAAAGTCTTTTAGGTTCGGCTCTGTTGTTGGTGGCAATGTTGTTCTCTATGCCTGCACAAGCGCAAGATTGCACTGCCAATTTGGGAACTGTAACTTATCCCGCAGGAACAAATACCACAACCACACCGCCTACTTTAATCACAAATTTGGTGGCATTAGATGCCAATCCCAATCTTTTACTCAATAACTATGACGGCTTTACTGGTGCTACCGACTTGTTGTGGGTAGTAGTAGATGCCGACAGTTTGTATGACGATGCCAACAATGCCTTAGATGGTCCGATAATCGTAGGATTTTCTGAAGATGGCACTTTTGATTTCAGCACTTTGGGTCCTGGCAACTATTGCTACGAAGCTTTGGTATATAACCAAACCGAAGTAACGGCTATTTTGGGAGCAGTAGGAGGTATTTTGTCTTGTCCGAATTACATCGCCGAAAACGGAGCTTTGGCTACGCTTCCCGATATTTATTATTGTTTGGTAGAGTCAGGTTTGTATCCGGCTTCAGGTGTTTCATTTGACCGCGTTGTATATAGCTTAGAGGTAGTATTACCAAGTTTTGGTGTACCTCAACCTTGTTTTGATTACACCGATAGTCCCGCATATTGTGTAGAAGTAGCTGCTGCTCCTGCTGTTATTTGTGCGGCAAACGGCGGTGTTTTGTCACCTGCCAGCAGCTCAGTGGCCTTGGGCGGATACAGCACACCATTTACAGCTACTGGCCAAACTACTTTAGCTGGTTACGAACAATTTTTCGTATTGACTACCTACGTTTCAGGCGTAGAAGGGCTTGTTGATGGCAATTATGTTGCTGACCTGTCACTTTCCGGTATTTTTTATGCCAATGGCAACAACTATACCACAGGAGATTATGATGTATGGGGATTGAATGTACAAGGCGGTATAGATACTTTGGTAGCCCTATTTGGTCAAGAGCAATATTTAACAGCAGAGATGATATTAGCTGCCGTAGAAGCCGGAGATTTATGTGCAGATTTCAGCGAAGCTGCTGCTTTGGAAGTTACCTGCGGTGCAAATGCCGGAATGATAATGTACGCCGACACTACCGTAGAATTAAACGGCACTTTAGCTGCCGCTGAAACGATGTCACAAAATACAGATACTACATATAGCTATGGCTATTTTTTAGCTTATGATATAGACCCCGATAGCGGATATGTATATGATATTGTAAATTTTTCTTTAGATGGTTCTTTTGATTTTACAGATTACCCCGAAGGAGCTTATTATGTTTTCGGCTTCCAAATAGCCAATTCTTATATTGATTTATTCAATAGTTTGCTAGATGATGGTTCTATTTCTGCTATTGAAAATATTCAGTCCGGCATTGAAGATGGCATATTGTGTGCTGATTTAAGCGAAGTACAAGAAATATGGCACGGTGCAGCAGTTGTTGTATTTGATTGCGAAAACTTGCAAGCCAACGTAGGCGATGCTTGTGATGACGGCAACGCGAACACCGAAAATGATATGGTAAATACCTCTTGCGAATGTGCAGGAACACCAGTAGCACCTACTTACGATTGCGAAAACTTGCAAGCCAACGTAGGCGATGCTTGTGATGACGGCAACGCGAACACCGAAAATGATATGGTAACAAGCGGTTGCGTTTGTGCAGGAACACCAGTAACACCTACTTACGATTGCGAAAACTTGCAAGCCAATGTAGGCGATGCTTGTGATGACGGCAACGCGAACACCGAAAACGATATGGTAACAAGCGGTTGCGTTTGTGCAGGAACAGTAATTGCTCCTACTTACGATTGCGAAAACTTGCAAGCCAACGTAGGCGATGCTTGTGATGACGGCAACGCGAACACCGAAAATGATATGGTAAATACCTCTTGCGAATGTGCAGGAACACCAATTGCACCTACTTGCGCTGCCGAAGCCGGTACAGTTACACCTCCGGCTAACACAACAGTAGCTTTCGGTGGTACTTCAGAAGCACCAAGCGTAAGCGGTCATAATACGAGCGAAGCATACTCTTATGTATATGTATTGACAACTGACCAACCAGGCAACAGCACAATATATGACATAGTAGCTTATAATTTCAATGGTGAGTTCAGTTTTAGCAGTTTGCCTGCCGGAACTTACAACGTACACGGTTTGAGCATTTTAACCGAAGATTTGACAACAGCAGTAGGAGCCATCAACAACGGCTTAATTACAAGTGGCGAAGCAGCTTTGGGTGCTATTGCCAACGGTGTTGTATGTGCAGAATTAATCGTTCCGGGTTATCAATTAACTGTACAGGAAGCAGTAAATGTATGTGCTGATTTCGCAGTATCTGCTTCTGTTGATCCTTGTACAGCCCAACAAGAAACACAAGGTTTATATTCAGTAACAGTATCTTGGGAAGGTGGTGCTGCTCCTTATACCATTGAAATCGGCGGTGTAGTAGTAGAAGAAGATTATAGCGGAACTTCATATACCATTAGCAACCAAGTAAACGGCGATGAATACAATGTTACGGTTTCTGATGCCAACGGTTGTTTTGGCTCTGCCAGTGGCACAGGTGAGTGCAGCAAATGCGGCAATTTTGAAGTAAGCGGTATTGCTGAATGTAACGAGCCGGGTAGTGCTTATGATGTAGCCGTGAGCATCAGCAATGGTACTGCTCCTTATGACATTATAGGAACTTACAACGATGACAACTATACCTCCTCAAGTTTGGATTTATTAGGTATTACTGCTGGTGATGAATACATTTTATACATTACCGACAGCAAAGGTTGCACCGACACATTGAGTGGTTCAGAACCTTGTAAATTAGATGTAGATTTGATTCGTTTCGAAGGAGAAGTAGCAGCAGAAGGCAATTTATTGATTTGGGCTACTGCCGCCGAACTCAACAGCGACTATTACATTTTGCAACGCTCTGTTGATGGTATCAACTTCATCAACCTCGCAAACATTGACAGCAAAGGCAATAGCACTGCTACACAACTTTACAACTATTTGGATAAAACCGCAACACCTTGCACAGCACATTTCTACCGTCTTGTAGAAGTAGATAATTACGGCTATACCGAAGTTATCTCTGATGTAATTCGTATATTCAACGCCGGACAAACTTGTACAGATGTAACAGTTGCGCCAAACCCTGCTACCGATAAATTAACAGTAGTAGTAGGCAGCAGCGTAAACGAAGAAAGCACTATCACTGTATATGATGTAACGGGTCGTATTGCTTTCCAACAAATGGCTACTTTAGTTCAAGGTATCAACTCTATTTCTTTAGACATCAACCAATTGCCTGCTGGTGCTTATCAATTAATTATTGTGAGCAACAACAGCAATAAAGCGGTGAAATTTATTAAAAAATAAAGTAATTGAAGTGATGAATATAGAAGCCTCTGAACACACAGTTCAGAGGCTTTTTTTATAGATAAAACAAAAAAAGATGCAAAAAAAAGCAGTTTTTGTACAATCTTTAGTCCCTGTTCGCAGCGAACCCACCCACCGTAGCGAAATGGTATCACAAGGGCTTTTTGGCGAAAGTTGCGTTGTATTGGAACAACAAGCCGAATGGTATAAAATAAAAATGCAGTATGACGACTACGAAGGCTGGGCAGCAGCAGGACAAATAGCAATATTAGCAGCAGCACCGCTTTCGGATACCACCATTGTACAGGGTTGCAAAGCAGCTTATCTGTGGCGAAAAGAAACACTTAATTATCAAAAAAAAACAAGGATATACTTGGAAGCAGGAGCCGAATTACCAAATTCTGTGTTGAGCAAAAATACATTTTGTATCAACGAAACCGAATATGAATACAAAAGCCGGCCAACAAACTCAAAAACAGTTGTTGCCCCTTCCTCTTCGAACACCGCCGCAAAAATATTACAAACAGCTCGTTATTTTCTAGGCGCACCCTATTTGTGGGGCGGGCGCAGCAGGTGGGGCATAGATTGTTCGGGTTTGGTGCAAATATGCCACAAATTGCACCACATAGCACTGCCCCGCGATGCCTGGCAACAAGCGCAAATCGGTGAGCGTGTGGAGCATTTAAAAGAAGCTCAAACCGCTGATTTAGCTTTTTTTCATAATGCGCAGCAACGCATCGTACATGTAGGAATTTTATGGAATAAAAAACAAATTATCCACGCTTCCAACGAAGTGCGTATAGATACAATAGACGAGAAGGGTATTTTTAATGCCACACTCCAACGCTACACACATACCTTGGCACATATTCAGCGTTTAATATATCATTAGTATTTTTATTTTTTTCTTTGATAATATGGCAACACTTCACGAGATAAATATAATGCGCTACACACCGCAATATGAGGCGGCAGTATTAGCGTTATTCAGGAGCAATATTCCTCAATATTTCGCTCCCGAAGAAGAAAATGAATTGGCAGAATATTTACGGCATCATGCCCACCATCATTATTTAATTACGAATACCGAAAACGAAATATTAGCTTCGGGCGGCTTTGAAGTACGCGGCAACTCCGGCATTATCGCATGGGATTTTGTACACCCCCAACAGCAGCGAAAAGGTTTGGGAAAATTATTGCTGAACTTCCGTTTGAATAAATTGCAGCAATATCCAAATGTGCAAATAGTCAGGGTGCGCACTTCGCAGTTTGCTTTTGAATTTTACCAAAAATCAGGATTCATTTTACAAAACATTCAAAAAGATTATTGGGCAAAAGGATTTGATTTGTATGATATGGAAAAATTATTCAGCTAAAAAAAATGTGTTTTTTTAACAACAAATTAGTTCTATTTTGGCTTTATTATTCTAATTTCGTTGGTGGTGATAAAAGAATATTTTTATCACTTCAAAAAAAACTTTACCAAAATATAAATACATAATTATATTGAATATCAATGATTACAATACCCGCGATTATATCATCATCAAAGGAGCGCGAGTACACAATCTAAAAAACATAGATGTCGTTATTCCGCGCAAAAAATTGGTGGTGATGACTGGCGTTTCCGGTTCGGGAAAATCATCTTTGGCAATTGATACGCTCTTTGCCGAAGGGCAACGCCGCTATGTAGAGAGTTTATCGTCTTATGCGCGGCAATTTTTGAGCCGTATGGACAAACCCGATGTGGATTATATCAAAGGCATCAGCCCTGCCATTGCCATTGACCAAAAAGTAAGTACGCGCTCTTCGCGCTCCACCGTAGGCACGCTTACCGAAATTTACGATTATCTGCGCCTGCTCTTTGCCCGCACAGGAAAAACCTACTCGCCTGTGAGCGGAAATGTAGTAAAAAAACACAGCATCAGCGATGTATGCGATGCTATTGCTGCACAAGCCGAAGGCACACGTCTGCTGATTGCCACGCCCCTCATCAAGCGCAAAGCCACTTGGAAAGAAGAGCTGCAACTCCTGCAACAAAAAGGTTTTTCGCGGGTGCTGATAGCCGACGAAATGCTCAGTATAGAGCAAGCCATTGAACGTACTGCCACCGCCGACACTTCCGAAATTTTATTGCTAATTGACCGCTTGGCTGCTGCTGGTGATGATGATGAAACACAAAATCGTGCGGCGGACTCTGTTCAGACGGCATTTCAGGAGGGCGAAGGCGTGTGCTGCATCATTGATGCCGACAGTCGCAAACGCAGCATATTTTCCAATATTTTTGAAGCCGATGGTCTGCGCTTTGAAGAACCCTCAGATGCTTTATTCAATTTCAATACGCCGCAGGGAGCGTGCCGCCGTTGCGAGGGTTTCGGTTCGGTGATTGGTTACGATGAAAATCTTATCATACCCAACCGCAATTTATCGGTGTATGAAGATGCCATTGCACCTTGGAAAGGCGAAAAAATGGGCGAATGGAAAGAGGAATTAATTCAGAAAGCGGCACTTTTTGATTTTCCCATTCACCGCCCTATTCGCCAGCTTACCCCTGAACAATACCGCCTTTTATGGACAGGCAACGACCATTTTGAAGGGCTGAATGCTTTTTTTGAAATGTTAGAGTCCAACGCCTACAAAGTGCATTATCGTATTATGATGGCACGTTATCGCGGGCGCACAGAATGTCCTGAGTGTCAGGGAACGCGGCTGCGCAAAGAAACGCAATATGTAAAAATCCAACAAAAAAACCTCTCTGATTTGGTGCTGATGCCGATTGGAGAGTTGTTAAATTTTTTTGATAATTTATCGCTCAACGAACACGACGGGCAGGTTGCCGGTCGTTTGCTTACAGAAATACGCCAACGCTTGCGCCTCATTGAGCAAGTGGGATTGTCTTATCTGACACTCAATCGCTTATCCTCTACCTTGTCGGGTGGCGAAACACAGCGTTTGCATCTCACACGCAGTTTGGGCAGTAATTTGAGTAGTTCTTTGTATTTATTAGATGAGCCAAGTGTCGGTTTGCACCCGCGCGACACCGAAAATTTGGTTCGTGTACTTAAAAATCTGCGCGATTTAGGCAATACTGTGTTGGTGGTAGAGCACGAAGAAGCCATTATTCGCGCCGCCGATTATATGATAGATATCGGACCGGCTGCCGGACATTTGGGGGGCGAGGTAGTATTTGTCGGCGATTTCAAAGCATTGCAACGCGCCCGAAACAGCCTCACCGCCGATTATATCAACGGCAAGCGAAGCATCACTACACCCGCATTGAGGCGTAGTTTCAGCAATCGTATTTATATAAAAAACGCCACTTTGCACAACCTGAAAAACATCAACGTCACCATTCCTTTGCAGGCAATGACGGTGCTTACAGGCGTTAGCGGCTCGGGAAAAAGCACCTTAGCCAAAAAAATATTAGTTCCGGCATTGCAGAATTATCTAAATGGTGAAGCGGATAAAAACAGCAATCTGGCAAGTGTTGAAGGCGACGCAAAGCAAATATCGCAGGTGGAAATGATAGACCAAAACCCGCTCGGACGTTCTTCGCGCTCCAATCCGGTTACATATACCAAAGCCTACGACACTATCCGCGATTTATTTTACTGTCAGAAATTGGCACAAGTGCGTGGCTACAAACCCAAACATTTTTCTTTTAATGTAGAAGGCGGACGCTGCGAAACCTGCAAAGGTGAAGGAGAAGTGGTGGTGGAGATGCAGTTTTTGGCAGATGTGCACTTAACCTGCGAAGATTGCAAAGGGAAGCGGTTCAAAGAGGAGGTGTTGGAAATAAAATGGAATGATAAAAATATTTCGGAGGTGTTGGATATGAGTATTGCCGAAGCCCTTGAATTTTTTGCTTCAGAGGCGACCATCGTCAAAGCCTTGCGTCCTTTGTATGATGTAGGCTTGGAGTATGTGCGTTTGGGGCAAAGCAGCAGCACTTTAAGCGGCGGCGAAGCACAGCGTGTGAAGCTGGCGTATTTTTTGGGTAAAGGAAAAAGTCAATCTCCGATATTGTTTCTGTTTGACGAACCAACCACAGGGTTACATTTTCACGATATACACAAATTGATGGCGGCATTTAATGCTTTGGTGGAGCAGGGGCACACCTTGCTTATCATTGAGCATAATTTGGATATTATAAAATCGGCAGACTGGATAATAGATTTAGGACCCGAAGGCGGCGAAGCGGGCGGATATTTATTATATGAGGGTACACCGGAAGGTTTATTGTCGGTAAAAAACTCTTACACTGCACATTATTTAGCCGAAAAATTGCGGGCAACTTCATAAAAAAAGCTGCTTCTAAATTCATTAGAAGCAGCTTTTTATTTAAAAAATTCTTAAGAAAAATCAAACAATTACTTTGCAGCAGGCTGTACTTGTACGGCAGGTGCAGCAGCAGCAGCATTCGGATCACCTTCTACATCGCCTTTGATAGTTAAACGAGTAGGATTGGGGTCTGTGTTTGCTTGGAGAGTAACGGTTTTAGTTTGTTTTCCGCTTTTGCCTTTAGAGTCAAACTGAACTTTGATAGCTGCACTTGCTCCCGGAGCGATAGGCTCTTTTGGATATTCAGGAACGGTGCAACCGCAAGAACCTTTCGCGCTGCTGATAATGAGCGGCTCTTTGCCTGTATTTTTGAATTTATACTCGTGAGTTACCATTTCACCAGCTTTCACTTTACCGAAATCATATTCCAATTCAGCAAATTGCACAGTAGTTTTAGGCATATCAGGATCTACTGTTTGCTCGGCAGCAGCAGGGTCAGTAGCCGGAGTAGCGGCAGCAGCAGCAGGGTCAGTAGCAGCCGAAGCATCAGCGGCAGCGGCGGCAGTTTCGGTACCGGCAGCAGCGGCATCAGTTTTAGGCTCACTTTTGCAAGAAACTAAAGATACAGCAAAGCAAATTGCGCTTACAAAAAATAATTTTTTCATTTTAATCTGTTGTTTTTATAAATTTTAATTTTTAAGTTGAATAAAATAACGGTGCAAATTTATAGCCTTTTTAAATTATTTCAACTAAAATCTTAGTTAAAGATTGTTAATGTATTTAAAATATTTTGAGTATTTTGAAATACACAAAATATAAAAGAAAACCAGTAGCGCGATTTTCTTTTATCAAAGAGATAAAAATTAAGATTAATTTTTAGAAGGTAAAACAGAAACGAAAGTACGGTCTAAGCGTCCTGTTTTAAAAGTTACATAACCATCAGTAGTGGCATAGATAGTGTGGTCTTTTCCCATTGCTACGCCACTGCCTAAGTGGTAGCGTGTACCACGTTGGCGGATAATAATATTACCTGCAATAGCGGCTTCACCGCCAAATAACTTTACTCCCAAACGTTTGCTGTGGGACTCACGCCCGTTGTCGGTACTACCTACGCCTTTCTTGTGTGCCATAGTATTTTAAAAAAAAACAAAAAGTTTAAGAGATTAAATAATGCTGTCAATTTTGATTTTGGTAAATTGTTGGCGGTGTCCGTTTTTAACACGATAGCCTTTGCGGCGTTTTTTCTTAAAAACAATCACTTTATCGCCTTTGAGGTGCTCAATAATAGTAGCCTTTACCTGTGTGGAAAGGGTAGGAGCACCGATGCTGATATTATTGCCATCAGCAGTGAGCAATACTTTGTCGAAGGTCAATTTTTGTCCTGTATCACCACCTAAATGATGTACATAAATTTCCTGTCCTTGCTGCACTTTTATTTGTTGTCCGGCTATTTCTACAATTGCGTACATAATTATATTGTATTGAGATGTGCTTCAATTTTTGAGGCGCAAATATAGTAATACATTTTGTAAATAATAAATTTTTTTAAATGTTTTTAAAAAAACCTTATTAAGTAGCGGTATTTACATACTTTTTATCTTGTCATAACTTTGTCAAAGTTCGAACTTTGACAAAGTTGGGCGACAAAAAAACTAAAAGAAAAATTTGCACCTTTCAAAAAAAGAATTATATTTGTTGCAAACAACGCTTAGGGAAGCGTTGAAGGCTTAGGGTGAGTAAGTAGTAAATGACAGTTTTTAGTTTTGAATGATGAGTTTTTAGTTAAGTGCATAATTTTCAATTCTCAATTTTTCAATTAATTCCGTCCGTTCCACGACTATTACAAGGTGATGCAGTGTTAAAAAAACTGTTGCCTTTTAAAAGAAAGAAAAAACTCAATTGCCGCAAGGTATTGGGAGTGCTATATTTTAATTTTTAACCATTTAATTTTTTTTCGTTATGAGAAAAAACAAACAACCCGCCGCGCTGCCTTCAAGGATGGCGATAGCGCAGCAACACATTAATTTTATTTGTCATAAAATGGGGGGGTACTGCGTACTTGCTTCGCTTTATGGAAACCGCAAAGGCTCGTAACCGCTATGGCTATGCTGCTGATATTTGGTAAGGTGGCTTGGGGGCAAACGACTTATTATGTTGCATTAAATGCTTCTACAAATGGAAATGGAAGCCAGAGTAGTCCATGGAACAACTTTATTGTTTTAAATAGCATGGATTTAAATCCGGGAGACATTATTAATATTGCAGGGGATAAAGAAGTGACTACGGGAATATTTTTGGATAGCAATGATAGTGGAACTCCTACTAACCCTGTAATTATACAAGGCACGCTGGGAGCAGGAGGCATACCTGCAAGCACGATTAGGATAGATGTAAATGATCCTTCTTCTGACCCTGAGCCTAACAATCCTAACGTAAATTGCCCTACACCTGAAAGAGCAGTAATATTATTACAAAACACAGCGTACATACAAGTTAAAAACTTGAATTTGATAGGAAATACCTCCAATTTATCCGACCCCTCTATCGTAGCGTGTCTTCCTAATTCCAGCGGTTTATCTATTGTCTATGAAGAGAATGATGCGGGAAGTTATACTAATTCTTCGGTAGCTCAAAAATTGCAAGGCATTAAAGCAGAAAATGTGTATGCTAATGGTTTTAAATTGGCAGGTATTCGTGTAGAATCACGTCCTTATTTTACATTTTTTGATGGATTTAATACTTTTAATCCAAATAATTTGTCTCCATCTGCACCTTTGGCTTTGAGTGGAGGAGGTTTTGATGGATTACAAATTTTAAATTGTAAATGCAATAATAATTTTCACGCAGGTATTGATATTTTAGGAAAATATGAGTTGGCTATGGGAGGAAAATATTGCATCAGCAATATTTTGATTAAAAACTAGAAGCCAATGGAAATAAGGGCATTCCTACTGTTCCCTTTATTGAAAACGGAAATGTTGTCAATTATGGAGGCGACCCCACAGGAAGCGGTATTGTAGTAGGAGGTGTACAGGGCTGTTTAATAGAGGGCTGCACTACTTCGGGAAACGGAGTTTTGTGTACTTCTGTAAGTGGTGGTGCCGGAGTGTGGGCTTATGGAAGCGATAAAGTAACGATACAATTTTGTACCTCTACCAATAATACCTCTCAAACAATAGATGGCGGCGGCTTTGATTTTGATAATTATGTCAGTAACTCTGTGATGCAATACAACTATTCTAACAATAATTTGGCTTATGGTTATATGCTGAATCAATGGACAAACTCTAACGGCAATATCACTTTAAACCCCTCCTTTGGAGATGGTAATGGCAATTATGTTTCGCATAGTTATGTTTATTCCATCGGAAGTGGTGTCGCTTTTTAAAAACAATACCATTCGCTATAATATTAGCCTAAACGATGCAAATGGTTTAACAAATTTGCCCAATAATGGTGGCTCCCCCTTATTAATTATGGCGGCATTTATATTACAGAAGGAGTGAACTCTAATTGCCCGAATCCCCTTGCGATGCAGTTCCTATGGAAGATTGTTATATTTACAATAATACTGTTATAGTAAGCCCCGATAATTATGAAATGCCAGAGCCTACCCCTGCGCCCTTTTTAAAGCAGATGCCCTGCATTTAGAGAACATGGTGGTTTGCCAACAATATTTTTGTCAATAATACTAACGCTAACCTATTGTATTATGAAAATACTGCGGATATAAATTTTTATGGCAATAATTATTATGGATTCAATGGTGAAATATCTATATTGAATAGCAAATTTTCGCTCCCCTATACTTCCCTGCGACAATGGAGACAAGAAACAGGAAAAGAAATGTCAGGTGACCAAGCAACCGGATATAATTTAGAACCTCAATTTCAATCTATTGGCAGTAGCGGAGTTACTTTAAAAACAACATCGCCTTTGATAGATGCTGCTTTGGTTTGGCAAGATGTGGGAATCCCAAACGTAATCCTTCCGAACCCTATTAATGGGGTCGCAGCTACTAATAATCGGGATTTTAACAATACCACACTTTATACGAACACAAACGGCACACTAAGCCCCTACAACGATGCCGTTATGATGTGGGTGCTGATGAGGTTACCTCTATGGCAAACTTAACAACCATCAATAGCACAACTATCACAGGTGCTGTTAATTGGACGAATCTCAATAGGTTTGTAAATGGTACTATCACTGTAAATAATGGAGCGATACTGACGATTACCAATTGTAATTTTTACTTTGCAAATGCTACATCGGGAATTGTAGTAAATGCCGGTGGAACGCTGATTGTAGATGGTTCTGACTTCACACGAAAAGCTTGTGAAAACTGGAAAGGAATTACGGTAAAAGGTAATACCATTGTACCACACCCCAACAATCTCAATGCGAATAGCTTGCAAGGCACCCACCCGCATCATGGTATCGTGTGGATAAGAAACACCAGCACCATCAGCGAAGCACAAATAGCCATACAAGATATGCACCAAAATACAGGCACTCTGGGTTCGGCTTACTATTTTCCTGCTACTATCAAAAAAAGAGGCGGGGGTATTGTTTGGGCACAAAACAGCACCTTTGAAAACAATGCCAATGACATAGTACTGCTCCCTTTTGAAGCAGCTTATAATTTTGGCACTGGCGAAGACCGACAATTAAGTGCTTTAACTACTTGTGGCTTTATTTCTTCTAAAGCATATTTTAGCAACCCTTCTTATGAATACTTACATATTAGTCTTACTAATCCGGGAAAAGTGGACGTATCTGCAAATATTTTCACTTGCTCCGATAGCAACTTTAGCCTTGCAAAACGCGGCACTGCCATAAAAATGACCAATACAGATACAGATATATTGAACAACGACTTTCAAAATCTATTTCATGGCATAGATGTATATAACATAGGTTCGGCAAGCAGATATGCTACACTGCAAGGCAATAGTATGTCGCAAATGTATAAGGGAATTACGCTCCACACCGCTCCTGCTACGCGCCTGATAGGTAATAGTGTGAGTATTCACCGAGGCACTGCCGAAATACCCTCTTATGCAGCTTTGGCTATTAGCTCGGCAAGTTTGCAAATAGACGACAACACTTTTGAAAGCACTGCGGGCATTTATTGGCCCACCCAACCCAGCCACGGCTTGGTGCTACAAAATTGTTATACAGGCGATGATGCAAGATTTGGACGCGGCAATATCAGAAACAACGGATTTAGCGGTTGCTTTGCAGCAGCCACCCAAATAGACGGCGACAACAGCATCAACCAGTTCAACTGCAATGCCTATGGCAACCACCCCCATTACGATTGGTACTTGGTGCTGCTAACGGCAACCTCGGAAACGGACTACTCAATGAACAAGGGGATTGTGATAATCAAACACCTGACATTTTCCTTTTGAAAACACCTGGCACCCCATATCCAATAGCGAGGCTGGGACTTTTGCGCACATCAACAACCAAGGCGGCAGCCTCCTCAAATTCAATTATATGGCTGCTACCCTCACCGATAACATAACTAACTGGAATGTACAATTTATAGAAGAATGTGATGAAAATTCACAAAATTTAAATTGCACAAGCAAGTATCTACGAAACAGACGATTGTGGCTTGGGCTTGGCGCAGTGGGATACCTGGCTCAAAAACAATGACCTCGAAAACCTCGTGGGTGCTTTGGAATGTGTGGGCAATACTTGGGCTTTTCAGAATTTGGCTCTGCTCTATTGGCAAACCAAAACTACAGCCAAATGAGCAGCACCCTCAATGCACTGCCTCCGAGCGAAGGGGATTTTGTGAGGCTTGCTGCTGGCAGCCAAAAACTTGGAGCAAGCCACCACTACACAAAGCTACAACCTGCACCTGAGCACCGTGCAAAATCTGAGCAACAACAATGCCGGCTATATGGGTGCCTTGGCAAAGGCTTTTATGGCAGAGTTCAATGGCAACGCCTATTCAAAAAACCCTCCCCTATTGTAGAAGCCGTGCCGCCCGCACCCAAAACACAGCTAAACGGAGCAAATATGGAGGCGGTGACAGCTTTACTACTACCCAACCCCACCACCGGCAGCGTGCAATGCAGTGGCACAGGCACTTTGTTGATGTATAATACCTTAGGCCACTTGGTGCATAGCAGTGATATAGTAGCGGGCGGCTACCTCGATTTGAGCCACCTGCCCGCGGGCACCTATTGGTATCGCACTGCGGGCAGCAGCACAGCCCGAATATTGATACGCTACTAAATTTTTGCCCACTCTTCAACAGCATCAAGGTATTCTCACCTTGGTGCTGTTTTATGCCATTTTATTATCCTATCAACAACAAAAAACAACAACAATATGCGCCCCCTTTCCCTCTTTATAGCGATGCTGCTATTGGGTTTATTGGACTGCCGATGCTCCCAAGCCCAAAACGACACGATGGTTTTTTTTAACAAAACCTACCCCAATGAATACGTCTCTAACGGCTCGGGTATCACTACTTTTTGTATAGAAAATATGCCCGATGGCTACCTGCTCGCCGGCTCGCGCCTGAGTGGCACAGCAGATGGCAGTATCACTCTCGCCGATATCGACAACATCAAAGACCACATCTACCTGCACAAAATAGACCTACACGGCAATACCCTCTGGAAAAAGACATCGTGACCACCCAGTTTGCCGATACTACGGTAGGTTTGCCTACAAGTTCTAATGTGTTGCTACGCAAACAGAATGGCGATTTTTTATTAACTTATCGCTATACTTTTGGAGATGATAACAAACTAACAGAATTGGCTTGTGTGGATAAAGATGGCAATATGCTTTGGAAAAAACAATATCGGAAATACAAAAACTGTATGTCAACTACATTGGGGAACAAACGGATGGTTATATCTTGTATGGCAATATCTATGATGAAGTAACCACGAAAGGAATCCTAATGAAAACCGACACTTTGGGCAATATCCTGTGGCAACAACGCTACGGAGAAGATGCGGAACATACACAAATCACCGAATGTTTTAAATCTCCCGATGGTGGTTTTATAATGGGGGGCAGGTAATAAGGGAGCAGCCAATAACAATAACATCAGATAAGACATATTTAACACTATTCATAAAAACCGATAGCTTGGGTAATATACAATGGCAACGGGAAGTAGGTTTATTAGGGTACTTCAGTGGAGGGGGGCAAGTATTTCCCTATACAGACAGCACCTTTTTGGCGCACGCAACAACCACCCGACCCTGGGAGGATGACCCTAATTATTATGATTATCAGTTTTATTTTGCCGAATACCGCTACAACAACCCCGAACCCCTTTGGGAAATTAGAAATGATGTACCCGACAAAGGGTCTTTATATACTGCTTCGCCTAAGTTAATTCGTTTAAACGACGGAAATTTCTTGGGTAAATTCCATGAAGATGACGAAACAGTTTTTCCTCTACTCATGAAATTAGACAGTAGCACCTTTGAGGTATTGTGGCAAAAAGGAATGACCTTAGACTCCACTGCTCAAAACTACTGGTACGACATAGAAAAAACGCCGGATAACGGTATTATCGTTTGTGGCTTTCAGTATAGTTCGCCGCAAACTTCGTGGGTAGTAAAATTCGACCAGCACGGCAACACCTGCGCCTTGGGTACGGATAGCACCTACTTATACCCCTGTTTGTGGCAACAACAAGACTATGGCGATGCTTGTGACGACCACAACCCCGTCACCTACAACGATACCGTGTTGAGCGATTGCACTTGTGTAGGGGAATATGAGTGTCCTGATTTGCAAAATAGCATAGGTTTTGCTTGTGACGATGGGAATCCTTACTTATGACGATATAGTAACAGATACTTGCACCTGCATCGGTACGCCTTATGAGTGTGCCAATTTGCTCCTCAATATTGGCGACAACTGCGATGACGGCAACCCGCTTACTTATAAAGATAAAGTAACGGAAAATTGCGAATGTATCGGTAAGTTTTATTCTTGCCCTGATTTATTGTCTAACATCGGCTATGCTTGTGATGACGGCAACCCCAACACCATAATGGATCATTTGAGTGATTCTTGTGTATGTATCGGTTATTGCCCTGAGTTATTTACCTATACTTCATTTTCTTGTAATGACGGCAATCCATCTACCATCAATGATATAGTTTCATTTGATTGTATTTGCGGAGGTCAGGTAGTGGGCATCAACGAAATAAATGATGGCAGCATTTTCAACATCTCGCCCAACCCCGCCCAAGACAGGATAAGCATAGAATGGAGGGGTGCGCCGCCGACAGTGGCGTACATCTACAACATCAAGCAACAATTACAAAGCCGCATCACCCTGCAAAGCGGGGAGCAACAGCCTAGATGTAAGCGGCTGGCAGTCGGGGTTGTACTTTGTAAAAGCCGAAGGCGGCACCGCTACCAAATTCAGCATTGTGCGTTGAGCAGCGATAAACAATTTGTGAAACTTTGACAAAGTTGGGCGGTTCAAGGTTAGAGGTAATTCGATACACTTTTGGAATTGTTTGTTTTTGAGTGTGCAGGGTATTGATGAGTTCTTTAAAAATTTCGGGCGAAAAAGACGGAACGCCGCGACACATCGCATTATAATTTATTTTTGGCGGTGCAGCAAACGCTCCATCAGCAGTTGTGCAAGTTCCAGATGGCGGCTCGGCAATTGCAGGGCTTCTAATGCCTGCGCTGCCTGCCGATGATATTGTTCGTAGTAGTGGCGGCAGGCGGTATCGGCTTCGGTTTGTCGGTATAAATTTTTCACTTGCTCAATTTTTTCAGGTGCTGCTGGCTCATTGCCTCCTGTGCTGTAGAGTTGCAATATTTTTTGTAATTGAGCGGGAGTGGCATTTTCGCAGGCTTTGATAAAAAGAAGTGTTTTTTTGTTGTTGAGAATATCACCGCCGATGGGTTTTCCGAAATTTTTTGCATCGCCGTAGCTGTCTAAGTAGTCATCTTGAATTTGAAAAGCGATGCCCAAGTTCAATCCGAAATTGTACCAGTGTTTGGCTTGAGTGGCAGTAGCACCTCCGCAATACGCACCTATTTCAAAACTCGCCGCCAAAAGTACGGCTGTTTTTAATTCAATCATACGCAGATACGCCGCTTCGCTGATAAGATTTTGTGTTTCAAAATCCATATCCAACTGCTGCCCTTCGCATACTTCTAAAGCTGCTTTGTTAAATATTTTCAGTAAAACGGGCAATAAATGCTCTGCGCTTTGTTGCAGATAAGTATATGCCAGCACCAACAAGGCATCGCCCGACAAAATAGCGGTATTCGTGCCATATTGTTTAAAAACGGTAGGCTGTCCGCGTCGCAAATCCGACTTGTCCATAATATCATCGTGCAGCAGCGTAAAATTATGAAACAACTCAATCGCCAATGCTGCCGGCAAAGTGGGTGGCGGCAAGGGTTCATCGGCGGCGGCGATGAGGCAAGCCAAAGGACGCACCCGCTTGGCATCTAAGCCGAGCATATAATCAATGGGTTGGTACAAATGGAGTGGCTCGCGGACAAAAGATTGCTGACGGAAATAAGCTTCAAAAATTTGTTGCAGAGCCGTCAGGCGGTCGGCGGCAGAAATAGAAATGATAGACATATCAAGTGCAAACATACTAAAAAAGCGGTAGAGCTATTGCACTGCCACTTTTTTAGTATTTATTTTTCCTGACAAGAAAATCAATAATATGTTTTTGAGTATTTTTTATTTATACAGCATACACATGTCGCAAAAATTCCTGCTGTACGGCATCTTCCAAAAACTTACCGCTGTATTGTGCGGTCACGGTGCTGCTGGCAATATCCTGCACGCCGCGTGCTTGCACACAGAGGTGGTCGGCATTGATGAGTACTGCCACATCTTCACTTTGGAGAGCTGTTTTAAATTCGTGAAGCAGTTGCATCGTCAAACGCTCCTGTACTTGTGGCTGTCGGGCATAGTGCTGCACCAAGCGATTAATTTTTGACAAACCCACCACTTTTCCGTTCGGGAAATAAGCGATATGTGCTTTGCCCTGAATAGGTACAAAATGATGCTCGCAGGTAGAATGGAAAGTGATATTTTTTTCTACGAGCATGTGCTGATAGGCGTAGTGATTATTGAACAAAGTAATTTTCGGGCGATTATCGGGATTGATACCTGAAAATATTTCCTTCACATACATTTTAGCCACACGATAAGGTGTTCCGGCGAGGCTGTCGTCTTGCAAATCCAAACCGAGCGTTTCCATAATTGCCTTAAAATGATGCGCTATGATATTTATTTTTTCATCATCACTGCACTCAAAAGCATCGGCACGCAGAGCAATGCCCGCATTACCTGAGAAATGTGCATCGCCCAAAGATTCAAATTGTTCTAAAGTATGATGTAAAGGCTTTAGCGTATCATTGTCGGGCTGGATAGTATTGGAAGATGGAAGCGGTGGTGTCATTGATGAATAAAATAAAAATATAAAAATTTTAGCGAAGGGTAAAGGCAGCGACAAATAATTTTTATAAAAAAAAGAGATATAAATAATAGATAATCGGGAGCGTTATCAAACACAATTATCTTTTTTAAAGTATTTAAAAGTATGGCAATATTTTAAACCAACATTTTTTCAAAAAGTTCAGCAATTGAGACTGTAAAGGCTGCCAAAAAGTTACATACTATGTATTTTTGTTGATAAAGCAGGGTTTTCGGAGATATTTTTTGTATAAAAGGTTTCAAAAAATTTGTATAATTCCTGTTGAGCACGCATTGATTTTTCGTTATTTTTTCTTTTTTTATATTCGTTGCTGAGTTCTTTATTCCAGATACGCGCCTTGATGTTATCGCGCCATTCTATTTCAAGTACCTCTATAATATGTTGTTGCAAATCGGGGTTTTTGATAGGGCACATTACTTCTATACGATTGTCTAAATTGCGCCGCATTAAATCCGCCGAGCCGATATAGATATGATTTTCGCCGTTGATATTGAAATGATACATGCGAGCGTGCTCCAAAAAATTATCCAGCAGCCCGAAAGCCTGTATATTTTTACTGAATTTTTGTTGTGGCACAAGGGAGCAAATGCTGCGTACCATCAGCCGAATTTTCACACCGGCGGCGTTGGCTTCGTATAGTTTTTTGATAATATTTTCATCAACCAAACTATTTACTTTGAGTGTGATAGAAACATTTTTTCCGCTTTTAGCTGTTTTAACGGCTTTGGCGAGCAGTTTGTTAAATTCGTTGCGCAACGAAAAAGGAGCTACCCACAAATGTTTGAAATGAAAACTATACAAGGACATATTATCTTCAAAAAATTCAAACAATTTCTGTACTTCTCTGCAAATATCGCGCTGCGAGGTCATCAGCATGTGGTCGGCATAAATAGAAGAAGTAGCTTCGTTGAAATTACCCGTACTGATGCCGACAAAGGCTTCTTCATTATTGTGTTCTTTGCGCTCTATCAATACCACTTTGGCGTGTACTTTCAGTCCTTTTACGCCATAAATCACCTGTACGCCCGATGCCTTTAATTTATCCGCCCAATAAATATTTGCTTCTTCGTCAAATCGTGCCTGCAACTCTGCAATAACGACTACTTTCTTGCCATTTTGTACAGCATTAATCAAAGCACCCATTACATTGGATAGCTGCGCCACGCGGTAATAAGTAGAATAAATAGCGGTAACGTGCGGGTCAATGGCGGCTTCGCGCAATAGGTCGAGAAAATAAGTAAAAGATTGGTAAGGAAAAGATAGCAGTATATCTTTTTGGCGCAATACTGCCATAATGCTGCGTTTGCTGTGCAAATAAGGGTGCGGCAGCGTGGGAAGTGGCGGATATTTGAGGTGAGAGCTGTGCGGCGGCGGCGGAAATTTGATAAAATCTTTGAAATTGTGGTAGCGTCCGCCGGAAATAATAGCATCTAATTTTTTGAGTTTCATTTTTTTGATAACAAACTGCTTAAAATCTTCGGGCATTTGTTTGTCAAAAACCAAGCGGGTGGGGTCGGCGGTTTCGCGTCTTTTGAGGCTGCTTTTGAGGGTTTCGAGCAAGTTGAGCAAAATATCGTTGTCAATATCCAATTCTGCGCCGCGTGTTACTTTGATGGTGTATGCTTCGGCATAATCAAAATCGTAAATGCTGTACATAGCATCAATATTGTAGCGGATTACATCATCTAACAAAATAATACAATGCTGTTTTGGAGCGGCGGGCAGCACCAAAAATCGCGGCACATGGATAGGAATTTCAAGGGCGGAATAATGTTTGACGGTATTACCGTTGTCAAGGTGCTTGATTAAGCGAATGGCTAAATAGATGGTTTGGTCTTTGAGTTCGGGGAATTGTCGTTTTTCGGCGAGCATAATCGGAAACAAAGTAGGTCGCACTTTTTCCTGAAAATAACTTTTTACAAAAGCTCCCTGCTCGGCATTAAGTTGAGTTTCGTTGAGCATAACTATATTATGCTTTTCGAGTTCTTCCACAATTTGCTTAAACGCTTTTTCAAAGCGATCGCGCAGCCTCAATACTATTGCCTGCACCGCTTCGAGGAGTTCGCGGGGGTGGCTGTTAAAAAACACATTTGCTTCGGCACCCAATTTGCTCATTTTTTTCAAATAATCCACGCGCACCCGATAAAATTCATCTTGGTTATTAGAAAAAATACCCAAAAACTTCACCCGCTCCAAAATAGGCACGGTGGGGTCTTCGGCTTCCTGAAGCACTCTTTCATTAAAAGCCAGCCAAGCGATGTCGCGATAGATAAAACGTTGAGCAGCAGCAGACATAAAAAAAGGGAGAGTTGTTATCAGGCAAAAATAATAAAGTTATTCGGATACCAACAACGAAGAGTATCACGATAATATTGTCGGGCTGTCCTGCAAAATAAGTTGTACTTTGGCAAAAGAAATCAGAAATAAGAGCCGTATTGATACGAATAAATGCACATTTTACAACACATCACAAAAAAGATACATTATTTTTTGTAAAAAATTTTTACTGATAAATAAAATATTTACCTTTGCACCTCAATTCTTTATTCAGCATATAAAATTTCGGATATATGGAATCCCTAAAAATAGTCAAAGAAGGTTCGGAAGTAACTTTATCTCACACTGATTTTGTCAATAAAAGTTTAGCACCTACGACTTCACACCCCGATTTTAAATCTGGTGATAATATTTCGGTATATTACAAAATCATCGAAGGCGGCAAAGAGCGTATCCAGATGTTTCGCGGCGATGTGATACAAATAAAAGGCTCAAAAGGCAGCCACACACAAACCTTTACGGTGCGCAAAGTATCGAGTGGTATCGGAGTAGAGCGTATTTTTCCGATGTACTCCCCGAATATCGACAAAATAGAAGTAAATAAAAGAGGTAAAGTGCGCCGTGCACGCTTATTTTATTTGCGCGAAGCCAAAGGAAAAGACGCGCGCATCAAGGAGAAAAAATTCACAAAAAAATCGCAATAGTTTCGTTTTTTTTGCTGATATAAATATTAAAAAACTCCCTTTGGCTGTCGGGCTTAAGGGAGTTTTTTTGTAATTTTATTCACCGAAAAAAAATGCTGACCGAAGCAAATTTTTTGAGTATATCCCACGTTTATACGGCAAGAGTGTATTTTTGCAATTTCAGCAAACAACAACATATTATAACAGCTAAGTTTTTGTTTTTTTTCTACATTTACAAACGGTGAGCAATTCAGATAAAAACAGGCAATATATCATCATCGCTGTTTTTTCCTTGGCAGCGTTGATACTCATCTCGCGTTTGTTTTGGATGCAGGTGATGGACGAAACCTATCAGGAATTAGCGGATAACAATGCAGTAAAAAAAATAACAATATATCCTTCGCGCGGCAATATCAGCGACCGCGAAGGGCTGTTGCTGGTAGAGAATATTCCGGTATATGAGTTGGAGGTTATCCCGTCAAAGGTAAAAAACATAGATACGCTGAAATTCTGTCGTTTGCTGGGCATTGCGCCAAATGATTTTACAGATATTATGCAGAAGGCAAAAAAATACTCGCGCCACAAAGCCTCTGTTTTTTTATCCAACATTACACCCGACCAATACGCTTCCATACAAGAATATTTATATCAGTTTTCGGGTTTTCGGGCACAGGTTCGCACGATGCGCAATTATCCGTATCATAGTGCAGCCCATGTATTGGGGTATTTGGGCGAGGTAAGCCAGCAGGAATTAGATACTTCACAATATTACGATATGGGCGATTTTGTGGGAGTGAGCGGTATCGAAAAAAACTATGAAAATGAGTTGCGCGGCATAAAAGGTGAACGCTATGTGGTGGTAGATGTATTGAATCGGGAGAAAAAAACTTTTAAAAACGGACAATTAGACAGAGATGTAGAAATCGGAAAAGATTTGCAGCTTACTTTGGATATTGTATTGCAGGAATATGGCGAAGCACTGATGCAAAATAAACGCGGTGCCATTGTAGCTATAGAGCCGAGCAGCGGCGAAATTCTGGCTTTGGTGAGCAGTCCCACCTACGACCCCAATTTGCTCACGGGGCGCGAGCGGGGCGGTCATTTCAGAGATTTGGAAAGACACCCGCACAAACCTTTGTTTAATCGTCCTTTGCAAGCCAAATACCCGCCGGGTTCTACACTAAAGCCCTTAGTGGGACTGATAGCTTTAGATGAGGGGGTAATTACACCCAACACCGGATTTCCTTGTGGTGGCGGCTATCGGGTAGGCAACAAGTGGCTTCGTTGTTCCCACTCCCACTATTCGGCACGCAACATTCAGCAAGCCATCAAAGAATCCTGCAACCCTTATTTTTGGCAAACTTTCCGCAATATTATTGAAAACCCCCGTTACAACTCGCCCTCAGAAGCCTTAGACAATTGGGGGTTATATTTGAATAATTTCGGTATCGGTAAATCCATAAAAGTAGATTTACCCAATGCTGTAGTAGGCAATGTTCCAAGTTCGGCGTATTACACCAAGTTATATGGAGGCAAACGCCGTTGGGGAGCTACTACGATTATTTCGTTAGGCATTGGGCAGGGCGAATTAACGGTGACACCGCTTGAATTAGCCAATTATGTATCCATTATTGCGAATAAAGGCTCTTATTTTTATCCGCATGTTGTAAAAAATCATAAAAAACTATTAGGAGATAAAAGTATTTATGCAGTTCGTAATATGGTGCAGTCCAAAGTAGAAAATATATGGTCGGTGATAGAAGGCATGGCGATGGTGGTAGATTATAACTGGACGGGTATTTACAACAAAGACTTGGGAATATGCGGAAAAACGGGAACAGCACAAAATCCGGGCGGCAAAGACCACTCCCTTTTTATTGGGTTTGCACCGCGCCAAGACCCTAAAATTGCCATTGCAGTAGTAGTAGAAAATAGCGGTTTTGGAGCAGAATTTGCCGCACCTATTGCGAGCTTGATGATGGAAAAATACATCAACGACTCCATTCCGAAAGAGCGAAAATGGACAGAAACCCGAATGAAAAATATAGATTTAATCAATCCGAAAGTACAACAATTTCCGTTGCGCCGCAGCAATGATACACTGTTAACGGAGGAAGAAAACCAAGAAATAATAGATTAAATACAACTGTGTGAAAATGAGTTAAAAAAAATATAAAATCGCCAAAATAAAGACAGCAGTAAATGAAACCTGTATATTTGTGACATTATCAATAAGTTCTTGTAGATACTTTTGCTATGTTTTTTTATAAAGCATTGATTTAGAATATTTTGTTTTTTTTTGATAAAAAAGCACATTATTATTATTCGCACCCTTATCAATTTTTTAAAAATTATAAATGCATTTGTAAAAGGGGATTCATTGTATTATTTCTTAAAAATTATAAAATCTATATGATAAAAAAAATTTTGACGTACTTACTGTGTTTTTTTGCAGCCGTAGGTATGCAAGCCCAAAACTTAATAGTGGATTCTACTACAGAATGTGACGAAAATACTAACACTTTTACTTATATAGCGGTTATCAGTGGCGGTAGCGGCGAATATTTATATAGTTTAGATGGCGGCGACCCCGAAAATGTACCCACCCACCCCGATAACCCCAATCAAGGATTATTGCAAATTCCGGGTTTATTGTCTGATGGTACGAATGTAAACTATTTATCCGTTATAGATGCCGAAACCAACGAATCTGTGAATATAGAAATATCCGAAGACTGTGTAAAAACCATCATTTTATCCGACTACAACACCGTTTGCGACGACCCGACAGGTACTACTACTATTATTGTTTTCATTAATGAGGGCAGTGGCAACTATCAGGTATCGCTGCACGGAGAAAATGTAAATGTAGTGCCAAATCCCAATGCACAGCCCAGCGGAGCTATTGCCACTGTTATCTGGCCTACTGCCACTGCACCCGAAGACAGCATCTACGACATTGAAATATTAGACCTTACTACCAACAATAAAAACACCCTCCACATGCCCGCCGATATTTGCAAAGACCCATCTAACTCTGATACGCCGCCTGTATTTTCTAATGTCAATGCCGCTTCAACCGACAATGCCACCGCCCTCATCACTTGGACGGGCAGTAACGAAACAACCGTAGATTATTATGTTATTCAAACTTCTACCGACTCCATCAACTTCACTTCTATAGATACACTGCAAACTTTGAGCGGCACTGCTGCCAATACCTACACATTCAGCGATACCCAGCCCGCCGAAATTTGCCAACAATATTATCAGATTTTATGGGTGGACAACAGCGGAACTGTACACAATGTATCCAATGCACCTTTGAGTGTAACGATAAATGAATTTTGCGAAGAAAGCGTATCATTATACCTCAATCCAAACACCAAAAGCAATGGCGTGCAGATTAAATTAATAGACACTGAAAACGCAAAATTGCGCATTTTTGACGTATTAGGGCAACTGGCACGCGAAGAAAACAATATTCCGAACGGAGTTTATTCCATAGAGCAAGGCACTCTGAGCGAAGGTATTTATATTTTACACATCAGCACTGCCCAAAAAGAATACACTTTTAAGGTACAGTTGTTCTCTGTAAAATAATAATACAATACACATCAACCCTGCCATTGCGCCCGAACCATGCGGGGTTTTTGTTGCATATCCTGTTTCAGAACAACATCATCAAAGCCCATCTTTTGAAGCAATTGCACCACCGCATCAGCGCGATATTCATTGACTTCAAAAAACAAATAAGCCCCTTGCCTGAGATGGCGGCAGGCAAAACGGCTGATATGCTCGTAAAAAATTAAAGGCTGATGATCGGGTACAAATAAAGCCATATACGGCTCATAATTGAGTACCTGCGGCGGCATTAAATACTCCTCGCTATGCGGAATATAAGGTGGGTTGCTCACGATGATGTCAAAATTGCCTTTGAGCATTTCGGCTTGTGTCAAAATGTCGTTTTGTACTGCCTCCACCGGCAAATTCAGCCGTGCGGCATTGGCACGCACCACCGCCAAAGCCGTCTCGCTGCTGTCGGTGGCAAGCACCTGCGCCTGCGGCAAGTGCTGTTGAAGAGCCAACGCCAAGCAACCACTGCCTGTGCCGATGTCCAAAATACGGCTTATATGGTGGTCGGTGGTGGCGGTTTCTAATATCCAGTACAACAATTCTTCGGTTTCGGGGCGCGGAATTAATACGGCTTCATTGACCTCCAATACCAAACCGCCAAATTCGGCTTTGCCCAAAATATATTGTATGGGGCGATGCGCCTGCAACTGCTCCAAAATACCCGACAAACGTTGATTTTCCGGCTCGCTGATGCTGCGCAAAGGATTGAGCAAAAGGTCTATTTTGGGCAATTGTAAGGTTTCTTCCAAAACCCACGCCGTAATCTGTTCAATTTCGGAAGGTGTGTAGTGTAAAGCAAGCGTTTGGCGATAGCGGCGTTTGAGGTCGCGGAGGTTCATACTCAAATATATAAAGCGGACAGATGAAAAAAATATTTTTATAAAAACTGAACAGTTACGTTGCAAAATTGAACAATAAAATCATCATTTTATCAAGAGATGTTCTAAATCTGTTTTAAAAAAGAAGATATATACAAACACGGATACAATTTAGGCAATTTTAGTTTTTTTTATGATGATACATAGAAATTTGTGGGGCTTGGCAAAGAAATCATCATCAAAAAAATGCTTGTATATTTGAGGGTGTTGCGACTTTGTAGAGTAGGAAAATTAAAAATATCTTATTCAGTCGGATAATAAGAAAATATACGCTGTGCGGGTATGTGATAGTTAAGTGCCATTTTAAACACAACGTCTCAATAATTTTATGGAATTTAGAAATAAAAATTACTTCCCCGTCCAACAAAGATTCCGAAATAGGAATAAAAGAAAAATGACAAGATTTTTCTTGAAGAATACCAATCAAAAAGGATTAAATGGACGATTTTTAGAACTACAAAGGATTTAGAACAGACAACAAATCATGGTCGTGTAATAATGTCATCTGAAAGAATTACTAATCAAGTTACCAATTAAACAGTACTCAGTTTAATAAACTCATCAAACCAATTTGAGGATTATGAACCTTTAATTGGAGATGTTCTGAAAATTGAAGTGAATTATATATTTGAAAGCATTAAAAATGTTCATAGAAGTTCCGGCGGCGGATACTTATGTTTTGAATATAAAAATAGTAACTGGATAGAAAGTTCATTCATCGACAAAGACGAAATCAAACTAATAAAAGAGGGTTGGCTAATTGAATAAAATGAACACTAACATTTGTTTAACGCAAATTAGACTATTTGTTCAAAATATTTTATAATTTTACTTTTTCACCTTTAATCCCAAACTATTCACACTTTTTTTAAAACAGGTGCAATCTTCTTCCTCTACTTTATCCTACCGCGCTTTGGGCTTGATGTCGGGCAGTTCTTTGGACGGCATTGATGTGGCTTATTGTGAATTTTCGGTTGATGCGCACGGGCAATGGACTTTTGAAATACCGCTTGCCGAGTGCGTACCTTTGCCGTCTGTATGGCACACCCGTTTGTTGCATTTGCCCGAACAAAGTGCTGTCGTTTTTCATAAAACCCATACTTATTTCGGGCATTTTTTGGGCGAAATCGCTGCTGATTTTATCCGGCAGCATCACCTTGAGCCACAGGTTATCGGCTCGCATGGTCACACTATTTTCCACGCACCGGCGCAGCAGCTCACGGCTCAAATCGGCTGCGGTGCTGCACTTGCCGCCGCCGCCGCCATTGCTACGGTTTGCGATTTTCGTACTTTAGATGTAGCTCTGGGCGGTCAGGGTGCACCCATAGTTCCCATCGCCGACCGCTTGTTGTTTGCGCCATATCGTTATTGCCTTAATTTGGGCGGCATTGCCAACATTTCCGCAAAAACCACCGCCGCTATTGTAGCTTTTGATGTAAGTGCGTGCAATGGCGTATTAGACCGCCTCGCGCAAACACAAAATATGCCCTTTGATGCGGGCGGTGCATTGGCTCGCAGTGGTGCGCTGCAAACGTTTTGGTTGGATAAACTCAACAGCCTTCGTTTTTTGCAGCAGCCTTATCCCAAAAGTTTGGGCAATGATTGGGTGCAGCGCATAGCGCAAAAGCTGCTAGAAGCGGAAGATACCTCTACGCCAGATAAGTTGCGCACTTTTTGCGAACACATCGCCATACAGATAAAAAACAGCGTGCTGCAAATACAAGAGCGCGAAAATACCACAAACTTTGTCGCCACCGACCGTTTGTTGCTCACCGGCGGCGGTGCTTTCAATACGTTTTTGAGCGAGCGTATTGCGGCGCAATGTGTGGGCTTATGCGAAGTAGAAATACCGGACGAAAAAACGATAAAATTCAAAGAAGCCCTGACAATGGCATTGATGGCGGTGCTGCGTTTGCGTGGCGACAACAATGTGCTGGCATCGGTGACCGGAGCACGCCGCGACTCGTGCAGCGGGGCTTTATACGTCGCTAACGGCACACCGCTTTGAGTACTAATTGATAATAAGATTGTTTGGTGAGTTTAGATTGCAGCCACAATTTGTAGTTGATGGCTTCGTTGGAGCCGGGTTCAAAAGGCGGCGATTTATCAATAAATTCCTGACATTTTTCAATGGTTTTTTTGCTTTGAAAAGGAACAGCTTCGCGAGCAATCATTTTCAAAATAGCCAAAAAAGACTGTTCGCGCTCATATTGTTTGCTATTGAGTTCGCTACGGAATTGGCGTTTGAGTTCAGCAATTTTTGACTCCACATACAGAAAATCCTTATTTTCACAATGCAAAATCAACTCCACCACACCCAAAATTAATTGCATCGTAGGAGACAAATTGTTGTAAGCATCGGAGGTAAGCAAAGGCAGCAAACTTTTGAGCGCATTGTTGAGGTCGTTTTGATTATAATAAGCCACTGCCAGATTCAAGTGGCTCAAAACATCATAAAAACTGTGTCCGGTGAGCGAAGGGTCTTTATGAATATCGTTGAGCAGTTGGATTACGTCGGCATTGCGGTTGAGCAGGGAATAATTAAATACCAAACTTTGATGATATACCCACACATATTTGGGATAATACTTACGGTTTTGTTTTTGAAGTTCTTCGTGGAGCAGGTGCGTATAATGGAGCGATTGTTCAAAATTAAAATTAATGGCAGAAGCATTGATAATCCAATTGAGCAGCACGAATATTTTTTCGTAAAATTTTTCGCTGAACAATTTTTTTTGCTGAAACTGCTGCAAAGACTCTATGAGATAGGCTTCTAAGGCGACAAAATTTTTGCGTTGAAGGAGGTCGGTGCGGATACTTTCGTGAATTTGAAACTGTACGGTAGGCGACAGGGCAACGGATTTATCAATGGCAAGAGCTGCCAGAATTTGGTCTAAAAGGGAGCGCAAATCATCTTCACGAAAAGCAAAGTTGGTACTTTTGAGGCGATAATTCAAGGTAGCAATCAGGTATTGCGCCTGCTGGGTTGCCATTTGGCTTTCGAGGTTTTTTTTGTCTTTTTTGAATATAAATTTCAGGATTTATCTTATAATAATCGTTGGCGAGGGCGATAATTTCGCCATACACCACATCTAAAAGGTCGGCATAATCGGAGTGCTGTGCTTCTTTTTCGGCTTTGAGCAAATAGCGGTGGGCGAGTTCGTATTTGGATTTATATTTAAAAATATTGGCAATTTCTATCAGGTTGTAGATGATATATTTTTCGTCTTTGTCGTGGTGCAGCAGCAGCAGACTTTGTTCAATATCGGCGAGGAGGCGGTTTTTGAGGCGGTAATACGCATTTTTGTTGTTGTCGGAAAAAAATCGCAGGGTGATTTCTTCACTGAATTCGTCTAAGTTTTCGGTTTTGATGCTGTCAAACAGCACAACGGTTTTGTTGCGTTCGTTGCCACTTTGGAGGCGTGCCGAAAAAAGTTTAAAATTCCTGATTTCTTCTTTGTTTAAAGACTGTATAATTTCGGTGAGATGATATTTTGACACAAATGAAAAACAATTTTTTAATGAGTAAAAAGTAAATGCACGACAATTCTTTTTTTACTGAAAAACAAAAGCAACAAAACATACAAAAAGTCGTTGATGTACTATACAAAGATATAGAAATTTTAAAAAAACAATGTTTGAGTAAGTAAGATTTTATTTTTTAAACATAAAAAATCATATAATTTTACAATACCTTTACATTGTCAATTTCATTTTATATCATTTATTTATTGATTTTTCTTTACAATACCGGATTTTTTATGTTTTTCGTACAAATGATTACAATGAAACGAGGATTTTTATTTCGTGTAATACAACGTATAGCAATAATAAGCATAGCAATATGCGGATTTATTGTTTCCGGTGCAGCTCAACCGGTCGTTGCCGATATAGAGTTAGTATCTTTTGAAATGCCGGATACCATCGCTTTGGGCTGTGATGTGCCGATGAATATTACGCTGCGCAATAATGACAGCGACCCTGTTCTACTGTCGGAATACACACTTAAATACTTTATCAGCAACCAAGAGCCGCCCGCCGACCCCACCATCATTAGTCAAAGTAATTATGATATTCCTTTGGCACAAAGGTATTTGCTACCCGGACAAACAGTATCCTATCAGCGTTTTTTGCCCGTACAAAACCCGCTTTTTACAACCGAAAACAACGTAGCTCTACAAGAAAATGTAATTATTACCTGGGGAACGGGAGCTTTATTAGACCCCGAAAAACCCAACAATTATGCTATCAAAAAAGTATATATCAATACCCAATCTACCATAGAATACGACCTGCCGCCTGTGCCAGAAGAGCCTGATTTTTATCAAATAGAATTTGACGATGTGCCGGAAGAAATAGAAGAATTTGTAAATATTTTTTGGGAAGTGAACGATGAAGACAGTATTGATGTATTTGTGCAGCAGTATTTTTCCGATATTTATTTCTGGCTAGAAAATACAGAGGAAAACGTATGGTATAATATCAGTGCCAGTGGTAAGCCGCTTTTCGAAGCACCCACTCCTTCCTTCAATGGCATTATTTATTTGCCCAATTATATTCAGTTTCAATTGCAGCAAATGGGATACGACAACATTAACACGGGCGAAATTGTCGTTTTTCAAAATATACTCCCTCTGATAGCAGTTTCTTTAAACGACAGCACCACGTTGTATTACGATTTACAAGGCGAGTTTGGCAGCGAATCTTTAGACTATTTAGATGAACAATACCACCAATGTATGCAAGAATATGAAGATTATTTGGAATTTATCTATGAAGATTTATTTGATAATGCAATAATAGACAGTATTTTGATACAATCTCAACCCGAAGATATGTGTTTTGGTCAAAGCATGGTTATGCTCAACAATGGTGCTACATTGGAAGTAGATGAATATGGTGATTTGGTATATTATATACCGCCGTCCGGCATACAAAATGATATTCCTTTTGAAGAGTTGCCCGATTATGCTGCCCAATATATACAACAAAATGCACCGCAACTTATCAATGAAGCCACCTTCGTTGTGAATAATACCCTACAATGCTCCGTAGCCATAGAAGTTGTAGTAGAAAATGAGCCTGTAATTGCATTTGACACCAACACAGAAACAGTGGTATATGATGTATTGGGCGATGCACACAACGATTGGGCAACAGAAATAGGAATAAGCCCAAATCCGGCCACTGAATATATTGTTTTACCGCAAAGATTCTATACTTTTGCCGAAATTTGTGATATAAACGGAAAAGTACGCGGTATATATAACAATACTGATAATCAGCAATATATAGATGTAAAAGAATTAACGGCAGGTATATATTTTGTAAAAATCTACACCGAAAGTACTTCTGTTTATCCGCTTGTTTATAAATTTATCAAACAATAACTTAAACGTAAATTTACCTTTTTATTAACACCCAAAATCATTATCATTTTATCATTTTATGAACAAAAAAATCGTATCCTTAGCGGTGGCTTGCTTTGCCGTTTTATTGGCTGCTTGCGAAAAAGAACCCCTCACCTACGATTGCACCGGACTTACGCCCACCTACACTACAGATGTAAAACCTTTAATGGATACTCACTGTGCGTATTCGGGTTGTCATAACGCCACTTCCAAAGCTGATGGCAAAGATTTGAGTACCTACACTGCCGTAAAATCCGTTGCCAAAGACGACGACTTTATGGGAAGTATGCAGCACTTGCGAGGCTACGAAAAAATGCCACAAGGTGCTTCAAAATTAGACGATACCAAGCTCAAAACTATTTCGTGCTGGATAGAAAACGGTATGCCGGAATAAAAAAGAATATTTTTATGCTTGAAAATGCGCCTGCACAACTTGCAATACTTTTTCCATTTTGCTGCCGCGCGAGCCTTTCAATAAAATCAGTATTTCAGTAAAATTTTTCTTCAATAAGTCCTTTGCCGCCTCGTCGCTGTTTTCAAAAATATGAAATCCGGCTACAGGCGGCAATTTTTTAAAACCACCTCCAACCAACGCCACATACTCCAAAGGAATCGTTTGAAGTTGTTCCACAATTTTTTGATGCTCCTCTGTGCTGTAATCGCCCAATTCGAGCATCTCGCCCAATAATACCGCTTTGTGCGGGTGCGGCAAGAGCGCAAAATTATCCAAAGCAGCTTTCATACTCGTAGGATTGGCATTGTAGGCATCTACCACCATCTGATAGCGATTATCATTAAACGCCAACCATTGAGAGCGTTGATTTTGGGGCTGATATTGAGCTATTGCTTCGTTGATATGCGCCGTATCTGCGCCAAAATGCACCCCCACCGCCACGGCTGCCAACACATTATTCAAATTATAATCGCCAATAAGTTGGGTTTCAATGAGATGTTCGCTGTGCGATACGGCAGAATTTTTCCATTTTACCCGTAAAAAAGCAGCAGCATTATTAGGGCTGTCGGAGACGACTTCGCCTTGAATGTGGCAATGAGGGCTGCTGCCATACAGCAGGCAAGGCACATAATGTTGAGCCAATTCATACACGCGGCGGTCGTTTTTATTGACAAATAAAACACCTTGTTTGTTTTTTACTGCTTCAAATAATTCGCCTTTGCCGCGCTGCACTCCTTCTATACCTCCAAAACCCTCCAAATGTGCTTTGCCGATACCGGTGAGCAAACCGTGCGTAGGCTCGACAATTTGGCAGAGTTGAGCAATTTCGCCGCCGTGATTTGCGCCCATTTCTATAATAGCGATTTCGCAGTCGGTGGGCATAGCGAGCAAAGTGAGTGGCACGCCGATATGGTTGTTGAGATTGCCCACGGTGGCGTGGGTGCGGTAGCGTGTGCGCAAAACGGCGTTCAGCAATTCTTTGGTCGTTGTTTTTCCGTTGGAGCCGCTGATAGCCAAAACAGGAATGGAAAAACGGCGGCGGTGATAATTTGCCAGATTTTGCAAAGCCGCCAAAGTATCATTGACCACAATATAATGTTCGGAAACAGCAATGGCGGCATCATCAACCACCACTGCCAATGCCCCTTTTTCCAAAGCGGCGGCGGCATAGCGGTTGCCGTCAAACAGAGTGCCGCGCAGCGCAAAAAATAATTGTTGGGGCTGCACATTGCGGGTGTCGGTGCTAATACCTTTGGATTGCAGAAACAATTCGTACAGGCGGCTAATTTCCATTGAAACAAATGGGTAATAATGATAAAAAAAGCGATAATAACAGCCGAAAATTTATAAAAAAAACCGCTTTATATCGCTTTTATTAGGATGAAAAATAATTTTTTGCTTAAAACATAATAAAACGTCTGCCTTTATAGCAAGTGCTTTTTCCTATCATACCGATTGCCCAATCTGCTTCCAGCACTACTCGCATAGACAGTGGCGTATAAGGCTCATAAGTTTGATAAGGTACATAAGCCGGAGTGTCAATGCTTTTTCCTTCATCGTTTAAAATATCCTGAAATAAATATTTAAAACGCACCCCCGCATTGAGCGAAAAACGGTCGTTGCCCACCAAGGCACGCCCCAGCCCGAAAAGTACGCCAAAATGTTGTTTTTTTACATAAGTTTCATCAATCATACTATACACCGGACCTATTTCTACATACCTTCCCAAATCGAGATTGCGGTAAAGCAAGCCAATATCCAGAGATTGATAGGAGAAAGTTTTAGTAGTATTGGTGCTTTTATACAAAAAATCCTGACTAAACTTTGACGACATTACATCAATACTCACAGAATTTTCATCACCGATATTCAAGCCAAATTTACCGCCCACGTCAAACCCGTGCGAAAAACGATAAACATAATCTTTGTCGTTGAAAACATTTTTGTTGATGAGCAAATTAGGTCCCCAACCTGCCCGTACTGTCAAATCGAACCAAGTTTGGGCATTTGCATTTATATTACTGAATATGCATACAAAAAATACAAAGAAATGAAAAGTAAAATAGCGCATCATAAGCAATAAATATATTTTATATTAAAAAATTGAACAAATATAATTGATTTAAAACAGACAGTATATTATTGTTCTGCATAAGAGTTGTTGTGTATCTATGATACGTCAAAAAGTCAAAATGTTTTCAATCAGGAGGCAACCTTATTTTTTAATGGAACGTTCATAGTGAAAGATAACAGATGAGTATAAAGTATAATTATGAAGATAAGGGCTGTACATATTTTTTTTATTATTTTCAGTTGTTGTGTATTGATGCTGACAGCCTGTAGTAATGATGAAGATATTTATATTACGGGTGATCCTTTTAACAATAAGCCACATATATCGGTAAAAGCAGCTACTCCCAATCCATTGCAAGTGGATACCGACTCGCTTACATTGCTCATTCATTATTTTGACGGTGACGGCGATTTGGGTACTACCGACACCGCCGCACACACTATTTTTATCAGCGACAGTCGTTTGCAAAACGACATTAAAAGTTTTTATATCCCGCCTTTAGCTCCAACCGACCAAAAAATAACGATAGAAGGAGATTTGAAGGTACAGATAAAAATGAATTTGTTGGATAGCAGTGTTGCTTCAGAAGAAGCCATTATTTCGGTGTGGCTGAACGACCGCAAAGGCAATGAAAGCAATGTTGCGGTGTCGCCCACTATTGAATTGCTACGATAAACAAAAATTATACACTTTAAAATGTCGTAAATTTGCCCTTGCTCTTAAAAGAAAAAGAGTACAACACGGCGATATTTTTTATGACAACAACTGTATTATCAACACTGCATCGGCGTATTTTACAAAGTGCCTATCTGACGATAGAAACCGAAGCTGCCGCTATTTTACATCTCAAACAACAAATTAGCGAAACTTTTGTGCAAGCTGTCTATTTATTGTCGGAATGTAAAGGGCGGGTCATTGTTACGGGGGTGGGCAAAAGTGCCATCATTGCTCAAAAAATTGTAGCCACACTCAACTCCACCGGTACAGTAGCGGCATTTCTGCACGCTGCCGATGCACTCCATGGCGATTTGGGAATGGTGCAGGCACAAGACGTTATCATTGCTATATCCAAAAGCGGTTCTACGGCGGAGTTGCTGGCGTTGGCTCCTTTTTTAAAAAGGAACGGAAACTTGCTCATTGCTATAGTGAGCAACGAACACTCTAATCTTGCCAAATATGCCGATTGCGTGCTGCTTGCCAAAATAGAACGCGAAGCCTGTCCGAATAATTTAGCCCCCACTGCCAGTACCACGGCGCAATTGGCAATGGGTGATGCCTTGGCGATGTGTTTGCAGGATTTAAAACATTTTACGCCGCAGGATTTTGCTTTCAATCATCCGGCGGGTGCTTTGGGCAAGCAATTATATTTAAAAGTAGAGGATTTTTATCGGCATCAGGCGAAGCCGCAGGTATTGCCCACTGCCTCTTTGCAGGAGGTAATCGTGGAAATATCTTCAAAACGTTTGGGGGCGGTAGCGGTAGTAGAAGAAGACGGTATCTTGGCGGGTATTATCACCGATGGCGATGTGCGGCGTATGCTGGAGCGTAGTTTAAATGTTGAAATGCTGCAACTTCGGGCGGAGGATATTATGAATAAACAGCCAAAAACCATAGAAAACGGCACAATGGCGGCAGAGGCACTGAATATTTTGCGGCATCATAATATCAATCAAATAATAGTGGTGCAGGATAAAAAATATGTAGGTATGATACACCTGCACGATTTGCTGCGCGAAGGTTTGGAGTAGCGATACAAAAAAATAAAGTTGAGAACCGCATACTTGCAGTTCTCAACTTTATGAAAAAAAATAAAACGGAATAAATATTTCTATTTCACCATTATTTTTACAGCTTGTAAAATATTTTTATTACTGAATTGTATTACATACAAACCACTGCTCCAAACAGCCGGAATGGTGAGCGCAAAATTTGCACCTGCGGCAATATTCTTCTGCTCATATACAACATTACCCAAAATATTTAAAACACGCATTTGTTCAAAAGTTTGATTGCTGTCATTGCAAGCGTTCAGATACAAGGTTTCGCCGCGTTGCAAGGTGCTGGGTGTCACTTTTATGCAAGTTGCCATATTATTATCGGCAAGCCCACTGATAAGCACGCTTTCGGAGCTATATCCGCAGCCGTTGGCATCTAACACCGAAGCAAAGTATTCGCCGGCGGGCAATGTTACAGGATTTTCCATCACACCATTTGACCAAAACACCTGATAAGGAGCAACGCCGCCATTGATGTTCGCCGTAAGTTGATTATTGCTTTCATTATACTGTACATTTACTTGCAAAGGTGCGGGTTCACTGATGGTAAAATGATAATCTACCTTTGTATTTTCGCTATCCTGAACGCTTACGCTGTAAGTACCTGCCGTTAAATTTGCAATACCCGAATCGGTGCTGCCAGTTGACCATTGTATGGTATAAGGCTCTGCGCCGCCCTGAATATTTTGTAAGAAAATAGAGCCTTCCGCATTACCCGCACACAACACCTGATTAACGGTAATATTCTGAGCATCAATTACTTTAAACGCCACATCATAAGTGCAGCCCTTGGCATCTGCAATAGTAACACTCTGATTACCGGTAAAATCATACTCCGTTTCTTTGGCAGTAGCACCATTCGACCATTGAATTACATAAGGCGGTGTGCCGCCGCTGATTTCAACACGGTGGTTTTTACTATTGCTGTCGCGGCTCACGTTTGCCTGCAAGGTTTCAGGCTCATCTAAATTGATTTTAAAAAGTTGTGTATTGCCTTCATTATCAGTCACTTGTACCTGATATACACCCACCGTCAAATCATTTTTTGTATTCGTTCCGGCTTCGCCATTCCAAGTGTAGGTATAAGGAGCAGTGCCACCGCCGATGTTTAAGGTAATAGCACCTGTGCCGCCTTTGCAGGCGATTTCGTCTATATTAAGATTGCTAAGTTGAAGGGGAGAAGCAGACGTAGTATAAAAAAAGTTGGTACTGGAAGTAAGCGGGCAAAAATTACCATCATTATATACAGCTACTTTCCAGTAATATTTTGTATTGGGCGCAAGACCACTCAAATTGTAAGAAGTATTGTCGGTGAGAATATCCAATTTGTAGCCGATGGCAGGCGCATATACATATAAATTGTAGCGATTGGCGGTAGGAACTTCTTTCCATTGCAATTTTACCGAAGTAGCTACACTGGAATCCGTATTGGCAGGATAATACAAAGCAGATGCTATTAAATCATCAAATTGTAATACTTGGTTGCTGTTGAGCAAATAATTTCTTTCCTGATTCAGATTTGCTTTAATAGCTTGTATTTGTTGATTGCTGAAATAGGTTTGGCAGGCATCGTTAGAATAAGACATAAAGAGTTCGCCATCGGGCTGATAAGGTTCTCCGGTGGGGTCTTCGTAATCCTGATTATAGGGGCAATTCCAACGGGCAGAGATAAAGTCGGCGGGCGTATCGCAAAAACCATCGCCGGCATCGTTGCAGTTGGCATTAGGACCGGAGCGGGCTACATTTTCAATACTCCAGGAAGAGGGCGGGTCGCTGGGGGTGTGGTCTTCCCAGCCATTAAAAGTATGCGGCATAGAAAAATAATGCCCTAACTCGTGGGTGAGCGTAGAAGAACCCGTAGCCGAGCAACTCTGTGCCACTGATACGCCATCGCCCCAGGGCGAATAATAACCGCAATTGCCCGCAGGGTCATCTACCACAAATATATTTACCGCACTACTTACACCCGATTGCATCATATCAAATGTATCTCCAAAAGTATGCTGATAAAAAGTAGAATTATTGACTTTAATAATATCGTTATCATTCAAGAAAAACTGAATATTTAAAGGGGCATAATTTTTATTCAAATCACATATCATTTGCAAAACAGAAGTGATGGCAAAGTGCATTTTACCATCAGAAGTTCCGATATTATGCACCTGAACGGGTACATATTGAATTTCATCTAAGCGAAAACTTTCCGGTTTTTTTTGAAAGTTTTTTAACCACACTCTTTGTTCTTGCGACAACTGCGCTCCGCAAAAATTTTTTTCTTGTGCTACTACACTTAATTGTATAGTGCCCAATATCATCAACCACAATAAGGAACGTTTCATGTTCAAAAATTAAAAAAATATAAAAATGATAATTTTACAATATAAAAAAACAAAAATAATACAGAAGTTAAACAAGAATAAAATTTAATAGAAATTATTTAGAAAATGTCTAATAAGTATCACTTCAAAGATAAAATCTTCTGTAAAACAGTGTTTTTAATGAGTTGCCATCAAGGTTAAAAAAACTTATAGACCGTAAAAATATTTTTACTTGTTTGAAATATAAATACCGAAAATAATACAGCCAAAAGCGAGTAAATGCCACCACATTAAAATTTCGCCGTCAGCCACCCCCCACCCCAAAGCTACCAAAGGCATCATATAAGTAACCGAAGAGGCAAATAAAGCGGAGGTTCGTTGTGCAATTCGGAAATACAACACATTTGCCAGCGCAGTACCAAAAAAACCCAAAAATGCCACAAACCACAAACTTATACGAATAGAAGGAACAGTAGTGTAGGTATGTGCAAAATTGCTCAATAGCAGATAACTCAATGCCGGAATAAAGAGCATCAGCATAGATACGCAGGTAATAACAGGTGCGGATAAATGACTACAATATTGTTTTACGGTATTTACGCTGATTCCATAACAAAAAGTAGCGATGATTACCAACAAAGCGTATAAATTATTATTGCCGGCAGTGCTGATGTGGGTAGAGGAACTTTGTGCAAACACAATTTGCAATGCACCCGCCAAACCCAACAAAACACCCAATAATTTGTTTCGTTGAAAAGAAACTTGAAATAAAGCAATGCCTATCAAAAAAGTAGAGAGCGGTGTAAGTGCATTTAAAATACCCGCCAGCGAGCTGTTGATATGCGTTTGAGCAATTGCAAACAATATAGCCGGAATTCCGCTTCCTGTCAAACCCACCACTATCAAATATTTCAAATCTTTCATTTTTACGCTGCGCACCGCCGTATAAAGTAAAGGTGACAAAGCAAACCCCGCCATCACCATACGAAGTGCCGCCAACTGCAAAGGAGCTAATCCCTGATGCAATGCTTTTTTCATTAATATAAACGAACTTCCCCAAATAAATGCCAACAACAGAAGTGTAGCATAATCAATAGCTTTCGGCTTGCCCATTTCAATACAGTATGTGTATAATTTTGATATATATAATATATATGTGCGCGGTCATTAAAATATTACGGCTCAACTAAATCGTCATCAATAGAAAAATAAGATTGTTGCAGGGTATCCCACAAAATATCTTTCAATTTAGCAATGCCTTCGCCGGTATGTGCCGATATAAACAAAAACGGAATATCTTTGGGCAGATGCTCGGATAATAAAATTTTGAGTTCGGTATCTATCAAATCACTTTTGGTAAGTGCCAATACTCTTTTTTTGTGTAAAAGTTCGGCATTGTGCTCTTTACACTCATTCAGTAAAATGTCGTATTCCTGACTGATGTTTTTAGCATCGGAAGGAATCATAAAGAGTAATACGGAATTGCGCTCTATATGGCGCAAAAAGCGCAGCCCCAAACCTTTGCCCAAATGTGCACCCTCAATAATACCCGGAATATCTGCCATTACAAAAGAGCGGTCGTCGTGATAACTCACAATACCGAGTTGCGGCACAATGGTAGTGAAAGGATAATTGGCGATTTTGGGTTTGGCGGCACTCATCACCGACAGCAGCGTTGATTTTCCGGCATTAGGAAAACCCACCAACCCCACATCGGCAAGCACTTTGAGTTCGAGTATTTTCCATTCTTCACGACCCGGCTCGCCGGGCTGTGCAAAACGCGGCGTTTGGTTGGTAGGCGTTTTAAAGTGGCTGTTACCCAAGCCGCCCCGTCCGCCGTCAACCAAGATTCGGGTTTCATCGTGGTCAAGGATTTCAAATACAACCTCTCCGCTTTCGGCATCTTTTGCCACCGTACCCAAAGGCACATCAAGTACAATATCTTTGCCGTTGGCACCGTTGGAATTGTTACTGCTGCCGCCTACGCCATCGCCTGCAATAACGTGTTTGCGATATTTGAGGTGGAGCAAGGTCCAATAATTGCGGTTGCCGCGCAAAATAATATGCCCGCCCCTGCCTCCATTGCCGCCGTCGGGTCCTCCTTTGCGGGTGGTTTTGTCGCGGTGCAAGTGCATAGAGCCGGCACCGCCTTTTCCGGAGCGGCACGAAATCTTTACATAATCAACAAAATTACTTCCTTCCATAAAAAACTATAAAAAAATAAAAAAAAACGCAAGCAACGGAAATTTTTAAGATTTCGTTTTTGTTGCTTATACGCAGGCATTAATCTCTGTTTGCAAAGTTTGAGTAATATCCTCAATGTTGCCCTCACCTTCTATCAAAGCCAACTTATTTTGTTGGGCATAATAATCGGCTACGGGTTGAGTACTTTCACGATATACACTCATTCTGTTTCGAATGGTAGCTTCGTCATTATCGTCCGTTCTGCCAGAAGACTGCCCGCGCAACAAAATACGTTTTACAATTTCATCATCGCTGATTTTCAACATCAATACGCGATCAATTTTAGAGCGATGTTTTTCCAACAGCGCATCTAATGCCTTAGCTTGAGCAATAGTTCGTGGAAAACCGTCAAAAATACAACCCTTGATATTGGCAGCCAAATGATTCAACGCATTATCAATCATACCAATAACCACGGCATCGGGCACCAAAGCACCGGCATCAATAAAATATTTGGCTTCCATACCCAGCGGCGTTTGTTGTTTGATTTCATGGCGCAACAAATCGCCCGTTGAAAGATGTTGGAGTTGGTAATGTTGGCAGAGGATTTGGGCTTGAGTCCCTTTTCCGCTTCCTGGAGGACCAAAAAGTATAATATTAAGCATAATAGAAAAGAATAAACAAAATTTTAAAAATGAAATAAAAATATAGTACTTTATATAATAATAATCACTAACTTTAAGTGTCAAAATAATACTAAATAGAGATGCCGCCGCAAATATCTATAATATCCTTATAATACATCGGTAAAAGTTTGGCTTAAAGATTGATATACTGTATATTGTAAGCAGGATTAGACAAAATAATTGGCAATTTTGCAAAAAAATAAACAAAAAGAAAAAATGTATGTATTTTTGCCGTCTAAACGCATAAACATGCTTATTTTTTAATTTATTTTAATTAAATAAATACAGTTTATTTGTTTTTAGTTGTATCTTTGTCACTTGAAATATGTCATAAAAGGCAATTTTTCAACAGACAAGATAAAGTAGCGACAAACATCGCTACATATATATATTTAGTATGGCTGTGTTTTATATAAAAACATGAAAAGATTTAGGTCTTGATTTTGCTGCAAATAAGTAATTTAAAACAGCACAATTAAAAACGAGAAGAGAAGATATAATTAACTATTCAATAAAAATCAAACAATTGTAACCAAATTGATTTAAACTAAATTAATTTAAATGAAAGCAATGAAAAATGCCTTGAAACTTTCGCTTGGAGCAGCCCTCGGATTGGTGCTGTTTGCCGGAAGCCTGTCAGCGCAAGAAGATATTCTTGCCACCATTAAAGGACAGTCGCTTCAACAACGTCTAACGTCTATAGATGGAGTATTTGACACGTATCTTGATGAGAATACGGGCAACGACTATCCAGTAGCAGTGTATGAGAAATTGGTAAAACATGTACTGTTGCAATCGAACACCATGCCAGCGGCTTTGGTAGATAAAGCAAACAGCGTGTTATTTAAGTTGAGAAATGATTAATTGAAAACTAAATTAAAATAAACTTTAAATTTTAACCTATGAATTTTCCAAAACTAACGCCTGTGATTATGCGGATGATGCTTGTAGCTATTGTCTGCTTGTCAGGTTGGGTGGAGGTTCTCGGGCAAACAACCGTGAGTATAGGAGATGCTCCTGTTACTTTTACAGAAGATTGTTATGCCAATAGTGAGGATCAAGACCTGACTTACTGTGTGTCAAACTCTTCTACGGAAATTCTGGTGGTGGATATCGAGGCAATCAACCTTGAATTCGCTTGGGATTTCTTAGATGTATGGTTTGCTAGTTCGAACCCCGGTAGTTTTACTGCCCCTACCTATGCTGGTTGTTTTACCGGTACAGAGGCGGGCGGCAATGCTATGTTTTACGCCAACTGCGCTTTCCCTGGAACCCCTTACGAGGATTTGCTTTTAACTTCGGAAGCAATCGTTGATGCGGCTACCGGCGACACTATCAGTACTTTAGGCGTATCTGACGGTTCTGGTTGTATTACTTTTAACTTATTCTCGGATTTCACTATCGCTTGTAGCACAAGTGGAACTGGTTTGGTATCTCCGAGCGTAGCCTTTACTGTTTCAGCATTATCCGCTACAGAGTGCGGTGATCACAGTGTAACTATCGGTGAAGACATTACTGTGTGCGAAGATCAAATTCCTGCTGGGGGTTATAACTTCGTACCTGTTGTAACAGCTGATACTTCGGGTGGTTTTATTCCGCCTGCTCCAGATCCAAATAGTGGTACTTGGAGTTCTAACCCAGTATTAGGTACTGCCGATTTTACTCCCGGTACCAGTGGTGTGAACTTTAACCCTCCCGGACCTGGTGTTTATACTATTAATTATTCAATAGTATATAACAACTTAGCTGGTGATCCTAGTTGCGTTATCGGTGATCAAGCTATCGTTACTGTTTTAGATGATGATGATGCTTTTATCACTGGTATCCCAGGTCCTGTAGTATGTAGCGATGGTGATGCTTTCGTTATTACTTGGGGTCCTCCAACAGCTAATTATGTAATTACCGGACCTAACGGATTTATTTCTACAACACTTACTAATATCAACCCTGCAACATTGCCTGCTGGTACATATAATGTATTTGTAGAATTAGACCCAACTGTAAGTTGTGCCACAGCTTCTAATGCAACAGCTACATTTATTATTATTGATGCTGAAAATACAGGAGCTTTCTCTAAACAAGATAATTTCGTTTGTCAATCAGAAACTGATTTCTCAATTGACTTAACTGAATACTTGCAAGATGGTTCAACTATAGTAAACGGTGGTACATTAACAATGGGTGCCTTGCCTCCAATGATTACTGAATTGGATTATGCGCAAGAAACTCCAAATGAACAAGATTTTGTAGAAGTAACAGTTCCTGCTGGTACTGATTTGTGTGATTATGCTTTATATTTCTATGAAAGAAAATCATTCAACGCTGACGCTAATAGCACAGTAAATTACAACTTACCTGGTAACATTCCAATTACAGTTGGTAATAATAGTGGTGCTATGTATCAGCCTACTACAAAACCAGATCCAGATGATTTCCAATATCGTTTATGCGATTTACCTCAGTTGAATCCTGGTACTGAAAACATTGCTGCTTCTAACGGTATCGTTTATGAAGCTTATGCTTTTAGCTTTACTAACATCAAACCAGGTCCTGCTGCTATCGCATTAGTATATGTAGGTACTGAAGAAGGTATTACGAACGAAAACCCTGGACCAGATGATGTAATACAATTCCTTGGTTATGGTTTCAACGATGAATCTACCAACTTAGGTATATTCACTGGTTGCATGGGTCCTGCTCGTGGTTTAGTTTCTCACGATATTAACGTTACAGAAACTCAAAACGGCGGTCGCGGTTATTCTTTGCAATTTACCAATGCCGGTTGGGTTGTTCCAAACGTTGACGATCCTGAATTGAACTATCCTGCTTTACCAGATCCATTCAGCACTCCTCCATTCCAACCAATTCCTGGTTATTTGGGCGAGCGTTGGACTCCGGGTTCTTTGAACTGGGGCTTGACTGGCGATTCTCCTGCTGAAGGTGATGGCGGTGCAGATGCTTTATATTGGAACTGGATTGCTCCAATGGGCGATGTATTAATGTTAGGTCGTTTGGATAGAACTTTATTTATCGGAGGTCAAACTATCGTAGTTGAAGAATTTGATCCTGCTACAGGTGACCCTGCTGACAACGATTTAGTTGAATTCTCTTGTGAAGTTCCTACTTACACTATTCCTTTCAACTATGGCATTTTAGCAAACGTTCCTTGCGTTCCTGCTGACCAACTCGCTACTCAATTTGATTTGACTGTAATCATGGACGTAGAAGACGATTGGATGTCTCCAATGGTTGTTTGCGAAAATGCAGATCCTATCAACTTAACACACTTAATTTCTGATGATGTTCAATGGATTCAACCCGTACACAAACAAGTTGAAATTACAAAAACAGAATCTTTAGAATTAAACAACTATCCTGCTCCTTTCATTTCTGAGTTCCTCTACAATGATTACGGTGCTAATAGTGCTTCTGTTGATGATCACTGCGTAATTTATAACTATATTGACTTGAATGACTTGAATGTGAATAACAGCCCAACAACTGCCCGTGGTACACAACGTTTCTGCGAAGGTGTTGAGATTTCAGGTTTGACAGGTACTGATTTGTCTTGCTATGCTTTGGTATTCTACGACAGAACAGAAATCAATGCAGAAGTTGATAATGCAGGTGACAGCGTGAAATATGCTTTGATGTATGATGTAAACTATATCAACGGTCAAGGTTTGCCACAAAGCACTGACGTTCAAAACGCCGGTGACGACTTCTTGGGTTGTCCTTGGGGTGGTAACAACTTGATGAGATTGTATGGTAACATTGATACAGATGAGTGCGGTATTGACTACGACGAAGATTTGGCAGTAGATCCTACTCATTATCAAACTAACTACAGCACAGGTACAGCCAGTGGTGCGGGTACATTTATCACTGCTCCTATCACAAACGGCAACCCTGACCAAGTATTCACAGATTTGTATGGTAATCCTTACACTTCATTTATCAATGATAACCCAATCTTCAACCAAGGTGTTGTTGATGCTGGTTGGATCACTAACTACAACGGTCCTTCTTTAGCTCTTGGCGGCGGTGGTGACTTCACTAACGCAACAGGTAGCTGGAACTTAAACGGTAACCCAGATCCTACAGTATCTGCTTTATGGGAAGATGCTAACGGAAATGGTTTGTTAGATGCTAACATTGATATTTTATTGACTCCATTTGATGCTGATGAAGACGGTACTCCTGAATTTACAGCTATTGATGGTACTGATGGTTGCACATACTTAGATGATTTCTTTGTATGGGAACAATGCGAAGATGCACCAACTTCTGATGATAATATCTACACTGGTACAACTTATAGCTGTTCTTCTACAGGTCGTGAATATGTAGGTGCTCGTTGGTTCCCTATCGCTAATATCCACGATGGCACAGGTGCTATCGGTTTAGTAAATACTTGCAACTGCGAATTACTCGACTTTATCTCTTACGGTCCTCAAGCTGACGATATGTTGGTTGCTTCTGCTTCTGACTTTAGTTTGGCTGGTCCTTTTGCTGATAAAATGCCAGACCCAGCTACTGATGTAGAAACTGCTGATTATGTTGATCAAGATCCAGGTGGAACTGGTTACAGCAATGGCGATTTGCAATCAGTACAATTGATTGTAGATGGTGCTACTTCAGCTGATTTATTCGGTGACGAATTTGCCGGTGGTATTTGGATGATTGCTGACGGTGATGAAGATACTGATGATCGTTTTGCTGGTGTTCCTGAATCTCCATTGAACTACGATGGTAGCGGTAACGATTCACAACCATTAAGCAACACTATCGGTTACTATAACTGCGCATTAGATCCATCTATCGCATTCCCAACTCCTGCTTGTGTAGAAGTTGATTTGCGTAGCTGTGTTCCTGATAACTTCATCGTTAGCAACTTGTCTGTAACAGCTTCTGTTGCAAACGCAGCTGCTTATCAATGGATTTTGGGTCATAACGATGGTTTGACTAACTTCCCACTCTATTACAACTTCGCTTGCACCAACTTAGTAGCAACTACACAAAACCCTGCTACTGTTCCGCCTCCGGGCTTCGTTGGTTCTGGTGTTGGTACAACAAGCACTCCTGCTTTCTTGAACAACCAAACTAACACAGTACTCTTAGATGCTATCCAAAGCGGTTGCTCTTTGGGTGATGGTAACGTTGTAAACAATACAGATGATGCAGATTATGATGGTTACTATGACAATTGGGAATACAACTGCGAAAGCACTGATGAGTGCATCGATGGTGGTGTTGAAAATTGCTTCCCTGGTGAAAGATTCCCTGGTATAGATCCTGAAACAGGTGCTGATACATATACTATCAACAACCCTGGCGACTTCTTCGAAGGAAGATGCTCACAAGGTGCAGAGAAAGTATATAAATTCTGCGTAGTAGGTCACCCTGTAGGTGGTAGCGAAAACTACACAGCTACATTGACTGTAAACTTGACCATTGACCAATGTGCTCCTATCGGCAACTGGAGTGGTAAAGGTGTAGAATTGTATGATGTTTCTGACTTCGATTTGTATGATCCATTCCCTCAACATCACGGTTGCGACTATGTTCCTGCTGAAGAAGCTCCAGAACAAGAGTGCGATGATGATTTAGAGTGCTTGTGGTTATTCAACCCTGCTGCTGAAGATTGCTACGGTTACAACACTGGTGGTGGTCCTGGTTCAGGCGTTGGCTTATCTGATTGCAGCCCTGTTCAAGTAACTTACAACACTGCTGTAGCTCACGATATTCAAGACGATAATTCAGCTGATGATATGGTATGTTTAGATGATGACAACCAATTGGTAAGAACTCAAAACATTGCTGTAGTATCTGCTCACATTGCTGACTTGATCGAAGACCAATCATACTGCTTGAGCGATTTGCAAGATGGTTTGTTCGGTGATGGTATTGATTTAACTGAATTCTTGGCTGATTGCACACCTGCTGACGGCGTATTCAACGTAATAAGCAGCCCAAGTGCTAACTGCTATACTAAATCCGGTTATATCTTCTATCCTGAATGTGTAGGTAGCTACTCTATCGAGCACGTTGTTTCTGGTAGCGGTTTGTGCGAAGATCGCGATACTATCGTTGTAACTGTAACAGAAGCTATCAGCACAGACTGGGCGTTTATCCCTGAAATTATGGTTGATGGTGAAGCTGCTACTGTATGTAACAATGGTGTAATGTACTTATACAACCCTGCTGACGAAGCTAACGACTTAGTAAATATTTCCGGTACTTCAGTAATCGGTACGCACGTTGAAACTGCAAGTTTCTCAGTTCCTGCTGGTGTGTTCAACACTACAGGTAGCGTAACAGTATCTGTTGATCCTGCTGATATTCCTTGTGGTGCTGAAATCGCTGACGTTCGCGTAACTTGGGTTTATCAAGGTGGTGCGTTCGGTGATGCTGCGTCATTCTCTGTATCTGGTCCTGCTGCATTCGGTACTATCGCTTCCAGCAACGGTCAAGCTACTAATGACAACGCTTCTGGTTCTGCCAGCTTTGACGACTTCACTTGGAGCAAACAAGTATGGAACGGTACTTCATTTGAAACTGAAACTATGGAAGGTGGCTTAGGCGATTGGAATAGTTTGGTAGGCGATTGGACATTCAACTTGGTATCTGCTTCATTCCCTTGGAGTATCCAATTGATTGTAGAAGTTGATTATGTACAAGGTTCATTCTCTGGTCTTGGCGTAGATTACTTGGGTGATGGTGTTTACACGTTCAACCCTGGTTTGTATGACGGTCTTGAAATGTTCAACAACATTGAAATTACTTACGAATCTGGTTGCGGTGAAAGTTGTTCAAATGTAGAACCTGCTACTAACTTGATTCACGTTTCTAACGACTCTAGTTCACCAATTGTTGCTACTGCAGGTTGTCCTGACGCAAATGGTAACGTAGTTGTAAGTGTAAGCTACACAGGTGGTGGTACTTTAACTTGGGGTCCTAACAATATCCCTGTAACAGGTGGTTCATTCACTGTAAACAGCAACACTACAAATGCCGTAACTATTTACGCTGCTGAAGGTTTCTGCACAGGCTCAACTACTGTAACAATTAACGATCCTATCGTAGCAAGTGCTTCTGCTCCTGGTTGTGGTGATACTAACGTATCTGTATCTATCAACGGTGGTGCTGGTGCTCCTTACTACTCTTCAATTGATGGTGGTAACACTTGGTTGCCTGTTGTAAATAATGTAGTAGCTATCCCTGTAGGTGTACAAACTACTATTATCTTCACAGACGCTAGCCAAGATTGCTCCTCTAACCAAGTTGTAGTAACTGCTCCTACTATCACACCTGTAGGTACAACTGCTCCATTGGTATCTTGTAACGAAGCTGGAACTTCTGCTACTGTATCATTCTCGATTTCAGGTGGTGCAGGTGGTCCTTACTTCGTAAACGGTCAATCAGTAGCGGGTACTACCTTTACTGCAACCGGCGTAACCAACGGAACTTACACTTACACTGTAACGAGCGCAGCTCCTTGCTCTACTCCAACACAAGTAACAGTAACTGTGAACTGCATTATCAATGTGCCATTACAAGCACAAGACGACCAAGCACCTGCTCAACCTGTATGTCAAGCATTTACATTCAACAGCAGCTTCTTGCTCGGTAACGATAGCGGTAGCGATATTACTGTTCAATCAGTATGCACTACTTCTGCCAACGGTGGTACAATTATGAATAACGGTAACGGTACTTGGACTTATATGCCAAATGCTGCTAACTGTAACTCATTGGTAAATGACAGCTTCTGCTACACTATTGTAGATCAATTCGGTCAAACTGATGATGCTAATGTAACTATCACATTCGTAACAGATGGTGAAGAGTCTATAACAGCTACTACTGAGTGCGAATACGAAGACCAAAACAACACATTGCCTACTGGTAACTTCGACTTGACGATTACTATAATAGGTACTTGTAATGAGTACAATTGGGTAGATAATATAGGAAATGGAAGCGGTACTATCACAGTGAACGGTGGTGTAGGTATATTGCAGTTGAGTGATCTCGACTCTGACAATGGCGGTGGATATGACATCACTGTAACTAACACTTGCACAGGTCAATCTACTAACTTAGCAGAAACAGTTGATTGCGCTAAATCTACTTCTATCGACTTGATCAGCTTTGCTGGTGAAGCAGTAAGCAACGGTAACCAAATCGTTTGGGTAACTGCTACTGAAGTTGATAACGACTACTTCACACTCGAGCACTCTACTGACGGTACACACTTCGATGTAATTGCAACTGTTGATGGAGCCGGCGACAGCCAAACTACACAAGTATATAACTACTTGCACGGTACAACTGCTGAAGGCGTACACTACTACAGATTGTCTTACACTGACGAACAAGGTAGAGTTGTTGTTGTAGAGAAAGTTGTTACAGTAGTACGCGGCGATGCTCAATTCGTATTGGGTAACGTTTATCCTGTACCTTCTAGCAACGACTTGAATGTAGAAATCATTGCTCCTGCAGCTTCTGCCGTAACAATGAGAGTATATGATGTTACTGGTAAATTGGTAGATCAAATTGCTACAGATGTACAAGAAGGCTTCAACAAAGTTGTGCTTGACTTGAGAAAATATGCAGTTGGTAACTACTTCTTGACTGTAACTGACGGTAAAGACGTTCACACTACTAAGTTTATCAAAGACTAATTAGTGTTGAAATAGAATAAACAAAAGCCCCGCCCTAAAAAGCGGGGCTTTTTTATTTTTTATAGACAAAAGTTTTTAAATATTTACAGGGAATTAATACTTTGTATTTCTTGTTTTTTAATTCAATGAATAAAAATATTTTTCCTTCGTTTTATTATAATTATAGAATATGAAAACTTCTTTTATTTTTTATACCTTATTCCTCTTCGGTATTTCGTTGGCACATCTTTGTGCGCAGAACGACACGATCATTTATAAGCACGAGATACCCACTAAACCGAAAGACGGCTATATAATCGCCTATTTTTCGGGCGGTGCAAAGATGTTTGAAGGCACTTATAAAAATGGTATGAAAAACGGCATTGGGGCAATTTATGATGAAGGCGGTTCGTTGCGCTATCAAGGCAACTTCGTAAATGATGTAAAAGAAGGCGAAGGAGTGCAGCATTTTGCGGGCGGCGACCGCTACGAGGGTGCTTTTTCCAATAACCAATCTAATGGGCAAGGAACGTATTATTATGCTGATGGCAGCAAATATGTGGGTACGCACAAGGACGACAAATTTGAAGGCAAAGGGGCTTTTTATCGCACTGATGGCAGCCTGAAATACGAGGGTACTTATAGAGACAACGAATTTGACGGCAACGGAACGTATTATTATGAAGACGGCAGCCGCTATGAAGGCAGCTACCAAATGGGAAAACGACACGGAAAAGGAAAATACACTTATAGCGATGGCAGCTACTATGAAGGCGACTTTGCAAACGGTAAGCGCGAAGGCAAAGGGAAATTTGTATATCCTGACGGCGTAAAACGCTATGAAGGCTTATGGAAAGGCGACAAACAACACGGAAGCGGTATTTTGTACGATACCAACGGAAAAATAAAAAATCAAGGAGAGTGGCAATACGGACAGTTCCGAGGCAAAAGCGGCAACGATTAATTTTCTGTATTTAATCCGTTGAACTGCATTTCGTTGAAATTGGCAGCTACCGCCCTCGACACACCCTGCTCCGCCATCACAATTCCATACACGGCATCTACCTGCTCCATTGTATTTTTGTTGTGTGTTACCACAATAAACTGTGAACTGTCGGAAAAATGACGTATCATCTGACTGAATTTTCCTACATTGGCATCATCTAAAGGAGCATCTACCTCATCTAAAATACAGAAAGGGGCGGGTTTGAGCAAATACAAACCAAAAATAAGCGAGATAGCTGTAAGGGATTTTTCGCCACCGGACAATTGGTCTATGGAAGAAGGGCGTTTGCCTTTGGGCTTGGCGATAATGTTTACATTGCTTTCCAAAGGATTATCGGGTTGCGAAAGCGTGAGGTCGCAATCATCATCTGGGGTGAACAATTTGCGGAATACCTCCTGAAAATTGAGGCGCACCTGCGAAAAAGCACTCATAAACATAGATACTGCCGTATTTTCAATTTCTTCGATAGTATTGAGCAGCGATTGTTTGGCTTCTAAAAGGTCGTTGCGCTGTGCCACAATAAAATCGTAGCGTTCTTTCATCTCTTTATACGCTTCAATGGCAAAAGGATTAACTTCGCCGAAAGTTTCGAGGCTCTTTTTGAGGCGTGCTACTTCTTCGCGCAAGGCATCAACGGGCGGCAGTTCGCTGCTCGGCTCTTGGTTCATCAGTTCATTGATGTCCACATTAAATTCTATCGCCAAACGTTCTTTCAGCGACAGCAATTTCATCTGAATACGGTTGCTTTCGTCTTTGGCTTCTTGCAAAAGGGCATCAATTTGTTCTTTTTGGCGAAAAATCTGGCGCAAATTATCTTCGAGTTCATCGCTTCTGCCGCGTGCCGAAAAGTAGCGTATTTCGGCAGAATTTACCTTTGCCTCCAAAAAATCTTTTTCCTCATACAAATCCTTCAATTTGCCATCATCTTTTTTCAACGACTGCTCCTGTATTTCCACTTCGCGCTGCAAATCCTGTAAGAGTTGCTTATTGGCGGATAATTTGCTTTGCGTTTCGTGGCGGCGTTTTTGATAAAAATCAAAATTTTGATGTAAGGTGTTGATTTTATTTTGTTGCTGATGAAAATTCAGATTAAGTTCGTTAAACGCGCGGCTGCTGTTGGATACTTCTTGTTCTATATGATGAAATGAAGCACGAAAATCCTGCAATTCGGTTTGTGCAGCCTGACTTTTTTCCTTTTTTTCGTGTAATATCGTTTGAATTTCGTCTAATTGCAGTTGCAACTGCTTCAGTTTTTCAGATAAGGATTGCTCGCCCTGTGCAGCATCTGCAATAAAAGATTCGAGATTTTTGATAGTGGCATTGAAGGAAGCCATTTTATTGTCAAGGCGGTTGAGCTGTTCGCGCAGGAGTTGCAACGCCTTTTTTTGCGAAGCATTGCGCAAAGCGATGATTTCGTTATTTTTCTGCTCCAGTACCTGTTTGGTATCGCTGATTTCCTGCTTCAACTGTGTAATTTCCTTGTCCAAAGCCTGTAAATTCTGAACACGTCCTATTTTTTTTCCTTCAAAAGCCCCCACCGAGCCGCCCCATACAGCACCCGCTTTGCGACACCATTGCCCGTTTTGCGCCAAAAAAACGGCATCGGGATATTGCTGCGACAAAGAGAGAGCCTCCTGTTCGGCTTCGCAGATGAACACGCCGTGGAGCAGCGACCGAAACAGGGGTAAAAATTCGTTTTCGGTTTCTACAATATCCAAAGCCGCCACCGCTTTTGTATTTTCTTTTGGATAAGAAAGGGTAGGAGGTGCGTGGGTAATTTCGGGAGTGACGAAAAAGTTAGCTTTTCCTTTTTTTTGCTGAATGAGTAGCGTGACGGCGGCGTGGGCGGTTTCGAACGAAGGCACTACATAATAATTGAGGTAGGGCGACAAAAAATGTTCAATTGCCAATTTGTAGGGATCGGCACAGGTGAAAAGCTCCGACAACAAACGTGCGGCAGACGAATCGCCCTGCCAGCTTTTATTTTGTTTCAAGAATTTGAGCGAATCGGGAAAACCCTCCAAACTTTCCACCATACTTTTGGTGAGGCTGTATTCGTTGCTGCGGGCATCGTGGCGGCGGTGGAGCGTGGCGAGTTGCTCGCGCAGGGCAGCGATGTCGTGGTCGAGCGTGGTGAGTGAGGTTTCGAGGTGGGCTTCGGCTTCGGTGGTTTGCTGAATTTGAAGAGCCAACTCGTCTCTTTCTTTTTGAGTGCTGCCGCGATTTTCTTTGAGGGTTTCTAATTCCTCTTGTCTGCTTTCAAAGCGGAGGCGGTTATCCTGAATTTCTCGGCGGATATTATCGCGTTGAGCACTTTTTACGGCAACTTCTTTTTCCAAATGAAATACTTCATTTTCCGACTGCCGGAAAGTTTGCTCCAATTGAGCCAAACGTCCTCTTTTTTCCTGAAAAGCCCCCTGAATACGCTCGTTTTGCTCTTTGCTTTCTCCTAATTTTTCTATCAACAACTGCAAAGCATCTTCTTCGCGGTCTTGTTGTTTTTCTAAATAATCAATTTCTTGCTGAATTTTCAATATAAAAGCCTCATCATCATTGATTTGTTGCTGCAAAGTGTCTTTTCTTTCGCGGGCAAAGCGTATTTTTTCGGTCAAAATTCCTTTTTCACTTTCTTTATCACGGATTTGAGCCAAAAACACATTGAGTTCTTGTTGTACTTTGCTCAAAAACTGTTCTTTTTCAAGGAGGTCTTTTTTATGTTGTGCCAATTCAGCTTCGGCGGCTGCAATTTTTGCATCTTGTTCAATGCGTTTTGCCTGTTCAATTTCGCAGCGTTTTTGGATATTTTTATAAGCAACTTTGTGGTCGGTGAGGTTAAGATGCGCCAAATCAATGCTCATTTGCTTATAATCGCCCTGTAGTTTTTTAAAACGCTCGGCGCGTTTGGCTTGTTTTTCTAAGGTTTTGAGGTTGTTTTCAATTTCAGCCAGCAAATCTTCCACACGGCTCAGGTCGCTGTCGGTAGATTCAAGTTTGGAGAGGGTTTCTTTTTTGCGGATTTTGTATTTTGAAATACCGGCTGCCTGTTCAAAAAGGCGGCGGCGCAAGTCATCTTTATCGTTGAGAATTTCGTTAATCATTCCCAATTCAATAATGGCGTAGGAATCGCTGCTGATACCTGTGTCCAAAAAAAGCGCAGTAATATCTTTGAGGCGGCAAGCTACATCGTTGATGCGATATTCGCTGTCGCCATTGCGGTATAAAACACGGGAGATGGTAACAGAGCTAAACTCGGTGGGCAAGAGGTTGCGGGTGTTTTCAAAAGTGAGCGACACTTCGGCGCGTCCGGCACTGCTTCTTTTTTTAGTACCATTAAAGATGATATTATCCATTTTTTCGGAGCGTAGGGTTTTGGAGCGTTGCTCGCCCAGCACCCATCGAATGGCATCTACTACGTTGCTTTTGCCGCTTCCGTTAGGTCCGATGATGCCCGTTACATTTTGATTAAAATGGAAAACGGTTTTTTCGGCAAAACTTTTAAATCCTTTTATTTCTAAACTCTTTAAACGCACAATGTAGAAGGGGAGAAATGATAAAAGAAAGCAATTCAGGTTTTTTGAGATATTGGCAGCATCAAATAAGCCTGCAAAGATATAAAAATAAATAAGTTATGTGTAAAAAAGGAGTTTTTGAGTAAAAGTAAAAAGCGCGTCCTGTTTTGAGGCAGGACACGCTTTTTTTTAAAAAAAAACAGTAAAATGAAAAATAATTAGAAAGTAGCCGTAGCGGTAATACCAAAGATATAACGTTGTTGGAAATAGCTGGCATCTACGCTTTTAAGCACACCACCTGCTGCAGAGGTTTCAGTAAATTTAGAGCCATCTTGTTTAATAGTAGAAAACAAAGCACCTGCGGCATCTTTTACTTCATAAGTCTCATCGCCGGTTTTGGAGAGGGTGTTGCTACCGGCAATACCACTCAATATATTAGCATTGGTTTCGGGTTTGAAGTAGCGAATGCTGTAATCAAAACCCAAAGCAAAATATTTATTGAATTGGTAGCCGAACAAGTTTCTCCAAGTAACCTCGGGATTACTGAAGTCATCATAACGCGCCAAAACGTTGAGGTTGGAGTTCCATACCAAGTTTTTTAGCAAGTTGCGTTTGTAGTCGGCTACAAGTTTGGCACCGAAAGAAGATTTGAGGCTTTTATCGGGGTCAATATCAAAGCCGGGTTTCAAGTCATCATTGGTGCAGATAGTGGCAGCCCAAGTGAGTGGGTGAAACAACAAATAAAATCTTTCGTTGGGGCGGTAGGTAAGACCAACACCGGCGGTCATATAGGCAGGTTGCAAGAAGTTTTCAAAACTGCTGCGAAAATCCACCAAAGCAGAATAGGCTAACATGGGCGTAAACTTACGACCAAACAAAGAGCTGGCATAAATTTCATCTAAGTTAGCGGTGTAATCGTCGTTGTTTTGCCCTTCAATTTTTTGATAACCCAATTTGATATAGCCGTTATTGAGCCAAAATATCGGATCCATGTTGTAATCGGCGAATAAATTGAGGTTGCCGAAACGACACTGTTATTGGGCGTAGCACCTACAATCCAGTTGTCGTAGCCGGTCATTGTGAAACCCAACAAACCGGTACCACCGTATTTCCAACCGATTTTTTCTAAGTCAGCCAATTTAGTTTTAATGGCTTCCAATTCGGTGTTCAAGGGAGTGGCTTTTGCAGTGAGTTCTGCTTGGCGAGCTTTTAAATCGGATATTTTTTTTGCTATGTCTGCATCTTGAGCAAACAAAGTACTTGTGCCAAAAACGAGGGCACAAGCCCAGAGTACAATTTTTTTCATTTCTAATTTAAAAATGTGTTTTATGTGATTTTGTTTAATTATAAATAAATGATGTATAGCTGTTAAAGACCATATCAATAATTACGCCATAGTGCCGTAAAATTATTTTATTTCTTGACGGTACAAAGGTAATTCGGTCACCGAATAACTTTATTTAATTTTTATTGAAAAATTTTTATAATCTAAAATATTGATAATCAGTATTTTGTGTTTTTATAATGCAAGATATTTTGTTTTTATAGTATTATGTATTGCAAATACTGTTTTATGCTTTATATTTGTACCGACAAAGCAAATAATACAATGATACAAGAAGAAATACTATTTGTACAACCTGTAAAAAAGCGTACAACTCAGCAATTATGAAAAGTAACAACACAGAAGCACAAATGCGCAAAGGCGTTTTGGAATTGTGTATTCTCTCCATTATAGCACGCGGCGAAATGTATCCTTCGGATATAATAGAAGAAATGAAGGCTTCGCACTTGATAGTGGTGGAGGTACTTTATATCCGATATTAATGCGCTTGAAAAACGAAGGAATGTTGGCGTATCGCTGGGAGGAATCGAAGTCAGGACCTCCGCGCAAATATTACCGCCTCACAGATGCGGCAAGCAACTGCTCGATGAACTGAAAGGAACTTGGGCAGAGATGGTAAAGGCAGTGAATCATATTTTGGAGCAAGAGCCGCTTTTCTCCGACAACTCTACCGATTTGTAATCATTGCGGCTGATTTTTATTTTTTTATATTCCTTTTTAAAAAACATTCAAAAAAAAAGAACCTATATATTATGGACAAAACCATCAGTATCAACATTGGCGGTGTAGTATTTCATATTACAGAAGAAGCCCACGATTTGCTTCAAAATTATTTTGAAACTTTGCGCAAGCATTTTGTAAATCAAGAGGGCAGCGATGAAATTATGGGCGATATAGAAGCGCGCGTAGCTGAAATGTTTACAGATAGGCTCAAAAAAGAAGGTACTCAGGTGATTACCAACTCGCAGGTAAGCAATATGATAGATATTATGGGCTTGGGTTACACAAGTGCGGCGGCAGCTTTTACTTCATCATCATCATCAAGGCAGCAAGCGAAGCGTCTTTTTCGGAACGAAGACGACAAAAAAATCGGCGGTGTGTGTTCGGGAATAAGTGCTTATTTCGGTATAGCCGACCCGCTGTGGCTGCGTCTGATAGTATTATTGTTGTTTTTCTTGTCGGGTGGCGGTGTATTTTTGATATATATCGTGCTTTTGGTGGTGATACCACCTGCTCGTACTGCCGCCGATAAGCTGGCGATGCGTGGCGAAAGCATCAATATTGCGAATATTGAAAAAACCGTAAAAGACAATTGGAGCGACATTCAGAACAATCTGAACGCCAACCAAGCCGGTTCGGCGGTTCGGCGCGTGGGCAACATCATTACTGATATAGTACAAATAATAGCAGCCTTAATTATTAAATTAATAAAATGGTTGAGTGGTTTTACGGGCATTGTATTGGCATTCACACTGTTTGTATTATTAATGGCGAGTATTATCGGCGGAATGATAAGTTTTAATTTTTTAAAAAACTATATCATTGATTCACCTTTTATGTTGATAGTCGGGTGGATAAGTTTATTGTTGGTAGTTTTTCTGCCTTTGATATGGTTAGCTTTGTTGTTGGCACGCTGGATATTTAATTTTGATTTTCACAACCGCAAAAAAATATGGTTAGGATGGGCATTGCTTGGCTGTTTGCATTATTGGGAGCAGGGTGGGTAGGCACTTCTATCGCAAATCAGTACCGCCATTCAGCTTCTTTTGAAGAAAGCACCCTTATCCATAGCAGGCAATACGCTACATCTGAAATCTGATTCTCACCAGCCCTACGAAGATATAGAAGACCGTATGAAAAACCTGAAATGGGAGATTGGGCGGCAGACGGCGACCTGATTATGGTGACGATGTACGCATAGATATTGAAAAAAGTGATAATGGACGTTTGGAATTGCACAAAGTATATACCTCGCGCGGAGCTACCCGCAAAGATGCCCGCGAAATAGCCTCCCGCATTGTTCATCAATACGAGGTTCAGGATTCTGTGATTACCATCAAACCCTATTTTACTGTTCATCCAACCGATAAAATTAAAGGGCAGTCGGTGCGTTTGGTATTGCGTGTTCCTGAAGGCACAACATTGATTTTTGACGAAAATATGGGCAATATGTTGTACTATATTGATAATGTAAGCAACACTTACGATTGGGAAATGGCAAATAAAACATGGACGATGCAAAAAGAAGGACTTGTTTGCACCGCCAACTGCAAAGGAATAACTGTTGATAATAACAACAATAATAATACTGATAACAATTCAGGAACAATAAGCGGTGGCGGCAGAGTAGAAGATTTTAAAGATTTTGATGAAGTAGAATTGAGTGGTTTTTATGACGTAAATATTGAGCGAGCCGATGAATACAGTGTAATCATTCAGGGCGAAGGAAAAAAGGATGTAGAAATATCGCAAAGCGGCTCTACACTTTTGATAAACAAAGACAAAAACGACTGGAGTATTAATTTTGATTGGGACAACTTCGATTGGAAAAGTCGTTCAGCCACCAAAATTATTATTCGTATGCCACATTTAAAATCTTTGAAACATCAGGAGCTACGGTGAGTCGCGTAAAAGGATTTGAGGAAGAGGATATAGCGTTTCATTTTACGGGAGCATCTGAAAGCACCATAGAGGTCAGCAGCAACAACTTAGATGTAAATGTTTCAGGCGCAGCGAACATTGAATTGCACGGTATGGTAAATAAAGCCGATTACGATTTGAGTGGTGCTTGCAAACTGAAAGCCTACGACCTAAAAGCAAAAACAGTCAGCGTAGATGCATCAGGAGCTTGCTCTGCTCAGGTATATGCCGAAGAAAGCATAAACGCCGATGCTTCGGGACCCAGCAGCATACGCTATCGCGGTGCGCAAGATGTAAAAAAGATGCTGGCCCTGCCTGCCACCATTGGGCGATAGCACTACGCGTATTATAAAAAAGACACTCGCTACCACTTATAATACAATCAAACAGTATAATTTATCGCGCACATAGTTTTGAGCAACTGCTGTACATCAATAACCACAACACACTCTTGTGGCACCAAACAGGGCAAGCACAACATCAAAATTGTATAATATTTACCGCCTTCTTTGCGGTGCTGCAAAGCGGAACACCTGGAAATATCATTCATATCGTGTAAAGCGAATGCATATACCGCAATTGGAAATAGTATCTGAAGCCTTGGTTGAAGCGGATTGAAGAAACCTGAACATAGGCATCATTTAAGCTTACACTCAATATATGGGTGCCAGTAGTAAAATGAAAACTACCACAGCTCCAAAAACTTCCATTTCATCATTACCCAAGGCCTGCACTCCCGCCAGTAATAAGCGAAGTATTGCCTTGTAAGTACCCGCTGATATGCAAAAGTCGTTATATACAGCATTGTTGTCTATAACAATTTGCACAAAATTAACGTCTGTAGCTACTTGATAAGAATTTGCGATACATAATATAAAATTTACAATACCAAATGCGTTTAAGCCCTACATTTATTTATTCATTCCCAAACGTTAAAAACAAATTAGGGCACGGAATACGCAGAGGTGGTACGAATCAATATGGCTTGATTGGCCTGGGGCGAGGAGGGCGGAAGCAAACCAATTTTGATTATCAACACTGCGCGGAAAAGTATTAAAGCTATCGGTTTTGACTCAAGGGACCTTGTCACATTTTTATCAAAAAATCAATCATGAAATACCATAACATTTTGTATTTTACTTATCTATAATAAAGTAACAAAAAAATTACAATGGCAGTTCCTTTTTTTACACATAATCAATACCCAAATAATCACTTTTATCAGTCTGCTGCTAATTCCTTATTTTTGCAATAATTATCCCGATTAAAACATTTTATCTTATAAAAAAATCAGAACATTTTTGCTCATAAATTTTTACAATTCGCAACTTTGATGTGTTTATTCAGTTTTCACATAATGGCACAAAACAAAGTTCCTTTAAGATTTTTTTCCGCAACCATAATTCCCGGAAAAATCCTATTTTACATGATTATCGCCCAATGGTAAAATGCTTGCTTTTACGCAGCCTTGGGAAGACCGTATGATTAGAATGTTATATGTTCAAAAATAGACGGCGGCGAACCAATAAGAAGTAACCTCGCTCAAAGACCGCGATATTACGCGGCTACGCTTGGAAAAGCAACGACAAAATCTTGTATGTTCGTGATTTCGGCGGCGATGAAAATTTTCATTTATTTTCGGTGACAACAGACGGAAAAGATGAAAAAGACCTCACCCCTTTTGAAGGCGTGCGTGTAGAACTCATAGACGATCTGGAGGAAAACGCCACCGATGTATTAGTGGGTATGAACAAACGCAATCCGCAAATCTATGATGTATATCGTCTCAATACCGCCGCGGCGATATGAAAATGGTAGCCGAAAACCCTGGAAACATCACCTCGTGGCTCACCGACCGACGGCAATATTCGCGTTGCCAATGCCACCGATGGCGTAAACAACACCCTGCTTTATCGCGAAAAGAAGGAGAACCTTTTAAAAATACCCACTACAAATTTCAAAGAAAACCTTGCTCCTTTGTTTTTACTTTTGACAATAAAAAGTTTATACGCCGCCTCCAACATCGGGCGCGACAAAACAGCAATAGTAGAAATAGACCCGCGCAGTGGAAAGAACTCAAACTCATTTTTGACCACAAAGACGTGGACGTGAGCAGCATGGATTATTCAAAATACGCAAAGTGCTCACCACCGTAAACTACACCACATGGAAAGACGAAATCCATTTTTAGACGACAAAACACGCAACCTGTACGAAGATTTGCGCAAGCAATTAAAAGGCTACGAAGTATATATTGGCTCTACAAGTCGTCAGGAAGATGTGATGGTGGTGCGCATTTATAACGACCGCAATATAGGCGGCTACTACTTGTATAACGCTAATACCAGCGACCTCAAAAAAATTGCCGACCGCAACCCTTGGCTCAAAGAAGAAGACATGACATCAATGAACCCCATTGTATTCACTTCGCGCGATGGTCTGACTATTAACGGCTACCTGACACTGCCTTTGGGAAAAGCTCCCAAAAACCTGCCTGTTGTCATCAACCCGCACGGCGGTCCGTGGGCACGCGACCAATGGGGTTTCAATCCCGAAGTACAGTTTTTAGCCAATCGCGGCTATGCGGTGCTGCAAATCAATTTCAGAGGCTCTACGGCTATGGGCGCAAATTTTGGAAGCCTCTTTTGACCAGTGGGGGCTGAAAATGCAGGAACGACATCACCGATGGCGTAAAATGGGCTCATAGAGCAAGGCATTGCCGACCCCAAACGCATCGCCATTTATGGTGGCAACTACGGCGGCTACGCTACGTTGGCGGGGCTTACATTTACGCCCGATTTATACGCTTGCGGAGTAGATTATGTGGGTGTTTCCAATATGTTTACGTTTATGAATACCATTCCGCCTTATTGGGAGCCTTTCCGCGATATGTTTTATGAAATGGTCGGCGACCCCGAAAAAGATAAAGAACGCTTGGCAAAAGTATCGCCGGCATTACATGCCGACCAAATAAAAGCACCTTTGCTCGTGGCACAGGGCGCAAAAGACCCGCGTGTAAACAAAGCCGAAAGCGACCAAATGGTAGAAGCATTGCGCAAGCGCGGCGTAGATGTAGAGTATATTGTAAGAAAATGAAGGACACGGTTTTCATAATGAGAGAGAATCGCTTTGGAATTTTACGAAGCAATGGAACGCTTTTTATCAAACACCTCCAACCCTAATGAAGAAAAATATTAAAAAATAGTATCATTGTTATTTTTTTGTTTGTGTTATTTGTAAAAGGTACCACTTTGCGACTCTGCCGTTGCAAAGTGGTTTTTTTATAAAAAAAACATTTCTTTTATTTGGCATATTAAAGTCGGCTTCGCACCTTTGTTGTTATGGAAAATATATATTCTTTTTATCCCCACGAGCTTAAAACCGCCGATTTTCATCAGTACCTGCTCGGAGCGGTATCACCGCGCCCTATTTGCTTTGCCAGCACCCTCAACAGCGATGGCACACCAAATTTAGCACCTTACAGTTTCTTCAACTGCTTCAGTTCCAAACCGCCGATTTTGGTATTTTCTTCCAATCGCCGCGTGCGCGACAACAGCACCAAAGACACCCTGCACAATATAGAAAGCACCCGCGAAGTGGTAGTCAATGTGGTCAGCTACGCTTTTGTATATCAAATGGCGGTGGCGAGTTAGAGGTATGAGCAGGGCATCAGCGAATTTGAAAAAAGCCCGGACTCACACCGCTGGCTTCGGATATAGGTGAAGCCGTTTCGTGTAAAAGAATCGCCGGTACAAATGGAATGTAAAGTAAATGATATAATTGCGCTGGGCAACGAAGGCGGAGCAGGTAATTTAATCATCTGCGAAATTGTGCGTATGCACATCAACGAAGCCGTACTGAACGAACAACGCCGCATTGACCCGCAAAAATAGATTTAATGGCGCGTATGGGCGGCAATTTTTTGCCGTGCTTCGGGCGAAGCGGTTTTTCGTTGGCGCAGCCCCGTCAAGCCATCGGCATTGGTGCCGACCAGTTGCCTGCTGCCGTGCGGTTGAGTGAGGTGCTTAGTGGCAACGATATTGGAAAGTTAGCGGCACTTACTGCTTTTCCGGCTGCTGCCGACATCGCCGCTGCCCAATTGAAAACTGCCGCTTTTACGGTATCCGCCAATACCACGAAGCCGCCAAACACCTCATCGCGCAAGGCGAAGCAGCACAGGCATTAGCTTATTTAATGGCGGCACATCAAGCATAAAAAAACAAAAAAGCGCAAGCACGTTTTTATACGACTTGCGCTTTTTAGCTCCCCAGACTGGACTTGAACCAGTGACCCTCTGATTAACAGTCAGATGCTCTAACCGACTGAGCTACTGAGGAAAATTGCTGTATTAATTTCTTAATAAGCGGTGCAAAGATAGTGTGTGTTTTTTAAACTTGCAATATCTTTGCAAAAAAACACAAAAAATGAGTTTAATTATTGTAGGCACTGTAGCCTTTGATGCCATCGAAACACCTTTTGCCAAAATAGATAAAGTAGTGGGCGGCTCTGCTACTTTTATAAGTTTATCGGCTTCCAACTTTTACAATCCTTGCAGTATTGTTTCCGTCATTGGTGATGATTTTCGCAGGATATGCTCAATGAATTTGCCCGCCGCAATATCAGCAGCGAAGGAATTCAGATAAAAAGGTGAAAAATCTTTTTTTGGAGTGGGCGTTATCATCAGGATATGAACGGGCGCGACACCCTCATTACCGACCTGAACGTGTTGGCAGATTTTGACCCTGTATTACCCGAAAGCTATCGCAATGCCGAATATTTGATGTTGGGCAACATTGACCCTACCTTGCAAATTCAGGTATTAGACCAAATGAACGAGCGTCCGAAATTTATTATGATGGACACGATGAACTTTTGGATGAATATACCTTAGAGCCATTGCATAAAGTATTAAAACGCATAGATTTGCTCACTATCAATGACGAAGAAGCGCGTCAACTTTCGGGCGAAATATTCTTTACTCAAAGCAGCACGCCGTATTTTAAACGAAATGGGTCCCCACTATTTAGTAATCAAAAAGGCGAACATCGGAGCTTTATTATTCAGCAAAGAAGAGATGTTTATGCTTCGGTTTGCCTTTGGCAGAAGTATTTGACCCCACTGGTGCAGGTGATACATTTGCAGGCGGCTTGATGGGATATGCAACAAGCATCAACGACACCTCTTTTGATAATTTGCGCCGCGCAGTTATTCACGGTTCGGCTATGGCTTCATTTTGTGTAGAGAAATTCGGACCCGAACGTCTTTTGGAGCTCACACCCACCGACATTCAGCAACGTTTGCATCAGTTTGTAGATTTGGTGCGTTTTGACTTACAATAAATTCAGCATCAATTTTTTATAGAATTTTTAAAATGGCAAAAACGAAAACCGCCTTTTTTTGTAGAAACTGTGGTGCAGAAGCCGCAAAATGGATAGGGAAATGTCCGGCTTGCGGCGAGTGGAATACTTATGTGGAGGAAGTAGTGGACAAAGGCGGTGCTTCGGGCGGCGGCAAAGGCACTTGGCGCAATCATACCGACAAACCTGGCCGGTGAGTTTAACGGATATTTCGGTGCAGGTGCAGCCGCGTTTGCACACAAGATGCCGAACTGAATCGGGTATTGGGCGGCGGCATTGTACCCGGTTCATTGGTACTCATTGCCGGCGAACCAGCATCGGAAAATCTACGCTGCTGCTGCAAACCGCCGTACATTTGCCAAGAAACTATTTTATATGTGTCGGGCGAGGAGCGAGCAACAAATAAAAATGCGTGCCGACCGCTTGGGTATCAGCAACGACCGCTGTTTTTGTTTACCGAAACCATAGTAAGAGCAAATTCTCAATGCCGTAAAAACAGTATCGCCTACTTTGCTCATTATCGACTCCATTCAAACCTTACAAAGCAACGACATCAAAGCTACGGCGGGCAGCATCTCTCAAATCCGCGAATGTGCGGGTATTTTGCAGCGTTTTGCCAAGGAATCGGGAATTTCGGTGTTTATTATCGGGCATATTACCAAAGACGGCTCCATTGCTGGTCCCAAATTGCTGGAGCATATCGTAGATGCGGTGCTGCATTTCGAAGGCGACCAGCACCACAGTTATCGTTTGTTGCGCACATTTAAAAATCGTTTTGGCTCTACTGCCGAAATCGGCATTTATGAAATGAAACAAGAAGGTTTGCGACAAGTGAGCAACCCTTCAGAATTGTTGATTTCGCAGCACGACACCGAACTCAGCGGCATCAGCATTGCCGCCACGATGGAGGGGCAAGCGACCTTTGCTTATTGAAACACAGGCTTTGGTGAGCCGCGCCGTATATGGCACCGCAACGCTCCACTACCCGGTTTTGATTTGCGGCGTTTACATATGTTGTTGGCGGTATTGGATAAACGGTGCGGTTTTAAATTGGGCGATAAAGATGCTTTTATCAACATTGCAGGCGGCTTAAAAGTAGACGACCCCGCTATTGATTTGTCGGTGATAGCATCTTTGTTGTCGTCTTACGAAGATATACCTTTGCCGCCGCGCACTTGTTTTAGCGGCGAAGTGGGCTTATCGGGGGAGGTACGCAGTGTTACGCGCATTGAGCAGCGATTGGCAGAAGCGGAGAAATTAGGTTTTAGAAAAATATTTGTATCGAGCCATTTTAAAGGAATACCGAAAAACGGTGCTTTAGAAATTATACAAGTAAGCACAGTGCGCGATTTATACGACAAAGTATTTTCCTGATAAATAATGGCGTTAGGCACAACCCTGAAAAACCACGACAGTGCAGAAAATGACACTTGACAACTAACCGCCATAAATGAAAATTAAAACATCTTTTTTGGCTAACTTTGTGCTGAATAAATAAAGACAGATTTGAATGGCAAAAAAATATAAAACAATAGACCTTTTTGCAGGTATCGGAGGTATCAGACTTGGTTTTGAGGCTCACGGCTGTGAGACAGTCTTTTCTTCCGAGTGGGACAAAGCAGCCCAAGATATGTATGAGGCGAATTTTGGCGACAGACCGTTTGGCGACATTAACGAAATTGCACCTCACGACATTCCTGACCACGACATTTTATTAGCAGGATTTCCTTGTCAACCTTTTAGCATTGCAGGTAAAGGACTTGGTTTTGCGGACACAAGAGGAACTTTATTTTTCAATATCGAAGCAATTTTAGATGCAAAAAAGCCACAAGCATTTTTACTTGAAAATGTAAAAAGGCTTACAACACACGACAATGGACAAACCTTTGCTGTTATTTTAGAAAAACTTAAAGGACTTGGGTATACGGTTTATCACAAAGTTTTTAATTCGCTTGACTTTGGAGTTCCACAAAGAGAGAGAATATATATCATTGGTTTCAGAGACCCAATATATTTTAAGTTTCCAAAACCGCTTGGCTATTACAAACCATTGTCAGAAGTTTTACAAAAAGACGATGAAATTCCTCAGAGTTATTTTCTTTCAGACCAACTAAGAGAAAAAAGAAAAAATGCGGTAAAGGGCGTTCCGCCCTTTCCGTCTATATGGCACGAAAACATTGGAGGAAATATTTCAGCATTACCTTATTCTTGTGCATTACGAGCAGGTGGAAGTTACAACTATCTTGTAGTAAATGGAGAAAGAAGACTAACGGATAGAGAAATGTTGAGACTACAAGGTTTTCCAGATACTTTTAAAATAAATATTCCTTATTCACAAGCACGAAAAGTAGCAGGTAATTCAGTTTCTGTTCCAGTCATTGAAGCAATCGCAGGTGAAATGATGAACGCAATGAAAAATCAAAAGGAAGCGATTAAGGAAACAATTCAATTAACATTATTAGAACCCACAAATGAGTATAAAAGACGCAAAGCAATCGTTGGATAAAGTAATTGACAAAGCAAGGGTTCACCTTTACAAGCCAATTCAAGTAGCAGAAATATTACACCGTGACAGAACAGAAAAAGATATAAATCTTTCTGATTTATCCACTTATCGCACTATATCAAAGAAATGGAGAGACGTTATTTGTATCAAATTTTTAGGACGGACCTCAACTTCTTCGGCTCGTTATCAAGACGACATTTTCAACGATAACGCAATTCCACCAAAGGTATTAGCAGAACTTGGAAAAGAAAACAGAAGTAAAAACGGAATAGTTGAAGCATACATTTACCAAAAATTTGCTCAACGATTTTCTCAAATGTCAACAGGTTTAGATTACTGTTTGACACACGATAAAACAAACTTCAACTTGAATGAATTTCTTGCGATGTTTTGGAATGAACCAGGACTAAGAAGAAGTATTGATAAAATCTATGAAATTGTTGTTTACTCTTTGTTTTCTGCATTAGTTGAAGCATTAGAAGTATCAGTTGAAGTAAGTTTAAATCCAGCAAAATCAGACATTTTGAAAGAGTTTGAAGACTTTGCAAACCGAGTAATTCAACTCTCAACCAAACAGACGAGCATTAAACTTAAAGCAAGAATTAATCGTGTTGGTGTTACAAATGCAGCCGACAGAGGACTTGATATGTGGGCAAATTTCGGACTTGCAATTCAAATCAAACATTTATCATTGACAGAAGAACTTGCAGAAAATATTGTTTTCTTCTGTTTCGGCAGACAGAATTGTAATCGTTTGCAAAGACACGGAACAGAAAATAATTGTTTCAGTTTTAAATCAAATCGGTTGGAAATCTAAAATTCAAAGTATCGTAACAGAAACAGACCTATTGACTTGGTATGAAAGAGCATTACGAGGAAAGTTTGCAAATTCAATTGGCGACAAGGTTCTGAAAAAACTCACAGACGAAATACAAGTTGAATTTCCAGCGACAGACAACGCAGAATTTATGAAGTTTATCAAGCAACGTGGCTATGAAAAACTATCAGACAAAAATTGGCAAATTAGTTGACAGAAAAGAAGGGCGAAGTGCTAACTTTATTTTAGCTCAAAAGAGAAATCCACTTGGTCGGGCGGCAAGCATTTGGTATCGTCGCAGGTCATAAATTCCACCGAACCCTGCAATGTTGCGGGAGCCGCTTTTTTCTGTTTCACACGCGCCGTAAAAGTCACTTCTTGGGCGTATTTGGTAATATCCATCTGAAACAACTCGTCGTAGCCCGATTTGGGTGCAAGTCCTTTTTCCTCAATTTTATCTGCAATAGTAATACCTTTTTCTTCTTTAAACTGAATACTTGTAGGTACGGGTCCGCCATCTTGCAAATATTGAGAGTACAAATACCAACCTTTTTCAATTGTTGCTTTTAGCACCACATCATATTCGGTTTCACTGATTTTTTTGCTTTCAAAAGTCCATTTAACGGGTTGTGGAGTGTTTTGCGCCTGCAAAAAGGTGGTGCAGGCAAAGAACAAAACAAAGGCAACAGATAATATTTTTTTCATTTTTTATGTGTAAAATGATGATAAAATGTTGAATTTTTAAACACGAAAGATACATTGGACTTATACCTCTGCGATATGTTTAATATACAATTGCAAAATAGTTTTGCTCTTTTCATGTACGGCAAAACGCTGGTCAATGCGTGCACCCACCACCCACACAACTCGTTTGGCGGCATATTGCAATATCCAAACCTGTTCGCGCTGGAGCAAAGTCCATTTTTCATCTTTAAAATATTTACTCAGTTTCTTTTTTCCCACCTTATCGCTTTTTGGTTTTTTCATACCGAAAGGATAAAAATAATCACCTTGTTCCCAACGGCGGAGCGTCAAAGGGAATTCAATTTTTTCGGCATCTAAAAAAGCATAGCGCGAGTTGGTGTTAATGGTAGTGGTGGCGGCGGTTTTTATTTTGCCGTTCATCACAAAATCGGGCAGTTGTAGCCGCCATTGTTGTTTTTTTTTTATTAAAAACGCTCGCTTTCCTGTGTGTTTTTTGCCAAAATCCACAAAAAACGAGGCTCTTGCACCAAGCGGTGGCTGTCCGAAAAATATTGTTTACTTTCGGAGTGTTGCAAATGGGCGATGATGTCGGTGCTTTGGGCGGCGTGGAAGCCGTAGGGTTGGAGGAGTTCGTACAAAACGGTGGCGGCGGCGGGTGTTTTTTTCAGCAGCAGCACCGGAATCCGAATGTCTTTGCCGCGCGGCTGCAACAGTTTTTGCGGTATTGCTCAATAGCCTGACGATACAAAATTTCGGCATCGGCAAAGCGGCGGAAATTATGGGCAAAAAGTGTGTTCTAATTGCGGATTGATGTGCTGCAGCGTAGGCACTACCTGATGGCGTATTTTATTGCGGATATATTTGTCTTCGGCATTGGAGGCATCTTCACGAAAAGCGATTTGTTGTTTCTGAGCAAAAGTGTCTATTTGTTGGCGCGTAAAAGCGAGCAAAGGGCGCAGCACCGCCCCTTGTTTGGGAGCAATGCCGTGCAAGCCGCCGATTCCGCAGCCTTTGGTGAGGTTGATGAGCAAAGTTTCAACAGCATCGTTGATATGATGCGCCGTAGCTACAAAAGTGTAGCCGTGTTGTTGGCGCAGGCGTTCAAAAAAGCTGTATCGCAGGCGGCGCGCCTCCATCTGAATAGAAACGCCGGCTTGCTGCGCCAGCAGTGCAGTGTCGTAGTTTTCCGTAAAAAAAGGAATACCCCGTGCCTGTGCCCATTGTTGCACAAAGGCGGCATCGGCATCGCTGTCGGCGGCACGAAGCTGAAAATTGCAATGCGCCACCGCAAAAGGCAGACGGGCTTCGTGGCACAGATGTGCCAACACCATAGAGTCCACGCCACCGCTAACGGCGAGCAAGAGCGAGTTGCCTTCGGCAAAGCGACACACACCATATACATATTGCAAAAATTTGGTGATCATAAAACGATAAAAAAGGAGGTTGTATAATTAAAGCACGATTTTTGACGGTCAAAAGTAATCACATATTATTCACAGCACCTACGCCCCTGCAATAAATCTGTTTGTAAAGCGGTATTTTTATCTTTTTGGAGTCTTTATTCTAAAAAAATATTAAAAAAAAACAACAAAACACATCAACAGAGTGGAGCAATGATTTTTTCGGCGTACTGTAATTTTTTCTCAACTTTGCATTTCGTTTTTATATACATCATACTATGCAACTCATAGATACCCACACCCATTTATTCAGCGAGCAGTTTTCAGAAAACGCCACCACCATACAAGCCGTGCTACAACGTGCCACAGAAGCGGGCGTATCGCATTGTTTTTTGCCCAATGTAGATAGCGGCACACTCGACGCTGAACCGCCTCGCCGATGAATTTCCGCAAATATGCCTGCCGATGATAGGTTTGCACCCTGCTCCGTGAAAGAAAACTGGAAAGAGGAATTAGCACTCATTGAAAATGAACTCAAAACGGGTGTGCGCCGCTATTGGGGTATCGGCGAAACGGGCATTGATTTATATTGGGACACTACTTTTTTTGCCCAGCAACAAATCGCTTTACACCAACAGGCGGAGTGGGCAAAAACCTACCATTTACCTTTGATTTTGCACACACGCTCTGCCTTCAACGAAACCTTTTCGCTGATTAAGGAACACGCCGACAGCCATCTAAGCGGTATTTTCCATTGTTTTGTTGATGATGTAGCCGCCGCCGAGCAGATATTATCTTTGGGCAACTTTTATCTGGGCATCGGCGGTGTGCTCACTTTCAAAAACAGCGGCTTGGCAGAAACACTCTACATTTGCCCTTAGAAGCGATGGTACTCGAAACCGACTCGCCATATTTAGCTCCGGTGCCGTATCGCGGCAAGCGCAACGAATCTGCATATATACGCTTGGTAGCCGAAAAATTAGCACAAATAAAAGGCGTGAGCGTAGAAGAAGTCGCACATATTACCACTCAAAATGCCCGAAAATTATTTGGTCTTTAATCACTACTATACAGCAGCAGCAATACAAAATATGCAACAAAAATGTATAAAAAAATTAAACAATTCAGACAATTTTAGTCTTAATACAACATTTTGAAATTTTTTAATAGATTTTAACGTTATTACTAAAATAGTTTGATGTAACTTTATACAAGTATTAGTTGCATTGATTTTTACAATCAAAACCTTATGCAATATCATGTATAAAAAAAATATGTATATTTCTGTTTTCAGTACTTATTTCTTTAGGTACGATGTATATAATGGCAGCCGAATCGCCTAAAGATACCGATACTTTCTTTGAAAAATACGCTCACCAGCAAGGTTTCAGCACATCACATTACGAAGGAAATATCGCAAAAGTAAGCCAACAATATATTCAAGACCCCTCTATGCGGAGTTTTTTGTCGCAGGCTAAAAGCCTTGATGTATTGTCGTATAGTCGCAATAATACCAACCTCAACGGCGGGCAATTATTTGTAGAATTATTACAAACCCTCCGCGATGCCAATTATCAGCCTTTGCACAGCCGCCGCCAACACGGAAAAGTAATGGGCGTGTTGTATCGCTCCGTAAATGCCAACCATCAAGAATTAGTTATTGTGAATGCCGAATACGAAAATTTTAAATGCCTGCGCCTCATCGGAAGTTTTGACGCTTTGCGTTCTATTGCCCCCCAAAACCCGCGTATGGCGTTTTAATAGGATATTTTTATAAAATAACCTATTTTTCTTTCTTACCTGCGATAGTTTTTCTACTTTCACGCTGCTAAAACAGCACCTAAGATGGCTGAAAAAGGAGAAAATTTACAACCGCAGGGCATTTTAGAGCCAGTATTGCCCAATATCAACGAATGGCCAATTCATAAACTCACACAAGAGTTAGACAACTTTATCCCACAATGGGTAGAAAATACCAAAAAGAGAATCATAGACAATGCGGTAAAATCTCAAATGCCTTTGGAGGAAATTATCGCCAAAGCCGCTTATTTGGAAACCATTCGTTTGCGCACCAAACCCTGGCGCATTGACCCGCCCGACGAAAAAGAATTTTGGCGTGATATTAAAGACCAATTGGCGGTAATTGCTCAAAAAAAAGCCGACATCAACGGCGTATCGCCCGAAACACAAGCCTTATTGCACAAAATCATCAGCCGCTACGCCGAAGAAATTGCCGGACACTTCAATCGTAGCACCTATCGTTTTGCGGCGCGGGCTTTGCCTGTGTTTTTCAACCGTTTGCTCAATGTAGCGGGTGCACGAAGCCTGCGGCGTATTTTCAACAACGACCTGCTCATTCAAGACAGCCTCCTGCTGCGCGGGCACATTGAAGAATTGCGCAATTTAACCACCAAAGGAACGGTAATTCTTACACCCACCCACCACAGCAATTTGGATTCTATTTTATTGGGTTGGGCAATACACGCCGTTGGTGTACCTGCCTTATTGTATGGTGCGGGGCTGAATTTGTTCAATGCACGCGGCTTTGATTATTTTATGAACCGGCTGGGAGCTTATAAAATTGACCGCCGCAAAAAGAACTCCCTCTATTTGGAAACCCTCAAAATGTATTCGCGTATGACGATACAGCGCGGTTGCCACACTTTATTTTTTCCGGGTGGCACGCGCTCGCGCTCAGGGCAGTTGGAAAACGACCTCAAAATGGGTTTGCTCGGAACAGTATTTGATGCGCAGCGATTTAATTTGCAATATCCTGCCCCCGAAAAACCGCAAAAATTTTCGTAGTACCTTTGGTCATTTCGTATCATTTTGTGTTGAAGCCGCTTCGCTAATAGACGAACACTTGCGCTCTGTGGGCAAAGAACGCTATTATCCGCCCAAAGACCACTTTCCGAGCATTGCCAAAAGTTTGCTTTTTTGTGTGGAAATTATTTTCGGCAAAGTCAAAAGTAGTGCTATCGTTTGGCAAGCCGATGGATTTGTTTGGAAATGATGTAGATGAAGCGGGCAACAGCATCGACCGCAACGGAAAAGAAGTGGAAATAAAAGAATACTTTATGAGCAACGGTCAAATTGCCGAGGATAATCAGCGCGATTCGGAATATACCAAAATATTAGCCGACAAAATCGTAGAGCGTTTTTATAAAGAAAACCGCGTACTCACGAGCCACTTGCTTGCTTTTGCCATTTTTGAAATTTTGAAAAAACGCCATCGCCGCTTGGATCTATTCGGCTTGTTGCGCTTGTCGGAAGAAGACACACTCATTCCCTACGAGCAATTTATAAAAGTAATGGAACGCTTGGTGGCAAAACTAAAAATAATGGCAGATGAAAAGAAATTAAAACTGAGCCACCCTTTTAATGAAAATATAGAATATATCGTACAACACGGCATAGAAAATATCGGTATTTATCATCGCAAAAAGTAGTGAACCGCAACAAAGATGGCGATATTTTTACCGAAGATATGAACCTGCTGTATTTTTATCACAACCGCTTGGAAGGCTACGGCTTAGATGAGTGTGTGTAGAGGCGCAATTTTTATCTTTTTTTCTTTGTGTTGTAATTAGTATTTTTATTAAAAAATATGCTATCCAATTCAATTATAGGTGTGCTGGGGGCGGGCAGTTTTGGTACAGCCATCGCCAATATCTTGGCAGATAACCATCAGGTATTGATGTATGCACGCCGCCCCGAAGTAGTTGATGCTATTCAGCATAAACGGCTGCACCGCAATCAAACAATTCATCCGCGTATTGAGGCTACTATCTCTGCTGAAGAAGTATGCCAACGCTGCACCCTCATTTATGTAATGGTGGACTCGGGCGGCTTCCGTGAGCTTATCCGCCAGATAGACCCTTTTTTGCGCCCCTACCATGTACTGATTCACGGCACAAAAGGCTTGCATGTGGTGCTACCCGACAACAACAACGATTGGACAAGTGCCGAAACTCTGTCGCGCAGCAATATCCGCACGATGAGCGAGGTGATTTTGGAAGAAAGCGAAGTATTGCGCATCGGCGCATTGTCGGGTCCTAATCTATCGGGCGAGCTGGCAGCACGGCAACCCGCCGCCACCGTCATCAGCAGCCGTTTTGATGAAGTGATTGAATACGGAAAAAATACTTTGCGCAGCAATCGCTTCAGGGTATATGGCAGCCACGATGTGTTGGGCGTAGAGATGGCAGGCGTGCTGAAAAACATTTATGCCATTGTATCGGGTATTTTGAGTGGTATGCAAATGGGCGAAAACAGCCGTGCTATGATTATGAGCAGGGGTTTGGGCGAAATGGTGCGTTTGGGGAGGGCATTGGGTTCAAAAACGAGTGCTTTTTATGGCATAGCGGGCATTGGCGATTTAATTGCCACCTGCTCCAGCAGCCGCAGCCGCAATTTTACGGTGGGCTATCGCTTGTCGCAGGGCGAAACGCTACACCATATTTTGGAAACGATGGACGAAGTAGCGGAGGGCGTAAAAACGACCAAAATAGCTCACTGCCTGTCGCGGTATTATCATTTGGATTTGCCCATTATTGCCAATTTGCACGGTATTCTATACGAAAACTTGCCCATTCACGAAGCTTTCAATAATCTGATGCACCACGAAAATGATGTAGATGCAGATTTTTTGGTCAATGAAGAAGAAATGAAAGTATAAAAAAATTTTTCTAAAAAAATCATACTCTGCACAATATTTTAAAATCGGCAGCGTTAGAAGACTATTATTACATCAATTACATAAAAATATTCCCGTTCAGCCTATTGATAAAACAAGCTCTACACATTTTATAGATTTATTTTTTTCCCTGAATAAAAAATATCCTTTTTGCAAAAAAGCAAAAACAGGATTAAAACAAATAATTATGGGACGCTTATTAAGATGGTATTGCTTGGCATTATTGGGAATTTTTTCGCTGTTTTATTATTCTTTTGCACAAAATTATTCGCAAAATAATGCGGAACTCATTGCTTCGCTGAACGAAGTTTCTACTGATATTCCGCCTGCGCCGTTTTCGTTCAATTGGCGACATTTGGTGAGCATAGAAGAAGGCGGCTACCGCAAAAATATGCAACGCGGCGGTGTGCCTTTGCCACAGCCTTATATCCGCGAAGCAGACGTGCTGTGGAGCAAGCGCATTTGGCGCAGCATTGATACGCGCGCTGCCACCAACAAACGATTCAACAACGCCGACTATCCCTTTGCCGAATTGATGTACGATTTGGTGATGCAACACCCCGAAGTGCGCATTTTTACCGATGATACTTTTACCGAAGCCGCTTCGCGCGAGCAATTACAAAACCGTTTTACGGGATTTGATACGGTGGCGGTGTATAATTTTGCCACGCAGGAATACGACTGGAAGCCCATCGAGCGCAATTTGCAATGGAAAGATTTTGTGCAGTTTCGTTTGAAAGAAGATTGGGTATTTGAAAGCAAACATTCCAATTTAGATGTACGCATTATTGGCATTGCTCCTGTTCGCGAGGTGATTGACGAAACGGGTGTTATTCGCGGGCAGGAGGCTTTGTTTTGGGTGTATTATGATGACATTCGTCCTTTGCTGGCGCAATACGATGCTCCCAATCCCGATGGAGAAGAGAGTATATTGAGCTGGGCTGATTTTTTGGATATGGGATATTTCGGCAGCCGTATTGTAAAAGAAGACAATGTATATGACCGCAATATCGCCGAATATGCCACGGGCAGAAATGCACTTGAAGAGTCGCACCGCATCAAACGCGAACTTTATGAGCGCGAACATAATCAATGGGAATATTAAGTGTAAAACCTGAATAGTCAGATGTGTTTTTTCTATAAAAAAGGTGAGTTTTTACTTGAGCAACAACCTGCAACATGAAGCCGATAAGTTGTAATATCCCTTATGAGATGTGAAAGAATAGTGAAGTGAAGTAGAGAATAAAAGACATAAGGAGTTCAACTTATTTTTGCTTTTTTGTTTTGGTATCTTGTTTTTGGAGCCGTCGTCAGGCAGTGATTGTCTGCGGCGGTTTTTTTATTTTTATGCCCTATTATTGAAGGCTCTTTTGTTAAATATTTGCAGTTTTTAGATTATTTTATGCACATTTGCGAAAGAATTATTCAACGTTTTTTATCCTAAAAAAGACACTTTTTGAATTATGCGTTCTCTTATCTGTATTTTTCTTTTCGGTATATTGCTGTCGGCGGCGGGCTGCTCCAATGCCAAGCGCGCCCAACGGCTTGCGGCACATCACGAGCGCATCAGTCAGGCGGCGCAGGCAGCAAATTTGTCGCCCGAAGCCAAATTCGACACACTGGCGCAAAGTTTAGTAGCAGCTATGCACGAAGGCTTAAACATTGCCAACCCCGCGAAGGGCAAAAAATATGTATCCTCCTATTTTAAGCAAAATAAAGGTGATATGGTGCAGATATTGGAAGAGTTGGCAGTGTGGCAATTGGATATGAACGAAGTACAGCGTATGGGCTTTGGCTTGCGGCTCGTCACCAAACCCTACTCCGGCGATTTTGTGCGCCTCTTTCCCAAATTTTATCGCCGCTACCGCCAAGTGAGTTTTATGAACGATTTTGGAAAAAAACTCAAAAGCACCATTTTCAATAATGGGACTTTTAAGATAGATTTTTAAAAAACATTTTTTTACTGAAAACAGCGAAAATAATTGCGCAATACTTCAGCACTCAATGCTTTATCACTTTTTATTTCCAAAATTTTTGCCCTGTCGGATTTTCCAAAAAACGAAGGCAAAGCCTGCTTTAATTGTTTTTCGTTGCTGCAAGCGGCATATTCCAAATGATACAACTGCGCCAAAGGTTCGGCATTGAGGTGGTGGGGCGTGTCAAAATAGCGTTGTAATTCGGTGGGCGGCAATTGGTCGGGACCCGGAATAATACGAAAAATACTGCCGCCGCCGTTATTGATGAGGATAATGCGCAAATTGGGTGATAATTCCTCGTTCCAAAGGGCGTTGCTGTCGTAAAAAAAAGCCAAATCTCCGGTTATCAGCACGGTGAGCCGCGCTTGCGTATCAGCAATGGCAGCCCCTGCCGCCGTAGAAGTAGTGCCATCAATACCGCCCACGCCGCGATTGCCGTAAGCGATTTGCCGACCCCGCAATCCGAAAATATTGGAATAGCGCACCGGCGTACTGTTGCCGAGTTGGAGCAGCGCATTTTTGGGCAGGTATTGCCACAAAACATCAAAAATTTTCAAATCACAAAAAGGGATTTGTTTTAAATATTGCTGCTGCCGGAGGCGGTGGCGATGGTTGATATGCTGAAAAAAATGATAATAGGGCTGTGCGGCATCAGTGCGGGAAATTTTTTTAGAGCCTTCTAATATAAAAGAAAAAAACGCCTGTGGCGGCACTGCCACAATTTGTGTGAGCAACTGAAAAGTATCGTGATGGGCGGCGTTTTCGTGGAGCAGGATATGGTGTTTGGGGGGGTGCTTGCGCAAAAACTGTTTTATTTTTTTAGATACAATCATTCCGCCGAAAGATACCAACAAATCGGGCTGCAAATATTGTTGTTGCTGCTCATTGCAGCCATCAATGAGGCGGTCGGTATTGCTAAAAAAAGCATCATCATTCAAATTGGAAGTGCTTTCGCAGAGCAGCACCATATCTTCGCGGCGTTGCAGGGTGCGTAATAATCTGAGCAGGCGGGCATCGGGCGGCAGCAGTCCGGCGAGGAGCATTTTTTTTGGGCTGTTGTGCCACAAATCCCACAAATAAGCGTGCTGCGGAAAGCGCAACACCCGCTCGCCGCCCTCCAAATCAATGCGTTTGGGGATATAATTATCGGTGGAGGTGTCGGTTTCGTCATACAGCGGCTCGCGCAAAGGCACATTGATATGCACCGGTGCCGCCGTAGGATACAGCGACACATTGAGTGCTTCATTGACCAGGCGGCAGGCATACCACAAATCATCGGCTTGCGGGGGAGAGTGGTGGGGCAGCTGAAAACTTTTTCTTATATAGTTGGCATATACTCCCACTTGGCGAATACTCTGCATATCGGCTTGGTCTATCCACTCCGCAGGTCGGTCGGCGGTAAGCACGAGCAAAGGCACTTCCTGATAGAAGGCTTCGGCGAGGGCTGGCGCATAATTGAGGGTGGCAGTGCCGGAGGTGCAAATGAGTGCGACAGGTTGGCGGGTTTGCTGTGCGATACCCAAGGCATAAAAAGCGGCGCAGCGTTCATCAACGATGACGTGGCACTGAATGTGCGGGTGGCGGTGAAAAGCCATCACTAAGGGGGCGCAGCGCGAGCCGGGCGAAAACACCGCGTGCCGCATACCTTTGTCGGCGCAAATGTCGGCTAAATAGCGCACATAGCGATGGTCGGTGTTTTTCATTGGAAATGTTTTGTATAAAGTAAGCGGGGGCAAAAATAAAATGGTTGTTGGTTTTCTATCTGTCCTTTAAAATTACTAAATATTACAATTCAACCTCTTTGCTTTTGATTCCATAAAGCCATTCTCCTTTGCCCATTGTTTTAGCAGTTCAACTCTTGTTTTTGTTTTTTCGTCATTTGTCTCTTGCCCTAACGATTTTAAAAGCAATTCTCTATTTTTTAACCATTTGGTAAAACCTTCTCCTTCTATTACTATTTTTTCCGAATTGATTATTTGCTCTTCAACTTGTTTTTCTGTCATATCTGGAAATGCACTTACTTCCTTAATTCTTTCCTGTGTTGCTTTGTCCGCTTGTGCTATAGCTTCTATGTCTGCTAAACAATTAGATGGTAAGATGGTTGCTATTCTATCAATCTGGTATTCTTCCAGATTTCCAAAACTTGGAATATCAATTCCGAATTTTTTACTGTAGTCAAACCTAATTACAGAAATCGGATATTTTAATAAATGCAGCATGCTAACTAAAGAAATTATTTCAGCATAAGTATCCAGCCATTTTAGAATTAATTTCGGCTCAAATAGCTGTGAATTACTCTTGAACATTCCCATTTTGTTGGAATATTTTGCCCCTTTTGTATGAACATAATTGTGAAGATAACCAAGGTTTTTATGGACTGTTTCTAAATCGTGTTTTTCGTTAAATAATCGAATATTGTCATTTTGTTTTAGAATTTTCCAAATTATCTTTGCATATGGTGTGTCCGCTTCTTTCACGTCTTTGGATTGTAACCATTCTTTTACAGCATTATGTCCATCGTCATTAATGTTGAAGTAAACAGATAACATTCCTAATTCTAAGCCACTTCTAAGTGAAACAAAAGCTTGTTTGTAAAGACCAAAGCATATTTGATTGAATGATACTTGAAGTTCTTCCCAAGAGTCGATAAATGGGAAATAGTGTCCAGACCAAAGGTTTTCAAGATTTTGAGGGATTATCATTCCAACTGTATGATAAATCCATCCTAATTCTTCAACACGTTTTTTAATTTCGGGGTTTTCCTCAAAATATTTTTCGGTCTGTCGATAAACCTCAATGCTTTTGTCTGGTTCGTATATGTATGTCCAAAATTTCATTATCAGTTGTCGGTATTTTTAGAATGAGGCATACCACCCGAAAAAGGTTTTCAGGTTTTCGGTATTATTTCTTTCCATAAAGATTTATCGCGCCTATGGCATTCCATTTTTAAATATAAGATTTTTTAAACGCTCTGAATCAAATTTATTTCTGTTTAGTTTGATGATAAATTCATCTTTAGTTTTTTCTATTATCATAATTTTTGCTTTTTATTCGCTATGAAGTTAAAAATAATCTTTTTGATAATAAGTTTGCTTTTTTTTGCAAAAAATAGTCGCTGCTACTACCCCCCCATATACTCCCAAGCTGAAGTGTAGCTGTTGTTTTGCTGAACATAGTCGAGGAGCTGCTCGTAAAAGTCGTGTTGGGCGAGGGTGGCACTATCGCCGATAATGACTAATTTTTTGCGGGCGCGGGTCATTGCTACGTTCATACGGCGATAATCTTTCAAAAACCCGATGTCTTGTTTTTCATTGCTTCGCACCAAAGAAATATAAATAATGTCGCGCTCCTGCCCCTGAAAAGAATCAATGGTATTGATGTTGATGTGGGGGGCGAGTTGCTGTTGTTGGAGGTAATCGTTGAGCATATTTTGTAAATAAACGACCTGCGCTTTGTAGGGCGAAACGATACCAATGGAAGGGAAAGGCAAGTCTGGGTTGATGTGTTGGAGCAGTTGCTCTAAGTGCTTCCACAAGAGGGCGGCTTCTTCGGGGTTGTAGAGGCTGCTGTTTTGGGCGTTTTCTTTTTCTTCGAAGCCGCAGCCTGCCGTATCAATGAACTCCACAGGCTGGTTTTTTCCGTTGAGCAGGGGCAGTTGCCACGTTTTTACCCACTCGTGCGCTTGGAGGCGGTTGTTGTAAAAATAGCGGTTCGGGAAAGCCATAATCTGTTCGTTCATACGGTATTGAACATCGAGCAAGCTCACTTTGGGCAGACGGAGGAGGGCTTTTTCCATGAGGGTTTTGCTCAATCCTTTGCGCTCGGCATCAAAACTTTTTACGGTAGGAGGCAGTTGAAAAGGGTCGCCGGCAAAGAGTACTTTGTGGGCTTTGGCGATGGGAATCCATGTAGCGGGTTCGAGGGCTTGGGAGGCTTCGTCAATAACGACCCAATCAAAACGCTTGCCCATGAGATAGCGGTCGGCGGCTCCCACCAAAGTAGCGCACACCACCGAGGCATTGTCCAAAATACGATTGATGAGATAATGCTCAATGAGTGCCACCTGATTGGTGAGGTCGCGGGCTTCGGTATAGAGGCGGCGGCGTTCTTCGCGCTCTGCCACGCCGAAGTTGCGCTTAAATTTTCCGGCACGGCGGCGGTAATCATCGGCTTGCAGCTTCATGCGTTTTATTTCTTTGGCATCGGGCAGGGCATACAAAATGCCTTCGAGGGTATGCGTTACAATTTCTTCGTCCAAGCGCGAAATATTGCCGATACGCACTGCATTTAAGCCTTCGTGGAGTAGGCGCGTGAGCAATAAATCAACGGCACTATTGCTGGGCGCACAGGCGAGTACGCGCTGCCCCGAGTCGGCGAGGGTTTTGATGATTTGTACCAAAGTGGTAGTTTTTCCGGTGCCGGGGGGACCGTGAATGAGGGCTACATCTTCGGCTTCGAGCACCTGCTGCAAGGCAGCCTGCTGCGAGTCGTTGAGGTGGGGTGGAAGCAGGGGCAGTGTTGCCACCTCCGAAAAAACAATATTTTGCTTGCCTAACAGCATCTCGCGCAGTTCGGCTAAACGATTGCGCTCGGCGGCGGCTACGAGTTGGAGGGCTTTTTCCATTTCGCGGTAGCTGCGCTCATCAAACAACAAATCAACACCCAATTTTCCTTCATCTATCCATTCGGGCAGTTCGGGGGTGTTGAGAAATATTTTCATACGTTTGTCGGTGACGTAGTTGATAACGCCCTTGGCGGTGGGATTTTCTACGCCGGCGGCTTGTGTGAAGAAGCTCACTAATTTTCCGGCAGAAAATTGATGAGGTTTGTCGGTATCGCGGGTGCGCTCAATCACCACAAAGGGGGTGTCGCCGATGCCGTAGCCACTGTCTTTGAGTTCGCTCGGAAACCACGCTGTTCCTTTGCGCTGCCGCTCGGCAACAGATTGTTTAATGATATATTGATTATATTGTTGAATATCCTCCTGTTTTTCGGTTTGAAGGAGTTGTTGCAGATAAGCGATAGCCTCTTGTGCGGGGGTAATGCTGGGCATGGGGGCTTTTTGGCTGCAAAGGTAGGGTTTTAAAATGATGTAAGCGATGATATACTTTGTTGGGTTGTTCGGCACGGCGGCGTTGGGGAGCGTTCCAGCCGAGTTGGGGAGCGTTCCAGCCGAGTTGGGGAGCGTTCCAGCCGAGTTGGGGAGCGTTCCAGCCGAATTGGGGAGCGTTCCAGCCGAGTTGGGGAGCGTTCCAGAGTGTTCCAGCCGAGTTGGGGAGTGTTCCAGCCGAGTTGGGGAGTGTTCCAGCCGAGTTGGGGCGTGTTCCAGCCGAGTTGGGGAGTGTTCCAGCCGAGTTGGGGCGTGTTCCAGCCGAGTTGGGGCGTGTTCCAGCCGAGTTGGGGCGTGTTCCAGCCGAGTTGGGGCGTGTTCCAGCCGAGTTGGGGCGTGTTTCAGCCGAGTTGGGGAGCGTTCCAGCCGAGTTGGGGAGCGTTCCAGCCGAATTGGGGCGTGTTCCAGCCGAGTTGGGGAGACTTCTATTAAAACTTTGTCAAAGTTCGAACTTTGACAAAGTTGAGCAGCCGAATTGGGGCTGAGTGGAGTTGTCTCGTATAAGAGTGCAAAATAAACAGTGTCATTTAGAGCTTTATTTAGCAAATTCGGCGGTATCTTCAATCCAAATTCCTGTTTTTTGTATATACACACCTTGTTTTAGACTCAAATAAAAAAGGTGTAGTAGAGATTTACAAATCCCTACAAGAGGATTAGCCTTTGGAAAGGAGGAAAGGAGGAAACTTATTATTTTTTGATGTAATTTTGCACCTTCGCGTATGGTAAAAATAGCAAATATTGAATTGGGCGAGTTTCCGCTCCTTTTAGCCCCGATGGAAGATGTGAGCGACCCGCCATTCAGGGTTTTGTGCAAAAGTTTCGGGGCTGATTTGATGTACACCGAATTTATTTCGGCAGAAGGCTTAATGCGCGATGCCCACAAAAGCGTACAAAAGCTCGATATTTATCCCGAAGAACGCCCCATTGGAATACAACTGTTCGGCGGAGAAATGGAAGCGATGTGCCGCAGTGCCGAAATTGTAGAAGCAGCCCAACCCGATTTGCTCGACATCAACTACGGCTGCCCCGTAAAAAAAGTGGTGTGCAAAGATGCTGGTGCAGGCATTTTGCGCGATATTGACAAAATGGTTCGCCTCACCGAGCAAGTGGTAAAAGCCACCCGATTGCCCGTAACCGTAAAAACACGATTGGGCTGGGACGACGACAGCAAAAATGTGGTAGAAGTAGCTGAACGGCTGCAAGATATAGGCATACAAGCCATTTCTATACACGGGCGCACCAGAGCGCAAATGTACAAAGGCACTGCCGACTGGACACTCATCGGCGAAATAAAAAACAACCCGCGTATGCACATTCCCGTTTTTGGAAACGGCGATGTGGATAGCCCCGAAAAAGCACTCGCTATGCGCCGGCAATACGGCGTAGATGGCATCATGATAGGAAGAGCCGCCATCGGCTACCCTTGGATTTTTCGCGAAATAAAACATTTTCTTGCCACCGGACAGCACCTGCCGCCGCCCACTGCCGCCGAGCGCGTAGCCGCCGTCCGTCAGCACCTCCTCCGCTCCATCGAATGGAAAGGGAGCACTTTGGGGATTTTGGAAATGCGCCAACACTACGGCAATTATTTTCGCGGTTTTGAAAACATAAAACCCTACCGCAGCCGTTTGGTAGCCACTATGCAAGCCGATGAATTATTGAGTATTTTGGACGAAATAGAACACACTTACAGCAACAGCCCTTCATTTCATAGTACGACAATATTAGAGTAATATGTTATGCTATGGAACACCGCAATGCGACAAGACAGTTTGTAACTTTTGACATTAAACAACCAATAATGGACTTCAAAATATTAACTTTAGCACTATGAAATTATCGCAGGACAAACTTGATGTATTAACAAAAAAACGGTCTAACCTATTCAATTGGCGTGGACAGTTTACACCTGAGTTTGTTGAATATATCTTACAGGCATTTACCAAAAAGGGGGACTTTGTTCTTGACCCTTTTTCAGGTAGCGGGACAGTTTTGCAAGAAGCGGCACGACTTGACTTAAAAGCGACAGGAATTGAAATAAACCCAGCCGCTTATGCAATGAGTAAATTTTTCACTTTTTGCAATCTTCCCTATCAGGACAGACACGACTACTGCAATAGATTTGAATTAAAACTAAACATTCATCTTTCAAATCTAAAAGGACAAAAAGTTTACAGCGACAATTCAGATTATAGATTGGCTTATGCCAATCTCTTAAATTTCGCTGAAAAGTTTAGTAATACTTTGATAGACAAACAAGAGCGTGTGCTTCTGTTAAACTTGCTTTTTCAATCTGAAAAGGATAAAGGACTAACTCTAAAAGATTCACTCAATAAATCTTTTCAGTATGTGAAGAACGCAATTTTAGGGCTGCCTTTTACCGAACAACCAATAAATGCTTTATTAAAGGATTCGAGAAGTGCAGGAGATGAAATAAAAAACGAAGTTGATTTAATTTTGACTTCACCTCCATACATCAATGTTTTCAATTATCATCAAAACTTTCGTGCCATTGTAGAAACTTTTCACTTTGACATTCTAAAAGTTGCACATAGTGAATTTGGTTCAAATAGAAAAAATCGTGGCAATAGATTTAAGACAGTTATCCAGTATTGCCTTGATATGGAATTAGCAATCAGAAGTTTTTGGACTGCATTAAAACCGAATGCAAAACTAATTATGATATTGGGACGAGAATCTAATGTGAGAAGCACTCCATTTTACAATGGTCAGCTAATCATTGAAATTCTTGAACAGTCAGAAGGTTTCAGCGACATCAAAACTCTTGAAAGACAATTCACGAACAAATTTGGTATCAGTATCAAAGAAGATATTATTATAGCTACAAAACACAATGAACTTTCAAACGATTTTAATGCAAGGTCAATTGCTTTAAAACATTTAGAATATAGTCTAAAAACAACACAAAATGGAGTTCAGGCTGATATTTCAGAAGCTATTTTGAATATTTCAGAGGTAAATCCTTCGCCTCTTTTTAATCCTAAACACATTATTTTAAATGAGCAGTACACCGCATAAAGAAAAACTTTTAGCAGCTATCACTAACCCCAAATCAAATGGAGATGTAGATATTTTAAAGGAAGCATTAGTAGCTTATGAAACTTGGATTAGTAAGACAAATACCTTGACTTCATTGGGAGAAACCCGAATTATTGAGATGACCTCATTGCTAAATGAGTACAAAGATTATTTGGAAGTTGACTTAATTGCTGCAAAGGGTTCGGACTTTTTAAAAAGGCAAAAAGGACAGTTAAAATTGGATAACAGTATAATGGAAGAATTTTTAATCCATTTAGTTAGCCCCAAGATTTTAAACAATTTGCCTACTTTTGAATTAGAAACTGGGCCACAAACGGCTTTTATGTCTTTGGCTTTTAGACCATCAAGCATAAATACCTTAAATCAAAAACCCGAAGTAATTCTTAAAGTGAAAGACCAAGATTTTACAATTGGCAAAGCTATTTATTATAAATTTTCATCTGATTCTGAATTCACAAATCCTAAAACAGTTGAAGGTAAATTTTATTTAGCAGTTTTAGCAGCAGAATGCAAAATCAATTATGACAAGACAATGTTTCAAGAATGTGCAGGAACTGCATCACGGCTAAAACAGGGTTGCCCAATCGCAAAATATTACGCCCTTGTTGAGTATTTAGATATGCAACCCGAAGATACACGATTGACAGAGATAGACAATGTTTTTCTTCTTCGTAAAGCAAAGCGTTTACCATTTGAAAAACGAAGTTTATTAGCAGAAGTAAAGACTCAACATAGAGACTTTCCTATTTCAGCAGAAGTCATTGGTAAATTCACTCACGAGATACAAAAATTCGTTGATGCTACTTGGTACAACCCTGATGAAGCATTACAAAGGGGTTCATTCGTCTAAAAAAAACCTTAACGATGGACAAAGAAGCACAGCACATAACAGCGGTTTGGCGTAATGGCGGGTGCAATGCTTCGTATGACAGTTTTGTGATAAGTTCAAGTGCAGTTCTTCTATTGAATTTTTGTGCTAAAAACCTGCCACTACGCCAAGCGCGGCAAACCGTAATAAAAACTAAGTAGTTGAGCCTCTATTTAGTTGTTATTATTTTTATCAAAATTTTACTATCAAAATGTTGATTTTTTCAGTTAGTTAAATCCTTTAGTTTTCAATTAAATAAATCGTAAATAAATGTGTGTTGGCACTTATTGACAAATACTTTGTTTTTTTCTTGTGTAAATAATTAAATATTGGGTTCAACGTTTTTAGTTTTTATCTGCTCTATCTTTTAAGTGTGCATATTTTTATATTTTTATGTGATGAAAAAATAATTCGGTTTTAGTCTATATACTGTGTATGCTTGCGGGCAATAAAGCGTATGCCACCCAAACCGTGCGGGCGAAATCACTTATCGCCATGCTCCCACCGCCACCGAGCAATTCCGCTTCGAATTTAGTGTTATCACCTACACCCGCATCGACGACCCCATCAGTGTGCAAGCCGACCGCGACACTTTGGAAATATTTTGGGGCGATGGCAGCAGCGAAAAAATATGGCGCACTAATGGACCTTCGGGTCCCGACGGCGTACCCTCCGGCGAAGTATTCGACGACAACGAAACCAAAAAAAACATCTACAAAGGCATACACGTTTATCCGGGAGCTTTTCCTTTTTATGTCGTTTCGGTACTCGACCCCAACCGCATTTCCAACATTGTCAATATCAACTTCGGCGAGTCGGTCAATATTCCTTTTTACATAGAAGACACGCTTTTTTTACCCAACCCCCAATTTTACGGCTACAATAATTCGCCCATTCTTTATCAGCCGCCCATTGACCATGGCGCAGTAGGCGAAATTTTTATCCACAATCCCAATGCTTGGGATATAGACGGCGACAGCCTCTATTTTGAATTTATCGTACCCAAACAAGCCACCGCACAGGAAGTACCTGCCTATCGCTATTTAGATGAAGTAATGGCAGGGGCAGATAATGTGGTTACTTTAGACCCCCACACCGGCGAACTGATATGGAACACGCCCCAGCAAACAGGTATTTACAATATCGCTATCCTTATCCGCGAGTACCGAAGCGGGGAGCAAATAGGAACGATGGTGCGCGATATGCAGATTTTCATTGACGAAACCACCAACCGCCCGCCCGAAATCGCCGCCGTGCGCGATACTTGTATTTTTTTGGGCGAGCAACTCACGCTGCAAGTGAGTGCCACCGACCCCAACATTCCCCTGCAACCTCTACATCTCACCGCTTATGGCGGTCCTTTGGAATTAGATATTAGTCCGGCTACTTTTACGGCAAACAACGGTTCGGGAATGGCGAGCGGCACTTTTCAATGGCAAACGGTATGCGCACACGTTTTCAGTTCCAACTATACGGTAGTTTTCAAAGCACAGGACGATTTTATCAATAATCTCGGGCAAAGTATTCATTTGGTGGATTTGGAGACGTGGCAAATCAATGTAGTAGCTCCGCCGCCTTATAATTTAACCACCCAATTAATCGGAAACGGCGTACAAATAAACTGGGAGCAACCTTATGTATGCCAAACCTCCGAAAAATTTTATGGTTTTTCCGTTTGGCGCAAAGAGGGCTGCGACAGCACAGTATATGACCGTTGCCAACAAGGTATGAGTGCCGATGACGGCTATATTTTGCTGGCGGAAAATATCAATCAATACACCTATACCGACAATACCGCTAAACCCGGATTTAGTTACACTTATCGCATAGTGGCACATTTTTCTGACGTAAGTACCGCCGGAAACTATCCACTGAACACCGCCCAAAGCGTACCTTCGGCGGGTGTATGCGTGGAGTTGCCGCAAAATATTCCCCTGATGACACAGGTGAGCGTTATCAATACCGATGTCGCCAACGGCGTAATCGCTGTAACGTGGACAAAACCCGATGCCATCGCCTTAGATACTTTGGTCAATACACCGCCTTATACTTACGAACTACTCCGTGCCGACGGTATCGGCGGAAATAATTTTGTACCAATAACCTCTTTTACCGCCAACACCTATTCCGCCGCCAACGACACCACCTATACCGACACCGCCCTCAATACCGAAGGGCAAGCCTATACCTATCGCATCAATTTTTATGTATCGGGCAGTTTTCTGCTCGGCAGCAGCGAAATTGCCTCATCGGTACGCTTGGAAATAGCCCCCACCGACAATCAAAATAACCTCACATGGCAGGCAGAAGTGCCTTGGCAAAACTACGAATATGTGATATACCGCAGCACCGATGGCCTCGCCTACGACTCCATCGCTACTACAATCATTCCCGCTTATGAAGACCGCCCCTTGACCAACGGAAAATCCTATTGCTATTATATTGAAGCAAAAGGCAGCTATTTCAACAGTGCGGTAGCTGCACCGCTACTCAACAACTCGCAGCGTACCTGTGCTACACCCATTGACAATGTGCCGCCTTGCGCCCCCACCCTCGCAGTGAGCAACGATTGCGACAGCCTCAGTCAGGGCGAACCCGTAAGCGATACTTTTAATCAAAATCGTTTAGATTGGGCGATAAATGACGCAAGCTGTTGGGAAGATATATCGGGCTACATCATTTATACCGCCCCTACTGCCGTCTCGCCTTACATTGTATTGGATACTTTAGAAGGCATTTCGGTGAGCGATTATGTGCATACCGTCGCCAATTCGCTGGCAGTTTGCTATTATGTAGCAGCCTACGATTCGGCATACAACGTAAGCAACAGCAACATTGTGTGCAAAGACGCTTGTTTGGAATACGAACTCCCCAACACATTCACACCCAACGGCGATGGCGACAACGAATTATTTGTGCCGCGCCGCAGCGTTTTTGTGAGCAGCATTGACCTTAAAATATACAATCGCTGGGGAAATTTGGTATTTGAAACCTCCGACCCCGCCATCAACTGGAACGGCACCGACCAACAAAGCGGCAAAGAATTAGCCGAAGGTGTGTATTTTTATGTATGCGATGTATTGGCGTTGAACAGCATTTCGGGAGAAAGCACCATAGAAAAGCAACTTTCCGGTTATATTGAATTGCTGCGCGGGAAAGATTAAAAGCTTTTAAAAAAACTTCTTCCATCTCAACAACAAAAAACGATACAGGTATTTTTTTAATAAAATATTTTTAACCCTAAAAAATGGGGGAAATCATATTTTCTTTTTTTAAAAAAAACTTAACTTAGTTGTATAGAAAAACCCTTCAGATACTTATGAGAAAAAAAATATATCACCTGATAATCATCTGTGCAGGAATATTGGCACAGCACAGCACACACGCACAATGTATTGCTACGGCTTCTATTAATGTAGCGATAGAAAATTGTACGGGCATAAAAGAAGCAGACCATATAAATTTACACATTTCGCCCAACCCGAGCAGCGATTGGATAACGATAAACGGACAGTGTAAAAGCAACAACAAGGAATTGTATATAGAAATACGCAACACTTTGGGTCAGGTAATACACCAACAGCCGGCGGCAATAAACGGTGCTGCTTTCTCCGAACAACTTTTTATACAAAATTATCAGGCGGGTGTGTATTGGATAGTGCTGCGCAATGCCGCAAATAACGATATGCGAGCCTATCCTTTTGTGAAACGATAACAACAAAGAAAACACAGCCTTTGTATTAGAGCAAAAACCTAAAACATGAACCCATTTTTATTATTGTACAATAAAAATATCATTGTACCTTTGCAGGTCATTTAATTTTTTCACACAATCGTAACAACCGTTTGAAGCGAAACAAAAACAGCGGTTGTTTTTTTATTTTTTATGCAATCCGGTATTTTATCCAGCGAATTGGTACTCAATGCTGACGGCAGTATTTACCATCTTTCCCTTCGTCCCGAAGAAATCGCCGACACCGTTATTTTAGTTGGCGACCCCGACCGCGTAGCTATGGTATCGGCGCATTTTGACCGCATTGATGTACAACGCCAACACCGCGAATTTGTCACACATACAGGAGAACTCAACGGCAAACGCCTGACTGTAATTTCCACCGGTATCGGCACAGATAATATTGATATTGTAATCAATGAATTAGATGCCCTCGTCAATATTGATTTACAAACACGTCTGCCCAAAAACACGCATACCTCTTTGCAGTTTATACGCATCGGCACATCGGGAGCTTTGCAGCCGGATATTCCGGCAGACAGTTTTTTAGCTTCGCAGGCAGGCATCGGTTTAGATGGTCTGATGCTTTTTTACCAAATGTCTTACAATTCTGAAACAAGTACCTACCTAAACGAATTAGGAAAAAAACTGCCTTTGCAACCTTATATGGCTTGGGGCGATGAGGTTTTGTTGGAACAAATGGCAAGAGATGATTTTTATAGAGGCATTACGCTCACTTGCGGTGGTTTTTATGCTCCGCAAGGCAGACAATTGCGCCTTCCGGTTCGTTTTGCAGGTCTGCTGGATTTTTTCCAAGAGCAAAGTTTTAAGGGTGCGCGTTTTACCAATTTTGAAATGGAAACTGCCGGCATTTACGCACTTGCCCAATTATTAGGGCATCGCGCCCTGTCGCTCAACGCCATTTTAGCCAACCGCCCTTCGGGAACTTTTACCAAAGACGGCAAAGCCTTAGTGCAACGCCTCATCAAAACGACTTTGGAGCGTTTTTGACGACCGACAGCAAAGAATAATAGATAATGTAAAAAGAGATTTTTGTGCCTTTAGCGGCGGCGGCATATTTTATTCTTTGCCGCTCAGGGTATTTTTTGCATCATCAACACCCTGATACAACACGCGCAAGGACTCCACAATGCGCACTTTGCCTTTATCTTTTTCGCGCAGGCATTTGTCTATCACCTGACTTTTGCGATGATAACTTTTGAGTGTTTCACGATGAAAGGCTTCGCGGTCGCTGGCTTGAAGGCGGTCGAGTTTGCCATTAGAAAAGCGATTAAACATATCTTTTGCTACCGGCTCTACAATACACTCGCACACCACCGCATCGCGTTCATTGACACAATGGCGTTGCTGTAAATCTACCAAATCGTGTTTTTCAAATACTTGCTCCACACCCGGATAAAACACATCGCTGGGGCGGTCGTTGGATACGAGCATATAAATAAAAAGCACAACCATTATTACCAAACCGGTTTGCATAAATGATTTAGCCATACGCGACAAAAATACTATCGCAATAATAAAACTGGCTAAATATGCCAAAAAACTAGTGCTATCCATAAGTATATCCGTATCAGTATCAAATAAATAATAATATCACGAAAATAATATAAAAAACTATGCCAATGTGATAAAAAATTAATTTTATATTGCTGAAGCCTAAAAAGATATTAAAAGTACGAAACATCGGGCGAAGGCGAAAAGCTATGAAACATTGCGCCACCCGCGCAACAACTCGGCGGCAGACATGCGGCGTTTGCCTTCTAATTGCACCTCGCCGCACACAAAAAAACCATCATTACAGGCAAAAAGCAATTCGCCGTTTTGCAGCACCGCTTCGCCCGCCGCCAAAGTATGCCGTTGAAGCAGCACAGTACCCGACAATATTTTGAGGCGTTGCCCCTGCAACCAAGTATATGCCGCCGGATAAGGCGACAAGCCCCGCACAAAATTATACACCTGTTCGCAGGGTTGCTGCCACTGAATTTCGCAATGTTCTTTAAAAATTTTGGGTGCTTTTTTTAAATGTTCTTCTGCTATGTGGGCTTGTTCTGTTTGCGGATAATTGCCGCTTTCAATCGCCAACACCGTTTTGAGCAACAAAGCCGCCCCTTTCTGCATCAGCATATCGTGCAAGGCACCGGCGGTAGTATCGTGCGCAAGCGGCACACTTTCCTGAAAAATTATTTTTCCTTTATCAATTTCCTGCTCTATAAAAAAAGTAGTTACACCGCTTTCGCGCTCGCCGTTGATAACAGCCCAATTGATGGGAGCAGCTCCGCGATATTGAGGCAGCAAAGAAGCGTGCAGATTGATAGTGCCCAAATGCGGCATCGTGAACACCGCTGCCGGCAGCATACGAAACGCCACCACCACAAACAAATCGGCATTGAAAGCGCGAAGTTGTTCTAAAAATGTTGTATCGCGCAGTTTTTCAGGTTGCAGCACCGGAATATGGTGCGCCACGGCACATTGTTTTACGGGCGACATTTGAAGCTGATGCCCCCGTCCGGCGGCTTTGTCGGCAACCGTAACCACTGCACAGACTTCGCAGCCGGCAGCTAATAAAGTTTGTAGCGGCAACACAGCAAATTCGGGTGTGCCCATGTAAATGATTTTCATTATCGTATTGGCGGAGCGTATCAGAAATTAAATATATCGGACAAAAATAAGCCAATAAAGCGAGATTTTTAGTGCGTCACCGACACTTTGAGAGTGCAGACAGGGCGTTTCAAGACACAAATAAGGATAATTTTTGCGGCATTGGCAAAATATTTTTAATTTGGCACTTACAAAGCTCATGTACGCGATAATTGATATAGAAACCACCGGCGGCAGTTACAAATACGGAAAAATCACCGAGATTGCCATATTTATTCACAATGGGGAAAAAGTTGTGGATAAATTTGAAAGTTTGGTCAATCCCGAAATCCCCATTCCCGATTATGTAGCCAAACTCACCGGCATCAACGACAAAATGGTCGCCACTGCGCCCAAATTTTACGAAATAGCCCGCGAAATCGTGCATTTGCTCGACAACCGCACCTTTGTTGCCCACAATGCCCACTTTGATTATTCCTTCGTCAAGCAGGAATTTAAGTCGTTAGGCTACGAATTTCGCAAAAAACGCCTCTGTACCGTACAACTTGCGCGTAAAATTATGCCCGGCTATCCTTCTTACAGTTTGGGCGATATATGCAAATCCCTGCACCTGCCCATCAGCGAACGCCACCGCGCTGCCGGAGATGCTGCCGCCACCGTCTTGTTGTTTGAAAAACTCCTGCATCACGACCGTGAAGGCATCATCAACGAACACCTGCGCAATGTAGTCCATACCTCACCTTTGGCACGACATCTCAGCTCGCAACACATTGACATACTGCCTGAAGAAACCGGAATTTTTTATTTTCATGATACACAAGGTACGGTGATATATTTGGAAAAAGCCAATGACATTCACGCCCGCGTGGTGCATTTACTTTCCGAAACGCCCCACGAAAGCCGCAAAGGAGCAGCTTTTTCGCATATCGGCGACATCAGTTTTGAAGTATGCGGCAGCGAACTCATCGCCGAATTGCGCGAGCAGGAAGAATTGGAAAAATTGCAGCCCGCTTTTAATAAAATCAATGAACGCTCTAAACAATACGGCGTATTTATACACGATTATAACGGCTATGTGCAATTGGTGGTACAAAAAATAAAAGCACACGATATACATGCTCCGCTGACCGTTTTTGAAAACCAACGTCAAGCCGAAAACTGGCTCAAACGCCGCGTGGACAATGACGGCTGCTGTGCGGTGCTGTGCGGCTTTCCACAGCACACCCCTTGTTCCTATCACCGCCACGAAGATTGCAGCACTTCCATCAGTTTGGCGCAAGATGTAAATTATTATAATCAAAAAATAAAAAACGTGCTGCGCAAATACCAATATCCACATCAAAATTTCTTTATACGCGGCGAAGGGAGAGAAAACAGCGAATTTTCTTTGATTTGCATACAGAACAATGTCCTCAAAGGATACGGCTATTTTTCAAAAGACGACAGTATAGGCAACAACGATATTTTGGAACAACTCCAACCCTATCGTGGCGATACGCTCACCGCCGAAAAAATTATCCGGCAATTTTTAAAAAAACACAGTACCGCCAAATTATACCGCTTTTAATTAATCTGAATTTTTTACCTTTTTTTTACCCAGCATCAAAATTCTATTTTTCGTATGAGATTTTTTACTGCCTTGTTAAAAAGTATTGCTGCTTGCTGTATCTTCATTTCGGCACAGGCACAATGGTCGGGCGATGTGCAAATAGCTGCCCGTTTTTTTGATACCGACACTGCCCGCAACGCCGCCAACACACCTTTTTACGATTGGGCAAAAACCGGCTCAGAAACGTGGTTCGGACTTAACTATCACAACAGCGAACAACACTTTGAAGCAGGTGTTCGTTTTGATGCTTTCCACAACAGTTCGGTATTTAGCGGCGGTATGGTTCAAAACAACGGTATAGGTATCGGCTCTTTTTATGTACGCAAAAAAATAGAACGCCTGAAAATAGCCGCCGGTTATATTTACGAGCAATTCGGCAGCGGCAGCACATTGCGTGCATTTGAAAACAGGGGCTTGGGCTTGGATAATGCTTTGGTAGGCGTAGAAGCACAATACGAATTGCGCTCCAATATTGTAGTAAAAGCCATTGCGGGAAAAATGAAAAACATGCGCACCTTTGTCAATGAAAGCGACAAAAACGCATTTATTTATACTTATCCTTCTTTTGTGAAGGGAATGAGTGCGGAAGGTTATTTTTTATTAGGTAAAAATAAAGACATTAGTGTTACGCCCATTTTGTCGGTGGTCAATCGTACACTTACGCCCAACGCCATGACCTCCATCGCCGACGAAATCAATAATCAGCCATTGGCAACACGCTTTGTACCCAAATACAACGGTTTTGTATATTCGCTTTACAACACCGTTAATTACAAAAATCTGTCGTTTACGATGGAATATGCCGGAAAAACCGCCGATGTGATGCGTGACGGCAAAGCACTTTACAACGATGCCGGAGAAGTGGTAGGTTTAAAAACCGATCTCATTCAGCCCGAAGGACGCTTGTTGTTTGGGAGTGTGGCTTACTCTCGCAAAGGATTCGGCATTACTTTTTCTGCCCGCGATTTAGACCATTTTGCTTTTCGCACCTCGCCGTTTGAATATTTGAATGATGGCATCATCAACTTTTTGCCGCCGCTTGCCAAACAAAATTCTCTGCGTTTGCCTGCCCGCTATCAAGCCAATGCGCAGCCTTTGGACGAAACCGCCTTTCAGGGCGATATTACAGTAAGTCCCAAAAAAGGTTTGACTTTTACGGCAAATGCCAGTTATGTGTTCAATGATGATGATAAATTATTTCAGGAAATATACATAGACAGCGAAATAAAACTCAAAGGAAAATCGTGGAAAATGTTGTGTGGTTTTAATATGGTAGATTACAACCGACAAATTTATGAGCAGAAAGGAAAATGGGTAAATACGCTCACCCCTTTTGTGGAATATACCTATAAATTCACAAAAAAATACTCTTTGCGCACCGAGTTGCAATATATGCTCACCGAGCGCGACCGCAAACTATTCGGCTCAGACGACCCCGCCGAAAAACAGGATTTAGGCGACTGGCTCTACGGATTAGCAGAGTTTAACATTGCTCCGAAATATTCGCTTTCGGTATCAGATATGTACAATTTCAACAGCAAACTACACTACTACGATATTTCTGCTTTTTATACCCAAAAAACTTTCCGCTTTTTTATCGGCTACGCCAAACAAGTGCAAGGAATTATTTGTACGGGCGGTGTGTGCCGTTTTGAACCCGCATTCAGCGGTGTAAAAACAGGTCTTACTGCCACTTTTTAAAAGTCGGTTCACAAAATACCTCCAGTTTTTATTGCCGCTTTTTTTTGCAAGCGACCTTATATTTTACGGTTGATTTCGTTGAGCAAAGTCTGCAATTCGTAATCGTTGCGCTGTAGGGAGAATGCTTTTTTTGCCCAGCGATACGCCTGTGTAAGTGCGTATTTATCATTGCTGTTGTCGGCAACAAAGCGGGCGGCATTTTTCAAAATATCGGCTTGTGGGCGTTTGGATTTTTTAAAATATTCGTTGGCAGCTTTGACATATAATTTCACATCGTTCATTTCCTGATAATACAACATTTTCAATTCTGTTGCCACTTCTTTTTTGTCTTTCAGCTTTGATTTTTTAGCCAAACGCAAACATTTTTCGAAGTTGTCGGGCTGTTGGTTGGCGGCGGCACGTTGTACGCCCAATCGCAATGCGTTTTTGATGCGGGTATCAATATGGAGACTGCCATAGTGCGGCTCAAACCATTCGTGATACTGAATCAGCAATTCGGTAGCCCGTGAAGGTGCATCTTCCGAAAAAGCATAGATAAAATTCATTACTTGCGCACTGTGCAATTTGCTTTTGGATTTGCCTATTTTTTTCAGATAAGCATCTGCTACAAAAGTGTCAAATTCTCCTTTTTCTTTTAGTTGGTAGGCTAAGGTGTGCAACTCGCTGAGTTGGCGTTGTTCTATGCTATTGGCTTGCGATGCGGCGGCATTTACCTGTTTAGAAGAGGGTGCAGCAGCATTTGCTTCGGGATAGTGTTTTTGTGAAGAAGAAGAAGAAGGAGCAGAAGAATAAACAATGTCGTCCTCTCCTCCGGCAGCCCACATATCGCCAAGGGGCGGCATCGGCGGATTTCCCGCTGCCTGCTTGCCCATTTGCAAAAACGACTGTGTACTCAAATCTCCGGTTTCGCGCAATACGATATTGCCCGAAGTATCAAAGAAAAACAATTCGGGCAAATACTGAACCTGATGTTCTTGTTTGAAAATTTCGCCTTCAATACTGTCAAAATTGAGTTTATAATTTACAAAATAATGATTGTAAAAAGCAGCAATTTCAGGGTTGGAAAACACATTTTGTTCCAAAAATTTGCAAGGCATACACCAAGTGGCGTATATTTCTACAAAAAGTATTTTACCCTCGCGGCGGGCTTGTTGTTGGGCTTCCTGCAAAGTTCCGCTGGCAAAAACTATATTTTTTATTGGCTCGGCAGTAGGCAGAGTTGCAGCAGCAACTACAGAAAATAAAGAAGTGTATATCAATACACTTACAGAAAAAATGGTAAAAAAAATAGTGTTCATTTGGCGGCGATGTTATTTTTCTTCTTGCGTATCTAAGACTATGCCAAAATATTTCTATTATAGCCTTTAAAAAAAAAATTTCAATATTTGTCTCAAAGGATTTATTATACCAAATAAACATCTAAAAGGCACAGTTTGTAAAAAGTTTCCAACCTGTAATGGATTGAATGATAACGTTACTCATATCGTTGATAATATCAGTGACTTTGGCGGAGAGTTCTTCCAGATCTTTGCAAATAATGTTAGCAGTTTTGCCCTTGATGAATCGCCATATCATCTCTGCGGGGTTTAATTCGGGAGAGTAAGGAGGAATAAACAACAGATGAATATTTTTAGGAATTACCAATTGTCGGCTGTGGTGAAAAGCACCATTGTCAAGTAGAATTATCTTGAATTCTTCAGGCTTTTGTACGGAGAGTTTATCTATAAATATTTGAAAGCAGACCGTATTACAGTAAGGCATTTCTAAGGTAAGATTGTCTCCGTTGATGGGGAATAGGCACCAAAGAGATAGAAGTTTTGGAAGCGATGTTGGTAAGCTACGATGGGTTTTACGCCCTTTGCGGTAAGGCATCGTCTTATATTGGGCAATAACCCGACCCTGCTTTCGTCAGCAACATAAATATTTATACACTGGCAGCCTGAAAGACGAAACTCCTTATTTTTAATGCCTTTAAGGCGTGTTTGATAAGTTTTTTAAAAGTATCAACCGCCGCTTCGTCCTTTTTGATATGGCTTTTTCTACCCACCTTGAGTTTTGTGCCAAAGTTTCGCTTCAGATACATCCTTACCGTATTGTATTGCTTTTTCAATACCCAACTCCGACTTCAGCCACTGCTGTGCTTCTTTGTAGGTGCGCAACCCATTCTTGGGATCTTTTAGCTTTTGCGATATCCCCTCTTTTTCGCTGCTCCCGGAGGTTGGCGACAGCAACCCCCCCCTTTTTTCCCGCAACACCCCAAAACCCCCCCGCATTGGGGGGAGCTTCCCTCCCCCTTTTTTATCAAAGCCCCAGAAGCCCCGAACTGGAGGTAAGAAGATGATTGCGGGGAAAACCCCCTGGATATTCATCAACAACCTTACTTTAGGAAAGCCCCTCCCTTTGGCTTTTTATGTAGCCGTTTCAGGTAATCTGCTGACTCTTTTATGTGAAAAACTTTATGGCCAAACAATACCAACAATTTAAAAACTCCAAAAATTTTGTCAAAATGTTTTTTAAACATTTTTTAAACTACTTTTTTTTCCAATTCAAAATTATCTTCTTATTAAAAAACAATTTTTCAAATTTACATCAAATTTTCCCTTTTTTTTCCCCTTTTTTCCTCAATTTCAACCCCCACTTTTCTCCAAAAACATTTTAAAAATTCCCTTCAAAGTTCACAAAAAAAACCTTACCAAAAACAAAAAATCCCTTTTCCCTCGACAAAAACTAAATTTTACCGGATTATCAATAGGGCTTCTTTGGGGGGCCAACGGGGCTCTTAAACGAAAAAAAAATTAAACCAAAATTCGAAATTTGAAAATTTGGGGGAGGGGGGAGAAGCCGCGGGGGGCGCGGGCGCCAAATTTTTTCCCCGCGGCCCCTCTCTCCCCCAGCGGCCCCGCCCCCCCAAGGCGCTGGCCGCCGGGGAGTGGGGAGCACAGGGCCCGCCGTTGCCCCAACCCCCCCCGCCGCCGCCAAGGACCGGAACCCTCCCGCGGCGGCGGAACACCCCCCACTCCGGCACGGACAGGAAAAAAGGGCAGGAGGAAAGGAACAACTCCAGCAAACACCAAAACACCCCCGCCAACACCCCCCGCCCCGCCGGACAAATGCCGCGTTCGCCCGGTTTGGCTCCCGCCCCCAAAAAATCCCCCCCCAACAATTTATTTACCGAAAACGGCAACGAAATCTGCTTTACTTCTATCGGCGATGCTTCTACTTCCGAAGGTCATTTTTGGGAAGTGATAAACGCCGCCGCCGTTTTGCAAGTGCCTTTGGCGGTGTTTGTGTGGGACGATGGCTATGGAATTTCTGTTCCAAAAAAATATCAAACCACCAAAGAGAGCATCTCCGAAGCCCTGAGCGGCTTTGATATGAAGCCGACAAAAACGGCATACAAATTTATCGGTGCAGAGCGTGGAACTATGCCGAATTGTGCGAAACCATCGGCAAAGGTATTGAGCAAATGCGCAGCACACATATTCCGGCATTGTTTTATAATAACCCGGAAACACACCCGCGGGGGCCGGCCCCCCCGGCTCGCGCAAGGGGTGCAAAAAAAAAAAAAACCCGAGGGGGGGGGGGGAGTGGGTGGTTGGCAAAAATGCAAGAAAGGAGGTTATTGCGCAACACTATCACGAAAGAAGACTTAGAAACACTCCATCAAAACCTCACTGCCGAAGTATTGCAAGCCCGTGAGCAAGCTTTGCAAAGTCAATCGCAGCCCATACTCGCCGCCAAAGCCGTTTTGGAGCCTGTTTTGCAGCAGGCAGTTCAGGCATTTGCCAACGATGCCGCCGTTCAGGAGGCTTGGAAATACTATGCCGCCAAACGGAGTTTTTCTTTTGAAATTCTCATCAAAACAGCGCAACATTTTTTGTTGGCATTGCATACTTATGATACACCTATAAAAGAAGAGCTTCGTCATTGGCTCAAAACACAAAAAAATCGGGGCAACGCCACTTATCGCAGCAAATTATTCACAGATACTCCCTTTGCCGCTTTGCGTGTGCCGGAAACCAAAGCCGCCTATACCGAACAGTCGCCACTGCTCAACGGCTACGAAATCATCAATCATTTCTTTGATATAGCTTTTGAGCGCGATGCACATTTGTTGGCTTTTGGGGAAGATGTAGGCTTTATCGGCGATGTAAATCAGGGATTTGCCAATTTGCAAAAAAAATACGGCGAAACACGGATTTTTGACACCGGTATCCGCGAACTCTCTATCATCGGGCAAGGAATAGGCTTGGCGATGCGCGGCTTTCGCCCTATTGCCGAAATTCAGTATTTAGATTATTTTATTTACGGGTTGCAGCCGCTTACAGACGATTTAGCTTCTTTGAGTTATCGCAGCAATGGCAAACAACGCGCTCCGCTTATTGTGCGCACACGCGGACACCGCTTGGAGGGCATTTGGCATACCGGCTCGCCGATGGCAATGATTTTGAACAGTGTGCGTGGTATTCATGTGTGTGTGCCGCGCAACTTTGTGCAAGCCGCCGGAATGTACAGCACCCTGCTCCGCAGCGACGAACCCGCCATTGTAGTAGAATGTTTGAACGGCTATCGCCTCAAAGAACGCCTGCCCGACAATATGGGCGATTATACAGTGCCTTTGGGTGTGCCGGAAGTGCTGCAAGTCGGCAACGATGTTACGCTCATCACTTACGGCTCTTGTGTAAATGTAGCGATAGAAGCCTTAGAGCAATTGCAAAAAGTGGGTATTTCGGTAGAATTGATAGATATACAAACGCTCTTACCTTTTGATACGGGGCATTTGTTGGTGGAATCGTTGAAAAAAACCAATCGCGTGTTGTTTTTAGATGAGGACGTACCCGGCGGAGCCACGGCTTTTATGATGCAGCAGGTATTGGAAATACAAAACGGTTATCGTTATTTAGATGCTGCACCGCGCACCCTCACTGCCGCCGAAAACCGCTCGCCTTACGGCTCTGATGGCGGCTACTTCACCAAACCTTCAGCCGAAGATATATTTGAAGCCATTTATGAAATGATGCACGAATGTGAACCACAGCGTTTTCCGCAGTGGTAGCCTCCCCTGCTAAGGCTGATGAATACCGATACTGGGGTTACGAACCAATATAGAAAAAGGATTGCTAAAAAAATCGCGCAATGATGAATTAAAATGCATAGAACTCCCTTTGCGATACATGGGGTTAGATTTATTAAACCATGTAGAGTTTTTGAGTTTAAATCCGCTTAGTTCGCTGCGCAGGGTCTGTTCAAAAGTCGCTAAATTAACTACACCTGTCTGATAGGCAATATCGGGCAAAGAAATATTAACAAAAGAAGGGTTTTGATTTAAGGCACCTGTTTCCAATACTCTGTTTACCCATTCCCCAAAAGTAATTTCAATATCACCTACAGCGGGCGCATCTTGCAAAGAAATGATAAACTTAGCTCCATTTATAAAAGAAGAGGTGTAATAATTATTGTTATAAAAACTAACAGAATTGGGTGCATTGAGTAAATGAGGTGAAATATGTACTAATCTTCCAAGATTATTCTGAAAAATATTATTAAAAATATATACTTCCGAAAAATCTAAAGGTGTATTACCGTTTTCAGGAGTATAAGCATCTAATTTCAGTGCATATCCGTAAGGGGCAGTATTCGTTTTATATGTCACGTTGTTGAAGATATATATATCCTTCAAATGCGAACGTCCGTCTGTCCATACTGTAATAGCCCCATAATGATAAGGATAGCAAGCACCGCTAAAAATACGCGCCGTATCTTTTACATCATTGATGCTGATATTATAGCAGAGCGTATCGTGGTGCATAGGGGCGGCATTGTGGGTTTGGTTAATTAAAAAACCCATAGCGCGGTTGTCGTGCGAATAATTGTATTTCATAATAGAGTGGCTCACGCCGCCGTCGAAATCAAAACCGCCGCCATCTAAGGAGTAAGAACTGTTTTGATACGACTCACAATATTGTATGGTTACATACTTTGCTTCAAAAGCCCAAATACCTTCGCCACCCGAAGCCCCCATATTATTTTCGCCATTGTGGTGTGCCACGCATCTGTTGATATTACATTGATTTATATTTGATACAAAGATACCGTTTCCGCCGGGTTCGCCCCCCAAACGGGCACAATCGTTGCGGTCGCCGCTATTGGCAATACCAAAATTATGATGGCTTTCGCACTGTGTGATGGTATAGCGTTTATGATAATAATCAAAACCGGAGCCATCAAAACTCGAACCCACATGAATACCGCTATTGCCATTGTGATGTGTAAGACATTTTTTTATCACTACACTATCAATACCAACGTAGCGTGGCACATCTATGGTGCTCCCATCTTGAAACAATACGCGATGCACACAATAAGGCGTAGCCATAAATTCTATACCGTGCCTCGCACAATTTTCTACTTCTACGTTTTGAATTATAATATTTTCAATATCAGGCTGACACACCTCTGCATCGTTTTTCGCAGCTTTACTAAAAGCCCTCAAAGCCTCCAAAAGCGACCACTTACAGTCTTCATCTGCAAAATTTTTAAATGCCTCACAATTATCTTCCAAACAAGTTTTGAGCGACATCAAATTAAAATTTGCCAAATTATTGCAAGGCGAATTACGCATATAGTAAAATATACAAGGCAATATTTTGGCTTGCTCCATCGGATCTTTTTGGCAAGGTGTAAGCCCCGCCAATGCAACAAGTCTGCAAGTATCCCGGCTTTCAAAACCCCCGCTTAATAAAGATTGATTTGCCGACACCATTATCCCCGAAAAATTATAAGTGGGCAATATGGGAATACCCTGATTGGTGAGTTGGTTGAGGTTGTTGGGATTAAGGCTGCCTTCAATATGTATATTTTCGATGGTGATATGATGTGGAGTATCCGTTCCTGCCGCTATTGTAATAGCTGCATCTTTTATTTTTGGCACTACCATTATTTTTTCTGCACCGTTATTGATAGAAGCGGGACGAGAAACACCTGCACCAAAGTATATATCTATTATTACAGGATTTCCAAATTCCATAACAGGCTCATTATTAGAATAAAACAACTGATAGCGGGCACTTTCGTTACCGCTGTCTTGAATTTTGTTGGCTTTGATGAAAAAAGGCTGAAAGGAAGCAGCATAGTGGCTGAAGGGGTCAAAACTCCCCGAACTCAATTTAGAAAATTCTAAGCCAATGGAATTACGCACCACACGGCGATTACCGCTTCTGTCTCCAAAAACAATATTATATTTGGGCAAAGAACTCCAAATTTCAACAATTTGAGGTATCTTGGCTTTGATAATCGCTTTGAGCGGAGTTGCAGCGTTGGTATTGGCATAACTGGTAAGCGTAATATAGGGTTTGGTAATTTCCAAAAAACCGACATGCACTATATCGCTGTTGCCATCTGCATTATTGTCTTGTGCTTTAAGATGAATAATAAGCGGCTGTTGGGCGGTGGGTTGCACGGCAGCAGATTGGAGGAATGTATTCATTTTTTCCAAAGTGCGGAAGGGCTGCTGAAAACTCCCCGAATTATTATCATTTCCGAGTTCGGGGTCTATATAATAATGTTTTTGCGCCTGCAACGTGATGCTACCAATGAGCCATAGCATAAACAGCAAAAATATATTATTTCTAAAAATGTAGTTTTTCATAAAATTCAGCATTATAAATTAATGGTTTAAAAGGTATATAAAAGTCGAGGGATATTTTACAATTTTTAAAAATAAAAAAAGGCTGCTCTGAATTATAGCAGCCTTTTTTAAAAAAGTTGTACGTACATTATCACAACGTAACCACAACAAAATCGTCCATTCCAAGATTATTTCTAACTAATTTTTACCCCTAAAAATCTTAATTTGAGAAATAAAAATAAAAGGTCTTAAAGAGTGTATATTTTGCAAGATCTTAAAACATAGTTTGAAATACTTTTATATCTTTTTTTATTGCTCAAACTAATAATAACCCTGAAACAACTTGCTTGCTTTGCTTGATGTAAAATTACAGATGTTACAAGTAGTATTTTATTACAAAAAAATGAAAAAAGTATCGTTTTAGAAGTGGTAAAAAACTATTCTGATTGCAGCAAAACGCTATGATTCAGTATTATAAATACTTGTAAATCAATACAAATTGATTTGTTTTTGTTAAAACAAATCAATTACAAAAAAAAACGATTTTCAGATAAAAAAACATTAACAATTTTAAAAAAATCATCTTGCATCAATGCAAAACAGGAATTTTTAGAAAAAACATTGTCGTTTTTTTATTTTTAAGACAGCCGTATTACTCAAAATAAATTTTGCATATTTAGTTTTCTTTTATCTTTGTCAAATTCAAGTGTTTAAATATTATCGTACCAATTTGTGCATTTATAGTTAATATGTCGGCAACACAAACAGAACAGCAACTCGACCAAAGTTATTGGGCGTATGTAAAACGGCAGTTTCGTAAAAACAAAAGAGCCGTTTTTGCTTCTTATTTTATTGTTTTTTTGGTTATCATTTCATTATTGGCAGATTTTTTGGCAAATGAAAAACCTTTGATAGCAAAATACAAAGGTGAATGGGGTTTTCCGGTGCTGAAACAGTACGCCGTAGCTTTGGGTTTGTCGCAGTGGAATCCCGAATTTCGGAATGTGTCGTGGAACAATTTAGAATACGACTTTGTGATTTTTCCGCCGATTCCGTATCGCCCTACGAATTTGGATTATAACAATGTATTGGTAAGCCCTTTTGCCAAGCAAGATGTGGCTTCGTTGCGCTGGCGGCATTGGTTGGGCACTGACAATATGGGTCGTGATGTATTGGCGGGCATGATACACGCCACACGCATAGCGTTGTCGGTAGGAATTATTTCTATGGGCATTGCTGCATTTATCGGTATTATATTCGGCTCTTTGGCGGGCTATTTCGGCGACACTCGCCTCTACACTTCGCGTGGGCGGTTTTGGCTCAATATTATATTTTTTATATTGGCGGGTTTTTATGCTTTTGGCACACGCTCGTTCATCATCTCCGATGCCCTCGGTGAGTCGCCGTTTCAGATGCTGATAGAAGTTTTTATCAGTGCCATCATATTCGTGGCGGTGATGTTGGCAGGAAATATATTGGCTTTCGCTGTTGAAAAATTGCCCTATTTGAAACAAAAAGTAGCTGTGCCGGTGGATATAATGGTATCTCGCTTAATTGAGGTTTTAGTATCTATTCCGCGTTTATTTTTAATTCTTGCCATTGTAGCGGCTATGACTTCGCCCTCTTTGCTGATAGTGATGCTCATTATTGGGTTTACTTCGTGGACGGGCATTGCGCGGCTCATTCGCGCCGAGCTGCTCAAGGTGCGGCGTTTAGAATATGTAGAGGCAGCGCAGGCGTTGGGTTTCAGCGAAAAGCGCACTTTGCTCAGGCACGCCATTCCCAATGCTTTGTCGCCAGTACTCATTGCCATTGCATTCGGGATAGCGGCGGCAGTACTCACCGAAAGTTTTTTGTCGTTTCTCGGCATCGGTGTTCCCACTGATGTAGTCACTTGGGGTTCTTTGCTCAATCTCACGCGCACCAACAACTACGCTTGGTGGCTGGCGATTTTTCCGGGTGCGGCTATCTTTTTCACGGTTACTTTTTTCAACCTCATCGGCGAAGGGCTTACAGATGCCTTAGACCCGCGGCTGAAGCAGTAAATTTATTTTTCGCTCCACATCTAAATAAGTACCTGAGCAGAATTAATTCATACTATTTGTTTTTATAAAATATTGATTTTTAATTAGTTATTTAGTTTATTATTTGCAATTAAAAATTAATCATTACTTATTACAGCATCGTTAATTTTTATATATCAATACAAAAAAACAACCCAATATATTTTTTTCTCCTTTTTTAAAAAATTAACCGTTTATAAAATATGGCTTCTTTTATTACCAAATTTTTTCTAATTATCGCTGTCTTATACTCACTGACGGCAGCAAACAGCCTGTCGGCGCAAAACTCGGTGCGCGGTGTTGTAAAAGACAAAGAAACCGGCGAGCCTTTGGCATTTACAAATATTATCGTAAAAAACAGTACAGAAGGCACACAAACAGACTTTGATGGTAATTTTGAATTAAAAACCACTCAAAAACCGCCCTTCTCACTCACAATTACTTACATTGGCTACGAAACACAGGAAGTAGCCATCAACGACCTGCAACGCAGCTACAGCATACAAATGATACCGGCGGGCTTGGTATTGGATAAAGAAGATGTGGTGATACGCGGCAGCCGTGTTACCGAAAAACAGCGCGAAGCTCCGCAAACCATAGAATCTTTGGATTTGATAGCGATTAAAGAAACACCTGCTGCTAATTTTTATGATGGTTTGGGTAATTTAAAAGGGATTGACATAACAGCTTCGAGTATGGGCTTTAAAACCATCAACACACGCGGCTTCAACAGCACCAGTCCCGTGCGTTCGCTGCAACTGATTGACGGCGTGGACAATCAGGCACCGGGATTAAATTTTTCTTTGGGCAATTTTGTAGGTTCTTCGGAATTAGATGTATTGCGCGTGGAAATTATAGCCGGTGCACAAACGGCACTATACGGGCCCAATGCCTTTAATGGTGTAATCAGCATGAACACCAAAAGTCCTTTTTTTCATAAAGGATTATCTATAATGGCAAAAGGTGGCGAGCGCAATTTGGCGGAGTTGGCTTTGCGCTATGCCCACGCTTGGAACGATAAATTCGCTTTTAAAATAAATGCTGCTATGATGCGTGCCAACGATTGGGTAGCCAACAACCTGAATGAAGTATATCGCGACCCCAACACCGGTGGTTTGCAGGCGGTGGGCACCAACAACTGGGGCGGCTACGATGCCGTAAATATATATGGCGATGAATTGCTGGCATTTAACGGCGGCACTAATATCAACAGCGACTTGAGTTCCAAACGCCTACTGCCGGGTTTGGGTACATTTTTCAGAACAGGCTACGCCGAAGAAGATTTAGTAGATTACGATACCGAAAATTTAAAATTAGCGGCAGCACTGCACTATAAAATAGCTCCCGAAATAGAAGCTATTTACGGATACAATTTTGGTACAGGTACAACCGTATATCAAGGCGACAACCGCTACAGTCTCAACAATTTGGTATTTCAGCAACACAAAATAGAAATTCGTCAGTTAGATAAGTTTTTTGTAAGAGCCTACCACACGCGCGAAAATTCGGGCGATACTTACGATGCTGTATTTACGGCGTTTAAACTCAATGAGCGTGTGCGCAACAACAACGAATGGTCGCAACGCTACACGGCTTACTGGAATCAAAATATAGTAGATAAAGTACGCGCTTTATCCGGCTATCCCGACCCCGCCAATCCCGCCAATTTTTCGGGTTGGTTTGCTCCACAAGGACAAATTGCACCCAACTACGCCATCGGCGACTCGGTGATGAACGCCAACACCGACAGCCTGCTCTATTGGCACAGTTTGGCACGCGCCTACGCCGATGAGGGTCGTTTGATACCGGGCACACCCGAATTTCAACAGGCTTTCAAAGAGATTACGTCCAACAGTTCTTTTGAAAAAGGCGGCACACGTTTTTTGGATAATTCTTCATTAACACACCTGCAAGGCGAATACCAACTACAACCTTCTTTTGCCGACAACATCACGATAGGAGCGAGTTTTCGTCTTTATACTCCCGACTCCAAAGGCACTATTTTCAGCGACACTTCGGGCGTAAAAATCACCAATAACGAAGCAGGCATATATGGCGGTATCACCAAAAAAACACTGAACAAAAAATTAATTCTCACCGCCACCGCTCGCGCCGACAAAAACCAAAATTTTGATTTATTGTTTTCGCCCGCACTTTCGGGGGTATATCTCATCAACGAGCGCAGCACTGCCCGCATCGGTTTTTCATCGGCTATCCGCAATCCAACTTTGCAAGACCAATATCTGTATTACAATGTAGGTCGTGCTATTTTGCGTGGCAATCTCAACGGCATAGATACCTTAGTCACCGTACAATCGCTGATAGATTTCTTACAGCCCTCCGGCGGTGATTTGGCGGCTTTGGATACTATCTCAGCTCCGGCAGTACAACCCGAAAAAGTAAAAACCGTAGAATTGGGCTACAAAGGCACTTTATTTGAGCGTTTGTTTATAGATGCGGGTTATTATTACAGTTGGTATCGCGATTTTATCGGTTATAAAATAGGCGTAGATTTGGAACTGAACGAAACCAATAATTTCAAAAGTGCTCAAGCCTATCGTGTAGCTACCAATGCACAATCGCAAGTAACCACGCAAGGTTTTTCTGTAGGTTTGAGCTATTTTATCGGTCAGTATTATGCCATCAACGGCAATTATTCGTGGAATGTGCTCAACAATACCGAAGACAAAGACCCCATTATTCCGGCTTTTAACACACCCGAACACAAATATAATATCGGATTTTCGGGTAGAGATATAAACAGCACTTTGGGCAGTTGGCGTATTCCTTCGTGGGGTTTCAGCCTCAACTACAAATGGATGAGTGCTTTTGTGTTTGAAGGCTCGCCACAATTTACCGGCGAAGTACCTGCTTACGGATTATTAGATACACAGCTTAATTTCGGAGTACCCAAATTAAAATCTGTATTAAAAATAGGAGCATCAAACGTACTCAATAACCGCCAATATCAAGCGTATGGCGGTCCTTCTGTAGGACGCTTGTTATATCTATCAATCCTTACACAATTAGATAACTTATAGTTCAAGTTTTGTGATGTAGGATAAATCCATTATTTTTGCCCTATATATCTACTATTCATTATTTAATCATCAACAGAAAAAAATGAAAATACTACCAATCTTAAAATCTATCATAGCTGCCTGGGTAATAATGTTTGCCATCTCATGCGGAGGCAACGAACGCCCGCAGCCTGCGGCACGCAAGCAACCTGCGGCACAGCAAAAACCCAGACCTGCTGCATCTCAAAAAGTAAATAAGCAAACTATAGAGAAGAAAAAAAGAGAATTGCAGCTAATGGAACGTAAACTAAAACAACAGCAACAAAAACGAAAAAAACAACAGCAAAGAAAACAACAATAACAAACAGCCTTGTTGTTTCTTGTTTTTGATAAAAACCCTTTAATCGATTACAAAATATGAAAAAGTTATTATTCGCTTTTGCAATATGCGTTGCACTTTCGGCAAGCGCGCAGGAGCGTTATTTAGATGAGTATCTGAATGTGAACGTTACGGAAGATGTAACTTACGGCTGGAACTGGTCGGTGCATTTTAACCCCGATGCCATTGATACGCTAAAAATGGACATCTACGAACCCGAAGAAGATGCCAACGTTCAGCAACGTCCGGTGATTGTTTTCAATCCGGCGGGCAGCTATTTGCAGCCTTTGCTCACCGCCCCCTACGGCAGCCGCAAAGACCCTTACATTCAGGAAATGTGTACACGCTTCGCCCAACGCGGCTGGGTAGCTATCGCCATCAATTATCGCTACGGCTGGAATCCAATTGCCAGTACCCAAACCGACCGCGCCCGCTCTATTATGCAAGCAGTGTATCGTCCCACTTTGGACAACCGTATGTGTGTGCGCTATCTGCGCAAAACAGTTTCTGAAGGCAATATATATAATATTGATACAGAGCGAATTGCAATAGGCGGCGACAATTCGGGTGCATACAATGCCATTTCTGCAGCATACTTAAATGACCACGCCGAACTCAATTTATTCAAATTTTTAGATGACCAAGGCAATTCCTTTATTGACGTAAATCAATTAGGCGATTTAGACGGCTCCGGCGGCGACCCGAACCAAAATATATTCCTTTATCCAGAGTATTCCGATGATTTTGATTTGGTACTCAATTTAGGAGGTGCAGTTGCCGATACTTCGTGGATAGATGCCGGCGAGCCGCCAATTATTAATTTTCATGGCGTACAAGATGCCGGTACGCCTTACGAAACCGATGTGGTAATTGTATCGCTCACCGGACAGCCGGTAGTGGAAGTGAGCGGAGCTTTGGACATTGCCAAACAAGCCGACAGAACCGGTGTGAACAATGTGTTTTTGGAAACCAACCTCAACGACGAACTGTCGCAAATTGGCAGAAGCCGCACCGAAGGTATAGAAGGTATTTTTCCTTTTCCCGACAAAGGTTTTGCGCCCTACGCTTATTATGTGTGCGATGTAAGCGGTGCTGTTCATTGTGATGAAACCTCCTTATACTGTGGCTACAAAAACAGTTTGGTATCCAACGAATGTAACAACGAAACAGTCTGCAAACCCTATATTGACACCATCATGAATTACTTTGCACCCCGTGCAATGGTGGCATTAAAATTACAAGGGTACGAACAATTTTTGAATGTGGGCATTGAAGAAAATGCTCCTACAACCTTCATAGTATCACCTAATCCGGCATTTGACCGCATAAAAATAGTAGCTGATAAACCCGTAAAAGCATATACTATCTATGATATTGCCGGAAAACAAGTAATACGCCGCGAAGTACCGGCTAATACCGAATTATATATACCGCGCGAGACTTTGGAAGCAGGTATGTATGTATTGGAAATAGAAGATACGGCGGCACAAAAAAGTGTTAAAAAGTATTTTTTCAATAAAGTATCAGTATTTTAAGATAGTTTTTTAAAACAATTCTTTTTACAAATCTCTTTATGATACGGATAACGTACATAAAGAGATTTTTTTATTTTTATAGATAAAGTAGTATCTTTCGCTTAATAAAAAAGCTAAATCCCCTATCCTATCATCTCTGCAATTATTTCATTCACCTCATTATCATTTTTTTTATGAACGCCGCACATTATCATTTAATTTTCAATCACTTTCCTATTTTTTTTCATTTAATAGGCTTTTTGGTTCTTATCGGAGGTATAAGCACCGCTTCTGCCATCATTAAGCGCACGGCATATTGTTTATTTATAGCCGGAACATTATTTACATTTGCTGCCAATGCCAGTGGTGAACGCGCCGAACATTGGCTCGACGACCAAGGGCGTATTGAAGAAAAATATGTAGAAGAACACGAAGAAGCAGCCGAAGCATTTATGTTAAGCTCCATAGGATTAGGGCTTTTGGCAGCGGTGGCATTATGGGCAAATTATAAACGGCGTTCTTTTGCCAACACGCTGTCAATAGTGACCGTGCTGTATGCGGCGATAGTGCTTTTTTTGGCACAAAGAGTCGGCAACAGTGGCGGCGAAATTATGCACCCCGAAATCCGTGAAAACTATACACCCAAAACCATTGCTCCCACAGGCACTTCAGAATCTCACGAAAACGAAGAACATTAATACGGAACAAAATAAGTTTTTAGCGATACAACTCTGATGAAAAAATCAATTATCTATAACAACACTTGCTTTGTATATCACGATTATGCCGCACCTACCACATCGGCAGAAACTTGGGTCTTGCTACACGGATTTGGTTTTACGCCACAATTATGGCAACATTGGCTACCGACATTGACACGACAGTATCACATTTTATTGCCGGCGATGTGCGGTTTTGGCGGCAGTGATGCCATTGCCGACCTGCGCTTGGAAGACATTGCCGACCGCTTGGCGGCGATGTTGGAGCAAGAGGGGATTAAAAAATGTACGTTTGTAGGACACTCAATGGGCGGCTATGTGGGAGCGCATTTTGCAGCACATTATCCGCAGTATTTATCGCGTTTGGTATTTTTTCATTCTTCTGCTACCGCCGACGATACCGAAAAACGTCAAGTGCGCCAAAAAGCCATTGATTTTATGCAACAAAACGGCACTGCCTCTTTTTTTGATGAATTGATGAAAAATGTTTGCTCACCCGATTATTACTCAAAAAATAAAGCGCAGATAGAAACATTATCCGCCATTGCAAAAAGTTTTCCGACCGAAAATGTGGTTGCTGCCTACCGCGCCATGATGTTGCGGCACGACCAAAGCGCAGCTCTGCAAGGGCTTGAAATTCCTGTGGTATTTGTAAGCGGCGGCTTGGATAAGTCGGTGAGTTGGCAGCGCAATACCGCCGAAGCTGCTCTTTTAAACTGGTGCAAACTGATTTATTTGCCCGAAGCCGCACACATGGCTATGCTGGAAATGCCCGACATCGCTTTAAATGCTTTGTTACAAATGGCAGCAGAAACTAAATATTTACTCACCGAAAAATCAGATACAGTGACAGAAAGCAGCTAATTTTTTTAAAAGAATTTCTTTTTTTAAGTAAAAAATGTGGAATAATCAACAACAGATAGCCGTATTTTTTATTATTTGGGCAATTTTACAAACGGCTTGCGAACCCGACCCCACACCAACGCCCGATTTTGTGTTGGAGATTCCGAAAGGATTTCCAGCACCTGCCGTTCCTACCGACAACACACTCACAAAAGAGCGTATAACTTTAGGCAAGCAGCTATTTTATGATGTTGCACTCTCCCGCGATTCCTCGGTCGCTTGCGCTTCGTGCCATCAGTTGCAATATGCTTTTACCGATCCTGTTGGCGTTAGCTCCGGTGCAGAAGGTCGCAAGGGATTTCGCAATGCACCCACCCTGAGCAATGTGGCATATCAAGCACATTTGTTGAGCGAAGGCGGCGTACCCACGTTAGAAATGCAAGTATTAGTGCCTTTCGGCGACCACAACGAATTTGATTTCAATATTGTGGCAGCAGGTCGACGGCTTTCTCAAAATGCGCAATACCGCACACAGGCACAAGCTGCTTACGGGCGCGATAGCGTAGATGCTTTTGTGATAACCCGCTCCATTGCAGCCTTTGAGCGCACCTTGCTGAGTGGCAACAGTCCTTTTGACCGTTTTTATTTTAGCGGCGACAGTTCGGCACTCGGTGCGGCGGCACAACGCGGGTGGGCACTTTTTCAGAGCGACAGCTTGGCGTGCCGCCAATGTCATAGCGGTTTTAATTTTACAGCAGGTACTTTTGAAAACAACGGCTTATATGAAATATATGAAGATATAGGCAGGGCACGCCTTACATTTTTGGAAGAAGACAAAGGAAAATTTAAAGTGCCAACCCTCCGCAATATTGCTTTTAGTGCGCCCTATATGCACGATGGCAGCATCAACAGTTTAACACAGGTAATTGAACACTATCAGTCCGGCGGTAAGCACCCCGACAATCAAAGCCCGCTCATTAAAGGCTTCCGGCTCAACACGCAACAACAAACCGATTTGTTGCAATTTCTTCAGTCATTGAGCGACACGACCTTTATACAAAATTCTTCTTTTTTACCTTAAAAAACACAAAAGCGGTTTTTAAAATATTCAATAATCAATAAAAAAACACATTCCGCACAATATACAAAATTATGTATATAAAAACTATATCAAATACAAAATTATCATTAACTTTATCACACTGATTATAATTTCTTTTTATAAAGAAAAAAGACACAAAGTGTCGTAAACCATACATTATTATTGTTTATTGCCTTGAAATATCCTATGTTTGAAACCTGAAAATCGGTATTGTATTCACCAATACTTTCTTTGAAGTATTGCGATACAATTATGAACATACAATTTGATTAATTATACAAAGCAATTATATATATGAAACTAAAAATACTGTTTTTCCTTGTTTCTTGTGTTTTAATAGAAGTATTTTCAGGGAGTTTGCTATCGGCTTATGGTCAAAATACGGCAGTTACATTGAGTGGTGTTGTAAAAGATAAAGAGGGTCGTCCTTTGACGGGAGTCAGCATTTTTTTAAAGGGTTTATTTACCGGTACGGTGAGCAATACGGAAGGGAAATATTTATTAAAGCTGCGTACCGATGATTTACCCGGCTACTTAGTATTTTCTTATAGTGGTTTTAATCGTTTGGAAATAGCCGTAAGCACCGAAAATTTAAACAATGATGTAGTGCTAAACAGTTTACAATCATTTACTACAAACGAGATTATTACATCTGCTTCACGCAACAGCGAACAAGTGATGCAAGCTCCCGCATACGTAGATATTGTACAGGAAAAAGAAATTGTACAACGCAATACGGTAGAATTATTTAATTATCTGTCACATTTGGGGGGCGTAGATGTAAATTCTTCTTCTATGCTGTGTACTTCTATCAGTCCGCGCGGTTTCAACAGCCCTCGCTCGGAGCGTATGCTGCACATGGTAGATTATATGGACACGCAAAGTCCGTCTATGAATATCAATTTCGGCAACATACTCAATACCATTGATTTAGATGTTTCTTCGGTGGAGCTATTGCACGGACCTGTATCGGCTCTGTATGGTGCCAATGCGCTCAACGGTTTATTGCTGATCAATACCAAAGATGCTTTTATCCACGAAGGATTAAGTGTAATACTAAAAGGGGGTAGTCAAAATCTTTTTGATGCACAATTGCGTTATGCTACAAAAATCAACAATTTTTGGGCGTTTAAAATCAATGCAAGTGTATTTTTAGCCAAAGAGTGGTTGGCGAATAATGTAAATGCTCTGAGCAGCGACCCGCTCAATCATACAATAAATTCGCCTTTGGGCTACAACGCCATCAACCGCTATGGCGAAATAGGGCTAAACATAGATTTGGACAACGACTCGCTGCATACCAAAGAAACACGCATCTATACGCCCGGTTGGTCGGAGGAAGATTTGCTGCGCGAAGATGACGGAACAAAGGTATTTCGCATCAACCCATCATTATCCTATTTGCTGACCGACAAAATAAAAGCTACGATAGAAGCGAATGCTTTGCTGGCAAGCACCATTTATCAGTTCAGTACGCGCACCCGCTTAAAAAACTATACATTTTCTCAACTAAAAGCTGCTTTGGAAAGCGACCGCTGGGCAGTACGCGCCTACCACAGCCGCGACAATGCCGGCGAATCTTACGATTTGAATTTGCTGGCTACCTACTTAATGCAAGCACCGGTAAGCAATTTATATACCGTTGATAGTGTGCGTGTCAATAATTACTCTGAATTATATTTCAACAACTACATCAGTGCCTATCAAAAAAACAACGGTTCTTTTGAGAAAGCACAATCAATTGCCAATGCCAATTTTCCGAAGAGTACAGGCGATGAATTTTTGGCTCTTCGCGACCAGGTTATTGCATCAGATGTAGCGGGCAAAGGAGCAAAAATCCGTGTAAACAGTAATTTTACAGATGTAAGTGCGCAATACAGTTTTAAAATAAAAGCATTAGACCAGTTTACGTTGGGTACTGCCAATCGTTGGTATCAATTAGAATCTCAGGGGCATTTTTTCGCCGACACTGTTGATATACTCAACAATTATCAGTTGGCGGCTTTTGGCGTATTGGAGCGTTCTTTTGCAAAAAAACGCATCAAGTTGGCGGCAGTAGTGCGGATTGAAGATACCAAAAACTTTAAAATCAATTTCACCAACCGTTTTTCGGCGGTGGTAGCATTAGACAAAAAGAAACAACACAACTTGCGCTTCAGCTATGCCGATGCTTTTCGCAATCCTTCGCAATTTGACCAATATGCACTGTATCAGGTGGGCAGTGTAACGATTTTGGGCAATGTAGGAAAGGGTTTTTCGGGCTATGATATAGCGGTATTGAGTGGTGGTTCGCCCGATACATACAAAGTATCCATTAACCCATTAAAACAAGAATACAGTGCTTCGTTTGAAGTGGGCTATCGTACATTTATCAAAGAGAAATTAGCTTTACACCTTAGCTATTATCAAACCCAATATAAAGATTTCATTACTGCCCGCCGCTTTGTAGGTCGTTTTGACGGAGCATTGCCCAACCTTGCTGCCGGAGAAGGCACCCTCATACAAGTATGGACGAATGTAGATGAAACCGTAAAAACTAAAGGCGGTGTGTTGGGAATAGATTATAATTTTATTCCGGCTTTGGGTGCAAAATTCAACTATACCTATATTCAGCTGCAAGCCACTCAAAATTCAATTGATTTCAATACGCCCGAAAGTAAGTTTAATATCGGATTTTATGGTGTCATTTCCAAACGCTACGCTTATAATATCAATTACCGCTGGGCAGATGAATATGTATATTCTTCGCCTTTTGCTGCGGGTATTATTGCGCCCACCGCATTGGTAGATGCTTATTTCGGCTATACAGTTCCTTCTTGGAAAAGTACATTTAGTTTAACATTGAACAATATATTTGACGAAAAAAAATATTCAAACCTTTGGTGGTCCGCATATCGGGCGTATGGTGGTATTAGGCATATTGACGGAACTGAAATAATACATTCTGTTTAAGTGTCAAGATTTTTTATTGTTTTTTTAGCCAAAACTCTACTACAGTTTTATGAAAACCTACGATTTTTTACTTGATGTATTGACAAACAACTATTTCAACACTTGGGTTTTTGCAACTTTGGCTTTACTGCTATTTATTGTATATCAAGTACTTAACCATTTTTATTGGCTGAAGAACTGGTTTCGCGCCTTGATGTTATTGGCGATTATGTGTTCTATTTCTCTGGCTATTTATTTATGGTGGCAAGAAAACGGAAAATATTATTCGTTGAGCCAAGAAGGGGAGAAATGGAACGAATTGGCAGAATTTATAAAAGACAAAAAAGAAAGCGAAACAAACAATACAACAGAGAATATTGGTGCTGATAAGAAAACACTTCCTGCATCGGCAACAACATCAGGCGCAGTTTCGCTTTCTGCTGTCCACAGTCCTTCATCAATAGATACGGCGGCAGCAGTACCCATTGTTGTACGAACCCCTACCGCCACAGCACCCGCTGTTGTAGAAGAAAATTGTATAGAAACTCCGATAAAGAACGAAAACACCTGGGCAAAAACGCGCTTAGATGCTATTTCTCTCTTAGACCGAATTTCACAACGCCTTGAAAAAGTAGAGAATAAAAGTATGTTGGTAGAGCGACAGATTAACGGTTTAAAGAAAAAAAACGCCAGCACCTTTTCAAAAGACAGCTTGATGCTGGAGTTGGAAACTTATTATTTATTATTGGCGAATCGCAAAAAAAATTTTTCAAATGAAATAGAAGCCTTTGAGCAGCAACAAATTACAGAATTATCTCTCAGCAGTGCCACACAAATGCTCAGGCACGATTTGGATTCTTTAATAAGAGTATATGAATAAAAAAACAGATTAGTTTTAAAAAAAAGGATTTAAGCAAAAAAATAACTATCATAGTATGAAGCATACCCGACAATTTCTGCCGAACCAATGGTATTTTTTGGGGTGGATATTACTCATAAGTATTACCACAACAAATCTAAAAGCTCAGGATTTACGCCAAAAAGTGGGCGAAGTAGATACCTACATCAACGACAACAGCGACCTTAAAATGGAAGTACTTCGTCTGCGCAAAAAAGTGCGCTCATTGGAGAGTAAAATAAAGTTTTTGGAAACCGACCTGAATACGGCTTCGAACAAAGTGCAGAGCTTGAGCAGCACCAAAAACAAAACCGAAGAACAATACAAAGAATTAGAAAGACAAGCCAAAAGCATTTTGGCAACCAACGATTCCATCAACCGCGTCAATCAGGAATTGATGAGCCTCAATGCCCACATTCTTAAATCAAAAGAAAATGTGGAAATTGCGGCAAATGCCTTAGCAGAGGTGCTTGAAAACGAACGTACCCAAAATAGAATAAAAATTGACCGTTTAAAAAAGAATTTGGCACAAGGTTGTAGCGATATTACACACGACACCAAACGAGGAACGGTGGTATTAGATGAAGAAAATATCCACAAATTATCGTGGATAGATAATTTTTTACTCAACCTCAACACCTGTTATGCGCTGCCGCGTGAAGAAGCGAGCAACAACATACGGGTATATTTCAATTTGTATCGCCAAGACGAAACCGGCAGAAAAGTACCTTTAGAAAACCGTGTTCCTGTGATTTTAACGCCTAACAATGAATTATCGGACGAAGCCATTATTCTTTACGAAGGAGATTTACAGGTGGCTTTACCGGGCAACAGCCGCTCCGAGCTGCGCACACGTTTTATTTATGAAGTGGAATATCAGGAAGAAATTATTGCAAATGGTGCTTTTAAATTGGAATAAAAAAAATCATATAATTTTTTGCTGCCAACCGGAAATTTATTCCAAAATGAGCGTATGTGTTTTTTTATAGATAAAAAACTCGCAATGTGCCCACATTACACATATTATTTATCTAATTTTTAGTTTTTTACTTGCTTTAAATGCTTTTTTACACGAAATATCACCTGCTGTATTCCCCGCACCGCAATACACTTGCTATGTATGGTTATCATTTGGCATAGCAGCGCAACAGCACAAATTTGGTCGGTAGAACGCTACGAAGGCATCGGCAATACGGCGGTACATAGCTTACTTTTCGACCAACAAAACAACTTGTGGATAGGCACACAAGACAGTGCCTGCATACTGCGCAATGGCAGCGACTCTTTAGAGACCATACTACATACCGGAGTTTATTCTATCAACGAAGACCCGCGCCATACCGTATGGCTCGGACTCACCAACAACATGCTCTATAACAGCGAAACACAAGATACTTACCCTTTAAATCTCAAAAACAGCAATGTACTCAACTCTATTTTATTCGAGAACAACTACCTTTATTTAGGCACACCCGAAGGCATGTACGAAGTGTATTATCGGCAAGAAGATGATGAAATTGTAAATATGCTGCCGCAAAAAATGGAGGATATCAAATATGTAAATGTGATTTATAAAGACCAGCATGGCATTGCAGGCGACAAGTGGGTAGGAACGGATAACGGCTTATTTCATTACAAACAAAAAAAGCTGTCGCCGTTGATTCCGGGTACGCAAGTGACGGCTATTGCTACGAACAACGAAAAAATATGGGCGGTGACGAACAACGGCATCGTATCGGTAGATAAGCAACTGCAAGTACGCAAAGTGCCGCTGTGTCGCGATTTTTTTGATTATCGCGTAGAAGATGTAGCATTTGACTCCGAAGGTAGTTTGTGGATAGCCGGAAAAACATTGGCAGTGATGGACAAAACCGGCTACTGCCGCCCCTTTACCGAAGAAGACGGTTTTTTCAGCAAACACCCGCTTTGCATTGCCACCGACAACAAAAAAAACGTATGGGTGGGTACTGAGGGCAAAGGATTATACAAAATTTATCGCCGCGACGAAGACAGCACCCTGATGGCTCGCTACGAATACATGAACAATTGTGCCTTTACAAATTTAGTGGTGTTGATGGATATTTCATCTTCTATGAACGCCGAGCATCGCCTGCCGAAGCTGAAAAAAAACCTGAGCGAAGTGCTACAGCGCATGCGCCCCGAAGATAAAGTTACCTTAATCACTTTTGCCTCTACCACCCGTTTGTTGCTGCCCACTACCTCCTGCCACAAAAATACCCTCATTGAAAGTGCCCTGAGCCGCACCGGTATCGGCGGCAAAAGCGATATTGTCACCGGCTTGGCACAATCGCTGCGGCTATTGAGCGAAAGCTACATCACCGATGGCAACAACTGCCTCATTATAGCCACAGACGGCGAATTTGAAATAAAAGAGCAGTTATATGATTTATTAAAAAGTATGCCTGAGCAGCAGCCCTTTACCATCTCGGTATTTGATTTTGGCAACGAAGAAGCCGAAAATAAAGATTTGGCAAAACTCGCTCAAAAAGCAGGCGGTACTTACACCAAATTTGGTAAAAAGAATGACAATAGCTTAGTACAAAAACTCGCTGATGAGATAAAAAGAGTACGCACTGCCCCTGCCGTATCTAAATAATTGACAGTGTTTTTTTAAAAAAAGATATTGCTTTTAAAATAATTTTTTCGCCAAACAGAATCAGGTAAGTTCATTCTAATTTGGAGGCTTGGTTTTTATTTCAATAAAACTTGCAGCACCCAATCAGTAAACTTTCAACTCAGAACCCACACTCCCTATTCGTCATCTTCACAGAATATCTGAATAAAATTTCCGACCTGCATTGCTCTATCGGAAGTTTTTTTAGAGAAACAAAATTATATTATAAAAATATATTTATGTTTTATTTTTTATAAATTTTTATTTTTTATAAAAAAAGTGATAAAAAAATAAAAAATAAAAATAGATTTGCAAATAAAATCACTTTTTATAAAAAAATAAATGAAAAACATAAGAGAACACAGCATAAAAGAAGCTACCACCCGCACCGCTATTGAAGTACAACGCCCTTCGGTATTGGTATCCGATTTTTATGCCTCCAACGTATTCGGCACCGAAGCCATGCGCAGCGCACTATCGGAGGAGGCTTTTAACAGTGTAATGGCATCTATCGAAAAAGGCTCAAAAATAGAGCGCAACAGCCCAAAGGCGGCAAAGGCATAGAAACTTTTAGCGGCGGCGAATTGGTGCAGGGCGAACCCGACGGCTCCAGCTTTCCTTCGGGCGGCTTGCGCGATACCCACGAAGCACGCGGCTACACCGCTTGGGACCCCACCTCACCCGCTTTTATTATGGAAGTGAGCGACTACGGAAAAACCCTCTGTATTCCTACCATTTTCGTCACTTACTCTGGTCAGTCTATGGACTTCAAAGGACCTTTGCTCAAATCGCAGCATTATTTGGAAAAAGCCGCCTTAGAAGTATGTCATTATTTCGACCGCAACGTTAAGCGCATCACGCCCACACTCGGTTGGGAGCAGGAGTTTTTTTTGATAGACGAAGCCTTTTATTACGCCCGCCCCGATTTGATGGCTTGTGGCAGAACCCTGCTCGGCTGCGCACCGGCACGCGGGCAGCAGCTCCACGACCACTATTTCGGCTCTATACCGGAGCGCGTGCTCAATTATATGCTGGAATTAGAAACTGAGGCGTGGAAATTGGGCATTCCACTTAGCACCCGCCACAACGAAATAGCTCCCGGGCAATTTGAGTTTGCTCCTGTTTTTGACGAAGTGAACCGCGCCGTTGACCAAAACCAATTATTGATGGATATGATGGAAAAAGTAGCACGCCGCCACCGCTTGCGCGTACTTTTTCACGAAAAACCCTTCGCCGGGCTCAACGGCTCGGGTAAGCACTGCAATTGGTCGATGGGTACGGATACGGGCGTAAATCTTTTAAGCCCCGGCAAAACACCGCGCACCAATTTGCAATTCCTCACTTTCTTCATCAACACCATCAAAGCCGTACACGAATACGCCGACGTACTGCGTGCTGCCATTGCATCGGCGGGCAACGACCACCGGCTCGGAGCCAACGAAGCACCACCCGCCATTATTTCGGTATTTATCGGCTCTACGCTCTTTGAAGTGTTGGAAGAAATGGAAAAAAAGGTAAAAAATGAAAAAATGGACGAATACGAAAAAGACGAACTCAAGCTCAACCTGCACCAGCGTATTCCTGATGTGTTGTTGGACAATACCGACCGCAACCGCACTTCACCTTTTGCATTTACGGGCAATAAATTTGAATTCCGCGCCGTAGGATCTTCCTTCAATTGTGCTTTTCCGATGACGGTGCTCAACACCATCGTTGCCAAACAATTAGAAACTTTCAAAGAACAGGTAGAAGCCCTCATTGCGCAAGGCGAAAAGAAAGACGGAGCCATTTTACGCGTATTGCACGATTATATTATTCAAAGCAAAAATATTTTGTTTGAAGGAGATAATTACAGCAAAGAATGGGAAAAAGAAGCAGAAAAGCGCGGTTTATCCAATGTAAAAACAGCACCACACGCACTCAATTTTTTAAAAGACAAAAAAAATCAAGACCTTTTTATTCAAAGTGGCGTATTAAGTGCCGAAGAACTAAAAGCCCGCTACGAAGTGTGGAATGAGCAATATCAGATGAAAATTGCCATAGAAGCGCATACCCTCCAAGAAATGCTGCAAAGCCAGATTATACCCACTGCCATTGATTACCTCAACCGCCTGCTCGACAATGTGCGCTAAGCAGAAGCGGCGGGTATTCAGCACACCGAAGCACAGCGCAAACTCATTCAGCACATCAATCAACCACTAAACCGAATTTTTGATTTGATAGAGCAACTGAATGCCGAGCAGGAAAAAGCCTCCGCACTCAAACCCGCTGCTGCTCAGGCGCAAGCCCACTGCGAGCATGTGAAGCCGCTTTTGGAAACCTTGCGCCACGAAGCCGATACACTTGAAATGTATTGTGACGACCGCCAGTGGGCTTTACCCAAATACCGTGAAATGCTTTTTATTAAATAATACCATTCAAATATCCATTTGGCATAGTTGTTTTACAGATTCAATTCCATTCAAAGTGGCTGATATTAGCAATAATATCAGCCGCATCATTACAAAATCGAAGACTTTATACACTGTGTCATTTAGATATTTATTTGGCATAATACCATTCAAATATCTATTTGGCATAGTTGTTTTACAGATTCAATTCCCATTCGGAGTGGCTGAAGTCGGAGTTGGGTATTGAAAAGGAATACAATGCGGTAAGGATGTGTCTAAATCGAGACTTTGACACAAAACTCAAGGCAGGTAGAAAAAGTCATATCAAAAAGGACGAAGCGGCGGTTGATTCTTTTAAAAAACTTGAGGAAGACAACAACTTCTACTCGACAATGGTGCTTTTCACCACAGCCGACAATTGGTAATTCCTAAAAACATTCATCTGTTGTTTCTTCCTCCTGACTCACCCGAATTAAACCCCGTAGAGATGATATGGCGGTACACCAGGGGCAAAACTACTAACATTATATTCAAAGATTTCGAAGAACTCTCCGCCACAATGTCGCGGATATTATCAACGATATAAGAAACATTATCATTCAATCCATTATAGGTTGGAAACTTTTTACTAACTGTGCCTTTTAGGTATTTATTTGGTATAAAACCTAATTCAGAAAACAAAAATTCATAATTCATTTATTATCCGTAATATAAGAAAATTTAATATTTTTCATTTTGGTGTTTTTCACCGACCAATAAAGATAATAAAAAGAGCTAATTTTATTACTTTTTTGTTTTTTATGCCTGATGTGCCGCCATTAAATAAGCCAATGCCTGTGCTGTTTCGCCTTGTGCGATGAGGTGTTTGGCGGCTTCGTGGTGTTGGCGGATACTCGTAAAAGCGGCAGTTTTCAATTGGGCAGCGGCGATGTCGGCAGCAGCCGGAAATGTAGTAAGTGCCGCTAACTTTCCAATATCGTTGCCACTAAGCACCTCACTCAACCGCACGGCAGCAGGCAACTGGTCGGCACCAATGCCGATGGCTTCGACGGGCTGCGCCAACAAAAAAACCGCTTCGCCCGAAGCACGGCAATAAAAATTGCCGCCCATACGCGCCATTAAATCTATTTTTTGCGGGTCAATGCGGCGTTGTTCGTTCAGTACGGCTTCGTTGATGTGCATACGCACAATTTCGCAGATGATTAAATTACCTGCTCCACCTTCGTTGCCCAGCGCAATTATATCATTTACTTTGCATTCCATTTGCACTGGCGATTCTTTTACACGAAACGGCTTCACTATATCCGAAGCAAGCGGTGTGAGTCCGGCTTTTTCAAATTCGCTGATGCCTTGCTCATACTCAATGCTCGCCACCACCATTTGATACACAAAAGCGTAGCTGACCACATTGACGACCACCTCGCGGGTGCTTTCTATATTGTGCAGGGTGTCTTTGGTGCTGTTATCGCGCACGCGGCGATTGGAAGAAAATACCAAAATCGGCGGTTTGGAACTGAAGCAGTTGAAAAAACTGTACGGTGCTAAATTCGGTGTGCCATCGCTGTTGAGGGTGCTGGCAAAGCAAATAGGACGCGGGGACACCGCTCCGAGCAGGTACTGATGAAAATCGGCGGTTTTAAGCTCGTGAGGATAAAAAGAATATATATTTTCCATAACAACAAAGGTGCGAAGCTGGCTTTAATATGCCAAATAAAAGAAATATTTTTTTATAAAAAAACCACTTTGCAACGGCAGAGTCGCAAAGTGGTATCATTTTACAAATAACACAAACAAAAAATAACAATGATACTATTTTTTAATATTTCTTCCTTGCATTAGGGTTGAAGGTGTTTTGCTAAAAAGCGTTCCATTGCCTCGTAAAATTCAAAACGATTTTCTTCATTATGAAAACCGTGTCCTTCGTTTTCTTTTACAATGTATTCTACATCTACGCCGCGCTTGCGCAATGCTTCTACCATTTGGTCGCTTTCAGCCTTGTTTACACGCGGGTCTTTTGCGCCCTGTGCCACGAGCAAAGGTGCTTTTATTTGGTCGGCATGCAAAGCCGGCGATACTTTTGCCAAGCGTTCCTTATCTTTTTCGGGGTCGCCGACCATTTCATAAAACATATCGCGGAAAGGCTCCCAATAAGGTGGAATGGTATTCATAAACGTAAACATATTGGAAACGCCCACATAATCTACTCCGCAAGCGTATAAATCGGGCGTAAATGTAAGCCCCGCCAATGTAGCGTAGCCGCCGTAGCTGCCACCATAAATGGCAATGCGTTTGGGGTCGGCAATGCCTTGCTCTATGAGCCATTTTACTCCATCGGTGATGTCGTCTTGCATTTTCAGCCCCCACTGGTCAAAAGAGGCTTCCCAAAATTTGCGCCCATAGCCGGTAGAGCCTCTAAAATTGATTTGCAGCACCGCATAGCCGCGATTGGCTAAAAACTGTACTTCGGGATTGAAGCCCCATTGGTCGCGTGCCCACGGACCGCCGTGCGGGTTGATGACAACAGGCAGATTTTTGGGAGCTTTGCCCAAAGGCAGTGTCAGGTAGCCGTTGATAATCAGGCCATCGTGCGAAGTGAATACAATCGGGTTCATTGTCGTCATGTCCTCTTCTTTTAGCCAAGGGTTGCGGTCGGCAATTTTTTTGAGGTCGCGGGTATTGGCGTTATACAAGTAGTAGCCGCCTATATTTCGGTCGTTATAGATACGCACCACCATCACATCTTCCTGACGGCTTGCAGAGCCGATATATACTTCGTAGCCTTTAAATTGCTTGCGCAAATCTTCATACAGATTGCGTGTTTTGTCGTCTAAAAAATGGATTTCGTCTTTCCATGTGGTATAGTTTACGGTGGTGAGCACTTTGCGTATTTTGGAATAATCCATGCCGCTCACGTCCACGTCTTTGTGCTCAAAAATGAGTTTGAGTTCTTTTCCGCTGCGCGGGTCTATTTCTACAATCGCTGTTTTATCGCGCCCGATGTTGGAGGCGGCGTATAAATTTTTATTGTCAAAAGTAAAAAATAAAGGAGCAAGACTTTCTTTGAAATTTGTAGTGAGTATTTCTTTAAAAGACTCTCCTTCTTTTTCGCGATAAAGCAGGGTATTGTTTACGCCATCGGTGGCATTGGCAACGCGGATATTACCATCGTGGTCGGTGAGCCACGAGGTGATATTTCCGGGGTTTTCAGCTACCATTTTCATATCGCCGGTGGCGGTATTGAGGCTATATACATCATAGATTTGTGGATTGCGTTTATTCATACCCACCAATACATCTGTGGCGTTTTCCTCCAGATCGTCTATGAGTTCCACGCGCACGCCTTCAAAAGGGGTGAGGTCTTTTTCATCTTTTCCGTCTGTTGTCACCGAAAATAAATGAAAATTTTCATCGCCGCCGAAATCACGAACATACAAAATTTTATCGTTGCTTTTCCAAGCATAGCCGGCAATATCGCGGTCTTTGAGCGAGGTTACTCGCATGGGTTCGCCGCCATCTATTTTCTGAACATATACGTTCATACGGTCTTCCCAGGGCTGCATAAAAGCAAGCATTTTACCATCGGGCGATACCGTAAAATAGGATTTTTCCGGATTGCGGAAAAAATCTTTTAAAGGAACTTTGTTTTGTGCCATCATGTGAAAACTGAATAAACACATCAAAGTTGCGAATTGTAAAAATTTCATGAGCAAAAATGTTCTGATTTTTTTATAAGATAAATGTTTTGATAAATACCTGTGTTCTTAATTATCTGCAAAATCAATAAAAAACAATATACTTTTTACATTTTTTTTATTACATTTCACTATGTTGTAAACATATACATTCAAATATTTATATTTAAATTATTTTTGTACATAAAATTATACAACGTTTTATTTCCTATTGATTTTTTGACAAAAATTAACATACAAAATAGTTTATAATTTTTCTCTTGTTTGCTAATCGGCTTCGATGGTGGCAGGCAGGGCAGCATCTTTTTTTACATCTTGCGCACCGCCGCGATAGCGTATGCTACTGGGTCCCGAAGCATCGGCATCTATGCTCTCTTCGGCATATACCTGAGCAGAGCAAGCTCCTGATGCATCTACGCTGACTGTTTTTGCTTTCAGGTCGTAGGCTTTCAGTTTGCAAGCACCACTCAAATCGTAGTCGGCTTTATTTACCGCACCGTGCAATTCAATATTTGCTGCGCCCGAAGCATTTACGTCTAAGTTGTTGCTGCTGACATCTATGGTGCTTTCAGATGCTCCCGTAAAATGAAACGCCATATTCTCTTCCTCAAAACCTTTTATGCGACTCACCGTAGCTCCCGATGCTTCTAAAGATTTTAAATGTGGCATACGAATAATGATTTTGGTGGCTAAACGACTTTTCCAATCAAAGTTATCCCAATCAAAATTAATACTCCAGTTGTTTTTGTCTTTGCTTATCAAAAGTGTAGAGCCGCTTTGCGATACTTTTACGTCCTCTTTGCCTTCGCCCTGAATAATTACACTGTATTCATCAGCTCGCTCAATATTTACGTCATAAAAACCACTCAATTCCACTGCATCAAAATCCTTAAAATCTTCTACTCTGCCGCCACCGCTTATTGTACCTGAATTGTTGTTATTACTATTATTATTGTTATTATTATCAACAGTTATTCCTTTGCAGTTGGCGGTGCAAACAAGTCCTTCTTTTTGCATCGTCCAAGTTTTATTTGCCATTTCCCAATCATAAGTGTTGCTTGTATTATCAATATCGTACAACATATTGCCCATATTTTCGTCGAAAATCAACGTTGTACCTTCAGGAACACGCAAAACTAAACGCACCGACTGACCTTTAATTTTATCGGTTGGATGAACAGTAAAATAGGGTTTGATGGTAAGCACGGAATCCTGAGCCTCGTATTGATGAACAATGCGGGAGGCTATTTCGCGAGCATCTTTGCGGGTAGCTCCGCGCGGAGGTATATACTTTGTGCAATTCCAAACGTCCATTATCACTTTTTTCAACATCTATGCGTACATCATCGCTCATAATCAGGTCGCCGTCTGCCGCCCAATCTCCCATTTTCAAGTTTTTCATACGGTCTTCTATATCTTCGTAGGGCTGGCGGGAATCGGATTTCAGATATAGCGTATTCCCTGCTATAGATAAGGGGGTGCTTTCTTCAAAAGAAGCTGAATGGCGGTACTGATTTGCGATAGAAGTGCCTACCCACCCTGCTCCCAATAATGCAAACAGCCAAGCAATGCCCATTCCTAACCATATTTTTTTGCGGTTGTGAAAATCAAAATTAAATATCCAGCGTGCCAACAACAAAGCTAACCATATCAAAGGCATAAAAACTGCCAGTAATAAACTTATCCACCCGATTATCAACATAAAAGGTGAATCAATGATATAGTTTTTCAAAAAATTAAAACTTATCATTCCGCCGATAATACTCGCCATTAATAATATAAATAGTGTAAATGCCAATACAATGCCCGTAAAACCACTCAACCATTTTATTAATTTAATAACTAAGGTTGCTATTATTTGTACTATATCAGTAATGATGTTGCCCACACGCCGAACCGCCGAACTTGCTTGGTTGGAGTTCAGATTGTTCTGAATATCGCTCCAATTGTCTTTTACGGTTTTTTCAATATTAGCAATATTGATGCTTTCGCCACGCATCGCCAGCTTATCTGCGGCAGTACGAGCAGGTGGTATTACGACCAAAAGTATGAGATATATCAACAATACACTGCCACCCGACAAGAAAAACAACAATAATACTATCAGACGCAGCCATAGCGGGTCGGCTATACCGAAATAAGCACTTATTCCCGAACACACACCGCCGATTTTTTTGTCGTCCTCGTTCCGAAAAAGACGCTTCGCGTGCTGCCTTGATGATGATGATGAAGTAAAAGCTGCCGCCGCACTTGTGTAACCCGTCGTTTTTTCGCCGAAAGGTTTACCTTCATAGACATCTGCGTCAAAATCTTCAGGCAAGCCCATAATATCTATCATATTGCTTACCTGCGAGTTGGTAATCACCTGAGTACCTTCTTTTTTGAGCCTATCTGTAAACATTTCAGCTACGCGCGCTTCAATATCGCCCATAATTTCATCGCTGCCTTCTTGATTTACAAAGTGCTTGCGCAAAGTTTCAAAATAATTTTGAAGCAAATCGTGGGCTTCTTCTGTAATATGAAATACTACACCGCCAATGTTGATACTGATGGTTTTGTCCATAATATATAGGTTCTTTTTTTTGAATGTTTTTTAAAAAGGAATATAAAAATAAAAATCAGCCGCAATGATTACAAATCAGTAGAGTTGTCGGAGAAAAGCGGCTCTTGCTCCAAAATATGATTCACTGCCTTTACCATCTCTGCCCAAGTTCCTTTCAGTTCATCAAGCAGTTGCTTTCCGGTATCTGTGAGGCGATAATATTTGCGCGGAGGTCCCGACTTCGATTCCTCCCAGCGATACGCCAACATTCCTTCGTTTTTCAGGCGCATCAATATCGGATATAAAGTACCCTCCACCACTATCAAGTGCGAAGCCTTCATCTCTTCTATAATATCTGAAGGATACATTTCGCCGCGTGCTATAATGGAGAGAATACACAATTCCAAAACGCCTTTGCGCATCTGTGCTTCTGTGTTGTTACTTTTCATAATTACTGAGTTGTATGCTTTTTTACAGGTTGTACAAATAGTATTTCTTCTTGTATCATTGTATTATTTGCTTTGTTGGTACAAATATAAAGCATAAAACAGTATCTTGCAATACATAATACTATTAAAAACAAAATATTTTGCATTATAAAAACACAAAACACTAATAATCAATACTTTAGATTATAAAAATTTTTCAATAAAAATTAAATAAAGTTATTCAGTGACCGAATTACCTTTGTACCGTCAAGAAATAAAATAATATTACGGCACTATGGCGTAATTATTGATATGGTCTTTAACAGCTATACATCATTTATTTATAATTACACAAAATCACATAAAACACATTTTTAGATTAGAAATGAAAAAAATTGTACTTTGGGCTTGTGCCCTCGCTTTTGGCACAGGTACTTTGTTTGCTCAAGATGCAGACGTAGTAAAAAAAATTGCCGATTTAAAAGCCCGCCAAACAGAACTTACTGCAAAAGCCACTCCTTTGAACACCGAATTGGAAGCCATTAAAACTAAATTGGCTGACTTAGAAAAAATCGGTTGGAAATACGGTGGTACCGGTTTGTTGGGTTTCACAATGACTGGCTACAACAACTGGATTGTAGGTGCTACACCCAATAACAGTGTCGTTTCCGGCAACCTCAATTTATTCGCCGATTACAACATGGATCCGATATTTTGGCTCAATAACGGCTATATCAAATTGGGTTATCAAAAAATTGAAGGGCAAAACAACGACGATTACACCGCTAACTTAGATGAAATTTATGCCAGCTCTTTGTTTGGTCGTAAGTTTACGCCCATGTTAGCCTATTCTGCTTTGGTGGATTTTCGCAGCAGTTTTGAAAACTTCTTGCAACCTGCCTATATGACCGCCGGTGTTGGTCTTACCTACCGCCCCAACGAAAGATTTTATTTGTTGTTTCACCCACTCACTTGGGCTGCCACTATCTGCACCAATGATGACTTGAAACCCGGCTTTGATATTGACCCCGATAAAAGCCTCAAATCTTCTTTCGGTGCCAAACTTGTCGCCGACTACAAACGCAACTTGCTCAAAAATTTAGTATGGAACTCCAACCTCAACGTTTTGGCGCGTTATAATGACTTCAGTAATCCGGAAGTTACTTGGAGAAACTTGTTTGGCTACCAATTCAATAAATATTTTGCTTTGGGTTTTGATTACAGCATTCGCTACTTCAAACCCGAAACCAATGCTAATATATTGAGTGGTATTGCCGGTAGCAACACCCTCTCCAAAACCGGCGATGAGACTTATGAAGTAAAAGATGCCGCAGGTGCTTTGTTTTCTACCATCAAACAAGACGGCTCTAAATTTACTGAAACCTCAGCAGCAGGTGGTGTGCTTAAAAGCGTAGATGCCAGCTATTTCCAACAACGTTATATCTTTGGTATTACCGCTACGGCTACTTTCTAATTATTTTTCATTTTACTGTTTTTTTTTAAAAAAAAGCGTGTCCTGCCTCAAAACAGGACGCGCTTTTTACTTTTACTCAAAAACTCCTTTTTTTACACATAACTTATTTATTTTTATATCTTTGCAGGCTTATTTGATGCTGCCAATATCTCAAAAAACCTGAATTGCTTTCTTTTTATCATTTCTCCCCTTCTACATTGTGCGCTTAACGAGTTTAGAAATAAAAGGATTTAAAAGTTTTGCCGAAAAAACCGTTTTCCATTTTAATCAAAATGTAACGGGCATCATCGGACCTAACGGAAGCGGCAAAAGCAACGTAGTAGATGCCATTCGCTGGGTGCTGGGCGAGCAACGCTCCAAAACCCTACGCTCCGAAAAAATGGATAATATCATCTTTAATGGTACTAAAAAAAGAAGCAGTGCCGGACGCGCCGAAGTGTCGCTCACTTTTGAAAACACCCGCAACCTCTTGCCCACCGAGTTTAGCTCTGTTACCATCTCCCGTGTTTTATACCGCAATGGCGACAGCGAATATCGCATCAACGATGTAGCTTGCCGCCTCAAAGATATTACTGCGCTTTTTTTGGACACAGGTATCAGCAGCGATTCCTACGCCATTATTGAATTGGGAATGATTAACGAAATTCTCAACGATAAAGACGACTTGCGCCGCCGCCTTTTTGAACAGGCAGCCGGTATTTCAAAATACAAAATCCGCAAAAAAGAAACCCTCTCCAAACTTGAATCTACCGACAGCGACCTGAGCCGTGTGGAAGATTTGCTGGCTGAAATTGAAAACAACCTCAAAACCTTAGAAAAACAAGCCAAACGCGCCGAGCGTTTTAAAAACTACAGGGCGATTATAAGCAAATGAGCATTGATTGGCGCATCTTAACCTCACCGACCATAAAGTTGCTTATAAAAATATCCAAAAACGCTGCGAAATTGAACAGGCAAAACGCATTGAACAAGATGCAAAAATTGCAGCCGCCGAAGCTGAATTGGCACAACATAAAAAAAGACCTCCTTGAAAAGAACAGTTTTTGAGCAAAGTACAACAAGAACTCAATGTGTTTTTGGCTCAAATCCGTGATAAAGAAAGTGAAAAGGAATTTTGACCGAAAAAATACGCTTTGCCCGCGAAAGAAAAGACACTTTGCAGCAACAAATCAATGATGATGAGGCTTTTATATTGAAAATTCAGCAAGAAATTGATTATTTAGAAAAACAACAAGACCGCGAAGAAGATGCTTTGCAGTTGTTGATAGAAAAATTAGGGGAAAGCAAAGAGCAAAACGAGCGTATTCAGGGGCTTTTCAGGAAAAAGAGGACGTTTGGCTCAATTGGAGCAAACTTTTCCGCAGTCGGAAAATGAAGGGGGATTTCCATTTTGGAAAGAAGTTGCCGTAAAAAAGTGCTCAACGCGATAATATCCGCCGAGAAATTCAGGATAACTGCCTCCCGCTTTGAAAGCAGACAAGAGGAATTAGAAACCCTCAAAGAAAATCGCGGCAGCACTCAAAAAGAAAGAGACGAGTTGGCTCTTCAAATTCAGCAAACCACCGAAGCCGAAGCCCACCTCGAAACCTCACTCACCACGCTCGACCACGACATCGCTGCCCCTGCGCGAGCAACTCGCCACGCTCCACCGCCGCCACGATGCCCGCAGCAACGAATACAGCCTCACCAAAAGTATGGTGGAAAGTTTGGAGGGTTTTCCCAGTCGCTCAAATTCTTGAAACAAAATAAAAGCTGGCAGGGCGATTCGTCTGCCGCACGTTTGTTGTCGGAGCTTTTCACCTGTGCCGATCCTGCCAAATTGGCAATTGAACATTTTTTGTCGCCCCTACCTCAACTTATTATGTAGTGCCTCTCGTTCCGAAACCGCCCACGCCGCCGTCACGCTACTCATTCAGCAAAAAAAGGAAAAGCTAACTTTTTTCGTCACTCCCGAAATTTCGCACGCAATCCTCCTACCCTTTCTTTATCCAAAAGAAAATACAAAGCGGTGGCGGCTTTGGATATTGTAGAAGAACCGAAACGAATTTCACTTCTGTTCTCTGGTCGCCGCCCACGCGTGTTCATCCGCGAAGCCGAACAGGAGGCTCTCTCTTTGTCGCAGCAATATCCCGATGCTGTTTCTGGCGCAAAACGGCAATGGTGTCGCAAAGCGGGTGCTGTATGGGCGGCTCGGTGGGCTTTTGAAGGAAAAATAGGACGTGTTCAGAATTTACAGGCTTTGGACAAGGAAATTACACAGTTGAAGCAGGAAATCAAAGGATACCAAACAGGTACTGAGCAGAAAATAACGAAATCATCGCTTTTTGCAATGCTTCGCAAAAGCCACGTTACAACTCCTGCGCGAACAACTCAACCGCCGCCTTGACAATAAAATGGCTTCCTTCAATGCCACTATCAAAAATCTCGAATCCTTATATTGCAGATACTGCACAGGGCGAGCAATCCCTTATCTGAAAAACTGAAGCAGTTGCAGCCGTACTAGATGAAATTCAAACGATATTACACGAAAAAGGAAAAGGCTGACTTGCACAAAACCGAATTGCAGGATTTTCGCGCCTATTTCATCTTATAGAGCAAGAAGTATCCAACAGCAGCCGCGCGTTCAACGAACTTAATCTGAATTACCATCAGCAACAAAATAAAACCTCAACACCTCACATCAAAATTTTGATTTTCATCAAACGCCGCCATTGAAACGCAAAGCAAATTATCCGCCAATAAGCAACCTCTTGCAAGATTTGCAGCGCGAAGTGGAAATACAGGAGCAGTCGTTGAAAAAGATGATCGCAAATTGACGGATTTGTATGGAGTGAAAGATTTTGGAGGCAAAGGTAAATTCCGCCGAAATACGTTACTTTCGGCACGCGGCAGAAGCGATGGAACTTCGAAGATAATTTGTGCCGATTTTTCGCCAAAAAGAATAAATTGATGCCCTTTGCAAGAAGCCAAAGACGAAAGTTAAACTCTATTCTGATGAAATTGTCGCCGAAAGAACGTTTGCTGATAGAATTTGGGGCAACGTATATCACGAACTGATGAACCAAGAGCCCGAGCAGCGAACCGCCGCCCGTTGATGCCTTGCGCGAAGAGTAGTGAAATCGCCTCAAAAGAGCCTCGGAAACTTTCGGCGAAGTCGATCCTTTTAAAGCCTTTGAAGCGATAAAGAGATGAATGAACGCCTACGATTATATTGTGGCACTGCGCAACGACCTTTAGAAGCCAAACAATCGCCGCTCACTACTACTATCGAAGAAACTGAAAATACGGCAGTATCCATGCTTACGAGGCTGTTCGCAGGTGCGCCCCCATTCTTCAGGAGGTATTCCGCAAATTGTTCACCCCAGATGATGATTGTGACCCACGCTTTCGAAACCTGATAATCCAGCAATGCGACATTTATCGCCAAGCCCAAAGGGCAAACGCCCTTCTTCCATAGACCAATTGTCCACGGCGAAAAACCCTTACAGCTATCTCGCTAATTTTGGTTTGTATTTGCTCAAACCCGCTCCTCTTTCTGTATTTTAGATGAGGTAGATGTCCTCTTTAGATGATGCCAATGTAGGAAAATTCAGTCAGATGGATACGTCAGTTTTTCCGACAGTTCACAGTTTATTGTGGTAACACACAACAAAATACAATGGAGCAGGTAGATGCTGTGTATGGAATTGTACTTTATGGAAATAGGCAGTATCGCGAGCAGTAGCTGCCAATTTCAACGAAATGCAGTTCAACGGATTAAATATAGAAAAATTAATCGTTGCCGCTTTTGTCCGGGAACTGTCCTGTATTACAATTCTCCTCCTTGATTTTTATTTTCCGTTGGTATCGTACAAAAATACCGCTTCCGTGTTGTTTGTCGCCTTTCCATAAGCCTTCATAGCGTTTTACGCCGTCAGGGATATACAAATTTCCCTTTGCCTTCTTCGTACATTGTGTTTGCAAAGTCGCCTTCAGTAGCCGCCATCGCTATAAGTGTATTTTCCTTTTCCGTGTCGTTTTCCATTTGATAGCTGCCTTCATAGCGGCTGCCGTCTTTGCTAATAATACGTTCCGTTGCCGTCACCTGTTGTCTCTATAAGTACCCTCGTATTTCAGGCCATCAGTGCGATAAAAAGCCCCTTTGCCTTCAAATTTGTCGTCCTTGTGCGTACCCACATACTTGCTGCCATCAGCATAATAATACGTTCCTTGCTCCATTAGATTGGTTATTGGAAAAGCACCGTAGCGGTCGCCGCCCGCAAAATGCTGCACCTTCGCCTTCTTTGCCATCATTTACGAAGTTGCCTTTGATAGCGCAAAACGAACCGCCTTCATCATAACATTCTCAATGCCGTTTTTCATACCATTTTTATAAGTGCCTTCAAACATCTTTGCACCGCTCGAAAAATAGGCGATTATATAGCCGCCCTTTGGTTTAGTGGGTATCTCGTGCTTATAAATGATCGTCGTTCTGCGCACAAAGATGTGCCAACGAAATACCGAAGAGGTTTAAGGTATAAAAATAAAAGAAGTTTTCATATTCTATAATTATAATAAAACGAAGTTGAAAAATATTTTTATTCATTGAATTAAAAAACAAGAAATACAAAGTATTAATTCCTCAAATATTTAAAAACTTTGTCTATAAAAATAAAAAGCCCGCTTGTAGCGGGGCTTTTGTTTATTCTATTTCAAAATACCAATAGGTTCTTTGATAAACTTAGTAGTGTGAACTTTCACCGTCAGTTACAGTCAAGAAGTAGTTACCAACTGCATATTTTCTTCCAAGTCAGCGCCAACATTGTTGGAAGCCTTCTTGTACATCTGTAGCAATTTGATTCACCAATTTACCAGTAATATCATATACTCTCATTGTTACGGCAGAAGCTGGGTGAGCAATGATTTCGGCATTCAAGTCGTTGCTA